>UQKM01000009.1 GCA_900541685.1 uncultured Collinsella sp.
ACGAGCGGGGGCTCCTATCTTTTTAGTGCCCTCGGATTGGGTCATAGTGTCTGTCTGCGACAAAACATCGGCGTTGTTATGGGTGGTCGTTGAGGATGTTCTTAAATGACTACTTGAATTGCTAATTTGTGCGGGTTGTGGTTTTGTGACCTGCTGATATTAAAGATACTGTACAACTGTACACTAACTCATCTTCGTAGTATATTGCTACCCGCAAAACTCAATACCATTGTGCCGCGAGGCACTAAAGCGCCTACGTACAATGGTTTTTGATAGTACGATTTGATTCAACGACAGGATGGATGGTCCAAGCGTGAGTCTCGGCAGCAAACTATCCGATGCAAAGGTCTCCTTTGCGATATTCAAGCGCGACATTAAGCGACTGCTTGTGAACCCCGTCGCCTTGGTGGTTACCCTGGGCGTGTGCGTTATCCCCTCGCTGTACGCTTGGTACAACATCGTGGCTAACTGGGATCCATATGGAAACACCCAGGGCATTAAAATCGCTATCGCCAACAACGATCAGGGCACCCAGAACGACCTAGTGGGCGAGCTCAATGCGGGCGATAAGGTGGTCGACCAGCTCAAGGAAAACGATCAGCTGGGCTGGACCTTCGTCGATTCGGCCGCCGATGCCAAAGAGGGCGTCGAGAGCGGGGAATACTACGCGGCGATCGTAATCCCCAAGAACTTCTCCGACAATCTGGTCTCGATGCTCGACGGCAACTACCATCAGCCCAAGCTTACGTACTACGCCAATGAGAAGAAGAGCGCCATTGCGCCCAAGGTCACCGATACCGGTGCCAACACCATCGAGGAGCAGATCAACTCGGAGTTTGTCTCCACGGTGGGCGAGACCGTTGCCAGTATTGCCAAGGATGCCGGAGTCGATTTAAAGGACAAGGCAACCCAGACTCAGGATTCGCTGGCAAGCTCGGTGTCCGAGGCATCCGATACCTTGGGCGAGGTACGCGATTCGATTGGCGACATGAATGCCGCCATCGATAAGACGAGTGGTTCCATTGACTCAGCAGATGCAGCACTTGCCGGTCTGCAGGGTCAGGCGCCGTCGCTGACGCAGGCGATCTCCCAGGGCAACGACCTGCTGGGCGAGGCTCGCGCCACGGCGGGTAACTCCATCGCCTCGCTCTCCAAGGCGCTCTCGGAAGGCAGCCTTGCGCTCACCAAGACGTCGGCTTCCGCGAATGCTGCCATCGGCAAGTTGACGGGCACGGTCACATCTACGACCACCCGCATCGATAACTCGCTCGAGTCTCTCCAGGCAACGATCGATCACAATAAGGCCGTTATCGGGCACTTGGAAATTCTCGTCAATGACACGTCGACGGGTTCCAAGGAAATTGACGCGCGCATTGTAGCGACCATCGATTTGCTTCGAGAGCAGAATGAAAAGCTTCAGAGCGTTAAGGACGGTCTGTCCGCGCAGTCGAGCGCCATGGCAAATGATGCCGCGGCTGTCTCGGGCGCCAGCGACGCTATCAATAACGCAATTCAGACCGGTGCGACCAACCTTGGCCAGGCCCAGACGGACCTGGGTCAAAACGCGCTGCCGAAGGCCTCGAGCGCGCTCGATTCCTTTGCGGCCGTCTCGGGCGATCTGACGGGAATCGTATCTGGCCTCACGCCTACCATTGCAAGTGCACGCGGTACGCTTTCGCAGCTCGATGCCACGCTCGGTCAGGCCAAGACCACCTTGGCCCAAACCGACGTCTCCCTTGCCAAGGTCCAGGACAAGCTTGCAACCGCCGCTAACGACATCGCGGCGCTGCAGACCTCTGAGTCTATGGGCGAGTTAGCCGACCTCATGGACGTCGACGTCAATGACGTGGCAGATTTCATGGCATCTCCGGTTGAGCTGACGTCCAAGTCAATCTATCCGGTCAAGAGCTTTGGCTCGGGCATCGCGCCCTTCTACACCAATCTGGCGCTGTGGGTAGGCGGCTATGTGCTCATCGCCATCTACAAGCTCGAGGTCGACCGCGAGGGCATCGGTAGCTTTACAGCGCGTCAGGGCTACTTTGGCCGCTGGCTGCTGCTGGTGATCCTGGGCGCGTTCCAGGCCATTATCGTTACGGTGGGCGACCTGGTCATTGGCGTTCAGTGCGTCAATCCGCTGCTCTTTGTGCTGGGCGGCATCGCTATCTCGTTCGCCTACGTCAACATCATCTACGCGCTGTCCACCACCTTTAAGCATATCGGTAAAGCCATTGGCGTCATCCTCGTCATTGTGCAGATCCCCGGCTCGTCGGGCATGTATCCTATCGAGATGATGCCCGGCTTCTTCCAGTGGCTGCATCCGCTGCTGCCCTTTACCTATGGCATCAACCTGCTGCGCGAGACCGTCGGCGGCATGTACTCGTTCAACTACCTGTTCAACCTGTGCATTCTGGGCGTGTTCCTTATCATCGCGCTCTTTATCGGTCTGCAGCTGCGCCCGTTGCTGCTCAACCTCAACCTGCTCTTTGATAAGCAGCTTTCCACGACGGGCCTCATGATCTGCGAGTCCAACGACCTGCCGCGCCAGCGCTATTCGCTGCGCACGGCCATGCGCGTCATGCTCGATTCGGATTCGTACCGTCGCGAGCTGCTCGATCATGCCGTGGCGTTTGAGCATCGCTACCCGTACTACATCAAGGGCGGTTTTGCCGCCGTGGTAGGCGTGCAGGTTCTGCTCTTTGTGCTCTCGACGGTGCTCGATATCGACAATAACGGCAAGATCATCCTGCTCGTTATCTGGATCATTTCGGTTATCGCCATCTGTGGCTGGCTCATCAACATCGAGTACATCCGTGCGAGCCTCAATACCCAGATGCGTATCTCGGCGCTTTCGGACGAGGATCTTCGCCGTGAAATGCGCGAGCACACGGCTGCCATTCCTGCCGCTCGTCGCATGTTTGGTCTCAACGCCAGCGAGCGGGGCACCAAGGACAGCGAACAGCCCACGAGCCGTCTGCCGCATATCGGTGCGCATCGTAAAGCTCATGATGCCGACGGCGTTGACAACGTAAACGGAAACGACGGGGATACCACCCCGCTCGGCAAGCACTCCAAAGGAGGTGAGGCATAAATGAAGAACATCCTGCACCTGTTTAAGCGTGATGTCCAAAACGTGTCTCGCTCCGTGATCGGCATGGTCGTCGTGATGGGCCTGATCATCGTTCCGTGTCTCTATGCATGGTTTAACATCGCCGGCAGCTGGGATCCCTACGGCAATACCGGCAACCTTAAGATTGCAGTGGTCAACACCGACGAGGGCTACGAGAGTGATCTGATTCCCGTCGAGGTCAACGTGGGCGAAAACGTAACCGCCACCCTGCGCGGCAATGAGAACTTCGACTGGGTCGTCCTCAACGACCGCGATAAGGCGATTGAGGGCGTTAAGTCGGGCGCATACTACGCTGCCGTCGTTATCCCTAAAACGTTTAGCGCCGACATGATGACGCTTTTCTCGACCGAGGTGAAGCACGCCGATATCGAGTTCTACGAGAACCAGAAGGCCAACGCCATCGCCCAGATCGTGACCGAAAAGGGTTCGAGCGCCGTCCAGAGCCAGGTGAATGAGACCTTTACCAAGACCATCACGACCATCGGTCTTAAAACCGTGTCCAGCCTGCTCGACTATATGAGCACCGACCAGGTGAGCAACTTTATCGCCAATCTGTCCTCGGCGCTCGGTGATTCGGTCCAGGACCTGCAGGACGTTCAGGCCAGCGCAACGTCGCTTGCGGGCATTTTGAGCTCCACGTCCGATTCGCTGACGTCGGCGAGCGGCATGCTCAAGCAGACGGGCACCGTCGACGAGTCGACGAAGCAGCTGATGGAGCACGCCAAGAGCGGCATCAATGATTCCAAGGAAGCGCTCAAGGCCGCCAACGATGTCGTTGACGCGGCGATTGACGGAAGCGCGGGCTCGTTCGACAACGTATCCGCCGAGCTTGCGAAGGCATTGGGCACCGCAAACCAGCATGTGCACCTTACGGTGTCCCAACTCAACGATGCCGCTGCGGCCCTCGATGCGCGCGCCAAGGATATCGATGCGATGGCCGATCAGCTCCGCAACCTTGCCGACCAGGTGAGTGATGACAAGCTCAAAGACGGTCTCGAGTCCGCTGCGACGTCGCTGGGCAGAATTGCCGTGGAGTACCGCAACAATGCGAAGGACCTGACGGCGACCGCAAAGTCCCTTTCGGACGGCATGGCGGAGGTCAACAACTCGCGTGCCGAGGTCGACCAGGCCATCGCCGATGCCAAGGCGGGTATCTCGGGAGCCAAGTCCGACTACGATTCCACGTTCTCGGTTAAGGCCAAGGAGCTCAAGAAGACCATTTCGGGCGTTCTGGATTCCCTGAACGGTATCTCGGGTGACTTGGATAGCGCTGTGAGCGGTCTGACCGACGCATCCGGTTCGCTGGCAAAGGGCCTCTCCAAGGCTGCAAAGCTGGTCAACAAGGCTTCTGATCAGCTGGGTGAGGCATCGGACAAGATCAGCGCCTTTAAGGACGAGCTCGATGGCGCCCTGATGTCGGACGACCTTGCCACGATCAAGACGATGATCGGCAACGATCCCGAGGGTTTGGCCGTGTCGCTTTCCGGCCCCGTCGCGCTCGACCGCAAGCCGGTCTATCCGATCCGCAATTACGGTTCGGCCATGGCGCCGTTCTATACGATCCTGTCGCTGTGGGTCGGCTCGATCGTGCTGGCGGCCATGATGAAGGTATCGGTTGACGATGAGCTCATCAACGAGCTGATCCCCGTGCGCCTGCACGAGATCTACCTGGGCCGCTACCTGTTCTTTGGAGGTCTGGCCCTGCTGCAGGCGACACTCGTGTGCGCGGGCGACATCCTGTTCTTTGGCATCCAATGCGACAACCCGCTGCAGTTTGTGCTGGCGGGCTGGGTCGCGAGTCTCGTGTTCTCCAATATCGTCTACACGCTCACGGTTTCGTTTGGCGATATCGGCAAGGCGCTCGCTGTCGTGCTGTTGGTCATGCAGGTCGGCGGTTCAGGCGGTACGTTCCCCATCGAGATGACCGGCCCCGTGTTCCAGGCGATCTACCCGTTCCTGCCGTTTACCCACGGCATCAACGCCATGCACGCCGCCATGGCTGGCGCCTACCATATGGAGTACTGGATTGAGCTGGGTATCTTGGCGAGCTACCTGATTCCGTCGCTGGCCCTTGGCGTCGTCTTCCGCCGCCCGGTCATCAAAGCCAACGACTGGATCATCGAAAAGCTTGAAAGCACGAAGCTTATTTAGTGCAACAGCGTGACATTGACAAAACATCGAGGTTCACTTTGCTGACGCTTTAGTGGGCTGGATTGCGGTGCAACGCTGGTTGTTGCTACAGTAGCGGGGCGTGCCGGGGGTCCGGCGCGTCCCGTTTTTATTTGACCATGAGGCGGCACGCAGCCATACGCGTGCGGACACCACGCCCAGTTTGAGTGTGAGGATGTTCCATGGCCCAATACGCTGCCAACGAAATTGAAAACATGCCCGATAGCCCTGTTGCTCGCGAGGACCTGGGTGCGGGCGGCACCTCCCGTGGTGCCGGTGCTCGTTCGCCGTTGTTCTGGAAGGTTCTGCTCCTTTCGGTGGCGGTCATCTGGGGCTACTCCTTTACCACTATGAAGGACGCACTCGGCACCATTCCGGTGTTCGCGCTGCTCTATGTACGTTTTCTGCCCGCAGCGTTGGTCATGTTTGCCGTCTTCCACAAGCGCATCATCGCGCACCTCAACGCTCGCAACCTGATCGTTGGCCTGAGTATGGGCGTGCTCATGTGGGCGGCCTATGCGCTGCAGACGGTCGGTCTGGCACATACTACGGCGGGCAAGAATGCTTTTTTGACGGGCACGTATTGCATCCTTGTGCCGTTCGCGAGCTATTTCCTGAGCGGCGAAAAGCTCACGCGCTACAACTTGGGTGCCGCGCTGCTGTGCCTAGCGGGTATTGGCCTCGTCGCACTCGATAGCGTTGAATTCAACATTGGTGACGTCATTACGCTGGCGGGTGCGGCCTTTTTCGCCATCCAGATGGCGGTGACTGCCAAGTACGGTCGCAAAATGGACATCAACGTCATCACGTTTTGGATGTTTGTGGGCAACGGCGTGCTGAGCCTGGCAACGTCGCTGCTATTCGAGACCCAAGCGCCTCTGTCCGTGTGGACGCCGAGCTTTATCAGTGCGATGGCGTTTCTCTCGGTGGGCTGCACATGCGCGGCTCTGCTCATCCAAAACGTCGGCCTGGCGCATGTCCCGGCCTCGACGGGCTCGCTGCTCCTTTCGATGGAGTCCCCTTCGGGCGTGTTGTTTTCGGTGCTGCTGATGGGGGAGGCGCTCACCTCGCGCCTGCTCGCCGGCTTTGCGCTCATCTTCCTGTCGATTATCTTGAGCGAGACTCACTTCGATTTTTTGCGTCGAAAGCCGCGCCCGCAATTGTAAACAACTTGTTGCGCCGCCCTCCCGGGGCGGCATTTTTTATGCCTCGCCCTTAAAGTAGTACCTTGCACTTTACGCTATCAAAGTGCTTGCTGCAAAAACGATACTGGAGGGCATCTATGGCACCAGCTTTGTCCGATCTTCAACCGCAATCAGCGCCCAAGGCCACCGCCGCGGCGCAGACCGCTATCGGTGACGGTCTTGTTGCAGAAGCTCAGGCTTTTGCAGACGAGCTCGCTGCGTGGCGACACGATTTACACCAGATGCCCGAGCTGGGTAATAGCCTCCCACAGACCTCTGCGTATATTCAAGCGCGCCTGACCGAGATGGAAATCCCATTTGCCACGCTCGTCGATGGTTCCTGTGTCGTGGGCCTTGTCGGCGCCGGTGCCGCCGCGGCCCAGGGCAATGGCGTCTGCACGGACGAACAGGCCGGTACGGTCATCATGCTCCGTGGCGACATGGATGCCCTGCCCGTTGCCGAAGAGTCAGGCGAGCCTTTCGCCTCTACGAACGGCTGCATGCACGCATGCGGACACGATATGCATGCGACGGCGCTGCTTGGTGCGGCGCGCCTGCTCAAGGCCCGCGAGTCCGCGCTTGTGGACGCCAACGCCACAGTTAAGTTGCTGTTCCAGCCGGGCGAGGAAACCTTTGAGGGTGCCCGCGCCGCCATCGCCGACGGTCTGCTGCAGAACCCGCGTCCCCAGGTCGCCTTTGCCATGCATGTCAATAGCCAGTCGCCGCTTGGCCTGGTGCTCTACGGCAGCCCGGCGCTCTCGGGCGTGTACGGTTTTCGCATCACGCTTCAGGGCAAGGGCGGCCATGGCTCGAGCCCCGAGATCTGCATCGACCCCATCACGGCCGGCGTCCATGTGCATTTGGCGCTTCAGGAGCTCATCTCCCGCGAGGTGCCGGCGGCCAAGGAGGTCGCGCTTACCGTTGGCAAGTTCGCCGGCGGTCAGGCCGCAAATGTCATTCCCGACACTTGTGTGCTCGAGGGAACGCTGCGTGGCTTCGATGTCGAGCTCATGGAGCGCCTCAAGGCCCGCATCGCGGAGGTCGTCAAAGGCGTTGCCACGACCTATCGTACGCCGGCGACTATTGAGACGCTCTCGGATGTTCCCCCGCTCGTACTCGATGACGATATGACGCAGGCGTCGCTTGGCTACGTGGGCGCGGTGCTGCCCAAGTCCGCCTTCCTGCCGTTGTTCCACGCCATGGCGAGCGAGGACTTTGCGCTTATCTCGAGCGAGATCCCGAGCGCGTACTTTACCGTGGGCGCTGCTGTGACTGATACGGACGAGCATTTTGCTCAGCATCATCCCAAGGCACGTTTTAGCGATGCCGAGCTTCCCCTTGGCGCCGCGGCTTATGCCGCCGTCGCTTTGGGCTACATCGCCGACCACCGGTAGCACCCAATCTTGCTACTCGTTTGCTTAAAAAGGAACAGTATGTCTCAGCAACGTAAGTTCTTCCCCGGCTGGCTCGTGGTGGCCTCCGGCTTTGTGATCATGGCCACGTGCTACACCATTTTCGTCAACTGCATGAGCCTGTTCCAGCCGTTGATCGTCAGCGACCTGGGCATTTCCCTTGCGCAGTACACCATCTCCAACGCCCACTATCGCTGCGTCTAAGCAGTTTGGCATGGCCGACCTGGGTAAGGTCACGGGCACCATTACCTCGCTCGAGATGGTTGGCGGCACGGTGGGCGCCATCGTCTCGGGAATACTGTTCGATGCCACGGGCTCCTTTACGAGCACATGGATCGTGTGTCTGGCGTGCTCGGTGGCAATGCTGGTGTTCCTGCTGGCGTCTGAGCCCATCGCGGCTAAGCTGCGCGCGAGCGTGGCGGGGGAGTAGGGACGACGTCGCTCGTAGCTCTTTGCCCCGTTTTGTCCGTGGCTGCCTTGGAAGCCGAATGGATGCTCGTACTGTCATTCGGTTTCCCATGTAGCCACGGGCTCAAGAGATGACCCGAAGTCTTTCCGTCCAACGGATTTTGTGATCCGAAGAGGCGGAAGGATTGCAGATTGCACACCGCGGCGGCGCATCTGGCCGAACGAGTCCCCATACCCTCGTTCGGTCAGATGCACCGCCGCTGTTTGTGTTTGTGCCGTATAATGACCACTACCTATGACGCGATACAAAAGAAAGGTGTTTGCCCATGCAGGCACAGAAGGCGGAGGGAACCCGCGACCTTATCGGCGCCGAGATGCGCGCCTGGCAAAAGATGCAGCAGATTGCGGCCGGCGTGTTCGAGCCGTTTGGTTTTAAACCCATCGAGACGCCCGCGATCGAGCAGGTGGACGTGTTTGTCCACGGTATCGGCCAGTCGACCGACGTCGTGCGCAAGGAAATGTTCCGCGTGTTCAGCGGTGCCAATCTGGAGCGCGTCTTTACCGAGGGCACCGACACCAAGCTTAAGCCCAAGCAGCGCCTGGCCCTTCGTCCCGAGGGCACGGCCGGTGTGGTGCGTTCCGTCGTGGAAAACAACCTGGTGCCTCAGGGCTCCACGCCGTTTAAGGCCTATTACGCCGAGGCCATGTTCCGTGGCGAGCGTCCCCAGAAGGGTCGCCTGCGCCAGTTCCACCAGGTGGGCATCGAGTGGCTCGGCGCTCCCGATCCGGCTGCCGACGCCGAGTGCATCATCATGCTCATGGAGTTCTACAAGCGCCTGGGCTTCGACCTTTCCAAGCTCCGTCTGCTTATTAACTCGATGGGCGATGCGCAGTGCCGTCCGGCATACCGCGAGCAGGTCAAGCAGTTTATCCTCGATCACGCCGACGAGATGTGTGATGAGTGCCGCGAGCGCGCCGAGCTCAATCCGCTGCGCGCCTTCGACTGCAAGAACGACCATTGCCGCGAGATCATGGCCGACGCCCCGCTGATGGGCGACAACCTGTGCGACGAGTGCCGCGAGCACTACGAGCAGGTCAAGCGCTATCTGGATGCCGCCGGTATCGAGTATGTCGAGGATTCCACCCTGGTGCGCGGCCTGGACTACTACACCCGTACTGTCTTTGAGGTCGAGGCTCCCGGTGCCGGTGTCGGCTCCATCGGTGGCGGCGGTCGCTATGACGGCTTGGTCGAGCTCGAGGGCGGCAAGCCCACGGCCGGCGTCGGCTTCGCCGTCGGTTTTGAGCGCGCCCTGCTGGCCCTGCAGGCCTTTGGCAGCGACCTGGGTGCCGAGGAGGTCCCGTGCGTCTACGTTGCCAACGCCGGCAAGGAGCTGCGCCAGAACGTCTTTGCCATTACGCAGCAGCTTCGCGCCGCAGGGATCGTGACCGAGGCCGACTACCAGGGTCGTTCGCTCAAGGCCCAGTTTAAGCAGGCCGACAAGGTGGGCGCCAAGCTCATCCTGGTCCTGGGTGGCGACGAGCTTGCCGCCGGCAAGGTCAAGGTGCGCGACATGCAGAGTCACGACGAGGTTCTCGTCGATTTGGCCAACGTGGCCGAGGCGGTTCGCGAGCGCCTGTAGCGCATCTTTTTGAGCTGCGGGCCTGCTAACGTGCCCTGCTCATGGAGAGCGATTGTTACGGGGGTGTTTCGCTTTTATGCGGAATGCCCCCGTTTACGTATGCCGCCCACCGAGAAATACGACCATTTAGGGCAAAAACCCTTGCAATGCAGAAAATACTTTTGTGTGGTAAAGCGCAATCAGCGTCGAAAGTTTTTGCCGAGTGCCTATAATGGATACCGCATGTTACGTGCATAGAAGGAGGAATGGGAGGAAACGTGGCTGAGAACCTAAGCAACCAGTCTGTACCCGAAGCCGCGGCGCGCGTCGCTGCCGTGGTCAACCGCCTCGTTAACCGAATCGGCTCGAATGCCGAGTCCAAGGAGCGTCTCGCCGAGATCGAGATCCCCGAGGAGCTGCGCGACAATCTGGCGCTGTTCTTGCGCCTGGAGCGCCGTGTGCTTAGCGAGTATGATCCCGAGATCGCGGACCTGTTCGACAAGATTTTGACAGCCGAGATTGTGGCCAATGCCGGAAACCCCGGCACCCGTGCTGCCGACGAGTCCGTCGACGAGCAGGGCGTGCCCACTGCCGACGAGCCCACCGCCGTGGCGTTTCGCGAAGTCGTCGATCTGATCGACAGCCTGCCGCTCGATAAACAGCAGGTTATCGTCCGCGCCTTTACGAGCTTCTTCCATCTGGCAAACCTGTCGGAGGAGAATTACCGTGTGGCGCAGCTGCGCGAGCGCGAGGCCGGTGCGTCGACCGATACCGAGGTCGATCCCGCCAACGAACTCACCGTCGCCTATCACCAGTTGGTAAACGAGATGGGTGTCGAGGGCGCCAACGAGCTGCTCGGCAAGCTCGAGTTCCACCCTGTCTTTACAGCACATCCCACCGAAGCCCGTCGCAAGGCCGTCGAGGGCAAGATTCGCCGTATCTCCAACCTGCTGGAGGAGCGTCCGCGTCTGGGCGGCTCCGACCTGGTGGAGAACGAGCGCCATATGCTGCAGGAGATCGACGCCCTGGTGCGTACGAGCCCCATCGCGCTCAAGAAGCCCACGCCGGTCGAGGAAGCCGATACCATCATCGACATCTTCGATAACACGCTGTTCGACGTTATCCCCGTCATCTATCGTCGTTTTGACGACTGGGTGCTGGGCGACAAGGCCGGTACCGTGCCGCCGCTGTGCCCGGCGTTCTTCCATCCCGGCAGCTGGATCGGTTCCGACCGCGACGGTAACCCCAACGTCACCGCCAAGGTGAGTCGTGAGGTCGCCGCCAAGTATTTCACCCATATGGTGCTCAAGCTCGAGGACAAGTGCCGCCGCATCGGCCGCAACCTCACGCTCGAGGCCACCTACAGCAAGCCGTCTGCCGAGCTCATCAACCTGTGGAACCATCAGGTCGAGATGAGCACCCAGTACACGGCACGCGCCGAGCTGATCTCCGAGCACGAGCCGCATCGCGCCGTCATGCTCGTCATGGCAGACCGACTCAACGCCACCGTCCGTCGCATCACCGACACCATGTACCACAGCGCCGATGAGTTCCTGGAGGACCTGCGCGTCGTCCAGCGCTCGCTGGCCGCCTGCGGTGCCGTCCGTGCTGCCTACGGCCCGGTCCAGACCATCATCTGGCAGGTCGAGTCCTTCGGCTTCCATATGGTCGAGATGGAGTTCCGTCAGCACTCCGTGGTGCACGCCCGCGCCCTCAAGGATATCCACGAGAACGGTATCCATGGCGACCTGCAGCCCATGACGCGCGAGGTCATCGATACCTTCCGTGCCATCGGCTCCATCCAAAAGCGCTACGGCAAGAAGATGGCCCACCGCTACATCATCTCGTTTACCAAGAGCGCCCAGCATGTGGCCGACGTCTTTGAGCTTGCCCACCTGTCCTTTGCGCACGAGGAGGATGTCCCCGAGCTCGACGTGATCCCGCTGTTCGAGCAGCTCGAGGACCTCGAGGGCTGCGTCGACGTGCTCGACCAGATGCTTACGCTGCCCGTGGTGCAAAAGCGCCTTGCCCAGACCGACCGCCGCATGGAGGTCATGCTGGGCTATTCCGACTCCTCCAAGGACGCCGGTCCTACCACGGCCATGCTCGCGCTGCACTCCGCGCAGGAGCGCATCGCCAAGTGGGCCGAGAAGAACGATATCGACCTGGTGCTCATGCACGGTCGCGGCGGTGCCGTGGGCCGTGGCGGCGGCCCGGCCAACAAGGCCGTGCTGGCGCAGCCCAAGGGCTCGGTCAACTGTTTCTTTAAGCTCACCGAGCAGGGCGAGGTCATCTTTGCCCGTTACGGCAACCGCACGCTGGCCCAGCGCCATGTTGAGTCCGTTGCCGCCGCAACGCTTTTGCAGTCGGCCCCGAGTGTCGAGAAGACCAACACCGAGACCACGCAGAAGTTCTGGGATATGGCGGAGAAGCTCAACGCCGCAAGCCACGAGCGCTATCTGGACCTGCTGAACACCGAGGACTTTACACCGTGGTTCTCGACCGTGACGCCGCTGACCGAGGTCGGTCTGCTGCCGATTGGCTCGCGTCCCGCCAAGCGCGGCCTGGGCGCCAAGTCGCTTGATGACCTGCGTACCATTCCGTGGATCTTCAGCTGGAGCCAGGCGCGCATCAATCTGGCCGCTTGGTACGGCCTGGGCACCGCTTGCGAGCAGCTGGGCGATCTGGACCAGCTTAAGGCTGCCTACCAGGAGTGGCCGTTCTTCCGCACGTTCATCGACAACATCGAGATGTCGATCGCCAAGACCGACCAGCGCATCGCCAAGATGTATCTGCACCTGGGCGATCGCCAGGATCTGTCCGAGAAGGTCTTCACCGAGATGCAGCTCACCCGTAAGTGGGTCCTTGCCATCGTCGGTGACGAGTGGCCGCTGCAGCGCCGCCGCGTGCTCGGCTGCGCCGTTCGTGTGCGCAATCCCTACGTCGACGCCCTGTCCATCGCCCAAGTCCGCGCCCTTCGCGAGGTGCGTATGAACCAGGACGAGATGGCGGAGGAGAAGAAGGCCGAGTATATGAGCCTGATTCTTTCGACTGTGACCGGCGTCTCGGCAGGACTGCAGAACACGGGGTAATCGATAGCCCTGTAGTCGTCCGGGCCCGCCATCAGCTTACTTTTAAGCACGTCCTCGGACATGCAAGAAGCCCTCGCTGCGCACTTCGTGCGGCGAGGGTTTCTTGCGTCCTGCGGAGTGTGCCTATAAGTAAGCTGATGGCGGGCCCTGCGATGTCCGGTCTTCGGCGGATTACTGCTGAGGAAAAGATAGCGCGCTTCGCGCACTCTGATGGGGCTTCGTGCTGCGGAATGCATTCAGAGGGAAACCCATCGGGCCCCTTCGTCCTCGGTCTTCGGGGATTAAAGCTGAGGAGAAGAATTGTGCGCTTCGCGCCTCGCGTCTTATCGATTGGGATTGAGATGCATTTGGCGCTTCTCGCCTTACGACTGTTCCGGCCGCGGTCCTTTTTGGGATCGCGGCCGTTTTGTTGTGGGTCAAATATGAACGTTGTGTTAATGAGTCGGTAGACGGTGGTGTTTTTCGGTGAGCGGCGTATCCTTCCAACGGTTTATCTAGTGTGTCAGTTGAAAGGAAGAGGGCGCTCGTCATTGTTTGAATGTGAACTGCCGTTTGACCACAAGACGTTGCATCTGGAACTCGAGGATAAGAACTTCGCGGGTGTGATGGAAGGTCACCAAAACGAGTTTAAGACTACGAAATCGCAGGAAGAGCTGGTAGAGGAGTCGCTTGCCAACCCTTATGGCTCGCCTTCGCTCGAGGAGCTTTGTGCTGGCAAAAAGGACATCGTCATCATTAGCTCCGATCATACGCGTCCCGTTCCCTCGCGTGTGACGATGCCTATTCTGCTGCATCACATTCATGCCGCTGCGCCCGAGGCCCGTGTGCGTATTCTGGTTGCTACGGGCATGCACCGTCCGTCGACGCACGAGGAGCTCGTCAACAAGTATGGCGAGGAGATCGTTGCCAACGAGGAAATCGTCATGCACGTCGCAACTGACGACAGCATGATGAAAAAGATCGGCACCCTGCCTTCTGGTGGCGAGTGCATTATCAACAAGATCGCTGCCGATTGCGACCTGCTGCTTGCAGAGGGCTTCATTGAGCCGCACTTCTTTGCCGGTTTCTCTGGTAGCCGCAAGTCCGTCCTGCCTGGCATCGCCAGCTACAAGACCATCATGTACAACCACAACGGTCAGTTTGTGAACGATTCCCACTCGCGTGCCGGCAACCTGTGCCACAACCACGTGAGCGAGGATATGTTTGCCGCTGCCGAGATGGCTCACCTTGCCTTTGTGCTCAACGTGGTGCTCAACGGCAAGCACGAGGTCATTGGCTCCTTTGCCGGCGACATCCACAAGGCGCACGAGGCCGGCTGCGACTTCGTGAAGAGCCTTGCCGGCGTTGAGCCCGTCGAGTGCGAGATTGCCATCACTACCAACGGTGGTTACCCGCTCGACCAGAACATCTATCAGGCCGTGAAGGGCATGTGCGCTGCCGAGGCCACGCTTCCCGAGGGCGGTGTGATCATCGATGTCGCCGGTTGTGCCGACGGTCACGGTGGCGAGGGCTTCTATCACAACATCGCCGACAACGATCCGGCAGAGTTTGAGCGCGCCTGCATCGACCGTCCCAAGGACGAGACCCTGCCCGACCAGTGGACGAGCCAGATCTTTGCCCGCATCCTGGCGCATCACCCCGTGATCATGGTCACCGACCTGTGCGATCACCAGATGCTCAAGGATATGCACATGACGCCGGTCAACACTATCGAGGAGGCGCTCAAGCTCGCCTTTGAGATGAAGGGTGCCGATGCCAAGGTTGCCGTCATTCCCGATGGCCTGGGCGTTGTCGTCGCGCAGCACTAGTGCGTGGCCCAAACGAATCGTTTATAACCGACAAGAAAGATAAGGTTTTATGCTTACCAAACTCCTCTGCGAATTCGGCGCGACGGCCCTCATGATCGTCTTTGGCGTGGGCGTGCACTGCGATACCGTGCTCAAGGGCACCAAGTATCAGGGCTCTGGTCATATGTTTGCCATCACCACCTGGTCTTTTGGTATCTCGGCCTGCCTGTTTATCTTTGGCGGCGCCGTGTGCATGAACCCCGCCATGGTGCTTGCCCAGTGCATCGTCGGCCTGGTGCCGTGGGGCAACTGCATCCCCTTCATGCTTGCCGATATGCTCGGCGGCTTTGTGGGTGCCGTGATCGCTTGGTTTATGTATGCCGATGAGTTCAAGGCTTCCGAGGGCGTCGTCGACCCCATTGCCCAGCGCAACATCTTCTCGACCAACCCCACCACCGAGGGTACGAACTATGCCCGCAACTTCTTCTGCGAGGCCATCTGCACCTTCGTGTTCATTAGCGCCATCCTTGCTGCTGCTAGCCGTGCTGGCGAGAACGTTTTGATGCTCGCCATCTGCGTCGGCCTGATTGTCTGGGCCGTTGGCATGGGCATGGGCGGCATCACCGGCTTCGCCATGAACCAGGCACGCGACCTTGGTCCCCGCATGGCCTATCAGGTGCTACCGATCAAGAACAAGGCTGACAACAACTGGAAGTATGGTCTGCTTGTTCCTGGCATCGCGCCGTTTGTCGGTGCTATTGTGGCCGCGCTGTTTGTGCATGGTTTCTTGGGCATGTTCTAGTCGAAGGCTACATAGTTGTCCGCTGGCCGCATGGGGTAACTTCCCAGCGCGTCCTCGGACATGCAAAAAGGCTCGCTGCGCACTTCGTGCGGCGAGCCTTTTTGCGTCCTGCGGAATGCGCTGGGAAGTTACCCCATGCGGCCAGCTGCGGGATCTTTGCTGCGCTCGAGCAAGCAACCCAACATATATCTGAATTTGGATGGGAGGGGCTTGTTGCTGATAGGGGCGTTGAGCTGTTGTTGACACTTTGGGATGCGTGGCGCCCTAGGTTGGGGTGATGCTTTGGGATGAGCTTCTTACTTAGCTGAAGAGGGGCTGTATGGCTGAGAGGTAGTCTTTGGCTACGTTGGATTTGTTGGCTTGGAAGTTGTGCCAGGCCCACCATTGGACCATTCCTACGAAGCTTGAGGCTATGTGGTGTAGTAGGAAGCTTCGGTCCATGGTGGCGGCGGGGCCGTTTGGGTCGGTGGGGACGGTTTCGGCTGCTCGTGACATGATGGTCTTGCGTAAGCAGTCGGCGAAGACGCGTGAGCCGGCGCCGGCTACGAGGGCTCGTACGCCCTGGCGGCGTTCCCAGAGGTTGTTGAGGATA
Organism: uncultured Collinsella sp.; assembly: GCA_900541685.1. Classification (GTDB taxonomy): domain Bacteria; phylum Actinomycetota; class Coriobacteriia; order Coriobacteriales; family Coriobacteriaceae; genus Collinsella. The sequence continues at coordinate 16,193 of UQKM01000009.1, forward strand.
TGCTCGACTTGTACGAGCGGATCATCGAGCGGTGTGCCATCGTCGTCGAGGGCGTGGGTGCAGATGTCGCTCACGAGTTCGGACAGTAGGTCATCTTTGCTCTTGAAGAGGCCGTAGAACGTGGCCCGACCCACATGGGCGCGAGCGATGATGTCGCCGACGGTGATCTTGCCGTAGTCCTCCTCGCGAAGGAGCTCGGAGAATGCTGCAACGATGGCGGCGCGGCTTTTTTCCTTGCGGGCATCCATGGCTATGCGTCCGCGTGAACGAGCAGGCAGCGGAGCGTGCCGGAGCAGCCCTCGTAAGGGCGCTTGCCGGCGCCGTAGCCGACGGCCTCGATGTGGTAACGGACCGGCAGGTGCTCGGACGTGCGCAGTGCGGCGACGACGGCAGCGCCCGTGGGCGTCACGAGCTCACCAGCGACCGGTGCAGGCGTGAGGGCGATATTGCCCGCCTGACACAGGTTGACGACAGCGGGGACGGGAATGGGCATAAGGCCGTGGGCGCAACGGATGGTTCCGTGGCCCTCGGAGAGCGACTCGACCACGATATCCTCAATACCCAGATCGTCGAGGCAGATGGCAACGGAGCAGACGTCGACGACGGAGTCGACGGCGCCCACCTCATGAAACAGGACGGTGTCGGGCGTTTTGCCGTGAGCCTTTGCCTCGGCATCAGCGAGTACGGAAAAAATGGCGAGGGCGCGACGCTTGGCGCCATCGCTTAGCTGCGAGCCATCGATGATGGCGGTGACGTCCGCCAAAGAACGGTGGTGATGGCCGTGGGCGTGATGGTGACCCTCGTGGCCATGACCGTGGGCCTCATGGTCATGCTCGTGGCAGTGCTCGTGCTCGTGCTCGCCATGATCATGATGGTGGTGCTCATGCTCGTGTGTGTGCTCGGCAGCCGCTTTGTTGCCGTAGAGCCAGGCCATATCGTGATCGTGGTTCTCGAGTTCCTCTGCAAGCTGGACGTCAAAGTCGCAGGCGTCGATGCCATGCTTGCTTACGCGTGTGACGGCGATCGTAAAGCCGTCGACCGGCAGCGTGGCGAGCTGCTCGCGCAGGTGCTCCTCGCTGGCGCCTAGGTCGAGCAGGGCCGCGACGGTCATATCGCCGCTGATGCCCGAGGTGCCGTCGATGATAAGCGTGTGCTGATGATTGGACATGGAATGCTCCTTAACGGGCGCAGGGCGTGCCGGCGCCCAGATGATTGATAAGACTTGCCTGGTAGGCGGCACCAAAGCCGTTGTCGATGTTGACGACCGAAACGCCGCTGGCGCAGGAGTTGAGCATGGCGAGCAGCGCGGCTACGCCACCAAAGCTCGCGCCGTAACCCACGCTGGTGGGAACGGCTATGACCGGACAGCTTACCAGGCCGCCGACAACGCTCGCCAGTGCGCCCTCCATGCCGGCGATGGCGATGACCACCTGCGCCTGAGCAAGCTCCTCGGCATGCGCGAGTAGGCGGTGCAGGCCGGCGACACCTACGTCGTAGAGGCGGTCGACCTCGTTGCCATAGAACTCGGCCGTCAACGCGGCTTCTTCGGCGACGGGCAGGTCGCTCGTGCCGGCGCAGGCGACGACGATGCGTCCGTTGCCGGTGGGGGAGGGCTTGCCGCCCACGAGGGCGAGCTGGGCGTCCGGGACATATCCCAGGTCGATGCCGTTGCCGAGAAGCTCAGCGGTGCGCGCGGCTTTTTCGGCATCCAAGCGCGTGACCAGGATGCGCTCCTGGCCGGCATCGCGCAGTGCTTCGATAATGGCGGCAATCTGATCGGCGGTTTTACCGGCCCCGTAGACAACCTCGCCGGCTCCCTGGCGCACCCCGCGCGAAAGATCGAGCTGCGCAAAGCCCAAATCGGCGGTCGGAGCCGTCTGGATGCGCGTGAGGGCGTCGGCAGGGGTGACTGCTCCGCTGGCAACATCGCTCAGCAATTGCTCAAGATCTCGCTTATCCATATATGTTCCCTTCGACGGCGCAAAGTCTAGCACTCAAAGGGTATGTTTCCGAACACTAAGACAAAATTGTTCGGAAACTATAGGACAGACTGATTCACTTGTTAGATGGATTGACTAGTCGCGCAGGATGATGTCCATGGCGAGCATCAGGTTGCGTTCGTCGATGGCAAACGGGGCCGCCTCGCGCGTCTTGGGCTTGGCGCAAAACGCGATGCCCGTGCCCGCGGCCTGAATCATGGGGATGTCGTTGGCGCCGTCGCCGATCGCGACCGTGTGGGCCATATCGACGCCGCACTCAACTGCCCAATCTAGCAGCTGGATGAGCTTGGACTCCTTGGTCACGATGTCGGCCGCCAGCTTGCCGGTGAGCTTGCCGTCCACGACTTCCAGGCGGTTGGCCAGGCAAAAATCGATGCCCGCGGCGGCCACGATCTTGTCGGCGACCTCGTGAAAGCCGCCGCTTACCACGCCGACCTTCCAGCCCTTGCTGTGCGCTGAGCGCACAAGCTCCAACGCGCCGGGGGTAAATGTCACGCGCTCAAAGGTGCGCTCGAACACGCTCTCGTCCAGGCCGGCGAGCAGCCCCACGCGCTCCTCGAGCGCCTGCTTAAAGTCAAGCTCGCCGCGCATGGCGCGTTCGGTGATCTGTGCCACCTGCTCGCCCACGCCGGCCTCTTCGCCCAACAGGTCGATGACCTCCTGGTTGATGAGCGTGGAGTCGATATCCATAACGATGAGGCGTGCAGTCATGGCGGGCCTTTCCGAGTGCTGTTTTATTGGGGCATATTGTCGCACGTGACGAGTGCGGGCGGGTGCCGCGGCGTGTCAATTGTTTCGTCTCCGTCAAGTCTTTGGGCAAGAGCTACTTTTTCGCGGCACATCGACACAGGTGCGATAAGATAGAACGCCATGTCTGGCTGCGCGGTTTACGCAGGCCAGGCAAATCTGTACGACGCCGCCCGGAACGACACGGGGCGGCACAGATCCATAAAGGAGGATCACTGGTATGAGCCAGACCCGTCCCATCGACGAGCATTCCATGCACACCCGTACCTGCGGCGAGCTTCGCCGCGAGAACGTGGGCGAAGAGGTCACCCTCACCGGTTGGGTGAGCCGTCGCCGCGACCACGGCGGCCTTATCTTCTGCGACCTTCGCGACCGCGAGGGCATCACGCAGCTCACCTTCGACCCCGAGCACTCCGACGGCGACGCCTTTAAGATCGCCGAGACCATGCGTCCCGAGTGGCCCATCAAGATTCACGGCGTCGTGCGCGCCCGTGGCGAGGAGACCACCAACACCAAGCTCGCGACCGGCGAGATCGAGGTCCTGACCGACCACGCCGAGGTGCTCAACACATCCGTCACCCCGCCGTTCCAGATTGAGGACGGCATCGAGACCAGCGAGGACACCCGTCTGCGCTATCGCTATCTGGACCTCCGTCGTCCCGAGATGATGGCCAACCTCAAGCTGCGCTCCGACTTTACCTTTGCCATTCGCGAGGCGCTGCACAACCGTGAGTTCATGGAGGTCGAGACGCCCTCCCTGTTCAAGTCCACGCCCGAGGGCGCCCGCGACTTCATCGTTCCCAGCCGCATCCAGCCGGGCAACTTCTACGCCCTGCCGCAGTCCCCTCAGCTCCTGAAGCAGCTGCTTATGGTCGGTGGCGTCGAGCGCTACTACCAGGTTGCCAAGTGCTTCCGCGACGAGGACTTGCGTGCCGACCGTCAGCCCGAGTTCACCCAGGTCGATATCGAGATGTCCTTCGTGGACCAGAACGACGTTATGAGCGCGCTCGAGGAGGTCCTGGCCGACGCCTTCGGCCGCATGGGTGTCGAGATGCCCACGCCGCTGCGCCGCATGGACTATTGGGAAGCCATGGACACCTATGGCTCTGACAAGCCCGATACCCGCTATGGCATGCACCTGGTCGACCTGACCGACATCTTTGCCAACTCCAAGTTCAAGGTCTTTGCGACTGCCGCAAACGAGGAGGGCTCCGTCGTCAAGGCCATCAACGCCAAGGGCGCCGGTGCCTGGGCTCGCGCCAAGATCGATAAGCTCGCCGGTGTGGCCTCCACGTTTGGCGCCAAGGGCCTGGCCTGGATCGCATTCCGCGAGGACGGCTCCATCAACAGCCCCATCGTCAAGTTCTTCTCGGACGAGGAGATGGCGGCTCTGCGCGAGCGCATGGGCGTCGAGCCCGGCGACCTTGTGATGTTCGCCGCCGGTCCGCGCCTGCTCTCCGACGAGATCCTGGGCGGCATGCGTTCCCACATGGCCAATGCTCTCGAGATCAAGCGCGAGGGCCACGACTTCCTGTGGGTCGTCAACTTCCCGCTGTTCCACTGGGACGAGGATCGCAAGGCTTACGCTGCCGAGCACCAGCCCTTCACCCTGCCGACCGAGACCGACATCGCCAAGATCGAGGCCGACCCGCTGGCAGCCGGTTCGTGCACCTACGACTTTGTCATGGACGGCTTTGAGGCCGGCGGCGGCGGTATGCGTATCCACAACGCCGAGATTCAGATGTCCATGCTCAAGCTCCTGGGCTTTACCGAGGAGCGCGCCGAGTCGCAGTTTGGCTTCCTCATGGAGGCGCTCAAGTTTGGTGCACCCCCGATGGGCGGTTTCGCTCTGGGTCTGGATCGCGTGTGCATGCTGCTCACCGGTTCCGACTCCATCCGCGACGTCATGGCGTTCCCCAAGACGGCCAGCGGCTCCGACCTTATGTCGGGCGCTCCGAGTGCCGTTTCCGGCGCCCAGCTCAAGGATGTCAGCCTGCGCCTGATGTAAGCGAGCGGCTACATATTGCCCGCAACGAGGGAAGGACGCGTGCCTTCCCTCGTTTTTTATGCGCCGAGATTGTGAGGGCATGGGATGACCGGGCGTCGCGGAAAGTGCGTCCCGGAATCTGCGTCCAGAACGGGTCGCGCTTTCCCAAAGGGGGTCCTCTGGGAAAGCGCGACCCAGAATTCGGCAAAATAATGGGACACAGTTTCCGGTTGAGCTGTCTAACGGAAACTGTGCCCCAGAATGAGCGCTCAAAACGGGCCGGGCTTTCCACAGCAACTGTCTGGCGGAAAGCCCGGCCCAGTTTCCTACAGCGAGTCTCTCTGAACGAGCTGCATGTGCATGACGGTGGTGGTGGGCTCGGCACCCTTGATCATGTCGAGCGCAATGTTGGCGGCCATGTGGCCTTCTTCGCGCAGGGGCTGGCGGACGGTCGTGAGTGCGGGGACGCAGCGCGTCGCAATCTCGTGATCGTCGAAGCCGACGACAGAAACTTCCGCCGGAACAGATAGGCCTGCCTCGTTGAGTGCGGTGATGACGCCAGCCGCGATACGGTCCGATCCGCAGAGCACGCCATCGAAAGCAATCTTGCGCGCGAGGATCTGGCGCATGGCCTGATAGCCGTCTCCGCTGTTCCAGCCGGTATAGATAACGTTTGCGTCTGGGAGGTCTTCGCCCAAGACGGCGCGGTAGCCGCGCAGGCGGTCGACAACAGCGGGGTTGTCTTGCGGTCCCAACACGGCGACGATATCTTTGCGCCCGCGCTCCTTCATGGCGTGTGCCGCAAAGCGTCCGCCCTCTTCGTCGTCAGAGTAGACCGTCGAGAACACATCGCGATAGGGGTGGCCCTCGAGCTGGCCGCACAACACGGTGGGTACGCCCAGCTCGCGCAGCACCTCGAGCAGCTCGCTGCCCTTGTAGGGGGAGACGTCGATCACGGCGTCGAACGAGCGGCGCTCAAAGTGCTCGCGTGCGCGGTTGCGCTCATGCGTAGAAGACGCCTGCAAGATAACGGGCAGATAGGACGACTCCGACAGTTCCTCGGTAATACCGCTCAAAAACTCGCTATAGGTGGGGTCGCTGAAGAGTTCACTCAGGGGCTCGGTCACGAGCACGGCGATGATTTCCGTGCGCCCGACAGCGAGCGCTCGGCCACGGGCATTGGGGACAAAATTGACTTTCTTGGCCGCCGCACGGACGCGCTTTTTGGTTTCCTCGCTAATGCGGGGCGAATCGTTGAGGGCGCGCGATGCCGTGGAGCGCGACACGCCGGCAGCTGCGGCAACCTCGGCAAGCGTAGGTGCGGTGCGAACTGGTTGGGTCATGGCGTCTCCTGGAGAATGCGGTCGATGTTGTCGCTGATACGGGCTGGTGCGGATACAGCTTACTATAGTGCGCCTGAACAGCGTTCATGATATCCGGTGACCGGTGTCGTTTTGCAACCAAGCCGCAATCGAATACGTCTCGTATGGGCGAGATATCAGCGGGCGTGGCGGTTGCCTACGAGCTTAAGAACGATGTCTTGCGCTGAGTTTCGATACTCAGGGTGACATAAGTGTCGCGGTTGTACAACCGGTTGCACCGTTAACCCGACCAAATCGACCGTTCAGCGGACAACCGGTTGCACAGTTTTTTGCATCGCCCGTAAGATAAGGACAACCGGTTGCACAAGAATCACTACGATGACGAAGGAGCATCACCATGGACGCCATTAACGATTGGGAAAACCAAGCGCTCACCCACAGGAACCGCCTGGCACCTCATGCGTACTTTATGGGCTACGAGACCGCCGATCTCGCTGCAACGTACAGCCGCGAGCTGTCGCGCGGGTTTGTCCAGCTGTCCGGCTCGTGGCAGTTCCGCCTCTTTGAGGACCCCGCTGCCGTCTCCAACGAGGAGCTCTCCACGTACGAGCCCGAGTGGGATCACGTGGAGGTTCCGCACCTGTGGCAGGTAGACGGCTATGGCAACCTTGCCTACACCGACGAGGGTTTCCCGTTCCCGGTGGATCAGCCGTTCGTTCCCTCTGACGATCCCACGGGCGTGTACCAGCGCATCGTCAATCTTCCCGCCGTGCCTGCCGGCGCCCGCGAGATCATTCGCTTTGACGGCATCGAGAGCTATGGCGAGCTGTACGTCAACGGCAAGTTTATCGGCATGACCAAGGGCTCGCGCCTGTCTGCCGAGTTCGACGTGACCGACGCGCTCGTCGAGGGCGATAACCTGTTTGCGGTCAAGGTCCTGCAGTACAGCGATGGCAGCTATATCGAGGATCAGGACATGTGGTGGGCCTCGGGCATCTTCCGCGATGTGTACCTTATGCAGCGTCCCGCCGCGCACCTGGTCGACTTTAGGTTCCGCACGCACCGCGAGGGCGATGCCGCTCTGATCACGCTCGATACGGTGGCCGAGGGCGCTACCCGCATTGTGTATACGCTCAGCGATGACGAGAACGTGGTGGCTACGGGTGAGTGCGTCGACGGCCATGCCGAGTGCAGCGTTGCCGATGCCCACTTCTGGAACCCCGAGGACCCCTTCCTCTATGACCTTACGTTTGAGGTCTACGACGGTGACGAGGTCAGCGAGTACGTTCCGCATCGCCAGGGTCTTGCCGAGGTGACGGTCGAGGGCAATCATATCTACCTCAACGGCACTTACTTTAAGATGCATGGCGTCAACCGCCACGATCACGACGATCACAAGGGCCGCGCCGTGGGCCTCGATCGCATGCGCCGCGACCTGGAGCTCATGAAGCAGCACAACATCAACGCGGTGCGCACGTCCCACTACGCCAACGACCCGCGCTTCTACGAGCTGTGCGACGAGTATGGCATCATGCTGGTCGCCGAGACCGATATGGAGAGCCACGGCTTCGAGAATATCGGTAATATCGCCCTGGTCACCGACGACCCGGCATGGGAGCCGGCCTACGTCGACCGCATCGAGCGCCTGGTGATGCAGGAGCGCAACCACGCCTGCATCATTATGTGGTCGATGGGCAACGAGAGCGGCTATGGCTGTAACATCCGCGCGATGTACGCCAAGGCTCACGAGCTCGATGGTCGTCCGGTTCACTACGAGGAGGATCGCAACGCCGATACCGTCGACGTCATTTCCACGATGTACTCCCGTGTGTCGCAGATGAACGACTTTGGTGAGCATCCATTCCCCAAGCCGCGCATCAACTGCGAGTACGGTCACTCCATGGGCAACGGCCCCGGAGGCCTGTCCGAGTATCAGGAGGTCTTCGATCGCTGGGATTGCATCCAAGGCCAGTTTATCTGGGAATGGTGCGACCACGGTTTGGCTGCTGTGACCGAGGACGGCGTTGCCTACGATATGTACGGTGGCGACAACGGCGATTACCCCAACAACAGCAACTTCTGCATCGATGGCATGGTGTTCCCTTGGCAGCAGCCGAGCCCGGGCCTCACTGAGTATGGCCAGGTCATCTGCCCGGTTCGCATGGCCTACGATGCCGAGGCGGGCGAGCTGACCGTCACCAACAAACGTTGGTTTACCACCCTCGAGGATGTCTGCCTGTCGGCGGAGACCCTGGTGGACGGCGACGTGGTCTGCCGCAAGACGCTTATGCCCGGCGCGGTTGCCCCCGGCGAGTCCGTCCAGCTTCCGCTGGTGATTCGCGAGGCCGCGGTAGGCGAGACCCTGCTGACCGTGCGCGCTTACACCATGGCCGCTCACGTCTGGTGCGAGCCGATGTTCCAACTGGGCGCAAGCCAGTTTGCCATCGCAAACCATCCGGCGCCGGCCATTGCGGCTCCCACTCGTCCTGAGCTTACGGTCGAGGAGACCGAGCAGGAGATTCGCATTCACTTCCTCAACGGCGAGCTGACCTTCAGCAAGGTCAACGGTACCGTGAGCGAGTGGAAGGCATCCGGCCGCGACGTCATGGCCTCTGGTCCCCAGGTTGGTTTTTGGCATCCGCTCGTCGATAACCATGCGCAGGAGTATGACTCACTGTGGAAGGACAACTTCATCGATGTGATGCAGACGTCTACCCGCAAGGTTTCTTGGAAGCAGGATGGCAATGCGGTCGTCGTGACCGTGAGCCAGCGTATCGCTCCTCCCGTCCGCGCGTTCGGCATGCGCGTCGAGCTCGTCTACACCGTGCTTCCGAGCGGTCGTGTCGACCTCAAGGTTTCCGGCGAGCCCTACGGCGATTACTCGGATATTATCCCGCGCATCGGCATCTCCTTCGAAGTCCCCGGTTGCGATCGTGCCGTCGAGTGGTATGGCCACGGCCCGGGCGAGAACTATCCGGACTCGCTGCGCGCCAACCCGGTCGGTCATTACCACACTACGGTCGACGACATGTTCACGCCCTACGTTATGCCTCAGGACTGCGCCAACCGCGAGGGTACCCGCTGGGTTGCTCTGCGCTCTAGCCATGGCGACGGCGTGCTGGTGACCCGTCCGGCTGACGCCGCCTCCAACCCGTTCTCATTCTCGGCATGGCCCTATAGCTGCGAGGCCATCGATAACGCCAAGCACGTCTACGACCTTGTCAAGGGCGATACGGTTACGGTCAACATCAACGACCAGTTGCTCGGCCTTGGCTCGAACTCTTGGGGTTCCGAGGTGCTCGATTCCTATCGCACCCGTTTTGAGAGCTTCAGCTTTGAGGTGTCCCTGCGACCGCTGACGTCTGCCGATCTGGCTCAGGCGCTGGCACCCATTAAGGAGGCATAAGCCATGCATGTCTTTAACTCGCGCGCCGATTTCGACGCTCAGATGAAGTCCGTCAAGAAGTGGATGCGCACCGGCCAGGCGCTCGATGGTGTTGCCGACCTACAGCACGACGTGGCTTACTCCATCGGCGACTCGTTGGTTTACTGGTGGGTCTATGCCCGCGAGGCCGCAACCGCCGACCTGGTCGGTCACCGTCGCTACCATGCCGTGCTCGCTCCGCTCGACGGCGACCTGACCGTCGAGGTTGCCCCCAAGGCAGGCCTCACCTGCACCCGCGCTTACAGCGATATCGATGATCGCGAGCGCTTTGAGGGGGCGGGGGAGACCGTGACGATTCCCGCCGGCGGCGTTGCCGTCGTCGAAATTGACGAGGCCTACCGTGTCGTGGCCGATGCCGCGGATCCCCGCGTCGTGGTACTGCACGTGACGGTTGAAGGTTATTCCTTCCCCAACAAGTAGTATTCGTCCGTTTGGACGTTTGCTTCGCGCCGTTAAGGGGGATGGCTTTGTTGACTCCCTTTTCCCCATTCCCCTTAGCAGGTGCGCCGTCCGTGTTTGCACTTGCAGGTCGGACGGTTTTAGATGACATTTAATAGATGATTGGGAGGGCTTATGAGCTCTGAAAAACGAGGAACGATCGGTTCGTTCGCTCTGCTGGGCATGACGGTCGCCGCCGTGTTCGGTATCAAGAACATCATCAACAACAACGCGGCCATCGGCTTGGCAGCTGCGCCGTCGTTCTTCTTCGCCACGCTTTTGTACTTTGTCCCCTATACCCTGGTTACCGCCGAGTTCGTCGGCCTTAACAAAGACTCCGAGTCGGGCGTGTACGCCTGGGTTAAGACCTCGATGGGCGGCCGCTGGGCATTCCTGACGGCGTTTAGCTACTGGTTCGTCAACCTGTTCTACTTTGCGTCCGTACTGCCCAATGTCATCATCTACGCGAGCTACGTATTCTTTGGCGCCAACGCCGAGCTCTCGCAGCTGTGGATCACCATTATCGAAATCGTCGTCTTTGCTATCGCCACGTGGGTCTCGACCAGGGGCGCTAAGTGGATCGGCTCCATTTCCTCCTTCGGCTCGACCGCGGCTCTCGGCCTGACTGCCGTGTTCATCTTGCTGTCCCTGGCTGCTGCCCTTGGCGGCGTCGAGTTCGCTACGGCTCCTACGCCCGCTAACATGGCTCCCGACATGAGCAACTTCGCAACTACGTGGGGCTTCTTCGGTACGCTTGCCTGGATCATCCAGGGCGTTGGCGGCGCCGAGTCTGTCGGCGTGTTCCTTAACGACCTTAAGGGCGGCGTCAAGGCCTTCGTGCGCACCGTCGTTATCGCCGGCCTGACCATCGGCCTTCTGTATGCAGGCGCTTCGCTGCTGGTTAACCTGTTCATCCCCGAGGGCGGCGTTGCCATCTCCACCGGCATCTTCGACGTGTTCGGCGCTGTCTTTGCCCACTTTGGCATTCCCATGGAAGTGTCTACGCGCGCCATCGGCTTGATCCTTCTCGCCGCTACGCTGGGCTCCCTCATGATGTGGACCTCAGCTCCCATCAAGGTTTTCTTCACCGAGATCCCCAAGGGCGTCTTTGGTAGCAAGATCGTCGAGCTCAACGAGCACGGCATTCCTGCCCGCGCTGCCTGGCTGCAGTTCGCCATCGTCGTCCCCATCCTGATCATCCCGGCCCTGGGCTCTGGTAACCTCGACGACCTGCTCATGATCGTCACCAACATGACGGCTGCCACCGCTCTGCTCCCGCCGCTGCTGATCCTGCTTGCCTACTTTATGCTGCGCAAGAACTTCGATGCTGCTCCCCGTGGCTTCCGCATGGGCTCGCGCAGCTTTGGCCTGGTCGTTGCCGCATTCCTGCTTGTGGTCTTCTGCTTCGTGCTTATCTGCGGCACCATTCCGCTCGATCAGCCGCTGTGGCTGACGCTGGTCTACAACGTTGGCGGCGTGGTTGTCTTCCTGGGCCTTGCCGTGATGTGGTACAACCGCTACATCAACCGCCTGCGTGAGACCGATCCCGAGGCCGCCGAGAACGAGCTTCGCCCCTCCGTCCTCGACATGATGGAGTAGCGGCTAGGATTAATCTACGGCTGTGGAATAAATCGATTCCCTTTCCTAAGGAGGGGCCTTACGAGGCCCCTCCTTTTGTGCTTTGGGGCATGGTTTTGGACCCCGTGGTCAAAAAATGCCAAATATGAGTACTGTTGCAAAAGAGGTGTCATATTTTTCGGCCTGCTCTGAGCGAAAATGGGCTCAAAATCAATTTATCTAACCCCCTTTAAAGGGCGTTTGACGGCTTTCAACCTCTTCGAATCGCTCAAATTAGGCAATTTGCTCTCGATTTTGCTGCTACTAAATTGGTGACAGTACTCATATTTGCCACTTTTTGCCGACGAGGTGTTCAGAGGAGCTCTCGACAAGCATCTAACGCTACAATAGCTACCACGTGGCTGGGTTTGCCGGCCGAATGTGCGATGTCGTGGGAGGGGACATGGTCGAGTTTACAAAGACGATTAAAGATCCGTTGGGATTACATGCCCGCCCGGTTGCGCTGCTCTATGACATCATTGCCAAGCATCGTAGCGACGTGTCAGTCAGTATCGGCGATCGCCACACGGATGGCCGCGACGTTATAGGGCTCATGGCACTCTGCGGCGAATGTGGCGAAGACGTCGTGTTCCGCGTTTCGGGCGTGGATGAGGCCTCCTGCGTCACGTCGATCAGAAACCTCTCGCTTTAACCTCAACAATGTGACAAAGGGGCAGTCCCCTCTGTTGCATAAATTGGTATCAATAGGCACTGCAAAGAGACGGTCTTTGCGGTGCCTTTGTTTCGTATAGGAAACTTTTCCGAAATCTGAATGGGGACCCTTTCCAAAAAGTTAACCACATGCTAGTTTACTAAAGCGAACATAGACGTGGTTAACTTTTATCGCGTCGATGTTGAGGACGAACTGACGTTAGGAGCCACTCATGTCTTGCGGACCGCAGATGCCGGCAATGCCGCTTTCGATGGTAAGAGCGGGCGAAACCGTGCGCGTGTCTCGTGTAAAGGGCAATGAGGATATGAAGCACCACCTCAAGGACCTCGGCTTTGTCGAGGGCAGTGAGATCCACGTGGTGAGCTCGAGTGGCGCCAATATCATCGTCACCGTGCTGGGCGCACGCTTTGGCATCGATTCCAAGGTTGCCATGCACATCATGACCGTCGGTTAGTCGACGGTATTTCTGTACGCACTGAAAGGGGGACAAGTAAATGAAGACGTTGGGTGACGTTAAGGTGGGCGAGAGCTCCACCATCGTCAAGCTTCACGGTGAGGGTGCGCTTCGCCGCCACCTTATGGACCTGGGCCTCATCAAGGGCACTTCGTTCAAGGTCGTTAAGGTTGCACCGCTCGGAGATCCGGTCGAGATCAACGTGCGCGGCTACGAGCTTTCCATCCGCAAGGAGGAGGCCGCTGTCGTCGAGGTCCAGTAAGGGCTCGCGGCGTATATTTCTGCAGGTAAAGTTAGGTATTTCTAACTTAATGCAGCAACTTTAAAGCACATTATCCAGCCTGCGCGGAGAAAGCAGCGCAGGCACACAAGGAAGAAGGATTGAATGGCGGATTCTCAGATCCATGTCGCGCTGGCGGGTAACCCCAACTGCGGCAAGACCACGCTTTTCAACCTGATCACCGGCGCCAACGGCTACGTTGGCAACTGGCCCGGCGTCACGGTTGAGAAAAAGGAAGCCAAGCTTCTAAGCGACAAGAACGTTACCATTACGGACCTCCCTGGCATCTACTCGCTTTCCCCCTACAGCCCCGAGGAGCAATGCTCGCGCGATTACCTCATGAGCGGCGAGCCCGATGTTGTCGTCCAGGTGGTCGATGCCACCAACCTCGAGCGTAACCTGTACCTGGCGCTTCAGGTTATCGAGACCGGCCTGCCCGTGGTCGTCGCCCTCAACATGGCCGACTTGGTCGAGAAGAACGGTGACAAGATCGACACGGACAAGCTCTCCAAGAAGCTCGGCTGCCCGGTCATGATGATCTCGGCTCTTAAGAACAAGGGCATCAAGGAGCTGTTCGAGCAGGTCAAGAAGTCCGCTGCTTCCAAGGGCCAGGTGCCGGAGCACAAGTTCGATTCCTCCATCGAGGACGTTCTGGACCACATCGAGAACAACCTTCCGGCGAGCGTTCCCGCCAACAAGCGCCGCTACTACGCTGTCAAGCTGTTTGAGCGCGACGCGGACGCCTGCAAGCTCATCAACCTCAGTAAGGAGAAGGCTGCTCGCGTAGAGCAGCTGGTCGCCCAGTGCGAGCAGGATTGCGATGACGACGCCGAGTCCATCATCACCGGTGAGCGCTACGGCGTGATCGCGCACATCATCGACGAGTGCCTCACCAAGGCCCCGGCCAAGATGAGCACCTCCGAGAAGATCGACCGCGTGGTTACCAACCGTATTCTGGGCCTGCCGATCTTTGTCGTCATCATGTTCTGCGTGTACTACATCGCCGTTTCCACCCTGGGCGGCACGGTGACCGACTTTACCAACGACCAGCTCTTCGGCACCGACGGCTGGTATGTGCTCGGCCAGGGTCGCGACGCCTACGATGAGGCTGTCGAGGCCGCGGGCGATGCTGCCGACTCGGTCGACCCAGCACAGTACGGCCCCTATGTCCCGGGTATCACCACCGTGGTGCACGACGCCCTTGTGGCAGGTGGCACCGAGGACGGTGGCCTGGTCGATTCGCTGGTCTGCGACGGTATCGTCGGCGGACTGGGTGCCATCTTCGGCTTCGTCCCGCAGATGTTCCTGCTCTTTGTGATGCTGTCCTTCCTGGAGGACTGCGGCTATATGGCCCGCGTCGCCTTCATCATGGACCGTGTGTTCCGCCGCTTTGGCCTGTCCGGTAAGTCCTTTATCCCCATGCTCGTGTCCTCGGGCTGCGGCGTCCCCGGCGTCATGGCCACCAAGACCATCGAGAACGAGAAGGACCGCCGCATGACGGTCATGACCACCACGTTTATTCCCTGTGGCGCCAAGCTGCCGATCATCGCCCTGCTCATGGGTTCCATCATCGGCGATTCTTCTACCACCGCCGCGTGGATCAGCCCGCTCTTCTACTTCCTGGGCGTCTTTGCCGTCATCGCTTCGGGCCTCATGCTCAAGAAGACCAAGCTCTTTGCGGGTCGCCCGACGCCGTTCGTTATGGAGCTTCCCGCCTACCACTTCCCGGCGATCCGCTCTTGGGCGCTGCACGTGTGGGAGCGCTGCTGGGCCTTTATCAAGAAGGCCGGCACGGTCATCTTCGCGTCCACCGTCGTGGTTTGGTTCCTCTCCAACTTTGGTAGCTATAACGGTTCCTTTGGCTTCCTGCCTGCGATGGACGGCATCCCCGAGGAGTTCATGGACTACTCCGTGCTCGCCATGCTGGGCAACCTGGTCGCTTGGATCTTCGCCCCGCTCGGCTTTAGCACCTGGCAGGCAACTGCGCTGACCGTCTCGGGCCTTGTCGCTAAGGAGAACGTCGTCGCCACCGCCGGTTCGCTGCTGTCCGTCGCCGATGCCGCCGAGACCGACCCGAGCCTGTGGACCGCGTTTGCCGGCATGTTCCCGACTATGGGCGCTTGCGTTGCCTTTGGCGCGTTCAACCTGCTGTGCGCCCCGTGCTTTGCCGCTATGGGTACCATCCGCAACCAGATGGACTCCGGCAAGTGGACCGCGATCGCCATCGGTTACGAGTGCGCCTTCGCTTGGGTGATCGGCCTGTTCATCAACCAGTTCTACAACCTGCTTGTCCTTGGTCAGTTTGGTATCTGGACGGTTGTGGCCATCGCGCTGCTGGTTGCGATGCTCTTCCAGATCTTCCGTCCCATGCCCAAGCACGCTTGGACCGACGAGGACGAGACCAACGCTGCCTCCGCCGCAGTTTCCGCTTAAGTCCGAATAAGGACGAGCCCCTTTCCACGAGCCCGGGTGTCCCAGCGACACTCGGGCTTTTGGTGCAATGGGGGATAGGTTGCTTTGCTCCAGAAGTTAAGATGTGACGTTTCCGCAGATAAAACCGACCAAAATAAACCTGTCCCTTTTTGGCAGGTAAGAATGGGGTAAAGTAAGTGATGGTTAACTAGAGGAGGCTTGCTATGGCACCTATCGATATTGTTGTGTTGACTGTTATCGGCATTGCGTTTGTCGCCGTGTGCGTGCGTATCTACCGAAAGGGCACCTGCGCCGACTGCGCCCAGGGTGGCGTTTGCACGGGGCATTGCTCCAACAAAAAGACCTGCGCCGCACTTAAGGGCGTGGACAAAATCGCCGAAGACTTGGGTCGCGGTATTCATTAGCCGACCGGCGTTTGGGTATGTTTGACTGCGGATACGGCAGTTGCTGATACGATATGTACGTTAGCAACTGCCGCCGAGCGGCTCAAACGAAAGGAACCCTGTATGGAGTCCTCCGCCTATCCGATGCTCTTTAGCCCGATCAAGGTCGGTACAACCGAGGTCAAGAACCGCGTCTTTATGCCGCCGGTATCTACCAACCTGGCCGATCACGGCTATGTGACCGACGACTTGGTCGATCATTACCGTGCCCGCGCCAAGGGCGGCGTGGGCCTCATCATCACCGAGGTCGTGACGGTCGAGCCCACCTATACCTATCTGCCGGGCGATATGTGCTGCTACGACGACACGTTTATCCCCGGCTGGGAAAAGCTCGCCGCAGCCGTCCACGAGTATGGCTGCAAGATCATGCCGCAGCTCTTCCACCCCGCCTACATGGCCTTTAACATCCCGGGCACGCCGCGCCTGATCGCTCCGTCCTTTGTGGGCCCGTCCTATGCCCGCGAGGCGCCGCGCCCTATCACGGTCGATGAGATCCACGAGCTCACGCATCAGTTTGGCGACGCTGCCGTGCGCATGCAGAAGGCCGGTGTCGACGGCGTCGAGGTCCATGCGGCGCACGCCCACGGCATGCTCGGCGGCTTTTTGACCCCGCTCTATAACAAGCGTACCGACGAGTACGGTGGCTCGCTCGATGCCCGCATGCGCTTCTTGCTCGAGGTCATCGCCGAGATTCGCGAGCGCTGCGGCAAGGACTTCATCATCGACGTCCGTATCTCGGGCGACGAGTACACCGATGGCGGTCTGACCCTCAACGACATGATCTACGTCTCGCGTCGCCTGGAGAAGGCTGGCGTCGACATGATCCACGTGTCGGGCGGCACTACCATCAAGCGCGGCTCCGCGATTCCCGCCGCCGGTACGCAGCAGGCCTCGCACGCCGCCTGCTCGCGCGAGATCAAAAAGCATGTGAACATTCCCGTCGCCACGGTCGGCCGCATCAATGAGGCATGGATTGCCGAGGAGCTGATCGAGGACGGCGCTGCCGACATCTGCATGATGGGCCGCGCCAATCTGTGCGATGCCGAGTTCTGCAACAAGGCCGCTGCCGGCAATGCCGATGATATCCGTCCCTGCATCGGTTGCCTGCGCTGCCTGAACGGCATCATGTTTGGCAAGCGCATCTCCTGCACCGTCAACCCGGACGTGGAACGCGATGAGGCCGGCTACGAGCCTGCCGCCGAGGCCAAGAACGTACTGGTTGTGGGCGCTGGTCCTGCGGGCATGGAGGCAGCCTACATTGCCGCCAAGCGCGGCCATAACGTGGTGCTCGTGGACAAGCAGGACGAGCCGGGTGGCGAGATGCGCATCGCGGCCGTTCCGCCGGCAAAGCAGGAGCTCACCCGCGTGATCAAGTATCAGTACCGTCGCCTGGCCGAGGCAGGCGTCACGTGCGTCTTTGGCACCGAGCTCTCGGCCGAGGACATTCAGCGCGACTACGCGGGTTACGAGGTTGTCCTGGCTTATGGCGCCGAGCCCATCGCCCCGGCCTTTATGCAGGGCTTTAAGCAGGTTATGACGGCTGACGACCTGCTGGGTGGCAAGGCTTTCCCGGGTAAGAAGATCGTCATTGTGGGCGGCGGCACCGTTGGCTGCGAGACGGCCGATTACCTGGCCCCGTTGGTCAACGACCTTTCGCCGGCCAATCGCGATGTCACCGTTATCGAGATGACCAAGACGCTTGCCGCCAACGAGGGCGGTGCCGGTCGCGCGGTGCTCATCACGCGCATGCTCTCCAAGGGCGTCCATGTGCTGACCGAGGCCAAGGTGACCGAAATCACCGAGGACGCCATCAGCTACGAAAAGGACGGCGAGGTCCACACCATCGCCGATGCCGATACGCTGGTGCTTGCCATGGGCTATCGTCCCAACACCAAGCTGGCCGACGACCTTACCGCTGCCGGCGTTGCCACCCACGTGCTGGGCGATGCCCAGAAGTGCGGCAACATCCGCGACGCCATCGGCGATGGCTACAAGGTTGCCTGCGAACTCTAGTCAACCCCTTGGTGCGTGGGGGCAGGTTACTTTGCACCAACTTGGTGCATGTAAATCTGGCCCCATCGCGCCATTGCGGCTTCATGGAATAGCGCCCGTACGCATCGAATTTCTCCTCTCATAGATGTGCGGCACAAAGAGCCCCGAGTTCATACTGAACTCGGGGCTCTTTTCGTTTGGATTGCAGACGTATTGACAGACGAAAACAGTCTGTGTCCGGTATTGAGCCATACGAAAGCGAAATTATGCGTCCTAATTCCGTACGCAAATAAAGACGAAAACCGTTTGCGTCTTGGATAAATCAGTACGCAAACGGTTTTCGTCTTATAATACGCTTATGAATGGTACGAAACGAGAGGGTTGTGCATATGGTTGTTAGAGAGAGCCCTACAGTCGAATACGAGGAAAGCGTTACGCCGACGTTTCTTAAAACGGTGAGCGCCTATGCAAACTACGGGACGGGCAAGATTGAGTTTGGCGTTGATGACGAGGGCGTGGCTGTCGGCCTTGCAGATCCGGTCGCAGAGTGTCTCCGCATCGAGAACATGATTAATGACAGCTTGGATCCCGCTCCCCGTTACACGCTCGAGCGCGATGAGAAACACGGGACCGTAATCCTTACGGTTTATGAGGGCCAGGACAAACCCTATCGAAGCAAGGGAAAGGCCTACAGGCGAAACGATTCGGCAACGGTGGAGGTCGACCGGTTTGAGTATGGCAGGCTGACGCTCGAAGGCAGCAACGTAACGTTCGACGCGCTCACGTCGGCTCGCCAGGACTTTAGTTTTCACACGCTCGAGCATAAGTGTGTTGAACATCTCGGCATTTCCGAGCTAACGCCGGATATTATGCGCACGCTTCGCTTGCTCGGCAAAGATGGCTATACCAACGCTGCGGCGATTTTGGCGGATAAGAATGATTTTCCGGGCATCGACTGCGTCCGTTTTGGCGATACCGAGGATGTGATCTTGGACCGTGAGACGGCGACAAATGTATCCGCAATTGAGCAGGTGGACAGGGCGGTGGCTATGTTTGCACGCTACTACCGTTTTGAGCGTATCGAAGGGATGGAGCGCGTCCAAACCGATCGAATTTCTCTTGAGGCATTCCGCGAAGCTGTTGCAAACGCTTTGGTGCATCGGACGTGGGACGTTCGAGCGAATGTTCAAATTGCCTTGTACGACGATCGTGTTGTTGTGACTTCGCCCGGATCACTGCCTGCCGGTTTGACGACGGAACAATACCTGTATGGGCAGATATCCGTGCTCAGAAACCCAATTGTCGCCGAGGTCTTTTTAAAGCTGGATTACATCGAGAAATTTGGCACGGGAATCGCGCGCATTAGACGTGCCTATCGCGATTCGATCAATCAACCAATTTTTGATGTTCGCGGCGGCATGGTGGCCGTCACATTGCCCGCTACCGATGCCTTTGAAGGGTCCGAGGAAGAGATCCAGGTTCTCAATGCCTTGTCGGGCGGGCGAATTATGTCGCGAAGCGAGATTGAAAAACAGACGGGGCTGAGCCGCATGCGGACGTTGGCGGCACTCGAATCTCTGCTTGAACGGAATGCAATCGTAAGGCAGGGAACCGGGCGGGCCACGAAATACGAGCGCTCATAGTCCAAAAGAGCCATGGTACAAGACGGACCCCAAGCCAGCGTTGGCTTGGGGTCCGTTATATCCCGGATGGTAACGGGCCGATTATTGTCAAGTTATAGCAAAGTATAGCGACGTACAGCAAAGTATAGTGAAATATGGCAAGCCGTATAGCGCGCCTTGATTATCAACCCTTGATTATCAACCGTCCGTATTTCACAGCAACTTATAACAGGCTCGGGGTGCCAATTTGGGGTGCGGTAGTGCTGCGTCACGAAAAGGGCCTATCTACTACGTTTAAGCCGCAGGGGTCAACCATAGTCGGCTTTTTCGATAATTGACAAGCTGTCTACCTGCGGTTTTGTTTTCACGGTTTTCGGTATGGTCGAGGCTATCCGTGTTAACGTAGTAGATGGGCCACTTTTGTGGCAAGGGGCCGATCTGCGAGCCAGGGTAGCTAAAAGAGCCCCGTCCCAAAAAGACTGATTGGGAGCCGGGGCGTGTCGATGCGATAGTATTACGTGGTGGAATTCGACAAACCGTGGGCTTCATCCGAGGGCTTTATGGAACAACACCAGCATTATCAGAGCCTGCAAGATCAGGCATACAACGCACTGCGCTCCAAGATTATCTATGCCGAGCTCAAGCCCGGCACGCGCCTTTCGGCGATTGGTCTGGAAAAGGAGACGGGGATCGGGCGCACGCCAATTCGCGAGTCCTTTGTGCGCCTGCGCGAGCAAGAGCTGGTGGAAACGCGTCCCAAGAGTGGTACCTACGTCTCTAAGATCAGCATGGAACACGCCGAGAATGCCTGTTTCTTGCGCGAGAAACTCGAAAGAAGCGTACTCATTAAATGTTGTTCGGCTGCCACGTCCGAGCAAAAGCATCGGCTCGAGCAGATTCTTGCCGAGTCCGAGTCGCTCGACCATAGCGAGACGCGTCGCTTTTTCGACTTGGATAACCTGTTTCATGAGACGTGTTTTGAGATTGCCGGTCGTCACATGCTGTGGGATTGGATGAAGAGCGTCAACACGCATTTTGAGCGATACAACTGGTTGCGTATGGTGTCGCAGGATCTGGATTGGGAGCCGATTCGTCGACAACATCGTCGGATTCTCGAGGCCATTAAGAGGGGCGATACCGACACGGCGAGCTACCTGGCAGAGACGCACTTGCACCTGATGCCCGAGGAGCAGGGCCCGGTTATCGCCTTGTATCCCGACTATTTCGAGCTGTCCAAAGACTCGTCTATCTAGCCCATCACCGCATCTGCTCGAGACGCAAAAGCGATGCTGCTCACCTACAGCGTTTTGCAACCGAGAATTTTAAAAAATGCCTAAAATGGCTCAGACTGCCGACAATTGGGAAACGGGGTGCGCTATGGCGCAGATGAGAATCAAGGACATTGCCGCCGAGGCGGGCGTGAGCCCGGCCACGGTCTCGCGCTATCTCAACAACCGCCCCGGGCAGATGACCGAGGAAACTCGCGCGCGCATCGCGGCGGTTATCGAGCGCACCGGCTATCGCCCACGTGCCGCCGCGCGCAATCTGCGCAGCTCGCGTACCAACCTCATCGGCGTGATCCTGGCCGACATCGCTAACCCGTTCTCCAGCGCCATGCTCGAAGGGCTTTCCGCCAGTGCCGCCGCGCGCGGCTGCTCGCTTATGACTGCCATTAGCGGCAACGACCCCGCCAAGGAGGCAGAGTCGCTCACCAGACTTATCGATGCCGGCGTGGACGGCCTGGTCGTCAACACCTGCGGAGGCAACGACAAGGCGATCGCCGCGGCAGCGGGACGCTTGCCCGTCGTGCTGCTCGACCGCGATGTTGCCGACGGTGGCATCGATCTGGTGACCTCTAACAACCGCGAGCTGGTTGCCGGCCTGGTAGACGCCTTGGCCGCTGCTGGCAGCGAGCGCCTGTGCCTGCTCACCGAGGCAAGCGATGACAGCCCCGTGCGTCGCGAGCGCGCCGAGGCCTTTGCCGACGAGCTCTCGCGCCGCGGCCTTGCGGGTGAGGTCGTTACCCTGGCCGACGGTGGTGCCACGGGTGTCAGCCGTCTGGACGGAGCTATCCGTGACTATGCGGGTAAAAAGCTCGGCCTCATTGCCGTCAACGGCTTGGTTTTCCTGCGTCTGACCGAGGCGCTGGCCCAGCTGGGGCCCTCGTTGCCGGCGGGTCTCAAGATTGCAACGTTTGACGACTATCCCTGGAACCACGTCCTCTTTGGCGGTGTGACCACGGCCGCGCAAGACACCCTTACCATTGCCGAGCGCGTAGTCGAGCGCCTGTCCGAGCGTATCGACATCGTTACCACTACGGTGGGCGATGCCGCAAAGCTCGCCCCCAAGCGCATCGAGATCCCCGGCCACATCGAACACCGCGCCTCGACCTCGCGCTAACTACTCGTTCGCAACTGCCTGTTCGCGCACGTTTTTTGAGCGCTTGATACGCTTTAACCCTGCGGAAACATTTTTCTGCGATAGTATCTGCGATATAGACCAGTCGAAACCCGCCCGAAAGAAAGGGGAGCGACATGAACCAGCAGAACATCGATTACGTACTCCGCTCCGTAGAGCAGCGTGACATCCGCTTTGTGCGTCTGTGGTTTGTCGACATTCTCGGCCGCCTCAAGAACTTTGCCATTAGCCCCGAGGACCTCGAGGTCGCTTTTGAGGAGGGTATTGGCTTTGACGGCTCCGCCATCGAGGGCTTTGCCACGCCCGAGGAAGCCGACATGCTGGCGTTCCCCGATGCTTCGACCTTCCAGATTTTGCCGTGGCGCCCGAGCCACAACGGCGTCGCCCGCGTGTTCTGCGATGTGTGCACTCCCGATCGCAAGCCGTTTGCCGGCGACCCGCGCGATGCCCTGCGTCGCATGTTCCGCAAGGCCGAGAAGGCTGGCTATCTGCTCAATGTGGGTGCCGAGCTGGAGTATTACTACTTCCCCGACGAGCACACCCCCGAGCCGCTCGACAACGTGGGCTACTTCGATCTTTCGGTGAGCGATGCCGCCCGCGACCTGCGTCGAAACACGGTTCTCACGCTCGAGAAGATGTCCGTGCCCGTGGAGTACACCTTCCACGCCGCCGGCCGCTCGCAGCACGGCATGAGCCTGCGCCACGCCGAGGCCCTGAGCATGTCCGACGCCATCACTACGGCCAAACTCATCATTAAGCAGCAGGCCTACGAGAGCGGTTGCCACGCCTCCTTTATGCCCAAGCCGTTGGCGGGTGAGGACGGCAGTGCTATGTTCCTGTGCCAGTCGCTATTCGACCACGACGGCAACAACGTCTTTTGGGGCGAGGACGACGAGAAGTACCATCTCTCCGACGTCGCCAAGCACTACATGGCCGGCATCTTGGCGCACGCGCGCGAGATCAGCGCCATCACTAACCCCACGGTCAACTCGTACAAGCGCATCACCACGGGCGGCGACTCCGTGCCGCAGTACGCCACGTGGGGCCTGCGCAACCGCGCGAGTATGGTCCGCATCCCGGTCTACAAGCCCGGCAAGCAACTGTCCACGCGTATCGAGTTGCGCAGCCCCGACCCCATGGCCAACCCGTACCTGGTCAACGCCGTCACGCTGGCGGCTGGTCTCGACGGTATCGAGCGCAAACTGGAGCTCCCGCCCGAGGCAACGGCCGAGACGCTCAAGCTTACCGACCGTCAGATGGTCGAGGCCGGCTACGCGCCGCTGCCGCGCTCGCTTAAAGAGGCACTCGACGTCTTTGAGGACTCGCAGTTTATGAAGGATGCCCTCGGCGAGCACATCCACAGCTTCTTCCTCAAAAAGAAGCGCGACGAGTGGCATAAGTTTGAGTCCACGATCACCGAATGGGAGATCAAGCACTACCTGGCGAACTCCTAATCGCGCTGGCTTGTCCCAGTACGATTGAGCTCATTTCTTTGGAGGCCGATATGTCCGAAAAGAGTGCCCTGTTCATGGCGCGCACGACGCGCTTCCACGAGTTTGCCCGCAGCTTGACGACCACCCTGGGTGTCGAGGTGAGTCTGGCCACCCCCGATTCGCCAACTGCGGCGCACGACTTTGACCTGCTGATCCTCGATTCCGATGGCATCCGCAGCGACCGCATCGATCAGATTGCCAAGTGGCTCGACGATCGCGGCGGTGTTCCCATGCTGGTGATCGTCGACGACGAGGCGCTCGGCACCCTGCGCCTGCCGAATCATGCGCATGCCGACTTTGTATGTCCCACGGCGACGCCCAACGAGCTCAAGGCTCGTGCACAGCGTCTGATGGGCGAGGAGGAGCCCGTCGCCTCCGATGATGTGCTCAACATCGATAACCTTGAGATCAACCTGGCCACCTACCAGGTGACACTCGATAGCGAGCCCATTGACCTGACGCTGATGGAGTACTCGCTGCTGAGTTTTTTGGCGACGCATCCCAACCGCGCCTACAGCCGCGAGGTACTGCTGCACCGCGTGTGGGGCTTTGAGTACTGCGGCGGTACGCGCACCGTCGACGTGCATATCCGACGCATCCGCTCCAAGGTGGGCCCGCAGATCGCGGCGCACATCACCACCGTCCGCGGCGTGGGCTATCTGTTTAAGGACTAGATTTCCACCACAAAGGGGACAGGCACCTTTGTGGTGGTTTTGCCGCAGGTGCGGGTTCCCTTCGAGTTTGCAGCAGAACTTAAGCCTTCCTAAAAGATTGCGTTCTCGTACACGTACGCCCGCATATTGGGGTACAACTCAACGTGAACAATGATGGCCCGCCACATGTTTGGCGGGCCTTTGGTTATTTGACGAAAGGATCGCAGCTATGAGCGAGAACGATTCCCAGCGTCCCCAGGATGCGGGCAACGCCGGCGAGACCCAACAGCAGCCGCGTGTGCAGGTAGAGTCGACGCCTGCCGACAGCAACATTCCCTACGTGCAGGCCTACGACACGCAGACCGGAAAGCCGCTGGGCAGCCAGCAGGTTGTAAACAAGCATACAGTGGTCAAGACTAAGACCAAAAAGCTGCCGATCTTTATTACGGCGCTCGCCGGCTGCGCCTGTGGCGCCCTGCTGGTCATTGCGCTCATTATGAGCGGTACGCTCAACATTGGCGGCGGCAAGAATGCCGTGACGGCGGGTGCTTCGGGTTCATCGACGCAAAAGATCACCATCGATTCCGAGGACACCACGCTGGCCGAGGCCGTTTCTGCCAAGGCCCTGCCCTCCGTGGTTTCCATTACCGCCACTTCGAGCGGCGGCCAGAATGGCTCGCTTTCGCAGTCTGCCGACGAGTCGGACAACTCGGGCAGCGTCGGTTCGGGCGTGGTGCTCGATACCGAGGGCCACATCCTCACCAACAACCACGTGGTCGATGGCTATGACCAGTACGTGGTGACCATGGACGACGGCACCACCTACGAGGCCGAGTTCGTGGGCAACGATGCCTCGAGCGACCTAGCCGTCATCAAGCTCAAGGACGCCGACGCCTCCAAGCTCACGCCGATCGAGATTGGTGACTCCTCCAAGCTCAACGTGGGCGAGTGGGTCATGGCGATCGGTTCGCCGTTTGGCAACGAGCAGTCTGTCTCCACCGGTATCGTCTCGGCGCTCTACCGCTCCACGGCCATGAGCTCTACCAACGGTAACACCATCTATGCCAACATGATCCAGACCGATGCCGCCATCAACCCGGGCAACTCCGGCGGCGCGCTCGTTAACGACAATGGCGAGCTTGTGGGCATTAATTCGCTCATCGAGAGCTATTCGGGCTCCAGCTCGGGCGTGGGCTTTGCCATTCCGGTCAACTATGCCAAGAACATTGCCGACCAGATCATCGACGGCAAGACGCCGGTGCATCCGTACCTGGGCGCCACGCTTTCGAGCGTCAATGCACTTAACGCCCGCACCAACAAGCTGAGCACCGATAGCGGCGCGTATGTGGCAAGTGTCGTCGAAGACGGTCCTGCCGCCAAGGCCGGCATTCAGGAGGGCGACGTCATCACCAAGCTGGGTGACGACGAGATTACGAGCGCCGATGGCCTGATCATCGCACTGCGCAGCCACGAGGTGGGTGAGAAGGTCGAGATCACGCTCATGCGCGGCAAGGAAGAGAAGAAGGTCACGGTTGAGCTGGGCTCCGACGAGGAGCTGCAGAACCAGCAGCAGAACGACAGCGCGACCGATACCGGCAACGGCGGTATTACCGACGAGCAGCTGCGCCAGTATCTGGAGGAGCTGCTTGGCCAGCAGGGCCAGGGTCAGGGCAACGGCCAGGGTTTCTAACGAGCTGTATCGCACATATCGAAGCCAGAGGGGCTGTTCCGCCAGCGCGGGACAGCCCCTCTTTTCGCGATGATCCCTTGGAGACGGAGGAAAACGGATCATTTAGAAACGGCAAGGGCATGGTTTGAACGCGCGATCCACTCCAGTTTGATGGCTGCCGATTCGGTGCGGTTTGAGACCGCTATTCGGCCCCATGGTGACCGGTGGTACTCTTGTATCCGTTTGAAATCGAGCGAAGGAGTGCCGCTATGGAGCAATCGAGCCTGTTTGGTGACGGCGTGGACATCGATACCGAAACGCCCGCGAGCACGGATACCGCTGCACCGGCCGATGCCCGTGCCCAGGCGGCAGCGCGTGCGGCCGAGCTGCGCCACGAGCTCGATTACCACGCCTATCGCTACTACATGCTCGATGCGCCCGAGATCACGGACGCCGCCTTTGACAAAATGCTCGTTGAGCTGCAGCAGATCGAGGCGACCTACCCCGACCTGGTGACGCCCGACAGCTATACCCAGCGCGTGGGCGGCTACGTGAGCGAGCAGTTTACACCGGTCACACATATGGCGCGCATGTATTCCATGGACGATGCTATGGATCTGGACGAACTTGACGCGTGGCTCCAGCGCGCCGAGGATGCGCTCGGTGCCGGCAGCGTCACCTATACCTGCGAGCTTAAGATCGACGGTCTGGGCGTGGCGCTTACCTATCAAAACGGCACCTTTATGCGCGCCGCCACGCGCGGCGACGGTACCACGGGCGAGGATGTGTCGCTCAACGTGCGCACCATCAAGGATGTGCCCATGCATCTGTCCGAGGCAGCGCTCACCCACATGGGCGCCGACCGCGAGCGTACCATTGAGGTACGCGGCGAGGTGTACATGCCCAAGGGCAGCTTTGTTCGTCTGAATGAAGAGGCCGATGCCGAGGGCCGCGACCCCTTTGCCAACCCGCGCAACGCCGCCGCCGGCAGCCTGCGCCAAAAGGACCCCAAGGTCACGGCGCGCCGCGACCTGGCTACCTTTATCTACGCCATTGCCGATACCGATCCGCTGCACGTCCACAGCCAGCGCGAGTTCCTGGACTGGCTGCGTAGCGCCGGCTTTAGCGTCAACCCCAACGTTGCCCGTTGCGCCACACCCGCTGAGGTTCACGAGTTCTGCGCCCAGGCGCTCGAGCATCGCGGCGACTTGGACTACGACATCGACGGCGTGGTCGTAAAGGTGGACAGCTTTCAGCAGCAGCTCGACTTGGGCTTTACCGCCCGCGCACCGCGCTGGGCCATTGCCTTTAAGTTCCCGCCCGAGGAAAAGCAGACCGTCCTGCGCGAGATTCGCATCCAGGTGGGCCGCACCGGTGTGCTCACGCCGGTCGCCGAGTTCGACCCGGTGACGGTTGCCGGCTCCACCATCGCGCGCGCCACGCTGCACAACATCGACGAGATCCGCCGCAAAAACGTGCGCGAGGGCGACACTATCATCGTGCACAAGGCGGGCGACGTAATCCCCGAGGTCGTGGGCCCGGTGCTCGACAAGCGCCCGGCCGACAGCGTTGACTGGCAGATGCCCGAGGTCTGCCCCGTGTGCGGCAGCCCCGTGGTCCACGAGGATGGCGAGGTCGCCTACCGCTGCGTGTCCATTGACTGCCCGGCGCAGCTCAAGGAGCGCTTGCTCCACTGGGTGAGCCGCGGCTGCATGGACGTTGATGGCCTGGGCGACGAGATCGTCGACAAGATGATCGCTGCCGGCCTGATCCACGATGTCGCAGACTTCTACCAGCTCACGGTCGATGACATCGCAGGCCTGGATACGGGGCGCGTGTACGCGAGCACCAATAGCAATAAGGGCGTTAAGAAGGGCGATCCTATTCCGGTAGGCCTCAAGACGGCCGAGAAAATCATCGCCGAGCTCAACAAGTCCAAGAGCCAGCCACTCGGGCGTGTGCTGTTTGCCCTGGGCATCCGTCATGTGGGCAAGAGCGTGGGCGAGGTCATCGCCGAGCGATTCCTGTCGATTGACAAGCTCATCTTGGCGAGCGAAGAGGATATTGCCGAGTGCGAGGGCATCGGTCCCAAGATTGCGGCGAGCGTCAAACAGTTCCTGGCCGTGCCCGAAAACCTCGCCGTGCTGGAGCGCTTGCGCCAGGCTGGTCTGTCGCTTGAGGTCGACTTGGGCGCCGCGCACGCGCAAGCCGCAGCCGACGCTGGGGTGGCGGGCGAGCTTGCCGACGCACAGCCGCTTGCGGGTCTGACCTTTGTGCTCACCGGCACGCTCGTCAATCGCACGCGCGACGAGGCGGGTGCGGCGCTCAAGGTGCTCGGCGCCAAGGTTTCGGGCAGTGTTTCTAAGAAGACGAGCTACCTGGTCGCCGGTCCCAAAGCGGGCTCCAAGCTCACCAAAGCCGAGCAGCTGGGCGTACCCGTGCTGGACGAGGACGCACTCGAGCAGATCTTGGCTACCGGCGAGGTGCCTGAGGCGTAAGGCATCGATAGCCAAATTGAAGAACCGCCCGGAAGCACGATGCCTTCCGGGCGGTTCTTACTTTGCTGGGGCAACCGGCACCGTGATCTGCGTTACGTAGGTTGCCGGGTCGTCGCTGATGATGTCGTCGATCAAGGCGATCTCGCGCGAGGGGCCGGCGGGCGTCAGGTTGTGTTCGCGCATATAGCTGAGCAGCCGCTCGTAGCGCGGGGCTGCTTGTCCGTGCGTGCCGCGGAAGCTTATGGTTAGGCAGCGCGCGGCGGGCCGCACCTCGACGTCGCCCAAGTAATCATCGGTGTCATCGAGCAGCAGGAAGACCTCGTCGTAGCCATCAAAGTCGCCGGCGGCGAGGCGTTCGGGCGCGATGCCCACACCCAGATTGCCCAGATAGGCAAAGGTTTCGTGCTGCCCCTGCTGAAGCTGGCGGATATGCCATCCCAGCGAATAGGCGTCGGTGGGATTGACGCGCTCGTGCAGCGTGGCGCAGCGAAGTTCGGGTTCCTCGATTTCGCTAATGGTGTCGAGATCAGCATTCAAAGCGCCATGAAGCAAGGCAAGCCGCTGGTCAATCTTGCGCGACATGCGCTCCAACTCACGCCGCCTGTGCTCAATTAACTCCTGTTGCTTGGTCAGTTGCCGTTGCATCAAATCCATATCGCGCGTAGTGACAAACTCGCGAATCTGGGCCAGCGGCAGGTCAAGAACGCGCAGGTTGCCGATGGTGTTGAGGGTGGAGAGCTGCCGCGATCCGTAGTAGCGGTACCCACTCGTCGGATCGACATATGCCGGTTCCAATAGCCCCATCTGTTCGTAATGGCGCAGTGTGCCCACGCTCAAATTGAGCAAGCGCGCCACCTCGCCAATGCGGAGCAGGCCCTCGGTGTGTTCGCTTGGCATGTCGGTCACAGGACCGCTCCTTTCGGTAAAACAGGGGAGAGGCGCTAGGCCTGCGTTGCCCCGCTACGCCATCAGCTTGTCAAAAGTTCCGCGGCGGTTGAGCACGGTAAATGCAATCACGCAGATGGCCGCCGACAGAATCGACCCGCACGGCGAGGCGATACCCATGGGGAACAGCGTGTCGGAATAGGCGTTCGACAGCAGCCATGCGCCGGGTACGCGAATGAGCGCCACGGCCAGCACGTTGTGCGCAAAGCCGATGTAGCTCTTGCCGTATGCAGCGAAAAAGCCGCTAAAGCAAATGTGGATGCCGGCAAAAATCGCGTCGAAAATATAGCTGCGCATATAGCCGGTGCCGGCGGCGACCACCGCGGGGTCCTTGGCAAAAAAGCCGATAAACGCCGGCGCCACCAGCCACATCAGCACCGTGATCAGGCAGCCGTACACCACCGAGACGGTCATGGCATCCTTGAGCACCTGGCGCGCGCGGTCGCCCTTGCCTGCGCCGGCGTTTTGCGCCGTGAGCGCGCTGACGGTAGCGCCCATGGAACTCGGCACGATAAACAAAAAGCTGATCATCTTTTCGACCAAGCCTACGGCGGCGGCATCAACCAGGCCGCGGTGGTTGGCGATGACGGTGATGAACATAAACGCCACCTGGATGCAGCCGTCCTGCACGGCTACGGGCACGCCGATCTTAAGGATGCTGCCGAGCACCTCGGGCTGGGGGCGTAGGTCGCTGCGCTTGAGGTGAATGTGCGTACGGCGGCTCTTGAGCCACACGAGCGCGAGAGCCACGCTCGCCGTCTGCGCGATGACTGTGCCGAGTGCCGCGCCTACGGGGCCGAGCCCCATGTGGCCGATAAACAGAAAGTCGAGCGCGATGTTGATGATGCATGCCACGCCAATCACGTACATGGGCGAGCGCGAATCGCCTAGGCCGCGAAAGATGGCCGAGAGGATGTTGTACGCGGCGATAAAGGGAATGCCCATAAAGCAGATACGCAGGTAGGCGGCGGTGCCCTCGACCGCCTCGGCCGGCGTGCCAATGAGTGCCACAATCTGCGGACACAGTGCGAGCAGGACAGCGGCCAGCACCACCGAGACACCCATAAAGAGCGTGATGGTGTTGCCGATGGCGGTCTCGGCGCGGTCAAACCGACGCGAACCCACGGCGTGGCCGACGATAACCGTCGTTCCCATGGCCAGGCCCACGAGCGTCACGGTAATGATATAGAGCGTCTGCGCGCCGTTGCCCACGGCGGTGATGCCGGCGGCGCCGCTAAACTGCCCCATCATGTACAGGTCGGCCATGCCGTAGAGCATCTGCAAAAAGTACGAGAGCATATAAGGCAGGGCAAAGACCGCGATGGTCTTAAGGACATTGCCGCGTGTGAGGTCGTGTTCCATGGGCGGGGCTTTCTGGCTTGGTCTGTTTACGTACCAGTGTAGTGAAAACCCTACAACGATTATAGAGTCAAGGTTTATGTTGGCAGTGGGGCGAAAAAGTCACGCTCGCGTTCATTTCTAATTGAATACAGGGGCGCGTCCTGCGAGCTTGGTGCCTGCACTAGCCTTGCAGAAATCGATTTCGGAACACTTGACACCGCCGCACGGCGCGCCATAATACGTGGGTTTGCGAACAACGTTTGATGGGGGATGAACCTGCGTGCGCAATCTCAAGATTCTGTTTTCCTATCTGGGGGCATACCGCCGCGATGCCATGCTCGGCGTGCTCTTTGTGACGGCCGAGACGGCGCTCGAGCTGTTTATCCCGGTCATCATGGCAAATATCATCGATGTAGGCGTGCCCGCGGGCGACATCGACTACATGCTGTTGCAGGGCACGTATATGTTGGTATGTGCCGCATTTTCGCTGGTACTTGGCTTGGGCTATGCGCGCACGTCTGCTCGCGTCGCCTCGGGGCTGGGCGCTAACCTGCGCGAGGCCGAGTATCGCAAGATCCAGACGCTCGCCTTTGGCAATCTGGACAACTACGACGCCAGCTCGCTCGTCACTCGCATGACCACCGACATCACCGTGATTCAAAACGCCATCGGCAACGGCTTTCGCCCCATGGTGCGCGGCCCCGTGACGCTCATCGTCGGCTTGGTCTATGCGCTGGTGCTGTCGCGCCCGCTCGCTACGGTATTCGCGATTATTCTGCCAGTGCTGGCGATTGTACTGGGCGTTATCACCTATCGCGTCAGCCCGCTCTACCGCCAGCTGCAGACCTCGATGGACCATCTCAACGGTGTGGTGCAGGAGGACCTCACCGCCGTGCGCGCCGTCAAGGCGTACGTGCGTGCCGAGCACGAGGAGGCCAAGTTCGATGCCGTCAATACCGAGCTTGCGCATACGGCGACGAAGACCTTTGGCAACGCCGTGCTCAACCTGCCGGTGTTTCAGCTGTCGATGTACGTGGCGGCGCTTTCCATTCTGTGGATCGGCGGGCGCATGATTCTTGCCGGCGAGCTCGGCGTGGGCTCGCTCACGGGCTTTATGAGCTACGTGCTGCTCATCATGAACTCGCTCATGATGATTTCCAACGTGTTTTTGCTGCTCACGCGCGCACTTGCCAGCGTGGAGCGCATCTCGCGGGTGCTCGACGAGCGTTCGCTTATCCAGGCGCCCGACGTTGCCACTGCCGTGCACGGGGTGGCCGACGGAAGCATCGAGTTTCGCGACGTGTCGTTTAAGTACCGCGCGGATGCTGCCGAGGACGTGCTCGAGCATATCGACCTTTGCATCGAGGGCGGCTCGACGGTGGGCGTGCTCGGCGGCACGGGCTCGGGCAAGAGTTCGCTTGTGCAGCTGATCGCGCGCCTGTACGACGCCACCGAAGGCGCCGTGCTCGTGGGCGGGCGCGATGTGCGCGACTACGACCTCGCGACCCTACGCGACGCCGTGGGTATCGTGCTGCAAAAGAACGTGCTGTTTACGGGTATCGTGCGCGAGAACCTGCAGTGGGGAGCGCCCGATGCCACCGACGAGGAGCTCCTGCGTGCCTGCCGGGCGGCATGCGTGGACGAGTTCCTGGATCGCATCGGCGGCCTTGACGGCTATCTGGGCCCGGGCGGTGCCGGTGTCTCGGGCGGGCAGAAGCAGCGCCTGTGCATCGCGCGTACATTGCTCAAGCATCCGCGTGTGCTCATCTTTGACGATTCGACCAGCGCGGTCGATATGGCGACCGACGCCAAGATCCGCGAGCATATCGCTCAGATTCCCAACACGACGGTGATTGTCATTGCGCAGCGCATTGCGAGCGTCATGGATGCCGCCCGCATTATTGTGTTGGACGACGGCCGTGTCCACGGCGTGGGCACGCATGAGGAGCTGCTGGCGGGCGACAACATCTACCAGGAGATTTACGCCTCGCAGATGGAATTTGCAGGGAACGCGGACACCGGCGACGGCTGCGACGATGGCTGCGCGAATGATCCGTTTTCCTGCGTTCCCAGCGGATCGCCCTTGGAAGGGGGTGAGCGCCATGCCTAAGACATCCGCTCAGGCCCGTCCCGCCAATCTGGCGCAGACGCTCCGCCGCTTGCTCTCCTACATGGGACACGCCAAGTTCTCGCTGCTCGCAGTGGGTGTGCTTGCCTCTGTTGCGGCCATCGCGAGCCTTGCCGGTACCTACATGGTGCGCCCCATCGTCAACGGTTTGGCAACGGGCGGCGAGGAACTGCTCGCTAAGCAGGTTATCTTTACCGCTGCCATCTACGCCGCGGGCGTGCTCTCGGCTCTGGGCTACTCGCAGATTATGGTGCGCGCGGCCCAGCGCGTGGTCTCCGATATCCGCCGCGACCTGTTTGCGCACATCCAGATGCTGCCGCTGAGCTACTTCGACAGCACGCGCTCGGGCGACATCATGAGCTTTTTCACCAACGATGTCGACACTGTCTCCGAGGCGCTCAACAACAGCTTTGCCAACGTGATTCAGGCGAGCATCCAGGTGGTCGGCACCACGGCCATGCTCATCATCCTCAACTGGCAGCTCACGATTATCACGCTCGTGTGCGACGCGGCCATTGTGCTGTACGCGCGCTACTCGGGCGCGCGCTCTAAGCGCTTCTTTGCCGCCCAGCAGGCATCGCTTGGCGACCTGGACGGATATATCGAAGAGATGGTCTCGGGCCAAAAGGTCATCAAGGTCTTTAATCACGAACAGGCCAATGTGGCTGGTTTTGACGCACGCAACCAAGAGCTGCGCCGCACCGGTGGTGCCGCGCAGGCCTACGCCAACTCCATGGTGCCCATGACCGTGGTGATCGGCTATGCCAACTACGCCATCGTCGCCGTGGCGGGCGGCATGCTCTGCATCAAGGGGCTCGCCGACGTAGGCGCGCTTGCAAGCTACCTGGTCTTTGTACGCCAGGCGGCCATGCCCATCAACCAGTTTACGCAGCTGGGCAACTTTTTGCTCAACGCGCTGGCCGGTGCCGAGCGCCTGTTTGCCGCCATGGACCTTAAGCCCGAGGTGGACGAGGGCTGCGTGGAGCTGGTGCAGACGGGCGACGCCGCGTGGGCATGGAAGATTCCCGAGGGCCAGGGCGTGGGCGCGTACGGGCACCTGCATGATGTGGCTGCCGTTGATGAGTCGGGCCGTGCGGTGGCTGCCGACGGCACCGAGCTCACGTGCGGCTTGGTCCCACTTGCCGGCGACGTGCGCTTCCATGCCGTGGACTTTTCCTACGTGCCAGGCACCCGTGTGCTCACGGATCTCAACCTGTTTGCCAAGCCGGGCCAAAAGATCGCCTTTGTGGGCTCCACAGGCGCAGGTAAGACGACCATCACCAACCTCATCAACCGCTTCTACGAGGTCGATGACGGCGAGATCACGTACGACGGCATCGACGTCAAGCACATTGCCAAGGCCAGCCTGCGCGGGTCGCTCGGCATTGTGCTGCAGGACACGCACCTGTTTAGCGGTACCATTGCGCAGAACATCCGCTTTGGCAAGCTCGATGCGACCGACGAGGAGGTGCGCGCCGCTGCCGAGGCCGCCTGCGCGGATTCGTTTATCCGCCGCCTGCCTAGAGGGTACGACACGCCGGTCACGGCCGACGGCGCCAACCTGTCGCAGGGCCAGCGCCAGCTGCTCGCCATCGCGCGCGTGGCCGTGGCCGATCCGCCGGTGCTCATCTTGGACGAGGCCACGAGTTCCATCGACACGCGCACCGAAAAGCTCATCGAGCGCGGCATGGACCGCATCATGCGCGGACGCACCACGTTTATGATCGCGCACCGCCTGTCCACCGTCCGCGACGCCGACGCCATCATGGTCCTCGAACACGGCCGCATTATCGAGCGCGGCACGCACGAAGAGCTGCTCGCCCAGCACGGCGAGTACTGGCAGCTGGCGCATAGCTTAAAAGAGTTGGATTAACCCGTTCGAACACGATGCTTTGGCCCTCCGTGCCTCTCACCTCGCCTCAAACCATCACAACATTCGACGTTTTTTGCCAAAATCGGGAAAAGCATCGAATGTTGTGATGGTTTTTCTACCACTCGACCGGGCGGAATCGCTTTCTTGCGCGCGAAGGTGTGCGGACCCGTGGGCAGGGGAATAAGGTTGGTTATCCGACTCCATTGGAGGGCTCATGGACCTGCCGATCGTCCTGTCCCATAAGACTGCCTGGCTGTACCACAACGTGGCGCGCCCGTCCGAGCCGCTCTCGCGAGCAAGCAGCCTATACGATGAGGACTCGCTTGCTAACGAGGCGGAGCCGACTGCGGGCCTGCCCAAATTGGGACTCGATGCCAAAGGGCTGAGGGCTTCAACGGCTGTCGGGATCGTTACCGACTATCTGGTTTCGCTCGGTATTCCACGAGGAGAGCTCGATCATATCGACACGCTCGTCAACTTTGATTTTGAGCGCTCGACGCCGGCTGGATTTAGGTGCCACGTGTTTGGAGCGCCGGTACCCCCAGGCCATCTTATCGAGGTGGCAGAGGGCCTTCTGGTGGTTGATGAGGCCATGTGCTTTGTCCAAGCGGGTTCGTGGATGAGCGAGCCCGAGCAGCTGGAATATGGCTACGAAATCTGTGCCCGATACCATTTGAATCATCTGTCGACAGGCGATTATATCGAGATGGGGCAGAGGTATACCGTTGCCGACTTGATTGCCTATTGCAATGAGAACCGATCTCGCCAGGGGGCTATACGCGCGGTCGCCGTGCTCAAGCGCGTGCACGATGGCGCACGGTCGCCCATGGAGACGGCCACCGCAATCATGGTCGTAGCAAAACGTTCCCAGGGAGGGCTGGGATACGCCAAGATCGAGCTCAACCATCGGGTCGATGTTCCCAACGAGTTCAAGTATCTCGCTAAGGCCGGGTATTTCGAGATCGACGTATTTGCGCCTGCAAACGGTACGGGGATTGAATACAACGGCTCGGACCATTTTGATAAACAGCGCAGCGCGTCGGATGCGGAGCGTATGACCGTGCTGAGCGCGCTGGGCTTTAGGATGATCGTCCTCACCGGGACTCAGTTTGCCCATCAACTGCAATTGCATCGGGCGATGAATGCCATCGCGCTCGCTATGGGCCTTAAGTGCGACCGAAGCGAAGCGTTCCAGAAACGTCAGAACGACCTACGAGAATTCGTGATTCGGCACTGGGACGGCGGCCTTTAGGGACGTTCCGGTCCTTCTACGGGGTGCCGTGGGCAGGCAAAGCATCACAACATTCGACGTTTTTTGCCAAAAATGGGAAAAGCATCGAATGTTGTGATGGTTTGCGTGCTGAGGATGGGCTTGGAAAGTCCGTTTTGCTCGAAGCGACCTGTCCTGTCGTACGGGTGTCGGCATGATTCTCTCGTGGGGTATTATGTTTTCCGAAGAATAAAACGCCGCGTGAGGGGAGGGTTGCGTGGACGGGCACGTGCAACATGACGGTTTTGGCCGCGATATCAACTACCTGCGCATTGCCGTTACCGACAAGTGCAATTTCCGCTGCATCTATTGCATGCCAGCCGACGGCGTGGCACCCCGCGCGCACGACGAGCTGCTCAGCGCCGAGGAAATCGCCCGCTTTGTGCGCTTGGTAGCGGGGGAAGGCATTCGCCGCGTGCGTCTGACGGGTGGCGAGCCGCTGGTCAGCCGCCGTATCATCCCGCTCATTCGTGACATCCGCGCGATTCCGCAGATCGAGGACATCTCGCTCACCACCAATGGCGCCCTGCTACCCAAGCTGGCGCCGCAGCTCAAAGATGCCGGGCTTAACCGCGTCAACATCTCGCTCGACACGCTCGACCCCTCGCTGTTTGGAAAGATCACGCGCTTGGGTCGGCTCGAGCAGACCATGGCCGGCATCGATGCGGCGCTGGCTTGGGGCTTTGAGCCCGTTAAGGTGAACTGCGTTGTTGTGCGCCGGCTTAACCAGGATGTAGCTGCCCTCGCGCGCCTGACGGTCGATCGCCCTATCCACCTGCGGTTTATCGAATACATGCCCATCGGCGACGAGCACACGAGCTCGCATTGCGCCGTGGACCCGCATGCGCCCGCGCTCAATCCCGAGCTGTGGGACGCAAGCGACACCGTGCCGAGTGACGAGCTGCGAGCGCGCATCAATGCCGGGGCCGCTGCGGTTGGCCTGGGTGAGCTTGAGCCGCTCGAGACCAACGACGCCCCCGCCGGCGCGGGTCCCGCGCGCTATTGGCACTTTCCGGGCGCGGCGGGAACGGTCGGCTTTATTAGCGCCATGTCCAACCATTTTTGTGCGAATTGCAACCGCCTGCGCCTGACGGCCGATGGCAACGTGCGTCCGTGCCTGTTCAGCGATGCCGAGTATTCGGTGCGCGACGCCCTGCGCCGCGGTGATGATATGCAGGTACTTTCTATTTGGCGCGATGCCGTGGCCCACAAACCGCAGGAACACGCGATAATTGAGGGTACGCAACGATTTATGTCCCAAATCGGAGGATGATCATATGGCCAAGAGCAGGTACGCCGATGCCACCAAGGCCGCTCGCAGGGCCGCGATGTCTGCCCACAAAGCCACGGCTACTGACGGCGACGCCGTCGCAGCCGCGCAGCCGACTGCCAACACTGCTGTCGAGCCCGCCCGCGACGCCCGTCGCGACGAGCTGACGCATGTGGACGCCAAGGGCGAGGTACGCATGGTCGACGTGTCCGACAAGGCCGAGACCCATCGCATCGCCATCGCCGAGGGCACCATCCTTATGCACCCCGAGACGCAGGCCATGGTGCTGCAGGACCGCGCCAAGAAGGGCGACGTGCTTGCCTGCGCACGCGTGGCGGGCATCATGGCCATCAAACGCACGAGCGATATCATTCCCATGTGCCATCCGTTGCTCATTACCAAGAGCAAGTGCGACATTGCGCCCATCGCTCCGGCGGGTACGCCTGCCGATGACGTGCCCGAGGGCTGGGCGCCGGCGCGCGCGGACGGGCAGGCTGGCTTTCACGTGCTGGTTACGGCCGGCGTGACGGGCAAGACGGGTATCGAGATGGAGGCGTTGACCGGCGCGAGCGCCGCGTGCCTGACCATCTATGACATGTGCAAGGCGGTCGATCGTGGCATGGAGATCGTCGACGTGCGCCTGCTGCACAAGGAGGGCGGCCGCTCGGGCGTGTGGGATCGTGCAGAGCGTCAGGCCGCTGCTGTTGAGGCCGTGGGAGCCGCGGGTGACGCACCCGCGAACGCATCCGTCGCCGTCGCGCCCGCAGCTCCGGTACCGGCCGTCCCTGCGATTGCGTTTATCGGCTACCAAAACTCGGGCAAGACCACGCTCGTCGAGAAGGTTATCGCCGAGCTCACACGCCGCGGCCTGCGCGTGGGTTCGCTCAAGCATCATGGGCACCACGGCTTTGATATCGATGTGCCCGCTAAGGATACGTGGCGCCATCACCAAGCCGGGTCCAAGCACGTGGGACTCATCTGCGCCACGCGCTGGGCGGAGTACGCCGACACGCGCGAGGAGGACGAGATGCCCGCGCGCGAGCTGCTGTCGCGTTACAACGATGTCGACGTGGTGATCATCGAGGGCTACAAGACCGAGGGCTTCGACAACATCGTGGTCGCGCGCTCCGGTGTCGACCGTCTGCGCGGCAAGAGCTCGCTCGACCTGGTCGACGGTCACACGCTGGCCCTTGCCTGCAACGAGGCCCTGGCGCGTCAGGCATTCGATGCCGGCTTTGCGACCCGAGCCATCAACATCAACGACGCCCGAGCCATCTGCGATTTGATTCAAGACTATCTCGCCTAAAACATGCCAAAAAGGGACAGGTTTATTTTGGCAGGTTTTATCTGGGCAAACGCCGCAACCACCACAAAGGGGCCAGTCACCTTTGTGATGGTTTTTGCTTTGGTGGATGGTTGGGACATGCCTTACAATCTACCAAGTAGTTCATACTGAGCGAAAAACGGAGAGAAGGGTCCTGATGCGTCCTTAATGTTTCATGCGGATTGATTGATTCGATAGACGGTGGCGAATGCCCGCCGTCCGCATTCGTATGAAACAAGGAGTCTCCATGCTCGTCTCTCTTTTCTCAAAACCTCAATCATCGCTGTCCGCGCAGGCTAAACGCCTGGTGGCGATGCGCTTTCTCATCTACACCGGTTTTCAGACCAGCTACTTTATCGGCGTCATCGGATCGCTCACCTATGCGGACGACGCTTCGGTCGTTGTGACATCGCTGGCAGTCCTCTTTATGAACGCCTTCGTGATCCTGGGGTCCTTTGCGGGTGGCGCGGCGCTCGACGCCTGGGGCCCGCGCCGTCATTTCTTGCTGAGCATCGTGGGCACGCTGGCAACCGGCGCGGCGATTCTCTTTTTTGGCAGCGCGACCGGCATCGTCCTGCTCGGCGCGGTGTTCCTAGGCTTTACGATGGGATTTGCCCAGCCCATCGCCACGTCCTATCCGGCCTACCTCACCAACGACCCCGTCGAGCTCAAAGACATCAACTCCGCCATCGCCATGTTCTCCAACGTGAGTATCATCGTTGGCCCCACGCTGGGCGGCTTTGTCGCGGCGGTTGCGTCGTCGCGCGCGGTGTTCGTGCTCATGATGCTCTTTACAGTGCTGGCGCTCGTCGCCGGTTGGGGCTTTAGGCCGAAGACCAGCCATGTCGCCGGGGATGCGGATGCCGATTCGGCAGAGGAAGGGGAGCGTGCGGGACAAAGCCCCGACCCCAACACATCTTCCCGCGTTACCTTCGCGACCAGCATCAAAACAGTCTTTACCAACAGTGTCCTCGCCCTACTGTTCTGCATCATCTTTCTTTCGAACTTTGGCTATGGCGCCTTTGACCCGCTGGAGTCGTTCTTCTACCGCGATGTCCTGCACGTCGGTGTTGAGTGGATGGGCTGGCTCTCGTCTGCCTGCGGCGTGGGCGCGGTGCTGGGCGCCGTCCTCGCGCTCCGCTTGCCGCCGCACCTGGTCAACCTTAAAACGCTGCTCGTGGCGCTTATGTCCGTGGGCCTGGGAAGTTTGCTCTACGTGGGAACGCCGTACGTGGACGTAGCCCTTGTCGGCCAGATTGCACTGGGCATAGCTTGGGGCATCGTCAACCCGCTCCACAACACGATTGTGCAAACGACGGCTCCGCTCGAGCAGCTTGGTCGCGTGAACTCGGTCATGGGCTTTGGCAATATGTTCGCTGGCGTGGCCCCGCTGGCGATTGCTCCCTGGCTGGCGGCGAAGTTTGGCGTGCAGCAGACGCTCGTTGGTGCGGGCATGGTCGTGACGGCGGTTCCCGCGGCGCTGCTGCTGTTTGGACGCCGGCATTTCGATTGTTCTGCAAGGCAGTAAAACCATCACAGCATTCAGCGAAAATCGCGATTTTGCCGAATAACGTCGAATGTTGTGATGGTTTGCGCCCCGAGCCAGGCCATCCTGCGGGTCCGGCCGCCACAAAGGGGCCAGGCACCTTTGTGGTGGTTTTTGCTTTGACGGGCCGCGCCCACACCTTGGTATACCATGTACACCACTTCCGACCTCATCCAGCACCGCCGCACAACCCAGAAAGGCCCCTATGGACACCACCTTTAGCCACATCAAAGCCGTGTTCTGCGATATCGACGGCACGCTGCTCACGAGCCAGCACACGGTGTCCCCGCGCACCGTGGCGGCGATTCGCGCCCTGCGCGAGCGCGGCGTGCTCTTTGGCCTGTGCACCGGGCGCGACGCCCACGCGACCGAGGCCATGTACGAGCTCTGGGGCATCGAAGGCCTGGTAGACGTGATGGTGGGCTGCGGTGGCGCCGAGATCATCGACCGCGCGCACGACATCAACGAGCTGAGCTATCCGCTGCCGGGCGAGGCCATCGCGCGCATCTGCAAGCACATGGCGGACCTTCCGGCAACGCCCGTCTGCCCCCGAGACGGCGTGTTCTACGTGCCCGAGAGCAACGCGTGCGTCGAGCACCTGTCGCGCGTCGACGGCGTGCCCTACCAGGTGGTCGATTTTGCCGAGTTTTTGCGCGAGCCGCAGCCCAAGGTGATGTTTACCATGGCGCCCGAGGTAATGCCGCGGGTGATTGAGCGAGCATCGACGTTTGCCGACGACACCGTCAAGGCGGCGGCTCTGCAAACCACGCAGCGGCTCTACGAGTTCATGGATCCGCGCGTGTCCAAGACGCGCGGCCTTGTGCGCGTGGCGGAGCTCAACGACATGGAGCTCCAGGACATCTGCGTGTTTGGCGATGCGGACAACGACACCTGCATGGTGGCTGACGCCGGCGTGGGCGTGGCCATGGCAAACGGCAGCGATGCCACCCGTGCCGCCGCCGATTTTGTAACGGCCAGCAACGACAAAGACGGCATCGCGATCTTTATCGAGGAACATCTGCTATAGCGCCGGGGGGGGGGACCACCGCAAAGGGGGCAGGCTCCTTTGCGGTGGCCTCTGGCGATTTGGGTGAATTGATACCTAAAATCTGCGCGAAAATTCAAATAACGTTGTCTGAACATCATGCTTCTGACCACCGATGAATTAAAGATATTCCCATCAACTTGGTAGTCTATTCCTCCCGGTTAATGATCTACCGTTCACGGTCGATTTTCGACCGTTCACAGGACGCATGCTCTTGAGCAAAATGTTGTGCAAATAAATCTAATGCTATTAAAAAATGATAGGCAACTAAATTACCAGTAGAAATAGATATTTCATAGCGAATAAACGAAGGTAAATCCGAGCAAATGTCAAGAGAATTGAGAATTCGCTACAAAACTATCGGTATTTTCGCTTAGATGTTCAAACAATCGTTACAATATGAACTATAAGCGTGCGCAATTACAGATTGCGCAGATACGTTTGATAGTGAAAGAGCAAGATCGCGGTCTCTTGGGGAGGAGACATCGATGAAAGCGAATTCGGACAAATCTAAGCAGAGTAAAAAAGCGACGCGCCGTGTACTGGCAGGCGTTTTGTGCGGAGCCTCCGTGTTGAGCCTGGTACTGTCGCTCGTCATGCCCCCAATCTCGCAGGCCATTGCCAACGATGACCAGACGGTTTATACCGAGGAAACTGTG
This sequence comes from uncultured Collinsella sp., assembly GCA_900541685.1. Lineage (GTDB taxonomy): Bacteria > Actinomycetota > Coriobacteriia > Coriobacteriales > Coriobacteriaceae > Collinsella. The sequence continues at coordinate 57,778 of UQKM01000009.1, forward strand.
ATGGGGGGGGGTTCCTCAAGTGAGTCTACTGATGTAGAAAACACTACTAACGGGGATGCCGAAAACCAGAATAGTGATGATGCCGAGGATGACGCGAGCGAGGATACCGTCGACGCAGACTCGGCTGCTGATGGTGCGGAAGCCAAGGGTGTGGATGACGGTGCTAACGGCGAGGGCGCAATCTCACTTGCTGCAGAGAATGAACCGACTCATGAAATTAGCAGCGGGACAGATCTGAAGTCAAAGCTCCTTAACAAGGATCAACGCGATGGAAACGGTGCTGCTACTTTTAAGCTAACTGCCGATATTGAGTGCGACGATGAGATTCGGCTTGAAGGGGCAAACACCAAGATCACCTTGGACTTAAATGGCTTCAAGATTAAGCACGATAGTAGTGCCAGTCCGTTGTTCGATGTTGCAGATTATGCGACGCTTACGGTCATGGATTCCGGGAAAGTACCGGAGAAAGTTGCCGACGGCCAGCAGCTGCAAGATAAGGACGAGCACCTGACACCTGAAAATTATGGCAAGACGGCAATAATGTCTTATGACGGTAATGAAGTTCCGGAAGATCTTACCTATTACGTAACCGAATCGGCTGCAAGTGGTGTAGGTACCACTGAGAAGATCAAAGAGTACAAGGCGACTATTAAGGGTGCAATTGTTGGAGCCACCAAGAACTCCAAGATGAGGCTCATTAACGTTTACCAACATGGCACGTTTAACCTCGAAAGTGGCGCTATTACGCAGAAAAAGGACTGCAACGTCGGCAACCTCATCTATGCCGAGAACGGCTCTGCCGTCAATATGAGCGGCGGATACGTTTGCGGCGCTTCCGGCTCGGGTGACGGCGCGGGCATTATGGTATCCAACGAGAAAGGCGACGTCTCGACCCTTAAACTGACTGGCGGCGTCATTGCCGGCAACAGCGCTAATAGGGGCGGTGGTGTGTATGCCCGTTATTCCGAGGTTGCCATAACTAATGGCATAATCTCCGGTAATAGCACACTCGGCGCGGGACTCGGTGGCGGCATTATGGCCGAGGGCGGCATCGTGACCGTTTCTGATGGCTATATCACGAATAATAGAATGGCTAAGTTCTGCGGCCACGATGGCTGGGGTGACCATGGCGGTGCTGGGCTTGCTGCCAATAACGGCGCCCATGTCACCATTTCCGGCGGCCAGATTACTGGCAACTATTCCGAGGAAGCCGGTGGCGGCGTTTACGTTACCGATGTGGATCGAAATGAGGAGTCTTCTCGTTCTGGAATGGCGTGGCTGAATATCACGGGAGGAATTATTGCCTCTAATGTGAGCAACCGATCCGAGGGTGCCGGCATTCGTGTGGGCCAGATGGTTGACGCGATGATTAACGGAACTACGAGCAGCAAGGTCTACATTACGAATAACCATTGCATGTCTCGCTTTGACTGGGGCGGCGGCGGCATCTTTGTCCAGGGAAACTCGAATGCGGGTAAGGAATATACTGCTGGTAGATTATTTGTATACAACTCGTACATTAGCAGCAATACCGCCGGTGGCTATGGTGGTGGCGTTGCAGTCTGCCCGACGGGCAAGACGCTGGTGACGAACACTGACGGCACTGCAATCTTTGGCAATATATCTGCTGGCGTTGAGCACAATGCTGCTGGCGATGAGCACAATGCCAACGGTTACGATCCGGCAACTAACAGTGGTAATGAAGGCAAGCCCCATCTTTCAAGTGGCGGTAGCGAAAAGAATCAAGATCAAGATGCATACAACTCGGAGAAGTTCCGCAAGAACGGCCATGCCGATTTCTTCCTTGCGGCAAAGGATGGCCATAAGGAACCGCTTGCGGCAATAATCGGCAAGATGCTCGGCGGCGGAGACGCCAAGTATTCGGGAAGCAAAGAGCTCAAAGAAGCTATAAAAATTCCTGCCGATGGCGGCGTGCAGATTTATCGGAGTATCGGATTGACTTCGGATGTTCATGTTGGCGACGCTGAAGCAAATAATGCACAGGCGGCTGCTACAACCTTCATCACGGGCAACTATTCCTGGGACCATGGCGGCGGCATCATGTCGAACGGCGACCTGTACCTAGGCGTGCCTGCGGATACGTACGTCTACCCAAGCCTTAAGCTAAAGGCGTCAAAGGCGCTGAAAAATAAGCAAACCGAAAAAGAAGAAATGCTCACAAAAGATCAGTTTTCTTTCGCGGTTTATCGCAAGGATTCGGATACTGCGACGGCGCCTTCTTGGAAAAATGACTCTTTCAGCGATGGTGACTGCACCTTAGTCGGGTCTGCCAAGAATGACGCTGAAGGTAACATCACGTTTGACCTTGGTGAACAGTTCGTAGATAAGACTGTTGTGGCTAACAAGATTACATACTACTTGGTCGAACAGACCGGTGGAGACTCTGACATTGAGTACGACCACACTGTGTACGAGATCGAGGTGCAGCTCACGGACAACGAAACTTTGCTCATGAATGTGCCGAAGAAGGATGATTCAAGTCAGAACGTTCCGCTTTACGTCCATAACTATACGATTACAAGCGTGAGTGCGATCAGGCGCTCCGGAGGTTCAACAAAAGCGCTGGGCACTATGGAAAGAGACGGCGAAGGCTATTATTCGATTATCGACTCCAACGCGGAAAAGACCTTCACCAACAAGTACACTCCGTACACCTCCAGCGGCTCCTGGACTCCTAAGGCGACTAAGGTCGTTAAGGGTGGCGAGATGAAGGAGTTTACGCTCGAGTTTGCGAATAACCCGGACTTCAACAACGCTCAGACGGTTAAGACTTGGGTCGATGGCGACAAGTCCCAGACGCTTTCGTTCTTAAATGCGTCTGGTGAGGGGATTAAGTACTCGCTCTCTGATATCACGAAGAATCCCTTCACTGCCGGTGATCCTACGGGCCGTGGCGCTTCCAAGACCTTTACGTACTACGTGTGCGAGAAGAATGAAAGTTCGATTTTCTCGCATTACAAGTTCGATCAGTCGGTCTATAAGCTTGACGTCACGATGACGGATCAGAAAGATGGCACGATCGATGCCACGAATGTGACCTACACCCAGACCAAGGACGCTGACGGCAACCCCATCGACGAAGCCGTTCAAACTCCGGTGAAATACAACGACGGATCCGATACTTCTAAGCCGACCTCCATCCCCACCTTCACCAACACCTACTCCACCACATTGCCCCTTTCTGGTATGTCGGGCGTCACTCTGACGTACTTTGCCGGCGCGGCGGTGCTTTGCGCTGCTGCGGTCTGGATGCACATTCGTCGCAAGGCGAATGCGAAGGGAGGCGAGCGTCGTGAATAAGAAAGTTTGCTCCTTCCCGATCTTGTTTGCGCTGCTTGCCCTCCTGATCGGCACCTGCTCGGTTGTGTTCCCCGCATCCGCGCAGGCCGCGCCGAGCGCGAACGGTTCCATCACGGTGAGCGGCACCGTGGCGCGCAGCTACAACGCCTACCAGATCTTTAGCGCCAACGTCGTCGACGGCGACGGCGACGCCAAGATTGCCACCGACCTCGCCTGGGCAAGCGCCGCCGTGCGCGACGCCGCGCTGCCTGTGTTGCACAGCGCCGGCATGCCCAATTCCCAGACCACCGCGCAGGAAGCTGCCGAGTGGCTCAACACCGATTCCCACCTTACGAGCGCGCTGAGCGCACAGCTCGCTCGTTCCCTCCGGAGCTCTGGCGCCGTGTCTGTGGCCCTTAACGTGGGCACGGCGGCCGAGCTGCCCTGCGGCTACTGGCTCATCGTCGCCGACGACGACGCCATCGCCCAGGGCGAGGCCGGCACCGCGCCGATCATGGCCCTGGTGGGCGGCAGCGCCGTCACCGTCAAGCCCAAGGCCGCGACGCCCAAGGTCGCCAAGCACGTGCTGGAGGACAGCACCGCCGCCTGGCAGAAGGCCGCCGATGCCACGGTCGCAGACGACCTGTACTGGCGCCTCTCTGCCACGGTCCCGGCGGGCCTCACGGCCTACGATACCTATGCGGTGCAGTTCGTCGACACCATGAGCGCGGGGATCGACCCCTCCAAGGTCGCCGCGAGCATGCACGTGTACGCGGCGGCGGGCGCAGACGGCGGCTTCGACGCCGTTGCCGCCGGCAAGGACGGACGCGCCGGCACTAAGGCCGCGAGGGGCTGGACCGACATCACGGCCCAGTGCACCACCAAGGTAGCGGCGGACGGGACCTTCACCGTGCGCACTGGCGACCTGGTCGCCGCGCTCGGCGGGGTCGACGCCTTCATCGCGGGCGCCCGCGTGGTCGCCGTGTACGATGCGCCGCTCTCCGGCGGCTGCAACCACGGCATCGCGAAGGGCAACCCCAACGAGGTCTACCTGCGCTACCCGCGCTCTCCTCTTGCCGACCAGTCCGGCGACGCCGGCTTCACCCGCACGTCGAGCGACGACGCGTGCGCCTACATCTGGGATCTCGCGCTTACCAAGCGCGGCAGCGACGGCGACAAGCCGCTGCCCGGGGCGGTCCTGAGCATCACCGACGACCGCGGGCGCACGCTGGCGGCCGATGGCACGTGGGATGCGCAAGGCAAGGCCACCGTCACCACGGGTGAGGACGGCCGCGTGACCGTCTCGGGCGTGGACTCGGGCAAGCTGGAGGTCCGCGAGCTCAAGGCGCCCAAGGGCTACACCGCCTTTGAGGGCACGCGCTGCGTGACGGTCAAGGCCGAGGGCCTGGACGTCGACCAGGTGGCCGCCGCCAAGCCTAAGGTGACCGTATCGGCCGAAAGCCCTCTGCGAGTTGATGCCGCCGATGCCGGGAAGGGTTTAGTCGAGTTGTCGGTGCTTAACACCCCAAGTAACGAAGTGAGTCGAGGCTTTATGCCCTCGACGGGAGATAGAACGTTGGTGTTGGTAACGGCTTTGGCCGTCATCGGAGTAGTGGCTATTGTCGTCGCGCTCGTCATCAAGCGGGGAGGAGGTCGCCATGATAAATAATTGTCCCCCCCCCTTGCTCAGTGGCGTACTACCTCCGTAGCGATTAGAGCGCAGGGAAATGAGCCTGCTGACTTTTGGTGATGACGAGAATTAAAGCAACCTCCAAGAAAGAGATCCCAACATGAAAACAACCAAGAACATCGCACGCCTGGCAGTAACCGCCGGCCTCACCGCAGCCCTGAGCTTCGGCGGCGTGATGGCGACAGTCACGATGGCGTTTGCTGCGGAGGGTGCTGCCCCCAGCTATTCGCTCACGATTAACAAGTCCGTGGACAATGACTCCACTTCGTTCAAGGCGTATCAGTTTTTTAAGGCTGACGTTATTGACGGAAAGTCCGGTAAGGTTGCGTCCAACATTGAGTGGGCGAGTGATGACGCAGAGACTGCGGTCCTGAAGGTGCTTGTTGATAATAATGCCCCAGGGATTACCTTAGACTCGACCGCTTCTGACGTTGCCGACTACCTTTCCAAGATCACTGATACCACTGATACCACGAGTCTGCCGCAGAGCAGCATCCTTAACAAGATTGCCTTGGCTGTAGAGAAGAGTGTTACCGCTACGGGCGATTCCTTTGCCGCCGGTCGCGCTTTCACCACTACGAGCGCTGGCTACTACCTGTTCATGACCGATACCGACTCGCTCAGTGCGAATGAGAAGCAGACCGGTACCTCGCCGATCTTTGCAGTCGTGGGCGGCAACGCAGTGGTCGTTACCGAGAAGACGAGCATCCCGACCGTGACGAAGCAGGTCAAGGACGATGGTGCGGACAACGACTGGAAGTACAAGGCGGACTCCCAGATGGGTCAGACCGTTCAGTACAAGCTGACCGGCACGGTTGCAAGCAATGTCGACACGTTCAGCACCTACTATTATGAGTTCCACGATGAGCTGTCTGCCGGTTTGACTGTTGATAAGTCCACTGTCAAGGCCGTGATTGGTGAGACTCAGATCACGCCTACTTCTGTGACCGTGTCTGATCCCGATTCAAATGGCAGAACGGTCTTGAGCGTAAAGTTTGACGATCTTAAGGCTGCCGCCACGGCGGCCGGCGTCACTGTCGGCGAGCATACAAGGGTCGTTGTCACGTACAGCGCCAAGCTCGACCCGAATAAGTCCCAGCATGTCGTTGTCGGTGGCACGGGCAACTCCAACACCGTCAAGCTTATCTACTCCAACAACCCTGGCCACGATTCCCGGGGTGAGTCTGTGCCCGACACCGTGCGCGACTACACCTATGCGCTCAAGCTCGTCAAGAAGGACGCGACGGATGAGAATAAGATACTTAAGGGCGTAAAGTTCACCATCCGTGCCACTGATCCCGACGATATTGCATCCAAGGACATGTATGTCCAGGAGAATGGCTCCCTCGATACTGAGGCTTATGAGTTCACGACCACCGACTCCGGCGAGATTAACGTCAAGGGCCTCGATGCCGGCACCTACACCGTCAAGGAGACCCATACGCTCGCCGGCTATAACACCATCCCCGAGTTCACCTTCACCATCAAAGCCATTGGATTCAACCAAGCAGAGGGAGAGGGAGAAAACAAGATTACGGTCGAGACGAGCACCAGGGGTTCCAATTTGGTCGAGGTTGACACGACTAACACGGACAACGGTACTGCTGCCTTGATCGTCAAAAACAAGCAGGGTTCCGGCCTCCCGCTCACCGGTCTCAATGGCGTGACCTTCACGTGGATCGCTGGCGGCGCGGTGCTGTGCATCGGCGTGGCGCACCTCATCCGCAGCCGTAAGCAGGCTGAGGAGTCCGAGCAGGAGTAACGCTCGCTCACCCATCCCTTTGGCAGGTGGGATGCGATGGCCATGAGACTTGCGGACACTTTTCTCGTCCATCTACGTTCTTGCTTTGCCATTCTCTTTTCGGGGCAGACTCCGCACTGGAGTCTGCCCCGTTCTTTTTGGACAACGCAGCCGGGGCGCCGTTGCTCGCAGGATCGGGCGTATGGTTAGCGAACAGATGTTTGCAAATATTGCGTTTACCAGCTGTAAGTGTGAGTGCTCGCAGTAAAATACCCTTGCGACGCATCCCGTGCGCGGGCGGCCGACGACTCGATCGGAGGTTCCCAAATGCTGAAATTCCTTAACGCGCTCGCCGCCCTCGCGGCGGTTGGCACGTTCGTCATCGCGTTTCTTGACTCGTATGAGGTTCGGTTTAAGGTCCGTAGGCGCACGCGCGGTGCGGACGGTAGAAGGCATTTGCGCCGCAACAAGCGCAAATAAGAATGCCCGGGGTTAGAGGCCCGGGCATTTAACAAAACCAGAAAACTAGGCCGCCCGCGCTCCCAAACATTTACGCGGGGTGCGTCGTTTTCTATTGACATTGTATCCCGAATCGCCCCGCCGATTCGGGATATTTTGAAAACGCAAATGCAGACCCATGCTCGCGCCGCGCAATGCTGTTTAGCTGCGTTGTCTGGCGCATGAGTTCGCTAATCGGCTATTATTTGTTTAGACAACTTGAGTTGTAGAGGAGTGACCGGCGATGGTGCAGGGCGCTAAACATATGAAGAGCAATAACGCCGCGGACAACGGCGGCTCAAACCCTCAGCCCAAACCTCAACCAAAGCCCAAGCGCCGTCGCAAGCGGCTGCCGCGCTGGGCCGACCGGCTCATCACCATCGTCATCATCCTTATTGGCGTGGGCCTTATGACCTGGCCGTGGATCTTGGACCGGCTTGAGGCCTCGGGCGTGTTCAACCAGATCAGCACCGTGTCCAGCACCGTGGACGCGCTGTCTGCCGAGGAGCGCGAGCGCATCCTGCTCCAGGCGCGCTCCTTTAACGAGCAGCTGGCGGGCGAGGCCACCGAGCTTCCCGCCGACCAGATCGAGCCCTACGCCCAGCAGCTCATCTTTGACCGCGACCCCATGATGAGCTGGGTCGAGATCCCCTCCATCGACGTGAGCATGCCCATCTACCACGGCACGAGCGAAGAAGTCCTTATGGCAGGCGTCGGCCACCTGGAGGGCACGAGCCTGCCGGTGGGCGGCACCTCGACGCATTGCGTGCTCACCGCGCACTCGGGCATGCGCAACCTGAGCATGTTCGACGACATCCACTCGCTGGAGCCCGGCGACCTGGTGCTGCTGCACACCATGAACAAGACGCTCGCCTACAAGATGGTGGACTCCGAGGTCGTGCTGCCCGAGGAGATGGAGTCGCTAACCATCGAGCCCGGCGCCGACAAGGTGACGCTTGTCACCTGCACGCCCTACGGCGTGAACGACCATCGCCTGCTGGTGCATTGCGTGCGCACCAAGTACAACAAGAAGGACGTCGACAAGCAAAAGTCGCTGGCCGGTCGCCACTGGGGCAAGCGCGAGTTTGCCGTGCTCATCGTGGTCGTGGCCATTGTGCTGTTGCTGCTGGACATCGTGATCCACACGATCCGTAAGCGCCGCAAGGCCAAGGCCTCGGCATAGGACATTCTTCAGAACCACCACAAAGGGGACAGGCACCTTTGTGGTGGTCGGGGCTTCCAAACCATCGCAACATTCGATGAAAATCGCGATTTTGGCGATAAGCGTTGAATGTTGTGATGCTTTTCGTTGCGGACGCGACGGTCTTCGTTGCGGGCGAGATGCTTTTCGCTATGGACGGTGCGGTTTCGCTGTAGAACCGCCGGCCCGCCGCCTGCCAGCCCGCCGCCCTCGTTACGTTTTCGCTGCATTTGGGTAAAGCACCTGCTCCAAGCGGCGTTGCCTTGTATACTAGAGCGGTTTATCTGTTATGCGGAAGGGAGCGCCTATGGCACTCAGCGAGAAAGACGTGCGCGGCATCGCCGAGTACGCAAAGATCGCACTGACCGATGACGAGCTCACCCAGATGACGTCCTACCTGAACGACGCCGTCCAGATGCTCGAGCCCGTCTTGCAATATGACTTGCCCGACGTGGAGCCCACGTTCCATCCCATCGGAAGCCTGTCCAACGTGATGGGCGACGACCTGCGCGAGCCCGAGCGCGACCTGCCGCTCGACGTTGCGCTCGAAAACGCCGGCAGCGCGCGCGACCGCTACTTCCGCGTGCCGTCCATTTTGGGAGAGGGGGAGAGCGAGTAATGGCGCTAAGCTTCGATTCCCTTACCGCCGCCCAGATCGCCGCGGGCGTTGCCGCCGGCGACTTTACCGCTACCGAGGTGGCCCAGGCCTCCCTTGCCGCCATCGAGGCGCGCGAGGGTGGGGTCCAAGCATTCCTGCAGGTGGCGCCCGAGCTTGCGCTCGAGGCCGCCGCGCGCGTGGATGCCGACCGTGCCGCAGGCAAGCCGCTGCCCCCGCTTGCGGGCGTGCCGCTTGCCATCAAGGACAACATGAACCTTGTGGGTACGCGCACCACCTGCGCTTCCCGCATGCTCGAGAACTACCAGAGCGTCTACACCGCCACCTGCGTCCAGCGCATGCTCGATGCCGGCTGCCTGCCCATGGGCAAGGCCAACATGGACGAGTTTGCCTTTGGCAGCTCTACCGAGAGCTCGGCGTTCCACCGCACCAACAACCCCTGGGATACCGAGCGCGTGCCCGGCGGCTCTTCGGGCGGCTCCGCTGCCGCCGTCGCTGCGGGCGAGGTCGCGCTCTCGCTGGGCTCGGATACCGGTGGCTCCATTCGCCAGCCGGCGTCGCTGTGCGGCGTGGTGGGCTTTAAGCCCACGTATGGTGCCGTGAGCCGTTACGGCGTGGTTGCCTTTGGCTCGTCGCTCGACCAGGTGGGTCCCTTTGGCCGCACGGTCGAGGACGTCGCGCTGGCCATGAACGCGCTTACCGGTGCGGGCCATGATCCGTACGACTGCACCAGCCAGGATTGCGCCGTCGACTTTACCGAGCATCTCAACGACAGCATCGAGGGCAAGCGCGTGGGCATCATCCCCGCGTTTATGGAGGCCGAGGGTCTGACGCCCGAGGTCAAGGCCGCTGTTCAGCGCGCCGCCCAGGAGCTGCAGAACCAGGGCGCCGAGCTGGTCGAGGTCGACCTGCCGCACCTGGACGCCGCCATCGCCGCCTACTACGTCATCGGCCCGGCCGAGGCGTTCTCCAACCTGGCTCGTTTTGACGGCATTCGCTACGGCTACCAGGAGGAAGGCTGCGCCAACCTGTCCGACCAGAGCTCGCTCAGCCGTGCCCACGGCTTTGGTGCCGAGGCCAAGCGCCGCCAGATGCTCGGCGCCTATCTGCTCTCCTCGGGCGTGTACGACAAGTACTACTATGCCGCGCAAAAGGCCCGCACACTCATCACGCAGGACTACGACGCCGCGTATGCCAAGGTAGACACCATCCTGATGCCCGCCTCGCCGCGCACGGCCTTTAAGTTTGGCGAGATCAGCGACCCCACGCAGATGTACCTTTCCGACCTGTACACCATCTCGCTTAACATTTGCGGCAATGGTGGCATCTCGGTGCCGCTGGGCCTGGGCGAGGACAGCAAGCTGCCTGTTTCTGCCCAACTGGTTGGTCCGGCCTTTAAGGACCGTCAGCTGCTCACGTTTGCCCGCGCCCTGGAGCGCGGCTTTGCCGATGCCGCCACGGGTGCGCCCGCGCTTTCCGTCGCGCCCGATTTTGCCGGGAAGGGAGGCGAGCTGTAATGAAGGAGCTTTCCGAGGTCCTGCAGGATTGGGAGGCCGTGATCGGCCTGGAGATCCATACCGAGCTCACCGCACTCGATACCAAGATGTTCTGCAACTGCAAGCTCAGCCACGATGACGAGCCCAACGCCAACGTGTGCCCGGTGTGCCTGGGCCTGCCCGGCGCCCTGCCGGTGCCCAACAAGCGCGCCATCGAGAGTATCGTCAAGGCCGGTCTCGCCACCAACTGCGAGATCCAGCGTCACTCGATGTTCTACCGCAAGCACTACTTCTATCCCGATATGGCCAAGAACTTCCAGACCACGCAGGGCCCGGTCGCCTTTGCCATGTACGGTCACCTGGACCTGGACGTGACCGGTCGCGGTGCCGCCGAGCGCCCCGACTGCGCGTTTGGCGAGGCCGAGGCCCAGAGCCTGGCGAGCGCCTCGGCCAATGCCGAGGGCCTGTCCACGTCCATGACGTCGACCATGCGCGAGGGCAACCAGCGCGCCGGCCATCTGGCCAGCTACGATGCGTCCAACCTGCAGATGCCCGAGCGTCGCGAGGACGGTTCCTACACGGTGCCCATCCGCATTCTGCGCATCCACATGGAGGAGGACGCCGCCAAGATGGTCCACGTGGGCGGCGCCGAGGGCCGCATTACCGCCGCTGCCGAGTCGCTCGTCGACTACAACCGCTGCGGCACGCCGCTGATTGAGCTCGTTACCGAGCCCGACCTGCGCACACCCGAGGAGGCTCGCCTGTTTATGGAAAAGCTCCGTCGCATCTTTGTGACGCTGGGCATTTCGGACTGCTCCATGGAGAAGGGTTCCATGCGCTGCGACGGCAACGTGTCGCTGCGCCGCCGCGGCGAGACCAAGCTGGGCACCAAGACCGAGCTCAAGAACCTCAACTCGTTTAAGAGCCTGCACGACGGCCTTGCCTACGAGATTTGCCGTCAGGCCGAGGTGCTCGAGGAGGGCGGAATCATCTATCAGGAGACCCGCCACTGGGAGCCCAGCCGCAAGCGCACCGTGGTCATGCGCGTCAAGGAGACGGCCGACGACTATCGTCTGTTCCCCGACCCCGATCTGGCGCCGTTCGATCTGGATGACGAGTTCATCGACCGCTGCCGTGCCGAGATCCCCGAGCTGCCCGATGCTAAGCGCGCCCGCTTTGAGGCCGATTTTGGCATTAAGGCGGCCGACGCCGAGCAGATCGCCGGCGACCCGGAGTTTGCCGAGTTCTTTGAGGCCGCCGCTGCCGGTATGGCCGGCAAGGAGGCCCAGACGGTCGCAAACCTGCTGGTCAACGAGATGATCGCCTACCTTAAGGGTGCGGGCGTCTCGCTGGCCGAGTCTGGCATCGCGCCGGCTCAGGTGGCAGCGCTGGCTAAGCTGCTGGCGACCGATGCCATTAGCTCCAACCAGGCGCACGAGGTCTTTGAGGCCATGGCCCAGACCGGCGACGACCCCAACAAGATTGTCGACGAGCGCGGTATGCGTCAGGTGAGCGATGCTGGCGCGCTGCAGCCGATTGTGGACGAGGTGCTGGCAAACTGTGCCGATCAGGCGCAGCAGTATCGTGACGGCAACCAGAAGGTCATCGGCTTTTTGGTGGGCCAGTGCATGAAAGCGAGCCGCGGCAAGGGCAACCCGAAGCTCTTCAACGAGTTGCTGAGAACGTCGCTCTCGTAGCTGCGAGGCCGGGGAAGCCCCGAGTCGCCGGGGTATTTCCTCCAAATTTCAAACAGTCCTATGCAAGACGAAGGCCACATTTAGTGGCCTTCTTTGCATGCGGAACTCATTTGGAGCAAACACCCCGGCGACTCGGGGCTTCCCCGGCCAGACGACTCGGCCGTTCGGGTCAGGCGGGCTGGATTGAATTTGGTGAATGAGGGCGCCGATGGCGCCCTCATTCTTTATATATGTTGGGAGCGCCAAGTGGTGGGGGTGGTGCCGGTGTGTTGCTTGAAGGCTTGGGCGAAGGCGGCCTGCTGAGGGTAGCCTAGACGCTCTGCCACCTGCGCTATCGTGAGCGAGCTATCAGTCAAAAGGTCCTGTGCTCGCTCCATACGACGTCTGCGAATGTAGGCGCCCAGGGACTCGCCAGTTTGGGCCTTAAAGGTGGCGCATAGCTTGGAGCGGCTTGTATAGAGCCTCTCGGCCACCTCGTTGATACCCACACGTCTGCCTTTGTCGAGCGCGCGCTCAATCATTGCCGTCGCTTCTTCGGCAATGGTTATGTTGGCGCGTGTGTCTGCCGCCTGCCGCGTCTGCTTGTGGGCCGCGCGCGAACAGGCGAGCTCCGCGACCATGGTCTCCACGATGCCCTACATATAGACGTGTCCGCCTACGGTGCGGGCGCGTTCCTCGTTAATCCTGCGCAACGTGTGGCAGATGGCAGACGTCGCTTCCTCGTGCCATGGCTCGGCAAACGCCTCAAAGACCCCTGCGAACTCGGTGGGATAGCGGTGCTCCAGTTCGTCAAAATAACCGGGCAAAAAGAGCACCGAGCGCGAGTGATAGAGCCGCCCTGCAAACAGTGGGCTTAACTCCTCGCCACAGTTATCTTGGATAAAGCTGCACACGGCATTGTTTGGCCACGGTCCATGCAGGGGTTTAAGGTTCGCAGGCGTTATGCCGGCTTCGGGCATGCACATGAGCGTGGGCGCGCTGACCTCGCTCACGCACGCGTACGGTTCGGGTGTGTATTCGGCCAGGTACATATCGTGCGTCGGGGTAATGTAATGCTCCATGACGATGCAGGCAGGGGAGAGGGGCATGATCCATGCGCGTCCGTGCGCCCGATCGTTTGCCACCTCGCCGGTAAAGACGGCGCCCTTGCCGGTAAGCTCCAGGCCAAACTGCTCAAACTGCGGTGCGTAGAGCTCGGTTATGTCGGTCGCTGCCCGCCGTATTTGCAAAAGCGTCCCCTTCCTTTGCAGAAACGTCCACGCCTGGCTCGATTGTGAGCCATGGCTAACACATCAATGATAAGTTCATTACGGTTAACTCTCAAGCCGTTAGAAAGGAATCTCATGGCAAAGGGGTCAAAAAGGGAAGGCGGCGGTATCGGCGAGCTGCTTGCATATGCCGGCGACCGCAAATTCCTAACGTATTTGGGCATGGCTCTCTCGGCGCTATCGCAGCTGCTGAGCTTTGGCCCGTTCGTGTGCATTTGGCTTGTCGCGCGCGATCTGATCGCCGTGGCGCCTAACTGGAGCGAAGCCTGCGGCATCGCGACGTATGGCTGGTGGGCCGTGGGGTTTGCGCTGGCAAGCATCGTGGTCTATTTCGTGGGGCTCATGTGCACGCACCTGTCTGCGTTTCGCTGCGCGTCCAATATTCGCAAGACTACGAGCGAGCACCTGCTTAAGCTGCCGCTTGGCTACTTTGACACACACGCCACCGGTGAGCTGCGCCGTATCGTAGACGGATGCGCCGCCTCCACCGAGACCCTGCTCGCGCACATGCTACCCGATATCGCCGGCGCCACCGCCATGGTCGCAGGTCTGCTCGTGCTGCTTTTCGCCCTCGATTGGCGCTTGGGCGCGGCATGCCTTATCTCGGTCGCCGTTTCGCTTGGCGCCATGGCCACCATGATGAGCGGCAAGGGCGCCGAGTTCATGAAGGCCTACATGGGCGCGCTGGTCAAGATGAACAAGACCGGTACCGAATACGTACGCGGCATCCCCGTGGTCAAGGTGTTTCAGCAGACGGTCTATTCCTTTAAGGCGTTCCACGATGCGATCGCCGAATACGCCGACATGGCGCAAAGCTATGCGGGCACGTTCTGCCGAGGCCCGCAGGTGCTCAACCTTACCGCGCTCAATGGCCTCGTGGCATTTCTTTTGCCCGTGGCGTTGCTGTTGGCGCCGGGCGAGACGGACTTCGCGCACTTTATGGTCAACTTCACGTTTTACGCGATCTTTTCGGCCGTGGTGCCGACGGCCATGACCAAGCTCATGTTTGTGGGCGAGGCGTCTCAGATGAGTGCCGATTCGCTGGCGCGCATCCGAAGCGTTATGGATTCCAAGCAGCTCTCCGTGCCCGCCCTGCCCAAGCGCCCTGCTGGCAGCGATGTGCGCTTTGAGGACGTGAGCTTTACCTACGAGGGTGCCGAAGCGCCTGCTGTCGATCATGTGAGCTTTAGCGTTCCCGCAGGCAGCGCCCTTGCGTTGGTTGGTCCCTCGGGCGGCGGTAAGTCAACCTGCGCAAGCCTGATCCCGCGTTTTTGGGATGTTTCCTCGGGTCGCGTGCTTGTGGGCGGCGTAGACGTTCGCGACATGGATCCGCACGAGCTCATGGACCAGGTCGCCTTTGTGTTTCAGACCAACCAGCTGTTCCGCCAAACACTTGCCGATAACGTGCGCGCCTCCAAGCCTGGGGCCACTGACGACGAAGTGCGCGCGGCCCTCTCCGCGGCCCAGTGCGACGATATCGTGGCCAAGCTCCCGCAGGGCATCGACACCATGCTCGGCGCCGGCGGGGCGTACCTTTCGGGCGGCGAGGTCCAGCGCGTGTCGCTCGCCCGCGCAATTCTTAAGGACGCGCCCATCGTGGTGCTCGACGAGGCCACAGCCTTTGCCGACCCCGAGAACGAGGCACTCATCCAGCGCGCCTTTAGCAAATTGGCGGCGGGCCGCACGGTCATTATGATCGCGCACCGGCTTTCGACCGTGATGGGGGCCAACAAGATCGTGGTGCTCAACCAGGGTGGTGTGCAGGAGGCCGGCACCCATGCCGAGCTGCTGTCCCAAAACGGCCTGTACGCCAAGATGTGGGCCGAATACGAACAGGCCGCGAGCTGGAAGATCACTGCTGCGGCCGCGGATGTCGCCGCCGCGAAGGGAGGCGAGGCCTAAATGTTCGCCTCATTCCAAAAGAAGTATTTCCTATCCGATAAAGGCATCGCCGGCGTTAAGCGCGGCATTTTCTGGACCACGCTCACCAATCTCATCACTATGGCCGGCATGGGCTTTTTGTTCCTGGTCATGGCCGGCTTTGTCGAGCATCTCGCGCATGGGGCCGACCTGCCGGATGCACTGCCCATCGTGGGTGGTCTCGTTATCTTCTTTGTGCTGCTCTTTGCCTCTAACTGGCAGCAGTATTACTACACCTACTGCATCTTTTACGAGGAGTGCGGCAAGCAGCGTATGGAGATCGCCGAGCGCTTGCGCAAGCTGCCGCTGTCGTTTTTTGGCCGTCGTGATCTGGCCGATTTAACCGAGACCATTATGGGCGACGTCCAGGCCATGGAGCACGCCTACAGCCACGTGCTGGGAGAGCTTTGGGGTGCCATCATCGCAAGCGTCATTGTGTTCGTGGCGTCGCTGTTCTTTTGCTCGCAGCTGGCGATCGCGGCGTTTTGGAGCGTGCCCGTGGCCTTTGCCGTGCTGTATCTAACACGCGGCCCCATGACCCCGGTGTTCGACCATGTGCGTGCCGAGAAGGTCAAGGTTACCGAGGCGATCCAGGAGACGCTCGACTGCGTGCGCGAGATCCGCGCCACCAACCAGGAGGCTCATTATCTTGAGGGACTCAACGCCGTGATCGATGCCGAGGAGCGCGAGACCACCAAGGGCGAGCTCGCCAATGGGCTTTTGGTCAACTCCGCCTTTGCCATCCTGCGCCTGGGGATTGCCACCACGTTGGTCACGGGCGCTGCGATGGTCGCCTCCGGGCAGGTCGACTTTTTGGTGATGTTTGCCTTCCTGCTTATGGTGAGCCGCATCTATGCGCCCTTTGATCAGGCGCTGATGCTGATGTCCGAGCTGTTTGCCGCCGAGTCGTCGGCCAAGCGCATGCGTTCCATCATGGAAGAGCCCGTGGCGCGGGGCAGCGAGCAGTTTGAGCCCGTAGGCCACGATGTGGTGTTCGATCACGTGGCATTTGGCTATGGTGCGGGCGAGGAAGGCCGCGCCGGCGAGAAAGTTCTTACCGATGTGAGCTTTACCGCCAAGGAAGGCGAGGTCACGGCACTGGTCGGTCCTTCGGGCTCCGGTAAGTCCACGGTGAGCCGCCTGGCCGCGCGCTTTTGGGATGCCACTGCGGGCACGGTCACCGTGGGCGGCGTGGATGTTGCGAGCGTGGATCCCGAGGTGCTGCTGCGCGACTACGCCATTGTGTTCCAAGACGTGCTGCTCTTTGACGACACGGTGATGGGAAACATCCGCCTCGGGCGTCGTGGCGCCACCGATGAGCAAGTGCTTGCGGCCGCGCGTGCCGCCAACTGCGACGAGTTTGTGAGCCGAATGCCGCAGGGCTACAACACCATGATCGGCGAGAACGGCTCCAAGCTGTCCGGCGGCGAGCGCCAGCGCATCTCTATCGCCCGTGCGCTGCTCAAAGACGCGCCTATCGTGCTGTTGGACGAGGCGACGGCGAGCTTGGATGTGGAGAACGAGACCGTGGTTCAGCAGGCGCTCTCCCGTCTGCTTGCAGGTAAGACGGTTATCGTTATTGCCCACCGTATGCGTACGGTGGAAAATGCCGACAAAATCGTTGTACTCAAGGATGGTGTGGTTGCCGAGCAGGGCACTCCGGCGCAGCTCAAGGCGGCAGGTGGAGAATTCGCCCGCATGGTGGCGCTGCAAAAGGAAGCAGCTACCTGGCAGTTGTAAGAAGGAGCAAAGGGACAGTCCCTTTGTCACATTGACAATCGGTTACTCCGCATCGTTAATTTTCAAAAGGTTAGCCATGGCTGACCTAGATAGTTAGATAAAATTGAGATATTTCAAAAGCGTGCTCGAGCAAACTTGTTTACTCGGGTGCTGAGGCACCATGCCGCGTCCAATGCGGCAAAAGGGAGAGACATCATGAAGAAGTCCACGTTCAACACCCTGCTTGTCGGTGGCGGTTTTCTGCTTGGTACGGCTGGCATCAAGCTGCTCACCAGCGCTCCGGTAAAGAATGCCTGCGTGCAGGGTATCGCGTGCGGTATGCGCATCAAGAACGGCTACCAGGACATGGTCGAGCAGGCCAAGGCCGAGGTCGACGACATGGTTGCCGAGGCGGCCTATATCACCCAGAGCGAGGCCGCTGCTGACGAGGCAGCCGAGTAACGCTCCCAGACACAAACTATGAGATTCTCGATTATCAGCAAGATCCCCGGCAGGACCCGTCTTCAATTGGCGGGTCCTGTGCCAGAGAGCGATCTCGATGCACTTCTTAAGCTTGGCGGCGACATCGACGGCGTGCACAAGGTGCGCGTCTACGGCCGCATCGGCCAGATGGCACTCGAATACGACGAGTCGCGCCGCGATGCCGTGCTGGCCGCCGTCGGTGCGCTCGACGCTCAGGCCATTGCCGACGCAAAGACGGGTTACGTGATGCAGCTTGAGCCGCGCAAGCACAAGCTCGTTATGGATCTTGCCACGCTTGTCGGCGCCCACTATGCGCGCCGATGGTTTTTGCCCACGCCCCTGCGTGCGGTGTTTGTCGTGGCCGGTTACATGGCATTTTTGCGCGCTGCCCTTCATGAGCTGGCGCAGCCGCGCCTGACCGTTCCCGTGCTCGACGCTTCGGCCATCGGCATTTCGTTCGTCAAGCGTGATGTCGACACCGCGGGCCAGACAATGTTCCTGCTCAACGTGGGCGAGCTGCTCGAGGACTACACCCGCGCCATGAGCGAAAACGAGCTCATCAACTCGCTGCTCGATGTACCCGACAAGGCGCAAAAGGTTGTCGGCGACACCGAGGTAAGCGTTGCTGCGACCGAGCTCGAGCCCGGCGATCTGGTCGCCGTGCGCACTGGCATGTCCATTTGCATCGACGGTGTCGTCGAGCGGGGGAGCGCTATGGTCAACCAGGCGACCCTGACCGGCGAGCCGCTGGCCGTTGAGCGCAGCGTGGGCGACGACGTGTTCGCCGGTACCGTCGTGGAAGACGGCAACATCTTGGTGCGCGTGCGCGCCAACACGGCGCAGACCAAACTGCGCTCGATCGTCTCGCTCGTGCAGACGGCCGACTCGCTCAAATCCGAGGGCCAGTCGCATATGGAGGACCTCGCCAACAAGATCGTCCCGTGGAACTTCCTGCTCGCGGGCCTGGTTGCGCTCACCACGCGCAGCCTTATCAAGACCTCGGCGGCGCTGATGGTCGACTACTCGTGCGCACTCAAGCTCACGGGTTCCGTCGCCGTCATGACCGCTATGAGCGATGCTGCCAAGATGGGCGTCATGGTCAAGGGCGCAAAGTACTTTGAGTCGTTTGCCAAGGCCGACACCATTGTGTTTGATAAGACTGGCACGCTCACCGAGGCGCAGCCGCGCCTGGCTTGCGTGCTCACGACCGACGGCTGGAGCGAGGACGAGGTCCTGCGCCTTTCTGCCTGCCTGGAGGAGCATTTCCCGCATCCGGTGGCGCGTGCCGTGGTCAACGCCGCCCGCGAGCGCGGGCTCGAGCACCGCGAGCGCCATGCTGCGGTCGAGTACATCGTGGCGCATGGTATTGCTTCGTCCATCGAAGGGCGTCGCGCGATTATCGGCTCGGCACACTTTGTGTTTGAGGACGAGAGCGCGCAGCTCGATTCCGACATTAAGGAGCGCATTGAGTCCCAGATGCAGGGCCTGTCGCCGCTGTATCTGGCGGTCGATGGCAAGGTCGTCGGCGTGCTCGGTATCGAGGACCCGCTCAAACCTGGGGTGCGCGAGGCCATCGCCGACCTGCACGCGTTGGGCGTTAAGCGCGTGGTCATGCTCACGGGCGACTCGGAGCGCACGGCCGAGCGCATTGCGCGCGAGGCGGGCGTTGACGAGTTTAAGGCCGAGCTGCTGCCCGAGGACAAGTACGCCTATGTGGAGCGCATTAAGAGCGAGGGGCGCCATGTTGCCATGGTGGGCGACGGCGTCAACGATTCGCCGGCGCTGGGCCTGGCCGATGTGGGCTTGGCGATGGGTGGCGGAAGCGACATCGCCAAGGAGGTCGCCGATATCATCCTGACCGACACGGATCTTGCCGCGATCGTGCGCCTGCGCCGCATGAGTCAGGGTCTCATCGACCGTCTGACGAGTTCGTATTCCAAGGTGATGCTCACCAACTCGGCGCTCCTGGCGCTGGGCATTACCGGCATGATCACTCCGCAGACGTCGTCACTGCTGCACAACGGCTCAACGATCGCCTACAGCCTGGGCAACGCAAAGGCGTACCTGCGTTAGCGTTTTCGATTGAGTAAATGGCCTGCACCCTGGCGGCGCCGCAGCCGCCAGGGTGCAGGCCTTCTTTTACAGGCTTTAGCCTGTGCGGGGCGCGCAGCGCGCCGCATCAGAAACCACCCGCTATG
>UQKM01000010.1 GCA_900541685.1 uncultured Collinsella sp.
GAAAAGTGCGAACATAAAAACAGTTTCATCAATATTCTCCTTTATATATAAATTCTTATTTGTTGATCTAAGCTGTGTATACCATACTCTCCAATGAAAGAACGCCCTGATATAGCGAAATATTGCCGTTTTCCTGCGTACGTGCGTACACACTCCACAGGAATTCTAAGGGGCCTGCCCCCTTAGCACACGGACTTTGGAACAAAGTCTAGTGTGTTACGCCTTGCCAGAGGTGTACAGGCTCCCGGTATGCACGTACGAAGCAATTGCCATCAATGCCCCATATAAGTGGCGATCAAGTTCGCATAAAGCGACCTTGATCCCGCAAAACAAAAGGCAGGATACCATCACCACGATGATGCCCTGCCTCTGTTCGTTCCTGTTTACCGTTCCGAGTAGTCCTTCCGCAGAATTTCCGATAAACAAAAAACGTACCCGAACCCTTTCTCGTAAAGAATCGGGTTCGAGTACGAACTGAATGCTGGAGCAATAAAAAACCACCACAAAGGCGCCTGTCCCCTTTGTGGCGGTTTTGGTCCAGTCCTAGAGCGTGTGGCCGTAAGCGTCGGCAGCCTTGATGGCGGCGGCGAACTTTTCGTCGGTGAAGGGCTCGGGGTTTCCCTGCTTCCACTCGTTGGTGGCGTGCGCGAACTCGCACAGGGCAGGGATGTCGGCCTCGGAAAGGCCGACCTGCTCAAGCGTCACGGGCAGCCCCATCTGCTTGTTAAAGGCGGCGTAGCGCTCAAGGTTCTCGGTATCGCCCGTATAGGCAAACAGCACGAGCACGCCCAGGCTCACGACCTCGCCGTGCAGGTAGGTTCCCTCGCGCGGAATGCTGCACGTCGCATTGTAGAACGCGTGCGCCACGCTCGAGTTGTAGTAGTAATCGTTTTGGTTGGTCAGGTTCGAGACATAGCCCGTGTTGACCACGATGTCGAGCGCGATCTGCTTGACGGCCTCGCTCGACAGATTCTGGCGCACGTCCTCAAGACCCTGGACGCCGTAGGTAAACAGCGGCTCGGAGCAGGTGTGGGCGAGTGCCAGGCCAAGACCGGCGGTGTGTTCTAAATTGCCGGCGCTCGTGGCGTACTCGACCTCGGGCTGCTTGGACAGGGCATCGCCCACGCCGGCCCAGAAGTACTCCGCCGGAGCCTCGGCGATGATCTTGGGGTTGATGAAGATATGCGCCGGACGGTTGGGGTACGAATAGCCCTCGAGCGAGCCGTCGTCGTTGTAGACAACGGCAATGGCGGTCGCGGCCGAGCAGTTGGAGCAGATCGTCGGTACCGTAAAGACGATCTTCTTGAGCTCGATGGCCGCCGTCTTGACGGTATCGAGCGCCTTGCCGCCGCCGCATGCGATGAGCACATCGGCCTCTTGGCAAGCGGGGGAGTTTACAACCTTGGCGATATTGGTGCGCGTGCTGTTAGTACCGTAGACGCGCGTCTCCAGAATCTCTACGTTGGTGCCGGCCAGCACGGCTTCGATGCCGGGGAGCGCCGCCGCTAGCGCCCGTTTACCACCGATGATTGCTACCTTGGTCGCTCCGTACTCAGCCAGCGCGCGGGGCAGCTCGTCAAAGCAATCCTCGCCGACGGTATAGTCGCTCATTCCAATCGTGCGCATAGTAGCCTTCTTTCGTTAGATAAAGTGCTTTCAGGTATTTTGCTCCAAGAGAAGGTCTGCGACTGCGAGAAATTTCTAAAGTATGAAACCGATGTTGAGGGTTTTTTGCCGGCGTTGACCGTGCTACCATACAGCGCATAAGCGTTGATGGGGACGAGTAGTCGGCCGTCCGCATGCTACAGAGAGCGGGGAGCGCTGAGATCCCGTGCATGCGACCGATGAAAATCACCCCGGAGCTGCGGTCCCAACGGATGTGTCGTGCAGGCTCGTCTTAGTAGACATCGCCGAGATGGTCGTCGATACAGGCCAGCCGAGTAACGGATGCGAGCGCGCGAATACGCGGGCGAGGGCATCTAAGCTGGGTGGTTAAGCGAAGAGCTTTTGCGGGCGTGCAGCCCGTTTGCGGCGCTTCGTCCCAGCTTGTAGGGACGGGCGCTTTTTTTGGTGCCCAGAGGGCGTGCGCGCCCATGACATGAAAGGGGTACCGTGGCAAACGAGTACAAGCAGACGATGAATCTGCCCAAGACCGGTTTTCCCATGCGTGCCGGTCTTTCCAAGTCCGAGCCCAAGCGACTCAAGGACTGGCAGGACAACAAGGTCTACGAGCAGGTTCTGAAGAAGAACGAGGGTCACAAGAAGTTCGTGCTGCACGACGGCCCTCCGTACGCCAACGGTCCGATCCACATCGGCCATGCCATGAACAAGATCTCCAAGGACATGATCAACCGTTACTGGATGATGCAGGGCTATGAGGTTCCCTATGTCCCCGGTTGGGACTGCCACGGTCAGCCGATTGAGCACAAGGTCGAGGAGAAGCTCGGCACCGAGAAGTTCAACCAGACTTCCACGGCCAAGATCCGTGAGCTCTGCAATAAGTTCGCTGTCGAGAACATCGAGCTGCAGAAGGCCGGCTTCCTTCGTCTGGGCGTGCTCGGCGACTGGGACAACCCCTACCTGACGCTCTATCACCAGCATGACGCTGCCGACATCGAGGTCTTTAAGGCCATGTTCGACAAGGGCATGATCTATCGCGGCCACAAGCCGGTTCACTGGTGCAAGCACTGCCACACCGCACTCGCCGAGGCCGAGATCGAGTACTCCGACGAGACGAGCCCCTCTATCTTCGTCCGCTTTGAGATGACATCCAAGCCCGCCGGCCTCGAGAACTTCGACGGCCCGGTCGACTTTATCATCTGGACGACCACGCCGTGGACCATCCCCTCCGACCAGGCCGTTTCCCTTAAGCCCGGCGCCGCCTATGTCGCCGTTGAGCACGACGGCCGCGCCGAGGTCATGCTCGAGGACCTTGCTCCCAAGTGCTGCGAGGAGTTTGGCTGGGAGTACACCCCGGTCATGGTCGACGGCAAGCCCTACGTGGTTCCCGCCGAGACCTTCCACCACATCCACTACAAGCAGCCGATCTTTGACGGCGTCGAGGGCGTGGCGCTGCTGGCCGATTACGTCGGCGTCGACGACGGTACCGGTATCGTCCACAACTCGCCCGGCCATGGCGTCGACGACTACTTTGCCTGCCTCAAGGAGGGCATCACCGACATCTGCATGCCGGTCGATGACGACGGCAAGTTCTACACCGGTGAGGAGTTTGGCACCGGCGGCCCCTTCAGCGGTATGGATACCGATGAGGCCAACCCGCACATTATCGAGTTCCTGCGCGAGCGCGGCACCCTGGTCCTCGAGAAGAAGATCACGCACAGCTATCCGCACTGCTGGCGCTGCAAGCACCCGGTGCTCTTCCGGGCTACCGACCAATGGTTTGTCTCGATGGACAAGACCGGTTTGCGCGAGCAGGCTGGCAAAGAGGTCCGCGAGAACGTCAAGTGGTATCCGGCCCATGCCGCCAACCGCATTGGCGCCATGGTCGAGCAGCGTCCCGACTGGTGCATCAGCCGCCAGCGCAACTGGGGCGTGCCAATCCCCAGCTACACCTGCGCCGACTGCGGCGAGAAGGTCATGAACGACGCCACGCTCGACGCCGTCATCAAGCTCTTCCACGAGAAGGGCTCCGACGCCTGGTTCACCGACGCTCCCGAGAGCTACCTGGGCGAGGCCTGCGTCTGCCCCAAGTGCGGTGGCCATCACCTCAAGGCCGATAAGGACATTCTTGACGTGTGGTGGGACTCCGGCGTCTCCTGGAAGGCCGTCTGCGAGTACCGTCCCGAGCTGGAGTACCCGGCGGACGTCTACCTCGAGGGCTCCGACCAGCATCGCGGTTGGTTCCAGAGCTCGCTGCTCACTTCGGTGGGCGCCAACGGCCATGCTCCTTACAAGGCGGTCGTCTCGCAGGGCTTCACGCTCGATGGCCAGGGCCGCAAGATGTCCAAGTCGCTCGGCAACGTCATCGACCCCAATAAGGTCTGTGACGAGATGGGCGCCGACATCATCCGCCTGTGGGTTGCCTCCGTCGACACCAGCTCCGACGTTTCCATCGACCACGAGATTCTCGCTCGTACGTCCGATGCCTACCGTCGTTTCCGCAACACGCTGCGCTTCCTGCTCTCCGAGCTCGAGGGTCAGTTTGAGCCCGAGACCGACGGCGTCGCCTTTGCCGACCTGCTGCCGCTCGACAAGCTCATGGTTGCCCGCCTGACTCAGGTTCAGGCCGAGGTCGACGACGCTTACTCTTGCTACGAGTTCCCGCGCGCTTACCGTGCGCTTTATGACTTCGTGGTTACCGAGCTTTCCAACGTGTACCTCGACGCCCTGAAGGACCGTCTGTACTGCGATAAGCCCGGCTCGCTCGAGCGCCGCAGCGCCCAGACCGTGCTGGCCGAGCTCTTCTCGATGCTCATGCGCGACCTGCAGCCGATCCTGTCCTACACGGTTGACGAGGCCATGGCATATGCGCCCGCTGGCTGCGTCGATCACCAGAAGTACGCCGCGCTGCTCGATTGGTACAAGTCGCCCATCACGGTCGACGAGGCCAATGAGTTCGAGGGCGTGCTCGAGGCTTCGCTCGAGCTCCGTAGCGCCGTGACCAAGGCCCTTGAGGATGCCCGTTCTGCCGGCACCTTCACCAAGAGCCAGCAGGTCCGCGTCAAGGCGGTCGTTCCCGCCGAGATGTACGCGCTGCTGACCGGTGATAAGGCCGTCGACCTGGCCGAGTTCTACATCGTCTCCGATGTTGAGCTGACCCAGGGCGAGGAACTCTCCGTTGCCATTGAAGCTGCCGAGGGCGAGTGCTGCGACCGTTGCTGGAACTACCGCACCACCGTCGGCGAGTACAACGGCCACGCACATATTTGCAAGCGCTGCGCGAATGCCCTTTAAGGCACGGTAACTCGGCATTTTAGTTATAGGGAGAATTTAGGCGCCTTCGGCCCATTTGCTCCGCTGAAGAAAAGCGACATTCCGTTATCCGGAATGCCGCTTTCTTTTATGCTGGTTATTTATCTGACGTTAGCGAATGTGTCGTGCGCTCTGCGTGTGGCAATATAAGATGGTTATCTGCGTTAAATGGAATTTGATTATCTGAGGGTAGGGGATTTCTTTGGGTCGTGGTGCGGATATGACGCCGCCTTTGCGTTGGCGGTTGGGTGTTGCTGGTGGGGTGGCGCTGGTTGTGCTGCTTGTTGACCAGCTGACTAAGCTCGCGGTTCGTGCCGTGGGCGACGCCTTGCATGTGACCGTCATCCCCGGTGTTATCGACTTTATGTTTGTCCGCAATATCGGTGCTGCCTTTAGCATGGGCGAGGGGCATGGCATCGCGTTTGCCGTGCTGGCGTTGGCGGTCATTATCGCTATTGCCGTGTACCTCGTTCGTGCACCCCAGCTCGCCCATCTTGAGGTTGTGGGCATGGCGATGGTTGCGGGCGGTGCTATCGGCAACGCTATCGATCGTTTGGCCTTTGGCTTCGTGACCGATTTTATTGCCACCACCTTCATCGACTTCCCCGTCTTCAATGTGGCCGATATCGGCATTACGGTCGGTGTGGTGCTGGCGCTCTTCGGTTACATGTTCTTGAGCCCCGCGGCTCGTGAGGTCGATGCGACCGCCGAGCTTAACGCCCGTGACGAGGCCCGCGCCAAGCGCAAGGCTAAACAACGTGGGGAGCGTGCCCGCAAGATTCGCGAAAGGACTGAGCGCTAATGGCCGACATCCATATCCTTGTTGCCGACGATGCCGCTGGTCAGCGTCTTGACGCCTATCTGGGCGCCAATGACGGCTGCCCTACGCGCTCTGCCTGCGCACATCTGATTGAGGGTGGGGTCGTAGTGGTCAATGGCGAGACCTGCCTGTCCAAAAAGTACGCCGTGCGAGCCGGTGACCGTATTTCGGTTGATTTGCCCGAACCGCACGATCCCACCGACGTGATTCCCGAGGCCATCCCGCTCGACATTCGCTATGAGGACGACTACCTCATCGTGCTCTCCAAGCAGCGCGGCCTGGTGTGCCATCCTGCGCATGGTCATGAGAGCGGTACGCTCGCGAATGCGCTGGTCTATCACTGCGGTATCGACCATCTGGGCACCGTGCAGGGCGAGGACCGCCCCGGTATCGTACATCGTTTGGATCGCGATACCTCGGGTCTTATGCTTGCGGCAAAGGACGACGATACCCAGCGCGCGCTCCAAAATCTTATCCGTACGCGCACGCTCGACCGCCGCTACATTACGCTCGTTCACGGTCATATCGCCATGGATGAGGGCACCATTAACACCGGCATTGCCCGTTCTACACGTGACCGTGTCAAGATGGCGGTTTCCGATGATCCTTTTGCACGCCAGGCCATCACGACCTTTAAGGTCCTTGAGCGCTTTGATTCTACGCGCTTTGATGACGGCTACACACTCGTTGAGTGTCACCTGTTTACCGGTCGCACGCATCAGATTCGCGTGCACATGCGCCATATCAACCACGCCTGCGTGGGCGATCCGCTCTACGGTAAGTGCGATGCGCGTGCCGATCAGGGTCTGACCAGGCAATTCCTCCATTCCTGGCGCGTGGCGTTCGATCATCCCGTGACGGGAGAGCGCATTGAGTGCCGCGACGAGCTGCCGTGGGATCTCGCCGCCGTCCTCGACGACTTAGCCCCGCGTTCGCTTGGCCGCACTGCTGCCGGCGACGAAATCGTACCGCAGCTCGGCCTGCTCGAAGCCTAGCCAGTATTAGGTGGTTTCTTGAACTCGGTAAGCCTGCGGTAAGATATACGGTTGTTTACGTAACACGTTCCTGGGAGCCTGCATGCTCGCCTTTTTACAAACCAACACACCCATCGTGATCTTCAACCAGATTGTCGTCACGCTGCTCACGGTCTGCTTCTTGTACCAGGTGGTCTTCTTTGTCATCGGTGCTCTCCGCGGCGAGGTCGCGCCTCCCAAGGCCAAAAAACTCCACCGGTATGCCTTCTTTATTGCAGCACACAACGAGGAGGCCGTTATCGCCAACCTCGTTCGCTCCATCAAGGACCAGGATTATCCGTCCGAGCTCATCGAGGTCTTCGTGGTCGCCGATGCCTGCACCGATAACACCGCGCAGCTCGCGCGCGAGGCGGGCGCTGTCGTGTACGAGCGAAACGACCTGGCCCGTAAAGGCAAGAGCTGGGTCATGGACTTTGGTTTTGACCGCATTCTTAACGAGTATCCCGATACCTTTGAGGGCTTCTTTATCTTCGATGCCGACAACGTTATCTCCCGCGATTACGTCTCCAAGATGAATGACGCCTTTGACCAGGGCTTCCATGTGGTCACAAGCTACCGCAACTCCAAGAACTTTGGCAGCTCGTGGATCTCGGCAGCGAATGCCACTTGGTATCTGCGCGAGGCGCGTTTTCTCAACAACGCGCGCAACATCTGCAAGACGTCCTGCGCCGTATCGGGTTCGGGCTACCTTATCTCGGCTAGCGTTATTGAGGGCATGCACGGCTGGCAGTTCCATACGCTGACCGAGGATATTCAGTTCACCACGTTCTGCGCTATTCACGGCATTCGTATTGGCTATGCGCCGGCGGAGTTCTTTGACGAGCAGCCTGTGACGTTTAAGGCGTCCTGGAAGCAGCGTATGCGCTGGACCAAGGGCTTCTACCAGGTGTTCTTTACCTACGGTAAGCATCTGGTCAAGTCGACCTTCCGCTATCATCGTTTTGCCGCCTACGACATGTTTATGACGATTGCCCCTGGTATGCTGTTATCGCTGATTTCGATGCTCGCCAACGCCACGTTCCTGATCGTCGGTGGTCTTTCGCATGGCTTTTTGGCTACCGAGGTTGAGATGCAGGCTTGTGCCGCCTCGCTCATTATGACCTTCGCGATGATGTATCAGACCTTCTTTATCCTGGCGCTACTTACGACCATCTTCGAGTACAAGCACATTCATTGTGCGCAAAAGTGGCGCCTGGTGACCAACCTGTTTACCTTCCCGATCTTTATGTTCAGCTATATCCCCATCACGGTGGCTGCGTTGTTCCTGAAGGTCGACTGGGTCCCGACGCAGCATGCCGTCAGCGTTACCCTCGACGAGGTCATGCAGGGCGCTAAATAACCACCACCAAAACCACCACGAAGGGGACAGGCACCTCTGTGGTGGTTTTTGCTTTTGAGAGACTGCCCCGGGAGGTGTTCAATGGTCTATATTCCCTTTTGGATCTGCGCCTTTGCCGGTGCGGTGATTGATGTCCGTGAACGGCGGTTTCCCAACGCGCTTGCCGCCGCATGCGCCGTGGCGGCGTTTGCAGGCGTTTGGCTGGACAGGGGCTTGAACACGGCGCTTGACCACGCCGGTCCTGCCGTTATCGTGTACCTTTCCCTTGTGCTCACTGAGTCGCTCTGGCGTCGTGCTCGCCAAGCCTCCGGCATCGGCATGGGGGATGCCAAGGCGCTCTTCGCGCTTTGCACGTTCGACCCTCTGGGGGGCATCGTGGCATTTGCCGTCGCGCTCCTGGTCCTGGCCCTCTCCTGCCTCTTCACAAAATCGCGCTCCCTGCCATTGCTCCCGTTTTTGGTGCCGATATTTGCCATAATCGAGGTCGTGGGCTGCACATTGTAACCGATTGCGCATCCTTTTTAAGGAGCATGCCATGGCAACTAATCAAGAAACGGCCGTCATTAAGGCGCGCATGGACCGCATTCCCGCGGCGTTGTCGCCCGAGCTGGTCGAGCGTATCGCCGCCGACCGCGCCTCGGGTGTCGTTAATCCTTATCGATGCTGCGACGACCAGGTCATTCGTCGTATAGATCGCGCTGCCGACAAAGGCACGCTTATGCGTCCGGCGTTTATGCGCGATACCGAAAAGATTCTTCATCTTCCTGCGTACACGCGTTATGCAGGCAAAACGCAGGTCTTTAGCTTTCGCAGCAACGACGACCTGTCGCGGCGCGGCCTTCATGTGCAGCTCGTCTCGCGCATTGCCCGCGATATCGGCCGTGCCCTGGGCCTCAACTGCGATTTGATCGAGGCGATTGGCCTGGGCCACGATTTGGGCCACACGCCCTTTGGCCATGCCGGCGAGCGTTTCCTCAACGATATCTATCACGAGCGTACGGGTCGTTATTTTTTCCATAACGTGCAGTCCGTCCGCGTGCTCGACGCGTTGTACGGCCGCAACGTGTCGCTCCAGACGCTCGACGGCGTGCTGTGCCATAACGGCGAGTACGAGCAGCGTGTCTTTGAACTCTCGGACATGGCGTCGTTTGACCAGTTCGACCGTACCGTCGAGGACTGCATTGCCAAGGGCTATGGCGCGATCGAGCACCTGCGCCCCATGACCCTCGAGGGCTGTGTGGTGCGTATCTCGGATATCCTCGCCTACGTCGGTCGTGATCGTCAGGACGCCATTGCGGCGGGCCTGCTGTCGCCCGACGCTTTTGACGATGGTCGGGGCGGCGCCTATAACAGCTGGATTCTCACGCACGCTTCCATCGATATCGTTGAGCATAGCTATGGTAAACCGCGTATCGAGATGAGCGAGGACCTGTTTGAGGAGATCCGCCGGGCGAAGCGCGAGAACTACGAGAAGATCTATAGCAAGGGCGGTATCGAAGGCGATTCTGAGGCAGAGTTGCGTGAGGCCTTCGAAAAGCTCTACGACCGTTGCCTGCAGGATCTAAATAAAGGCGACGAGTCCTCTTACATCTTTAAGCATCACGTTTCGCGCATTGAGCAGCAGCTTTCCTACTACGATCGCACCTATGCCTGGCAGGACGACAAGGATCAGGCCGTCGTCGATTACATCGCAAGCATGACGGATGGTTATTTCTGCGAGCTGACGAGCAAATTGTTCCCAGGTCTAAAGTTTCCGCACCGCACCTATATTAACGAACGGTAGTTCGTATCCTTTCGGTATACTGTTGGTCAACAACGATTTTGATTAATGCACGGGATGGCTATGGACGACCTTTTTTCTGCTTCGACGCGCGAGCGCTCCTTTAAAAATGCGCCGCTTGCGGTGCGTATGCGCCCCAATTCGCTCGACGAGTATGTGGGCCAGCAAAAGGCCGTCGGTAAGGGCTCGTGGCTGCGCGCCGCGATTGAGCATGACGTGCTGTCGAGCGTGATTCTGTACGGCCCGGCTGGCACGGGCAAGACGACGCTGGCCCACATTATCGCCAACCATACCAAGAGCGAGTTTGTCGAGGTCAGCGCCGTGACGGGCACTGTGAAGGACCTGCGCCGCGTAATCGATGAGGCTAAGACCCGTCTGAACACCTACGACCGCCGCACCATTCTGTTTATCGATGAGATCCATCGCTTTTCGAAGTCGCAGCAAGATGCCCTGCTGCATGCGGTCGAGAACCGCACCGTCATTATGATTGGCGCTACGACGGAAAACCCGTACTTTGAGGTCAACTCGGCATTGCTCTCGCGTGGGCGTGTGGTAGAGCTTGAGCACCTGAAGGACGAGGATATCGCCACGCTCATTGAGCGTGCGCTCGAGGCGCCGCAGGGTTTAAACGGTAAGTTCTCGGCCGATGAGGATACGGTTAAGACCATCTGCACGCTGGCCGCGGGCGATGCTCGCTCAGCGCTCACGACGCTCGAGCTTGCGAGCGAGATTGCCGTTACGCGTCCCGATACCGAGGGGACGCCAGCGCCGGCGGCGGGGGAGCGCTATCCCATCACTGTTGACGATGTGAAGATCGCCAACCCACGTCGTGGCTTTTCGTATGACAAAAACGGTGACATGCACTACGACATTATTAGTGCGTTCATCAAGTCCATGCGAGGCAGCGACCCCGATGCCACGATCTATTGGCTCGCACGCATGATCGATGCGGGGGAGGATCCTAAGTTTATCGCTCGCCGCATTATGATTCAGGCTTCCGAGGATGTTGGCAACGCCGACCCACAGGCGCTTTTGGTGGCACATGCCGCGTTTAAGTCTGCCGAGGTCATTGGCTATCCCGAGTGTCGCATCAACCTGGCACAGGCTGCGCTCTATGTGTGCCTGGCGCCTAAGTCCAATGCGTGCGAGGCCTCGATCGATGCGGCGCTGGCCGATATCCATTCAAGTGGGCTTCGCGAGGTGCCCAGCTACCTGCGCGATCGTCACCGCCCGGGCAGCGATGAATACGGTGTGTATAAATATCCGCACGATTATCCCGAAGGCTGGGTCGATCAGCGCTATTTGCCCGAAGGCCTGGAGCGCGGCGCGTTCTGGCAGCCTGCGGGCCGCGGTTGGGAAGAGTGGCGTGTGGAGCAAAGCGAACGCGACCGTAGCGGCAACGCCCCCAAGTAGGTCATTGGCACCTCGCACATTCCCTTTGGGTATCTTTGCCCTTCTTTGGGGTACCATGAACAGCGTCTGTATTTCGATTCCTTCGGGAGGCTTGTATGAGTCCCATTCAAATCACCCTGCTGCTGCTCGCCGTTGCCGGCGTGTGGGCTGTTGTCGAGCTCGCGCTCACGCTGCGCAAGACCCGCACCGTCGTCGACTCGCTCGACAAGACGGTGAGCGACCTCAATAATACGCTCGCCGAGGCACAGCCCGTGGTGGCAAAGCTCGATGGCGCTGTCGATGAGCTCACCCCCGCGCTGGCACAGGTTGAGCCGCTCCTCAAGTCGAGCAAGACTGCCGTTGATGCTCTGACGTCTAACCTCGTTGAGGTTGAGGCGGTCGTTCGCGACATCTCCGAGGTCACGGGCAGCGTGGCCGAGGCCAGCAATGCCGTATCGAGCGTGACTGATTCTGCTGCTGGCGCCGTGCAGAAGCTCTTCAATAAGGTGAAGGCTCCTGCAGCCGACGCCGATCGCAAGCTCGCCGCTGCCGCCGCCGAGGCCGAGCAGCCTACTGAGCGCGTTCTGATTGGCGATGACGATGCCGCTGCTGACGATGACGATGTTCAGAAGCCCGCTGCTAAGCCTGCTCAGTATTACACCTATACGCCTGCCGAGACCTCCGAGGAGTCCTGCGATGAGTAGTGAAGCAACCTGCCCCATTACGCTGAGCGTTGCCGGTGATCCGCGTCTCGCGCGCTTGGTGCGCATGACGGCCGCTAACGTCGGCGCCCTGTGCTCTATGTCCGTCGATCGCATCGAGGATATCCGCATGGCTGCCGAGGAAGCCTTCATCTTTGGGTGCACCGCGGTCGACTGCGACGACATCACGATCAATTTCGATGTGGACGAATCTCACGTCGGCATGACCTTTACCTTTGGGGAACAGGCCACCGTCGACGAGGATGACCAGGCTACTGTGTATGCCGAGCTCATTTTGGCGAGTGTGTGCGACTCCTACGAAAAGACTACAGCGCCCCTAACGCTTTCCCTCGACCTCAAGGCGGATATCTAATATGATCGAACGCTCCCGGAGCGGCAAGACCGCTTGGGACAAGGAGAAAACCCGCGAGCTGTTTCGTCGTTATAAGGAGACCGGTGATCCGGATGCTCGCGAGCAACTCGTCATGTCCCATATGAACCTGGTAAGGTTTCTTGCCAACAAATTCAAGAACCGCGGCGAGCCGCTCGATGACCTTTTGCAGGTCGGGTACTTGGGCTTGCTCAAGGCTATCGATCGCTTTGATCCCGAGCGCGGACTCGAGTTCACGACGTTTGCCACGCCCACCATCTTGGGCGAGATTAAGCGCCACTTCCGCGACAAGGGCTGGAGTGTGCGCGTGCCGCGTCGTCTGCAGGAGCTCTCTGCCAAGGTTAACCAGGCCACCGATAAGCTTACCAACGAGCTTCAGCGCTCGCCCAAGGTTGAGGAAATCGCCGATTACCTTGGCGTGACCGTCGACGAGGTGCTCGAAGCCATGGAATCGTCCTCGGCCTACACCTCGGTGCCCATCGAGGCCCCCGGTGCGTCCGATTCCGATGATGCGCCTTCGATTCTCGATCGCTATGCCGACGACGACAACGAGCTCGACTTTACCGATGATCGCCTGGTAATCGAGGAAGCCATCCGCGATTTCTCGCCGCGCGAGCGCGAGGTTATCGAGCTGCGCTTCGTTAAGGGCATGACCCAGATCGAGATTGCCAAGAAGCTTGGCATCTCGCAGGTGCAGGTCTCGCGCCTGCTGCGCCGTACCCTTAAGAAGATTCAAGATAAGATCGACCCTGACGGAGTGATGGTTCGTTCATGAGTGAGCACCCCCAACAAATCGACCGCACGCTGCGTGATACCCGTATTCTGACGCTGCGCATTTGGGGCGTCGTCGGCTGCATTGTTATCGCTGCCGTCATCTTTAACCTTATGGGCATCCTGGCGCCGGTTATCGAGTTTTTGGCAGTCGGTTCCATCATCGCTTTTGTCATGTCGCCGATCACCAACTGGCTCGAGCATCACGGCGTGAATCGCGGCATCGGTTCGCTTATCGCGCTTATTGTGGTCGTGGCGGTGCTCGTTGGTGTTGTCTGCATCCTCTCGCCTATTTTGCTCGGTCAAATCATGGAAGTCCTGAGCCGCCTGCCCGAGCAGCTTCGTGTTGCGGGTGGCGATCTCAACGAGATGCTCTCGCACGCCAAGACGCTCAACAACACGCCGCTCAAGGAGTATCTGGACGACAATCTTTCTTCGCTGGTTACCGTAGCGTCCAAGTACGTCTCGCAAATCGCTGCCGAGCTCGGTCGCGGTGTATTCCCGCTCATTACCAATACGGCCTCGCAGCTGTTCGTCATCTTCCTGGGTCTGGTGCTTGCCTACTGGCTTGCCTGCGATTATCCCCGCATGCACCACGAGGTCTGCACCATCATCGGGCAGGAAAAGGAGACCTCGTACCGCTTTATGGTGGCCATCCTTTCGCGTTCGGTCGGCGGCTACATGCGTGGCATGGTCATCACATCGATCTGTGGCGGTTTTCTTGCCTTTATTGGTTTTACGATCATCGGCCATCCGTATGCAGCACTCATGGCTATCTTTACCGGCATTATGCACCTGGTTCCGGTTGTCGGTCCCTGGGTGAGTGCGGCGATCGCCACGGTGCTCGGCTTTATGTTCAGCCCCATGCTGGCGTTGTGGACGCTTGTCGTGACCATGGTGGCTCAAAACGTCACCGATAATGTCATTTCGCCTAAGGTCATGCAGAGCTCGGTGCAGGTGCATCCCGTTATGAGCCTGACGGCTCTCGTTATCGGTTCGGCACTCATGGGTCCCATCGGCATGGTTATCGCCATTCCGCTGTGCGCGGCCCTCAAGGGCATTTTCGTCTACTACTTTGAGAACGAGACCGGGCGTCAGCTCGTGGCATACGATGGTGCCGTGTTTAAGGGCGCTCCGTATCGCGATACCGAGGGTAACCCAGTTGCCGCCTACGACGCGCTTGGCGACGATACGTTCATCTATGAGTCCGAGCTCATCGGCAACGAGACCGCGCCCGAGGCCAAGGCCATGCCCAAGCCCGAACTCGATAATCCCTGGATCAAGCTCTCAGGTCTTCAGCCCGACGCGACAGGCTTTTTCAAGAACCCCTTCGCCAAGGATGACGATTCCAATACGGACGACGACACCAAAACCGGCATCGACGGCTCCATGGACGATTCGGATTCCAAATAGGCCCTGTTAGCGTTTCTTGATGTTATACTAACAATAAACGCGATCAAAGCGATTGATAAGGGGCCAGCCACATAAAAAAAGATGGTGTCAATTGCGCTTAGGGTGTAATACGCTTTATCGCCAGATGTTACTGCGTACAATGCGTAGCCAAATCTCGGCTGGTTCACATACCAGCTCGAGTAAGCGAAGATTGCTAAAAGGGCTACTGAGGTTAGTGCATTCACGACAAACCGTTTGCTATTCATTGATCGCTCCTTCCGGACGATTCCTATATGAAATTTTACCAAAATCATTTTTTTCAAAGTATTTGACAGACCATAATAACGTGCACTTTCGCTGGAGGGTCGCTGTTTGGCGGCCCTCTTTTTTGCACAGGCGCGGTGGGATGGTAATATCGTTACGTTTGAACTGTTTCGATGTGAAACCGAGGAGATTCCCTCTATGAGTGCTGACTACCCGTCAATGACTACGGCCGAGATTCGCTCCAAGTTCCTCAACTTCTTTGAGGAGCGCGGTCTTAAGCTCTATCCTTCTTCGTCCCTTGTTCCCGACGACCCTTCGCTGCTGCTTGCCAACGCCGGCATGAACCAGTTTAAGGAGTATTACCAGGGCAAGAAGACCATGAAGGAGATCGGCGCGATCTCCTGCCAGAAGTGCGTCCGCACCAACGACATCGACTGCATCGGCGAGGACGGTCGTCACCTGTCCTTCTTCGAGATGCTCGGCGACTTCTCCTTTGGCGGCGTCTCCAAGCAGCAGGCCTGCGCTTGGGCCTTTGAGCTCATCACCAAGGAGTTCAAGCTGCCGCTCGATCGCCTGTACTTTACCGTCTTTACCGAGGACGACGAGACCCACAACGTGTGGCGTTCTTTGGGCGTTGCCGAGGACCACATCTCTCGTTTGGGCGAGGACGACAACTTCTGGGCCGCCGGCCCCACCGGCCCCTGCGGTCCGTGCTCCGAGATCTACTTTGACATGGGCGAGGAGGTCGGCTGCGGCAGCCCCGACTGCAAGCCCGGCTGCGACTGCGACCGCTTCCTGGAGTTCTGGAACCTCGTCTTTACCCAGTACGACCGCCAGGAGGACGGCTCCATGCCGGAGCTGCCGCATCGCAACCTCGATACGGGCATGGGCCTGGAGCGCATGGCCGCCATCATGCAGCACAAGACCGCCAATTACGACGGCGATCTGATGCAGCATCTCATCAAGCTGGGCGAGAAGATCAGCGGCAAGACCTATGACGCTGACGATTACTCCGGTGCCAGCCGCTCCCTGCGTATCATCGCCGACCACTCCCGTGCTGTCGACTTTATGATCTCGGACGGCATCCTTCCCGGTAACGAGGGCCGCGAGTACGTCCTTCGCCGCCTGCTCCGCCGCGCCGTGTTCCACGGTCGCCTGCTGGGCATCGAGGGCGCCTTCCTGACCAAGTTCATCGACGAGGTCAACGCTCAGATGGGCGAGGCCTATCCTGAGCTGCTCAAGAACGTCGCGCTCGTCAAGGGCATCGTCGCCTCCGAGGAGGAGCGTTTCTCAACGACGCTCGACAACGGCCGCGTTTACCTGGACGAGGCCCTGGCCGCGCTCGCCGACGGCGCTGTCCTTCCGGGCGATGTTGCCTTTAAGCTTCACGACACCTTTGGTTTCCCCATCGACCTGACCGTCGAGATTGCCGGCACCGCCGGTCACGACGTCGACATGGACGGCTTCACCGCTTGCATGGGGGACCAGAAGGCCCGTGCTCGCGCCAATGCTAAGGGCGACGCTTGGGGCAGCTTCAACGACGTGTGGGTCGAGCTTTCCGACAAGGTCGTTGCGACCGAGTTCGACGGCTTTGACAACGATGTGATCGAGGGCGCCAAGGTTGTCGCCATCGTTCGCAACGGCGAGTCCGTCGAGTCTGCTTCCGCCGGTGAGGACGTCGAGGTCGTGCTCGACCGCACCCCGTTCTACGCCGAGATGGGTGGCCAGCAGGGCGATGCCGGTGAGCTTTCCGCCGAGGGCGTTGCGCTGACTGTTGCCGACACCAAGAACCACAATGGCCTGTATGCTCACGTCGCGCACGTTGCCGAGGGCACACTGACCGTCGGTGCTACCGTGACAGCCGCGCTCGACGCCGAGCGCCGTGGCTTCCTGCGCCGCAACCACACTGCCACGCACCTGCTCGACGCCGCGCTTAAGCAGGTCCTGGGCGAGCATGTCTCCCAGGCTGGCTCGTTGGTGACGCCCGAGCACCTGCGCTTTGACTTCACGCACTTCGAGGCCCTGTCCTCCGAGCAGCTCAAGGCTGTCGAGGACCTGGTCAACCAGCAGATCTTCGCTTCCAAACCGGTCGTGACCCGCGTCATGGGCATCGACGAGGCCAAGGCCGCCGGTGCTGTCGCCCTCTTTGGCGAGAAGTACGGCGACGTCGTCCGCGTCGTCTCCGTGGGCGCCGAGGATCAGCCGTTCTCCCGTGAGCTCTGCGGCGGTACGCATGCCGCCAACACTGCCGAGATTGGCCTGTTCAAGATCATTTCCGAGTCCTCTACGGGCTCCAACGTCCGCCGTATCGAGGCCGTGACCTCCAAGGGCGCTCTCGACTACATGGCCGACCGCCTGGCGCTCGTTGACACCGCTGCCGCTGCGCTCAAGTGCCGCGTTGACGAGGTTCCCGCTCGCGTGGAGAACCTGCAGGCCGAGCTGCGCGAGACTTCCAACAAGCTCAAGAAGGCGCTCACCGGTGGCTCCTCCGATGCGATTTCCAGCGCCATCGAAGGCGCTGTCGAGCTGAATGGCTACAAGCTCGTTGTCGCTGAGCTCCAGGGCCTTGAGGCTGCCGACCTGCGCAACGTGTGGGATACCGTGCACCAGAAGGTCGCCGGCCCCGTCGCCTGCGTCGTCGCTAGCGTTACCGAAAAGGGCACCCCGGCCCTGCTCGCTGCCGGCTCCGATGACGCCGTCAAGGCCGGTTTCCACGCCGGTAACGTGATCAAGCAGATCGCGGGCCTGGTCGACGGTCGCGGTGGCGGTCGTCCCAACATGGCCCAGGCTGGCGGCAAGAATGCTGCCGGTATCGCCGATGCCCTCGCGGCCGCCAAGACCGCGCTCGGCGCCTAAGAACATAAGTAGTCGCTGTGGTCGCGCTCGCACTGGACATAGGGGAGACCCGGATTGGCATTGCCGTCTCGAGCCGTGATGGCAAGATGGCGATGCCTGTCAAGGTGCTTCCGGCTGCCGAGGTCACTGGCATGGCAAAGACGTTTCGCTACCTGGTCGAGGACTATGAGCCCGATATCCTGGTAAGCGGACGTCCCTTGACCATGGCCGGTGAGCCCGGCCCCCAGGCCGAGCGCGTCGCCGCCGTGGCCCAAAAGATTGCCGACGAGCTCGAACTTCCGCTGGAGTTTGAGGACGAGCGTCTGTCCTCGCAGGAGGCCAAGCGCATTCTG
Organism: uncultured Collinsella sp.; assembly: GCA_900541685.1. Taxonomy (GTDB): domain Bacteria; phylum Actinomycetota; class Coriobacteriia; order Coriobacteriales; family Coriobacteriaceae; genus Collinsella. The sequence goes on from UQKM01000010.1 coordinate 18,005, forward strand.
CGAGAGCAGGGACTCAACGAAAAGCAGATGAGGGGCAAGATTGACATGATCGCCGCCAGCCTGTTCTTGCAGACATGGCTCGATCGTAAAAACGAGGAGGTTTCGCATGCCTAGCGCTTCCGATCCGCGCCAGCAGAATCGTACACGGCAGCCTGCGCCGCGCCCTGCTCAGCCTGGCCAGCGCCCGGCGCAGCCGACGCAGCGTTCGGCTCAACCTGCTCAGCGTGCCGCTCAACAGCCCGCAGCTCGTCCCGCGCAGCCCGCTGGCGGCGCTCGTTTTAAGCAGCAGGCTCCTGCCCAGCGCACGCAGGGGCAGGCCCGGCAATCACGCCCCCACGCACATCATGCTCATGGCTCGCACGGCGTTGCTCCGGCCACGCGCTCGAGCTATAACACGCATGCCCGCCGTGGCGTCCAAAAGAAAAGCTCTCCGGTGTCTATGATTATCGGTGGCGTCATCGCCGTGCTTGCGCTTGTCGCGATCGTTTTCTTTGTTGTGCCGGCCGTCAAGGGCTTCTTTGCCGGCGAGGATGCGAAAGTCGCTGCTGGCCAGCAAGTTACTATTACGATTCCCGATGGCGCCTCGGGTGATGCCATCGCTTCGATTCTCTCCGAGAATCATATCGTCGAAGAGCCCAAGGATTATTACGCGGCGGTCAAAAAGCTCAATGCCGATATGTCGCTTAAGCCTGGCACCTACTCGTTTACCACGCTCATGGACGCGACCAAGGTTGTTCAGCAGCTCATGGAAGGCCCCAATGCGGGCTCCGATGCACTGACTATCCCTGAGGGCCTGACGGTCGACCAGGTCGCCGATCGTGTGGCCGCGGCATACGACAGCATTTCTAAGGAAGATTTCCTTAACCAGGCCAAGGCGAGCAATTATGTGAATGATTACGCTTTCCTTAAAGACGCTGCAAACGATTCACTCGAGGGCTTCCTATTCCCCAAGACCTATTCGTTGGGTAAGGACCCGTCTGCCGATGATGTGATTCGCGCCATGCTTGACCAGCTCAACGCCGAGTATAAGTCGCTTGACTTTGCCGGCTGCGAGGCCAAGATCAAGGAGCGCTATGGCGTGGAGATGTCCGATTACGACATCGTTAACCTTGCCTCGATCGTCGAGCGCGAGGGCCTCAACGCCGACCAGCGCGCGCATGTGGCATCGGTATTCTATAACCGTCTGGCGGGCAAGCTCGATGGCCTGCGTTACCTCAATAGCGATGCGACCATGATGTATGTCACCGACGGCGAGGTTACCGCCGACGACCTGCAGAGCGATAGCCCGTATAACACCTATAAGCACGAGGGCCTCCCGCCCACGCCCATTTGCTCTCCGTCGCTCGAGGCGCTCAAGGCCACCCTTGAGCCGACCGACTCCGATGACCTGTATTTCTACATTACGCAGGACGAGGAGTATTTCTCGAAGACCTACGAAGAGCACCAACAGTCTTGGAATTGATCATGAGGATTTTTAGCCCCAAACGATATGTTGCCTCAGTCGACCGCGTCGACCTCGATACCCTGTGGGCCGACGGCAAGCGCGCCATTCTACTCGACCGCGATAACACCCTGGTGCCGCGCGATACCGAGCAGGTCCCCGCTGCGGTTTCAGCTTGGCTCGAAGCCGCCCATGCCAAGGGCTTTAAGCTTTGCATGGTGTCCAATAACTGGCATCGCGACCAGGTCATGGCATCGGCACGCGAGCTGGGGCTCGAGGCCATCAGCCACGCCATGAAGCCCGCCCCGTTTGCCCTGAAGGCGGGTCTTAAGCGTCTGGGCGCCACGGCCGACGAGGCCGTGCTGATCGGTGACCAGCTTTACACGGACGTGTGGAGCGGTAACTTTGCCGGCGTTGACACTATTCTGGTCAAGCCGCAAGCCACCCAAGATCTGTGGTATACGCAGATCTTCCGTGTTTTTGAGCGCCGGGCCCTGCGCGACCTTCCCTGCGAGGAATAGGTTTCGCCATGTCTCAGCACATCAAACACGGCTGCGACCATATCTTCTTTATCGGATTTTTGGGCGCGGGCAAGTCGACGCTTGCGCGCAACGTGGGCACTATGTTCAAGCGTCGATTCATCGATACCGATCGTTTGGTTGTGCGTCGATGCGGCAAGTCGGTGACCGAGATATTTGAGACCGAGGGCGAGGATCGTTTTCGCGAGCTCGAGACCTCGGCACTCCGTTCGCTTCAAAGCGAGCGCAGCCTGCTGGTATCGTGCGGGGGTGGCATCGTCGAGACGCCGGTGAACATTGAGCTGATGCACGAGATGGGTACCTGTGTGTACCTCGAAGGTGACTTTGAGGACTCGTTGCGCCAGATTCGCCGCTCCGATACCCGGCCCGATTTCCGCTCGCCCGAGCACGCTGCGCGCCTGTTTGAGCATCGCCGTCCGCTGTATCGCCGGGCCGCCGATATTACCCTTGATATTCGCAACAAGTCCTTCGAGGACGTTTCCTACCTTTGTGCCGAGATGCTTTTGGAGCGTGGACTGCTATGATTCGCCGTCAACTTATCAATTTCCAAAACCGCAGCGTCGATGTCCGCGTCGGATTGGGCGCGTTCGAGGAGCTGCCGCGCATGTTTGCCTCGGCTGTGGGGAAGCCCAAGCGCGCGATGGTGGTTTGGAACGACGCCACATCCGAGCGATTTGGCGAGGCTGTCGAGCATGCACTGGTTGACGCCGGTTTTGCCGTGTCGCTGCTCGTCCTCGAGGTTTCACCTGCTGGTGCTACGCTTGCCGATGCCGATATCGTCTTTGGCGCCCTGTCGGCTAACGGCATTACCTGCGACGATCTCGTTGTCGCTGTCGGCGACACGGCGACCTGCTCAGTCGTTTGCTGGTGTGCCAATCAGTGGTGCGGTCGCACCGAGTGCGCCTTGCTGCCGACGACGTTCGACGCCATGCTCACGGTCGCGACGACTATGAAGCCGCTTGTCGCCTCGTCGGCGCATGCGCTTCCCGCTATCGCGTTCCGTCCCGAGCCGGGCTTGGTCGTGTGTGACCTCGACCTTGTTCGCGAGGCGGACCCCGAGGACCTCAAGCTCGGCTATGCGGTACTTGTTGGCACCATGCTTTCGAGCAGCAAGTCCCGCTGGAATCAGTTTACCGAGACCGTTCCCGAGATTCTCGCAGGCGAGGAGGTCGCGCTCGTCAATGCCGTTCAGTGGTCTCAGACTGCCCGCAAGGACGTACTGATGGCCACGAACCCGAGCGCCCGTCATGCGCTCGATTTTGGCAAGACGGGGGAGCGTACCCTGCGCGCCTGCTTGGTCGATGCCGCGTCGCAGGTCCCTGTCTACCAGCTGCTGTCCGAGGGCATGCGCTTTGAGGCGCGCCTAGCACATGATGCCTGTGACTTCGATATCGATTACGTCTTTGAGGTCGATGACTGCCTGGAGGACTTTGGTATCGAGGAGCTTGCCTTCGATCTGGAGCCTGCCTCATATATCGAGGAGTTCCGCAGGCAGCAGTTTGTCCGCTCGAACCGCAGCATGTTGCCGCTGCCCGCGGCGCTCGGCGCCATTCGTCTAACGAGCGTTGAGGACGAGGTTCTCGACCGCCATGCTCGCGCATACTTGGCTTCTCGCAAAGAACTTCTCTAGGATTTATTGACATACATCGTCTTTCGTATCATGTTGAGGTGCGGGTTTCCAATCGGTTGCGAATCGCGCGCGATTCCGTCGTTCGGTTGAGACCCGTTCCGTCTTTATAGAGACAACAAGAAAGGAATCTGCATGTCAGAGTTTGCTGCCGGTCCCGCCGGTCGTATCGAGCGTGTCCGTGCCCTGATGGTTGAGCGTGGCTACGACGCTATCGTGGTGCGCGACGAGGCCAACCTTCGTTGGCTTACGGGCGTCAAGGGCGTCTTCGATTACACCTTCGAGTTCCCGCATGCTGCGTTTATTACGGCCGACCAGTGCCTGTTCCATACCGACTCGCGCTATCTCAACAGCTTTGAGGAGAACACGCCCGCCGGCAGCCCCTGGGTTTACGACATGGACGAGGGCACCATCTCCGGTTGGGTCGCCGGCAAGATCGCGGCCAACAAGTGCCGCGTCTGCGCTGTCGAGGACGACATGCAGATCAACTTCTACCAGGGTATCCAGCGTGGCTTGGAGGATCGTTCCGTCGCCTGCATGTTGCCGCTGATGCATGACGACATTCGCAAGATGCGCGCCATCAAGGACGCCGAGGAGATCGAGCTCATGCGCCATGCGCAGTCGATCACCGACACCGCCTTCCAGCACATGCTCGGCTATATTAAGCCCGGTATGACCGAGAAGCAGGTTCGCAACGAGCTCGAGAACTTTATGTTCGCCAACGGTGCCGACAGCTTGGCCTTCGGCTCTATCGTGGCGAGCGGCCCCAATACCGCCAACCCGCATGCCGTCCCCAGTGATCGCGTGATCGAGAAGGGCGACTTCGTCCTCATGGATTACGGCGCGGGCTACTGCGACTACCGCTCCGACATGACGCGTACCGTCGTGATGGGCGAGCCCACCCAGGAGCAGCTCGACTTGTACGCGCTCGTACGCCGCACCCACGAGGAGTGCGTCGCCGCTATCCATCCGGGCGTCGAGGGCAACGACATTTTCAAGCTTTCCAAGAAGATCATCGGCGATGCCGGCTATGGCGATTACTACAACCATGGTCTGGGCCACGGCGTGGGCATTGACATCCACGAGCTGCCCAACTTCAACCGCAGCAAGAATATCATCGAGGTTGGCTCGGTTATCACCATGGAGCCCGGCGTGTACCTGCCTGGTGTGGGCGGCGTGCGCCTGGAGGACTACGGCGTGGTCACCGAGAACGGCTACGAGCCCTTCACCAAGACGCCGCACGACCTCCACGTCATCGATTGCTAGCTCATTTCGATAGATTTTTGGGGCGGGGCGTTCGGATAGATTCGGACGCCCCGCGTTCTCTTTTTATGCGCTCGCTGCAGGCGCCTTCTGCAAGTGTATAATTATGGTCGTATGTAATTTGGACGCTTGTGCGTTCTGCCCATAACAAGAAAGGTCGCTATGCCTACCATTTCTACCGCCGACTTCAAGAACGGCCTCGGTCTCCGCATTAAGGACAAGGTCTACACCATCGTCGAGTTCCAGCATGTCAAGCCGGGCAAGGGCGGCGCGTTTGTGCGCTACAAGACCCGCGACATCAAGAGCGGCCGCGTCGTCGAGAACACCTGCAACGCCGGCACCAAGTTCGAGAGCGTCATGCTCACTACCCGTGAGTTCCAGTACCTCTACAACGATGGCACTGACTACATCTTCATGGACAACGAGTCCTATGAGCAGGTTCCCGTTCCCGAGGACATGGTGGGCGAGAATTCCAAGTGGCTGCGCGAGAACGACATCTGCCAGCTGCTCTTCGCCGACGATGAGCTCATGGGCGTGACCCCGCCGATGTTCATCGAGACCACCATCGTCCAGACCGACCCGGGCTTTAAGGGCGACACCGTCCAGGGTTCCACCAAGCCGGCCACGATCGACACCGGCGCTGTCATCCAGGTCCCCATGTACCTCAACGAGGGCGAGGTCATCAAGGTTGACACCCGCGACGGCAAGTTCGTCTCCCGCGTCTAGCAACCAACTCTTCTAGGAGGACTCATGCCCCAGGAAATCAAGATTGACGGCATCGGCATTTCGCCCGATGTTCTGACCGCCATCGTCTCGCGCGCCGTGTCGGATGTCGAGGGCATCGCCTCCGTTGGCGTCAAGGACCTTGCCACCAACCTTGTCTCCATGATGCTCTCGTCCAAGGCCCCGGCTTCCGAGCCGGCGGTCGAGACCGAGGTCGTCGGCGACAAGCTCGCACTCACCGTGCGCGTCGTGGTGTTCTTTGGCTATCCGTTCAAGAAACTCGCCGAGGCCGTTCGCGCTGCCGTGGTCGCTGCCATCGATGCCCAGGTGGGCGTTGAGGTCGAGCGCGTTGACGTTTGCATCGACGGCCTCGTTTTCCCCAAGGAGTAACCTTTGAGCCTTAAGGTTTATCGCGGGCGTACGCTTGCCCGCAGTCAGGCGCTGCAGCTGCTGTTCCAGGCCGAGGCCACGGACAGCCCGCTCGAGCGCGTCCTCGAGGGCGATTTCCTGATCTCGAAGGGCCCCCTCGACCCCTATGCGCTGGAGCTGTGCCGCGGTGCCTACGAGCATATCGATCGCATCGACTGTGCCCTGCGCGCCGTCGCCAAGAACTGGGATCTTATGCGCATGCCCGGCGCCGACCGCAATCTGCTGCGTATCGCCGTCTACGAGATGCGCTTCCTCACCGACGAAGAGGTCTCGGACGCTATCGTGATCAACGAGGCCGTCGAACTTGCCAAGGCCTATGGCACCGACCAGTCCGCGTCGTTCGTCAACGGCGTGCTGGGCAAGATCGCGCGCAGCGAGGAGTTGCCGGGTGAGGACCTGTACCAGGAACTGCTGGCCGAGGATCGCGCTCGCGAGGAGGCCCAGGCTGCTGAGGCTGCCGCCAAGGTCGCCGCCGCTCAGGCTACCGCCGGTGTACTTGCCGAGGATATGGACGCTGCTGAGGCCGTCGAGGCCGACTCCGTCGAGGAGTAGCCATGCCAGAGGGTTCTGTCCGTAACTTTGACGAGATCTCGGACCGTCTGGACCAGATCATCGCTACCGTTCGCTCCAAGGATACGTCCTTGGAGCGTTCACTCGATCTGTTTGACGAAGCGATTGAGCTGGGCTCCCGCGCGGTCGATATGGTCGACAAGTTTGAGCTGACGCCGCGTGAGGCCGATAAGCTCGAACAGGAATACGATGAGGATGCGGCAAACGAATCCCAGGATAGTTAGCCGCATCTCCGGATACGAATGGTTGATGGCATTCATGAAACGCGTGCGTCTTGATGACGAACTGATTTCACAGGGCATCTGCGCCGATCGCGCGGATGCCCTTCGCACTCTTATGGCCGGCCTGGTCTCGAGTGGCGGCGAGCGCTTGACTTCGCCGGGCCTTAAGGTGACCCCGGGCTTGCCTCTGCACGTGAAGGGGCGCATTCCGTACGTTGGGCGCGGCGGCCTTAAGCTCGAGGGTGCGCTCGATGCGTTTTGTATCGACCCGACGGGCCTTGTCTGCCTGGACGTAGGCTGCTCTACCGGCGGCTTTACCGATTGTCTGCTCAAGCGCGGAGCTGCGACCGTTGTTTCGGTGGACGTGGGTCGCGCCCAGTTTGATTGGTCGTTGCGTCAGGACGATCGCGTGACGCTGCATGAGCGCACAAACGTGACGCAGCTGCCTGAGCTTGGCTATGCCGGTGCCATCGACCTGGCTGTATGTGATGTCTCGTTTACCAGCATCGCGAATATCATCGACGCCGTGCTGGCGTGCCTGAAGCCTTCGGGTTCGTTCTGCACGCTCGTAAAGCCCCAGTTTGAGGCGCCGGCTGCGCTGGTGGGCGACGGCGGTATCGTGACCGACTCCGCCGTCCGCCGCGATACGCTCGTGGCGGCGATTGAGCTTTTTGCCGCCAAGGGCCTGTTCCCGCTTGACGTGTGCGTGTCGCCCATCCATGGCGCTAAGGGCAACGTTGAGTTTTTCTTGTACGGCACAAGGTTTGTCCCCGGGGAGCGCGCCGACGATGAGCTGCAATCCCAGGTATCGGCTTTGAGCGAGAAAGCTGCAACGCTATGAAGGTCTTTCTGGTTCCCAATTACTACAAGCAAGAGGCGGTCGAGAGCGGCCTGATGCTCGAGCTTTGGCTTTCGCGCCAAGGCTATGAGGTCGCATGGGCGGCCGATCAGCGATCGAAGATTCAAAGCACGCCTGATATTGACGGCTCAGATCTGGTCATTACACTCGGCGGCGACGGTACGTTGCTGCGCGCTGCCCGCATCCTCAACCATCGCGAGATTCCTATCCTTGGTCTTTCCTATGGTCACCTGGGCTTTTTAACTGCTGCGAGCCCCGAGGAGCGCGACATTCTGCAGGTCGTGAGCGATGCTCTGTCCGGCGAGCTCCACGTGAGCCGCCGCGCCACCATCGCCGCGGATATCGTGTCCGTGCGCGAAGACGGCACGAAGGATGTCGTGCGCACGTTTGCCCTCAACGATATGGCACTTACGCGCGGCCCCCTGTCCGATATGGTTGAGTTTGACATCACGGTGTCCGGCCATCATATTGATCGCCTGCGCGGCGATGGTGTGGTCGTATCGACGGCGACCGGCTCCACCGGCTACGCGCTTTCCGCCGGCGGTCCCATTGTCAGCCCCGATTACACGGGTATGGTCTGTGTGCCCATCGCCCCGCATACCATTCAGGCTCGCGCTTTTTTGACCTCGCCGAGTGATGTAGTCGAGATCTTTATGTCCGATGATCGCCCGAGTGCGCCGGCCATTGCCATCGACGGACAGTTTATTACCTGCGATGGCACGGTCGAGAGCGTGGCCGTGCGCCGTGGTCCCGGCGACGTGCTGCTGCTCGATTACGGCCCCGAGAGCTTCTATAACTCGGTGAGCCGCGTGTTCTACGGAGTGCGTCATGATCGATGAGCTGCAGGTTTCCAACATTGCACTCATTCGCGAGGCGACGCTGGTGCCGAGTGCGGGCCTGACTGTCCTGACCGGTGAGACCGGCGCCGGTAAGACCGCGCTGCTCTCGGCCCTCAAGCTTATTTTGGGCGAGCGCGCGGATTCGTCGACGGTGCGCGAGGGCGAGGCGCTGGCGAGCGTCGAGGCGCGCTTGTTCGACGGCCCGCACGACACGGAGGGCTTTACCGTGCAGCGCAGCCTCTCTGCCGAGGGTCGCAGCCGCGTCAAGATTGATGGTCGCATTGCCAGCGTGCGCGAGCTTTCCGAGCGCGTCGGCGTGATGATGGATCTGTGCGGCCAGCATGAACATCAGCGCCTGCTCGATCCGGCACATCATGTTGCCATTGTCGATGCCTGGGCTGGTCGCTCTGCGTTCGAGGCGCTGGAAAAGTACCGTGCCTGCTTTAAGGCGTCGCGTGCGGCTGCCAAGGAGGTCCGTCGCGTAGAGGAGGCGTCGCGTGCGCAGGGGAGTCGCGTCGAGGAGGCGCGCTTCGCCCTGGAGCGTATCGCCGAGGTCGACCCCAAGCCGGGTGAGTATGAGGAGCTCGAGGAGCTGCTGCCGCGCTCCGAGCATGCCGAGGTGCTGGTGGCGACGGCCAACGATGCCCATGCATCGCTTACTTCCGAAGGGGGAGCGCTCGATGCCGTGAACGGCGCCGTGGCAGAACTGTCGCGCATGGCGACCGTCGATCGCAAACTGAGTGACATCGTCGACGCACTTTCGGATGCCTGCATCTCACTCGAGGATTGCGCCAACGAGCTGCGTGCTTATCGCGATGGCGTTGCGTTCGATCCTCGCGAGCTCGCTCGCATGCGTGAGCGGTATTCCGACCTCAAGGGCCTGTTGCGTCAGTGGGGTCCCACCATGGACGATGTTTTTGCCATGCGCGATCGCTCGCAAGAGCTGCTGTCCCTGGTCGATGATGGCGATGAACAGATCAAAAAGGCGCGTGAGGCACTCGGGAGCGCCGAGCGCGAGCTGTTCGCTGCCGCCAAGGCACTCAAGCGTGCGCGTAATACCGCTGCTCCGCGTTTTTGTCACGAGGTTGGCCGCCAAATGGCGCGCCTGGAGATGGGCGGCGCCGAGCTCGTTTGGGAGTCGCGTGATCTTCCGCGCGCCGAGTGGACGCCGGCGGGTCCTTCAAGCTACGAGCTTTTGTATCGCAGCGGTGTCGGCTTGACGCCGCGTCCCCTGCGCCGCATTGCCTCGGGCGGCGAGCTCAGCCGCGTCATGCTGGCGAGCAAGGTGGTCTTGGGTAATGCTGACGGCGTCGACACACTGGTATTTGACGAGGTCGATGCCGGTGTCGGCGGCTCCACGGCTCGTGCTCTTGCTGGTGTGCTGGCCGATCTTGCCGCTACGCATCAAGTGATTGTCGTAACCCACTTGGCGCAAGTCGCCGTCATGGCCGACAAGCATTATGTTGTCAGCAAGGAGCCGGGCGATGTTCCCCAGACGCATTTGGACGAGGTAACCGGCGAAGCGCGTACCGCCGAGATTGCCCGCATGTTGAGCGGCGATCAGTCCGAGGCAAGCTTGGCCCACGCAAAGCAGATGCTCGAAGAAGTTCGAGGCTAGGTCGTATCAGCGGTGTTGGTGGGACAAAATAGACTGAAATTTTTTGTCCCACTACGCGTTTTACTCAACGACCTTGTCCGGCTGGATGAGCTCCTCGTAGTAGCTGATATGTTCGCGAGCGTCTTCAATCTCGGGCAGCAGGAAGTTGTAGATAACTTCGATGATCATCGTGGCGCTGATCTTGGAGAACGCAAAGTCACCCGTCGTCAGCAGCGCCTCGTGGTTGACGGTATTAAAAGTGTAGTCTGCCAGGCGCGCGAGCGGGGATTTGCTGTCGCTGCTGATGACGACTACGGTTGCGCCGCAGTCGCGAGCCGCTTTTGCCATGCGATTCAAACGGCGCGACTTGCCCGAGTTCGAAATCAGTACGATAACGTCACCCGGGCGTAACGTGAGCGCATAACCAATCGAGGTCTCGCTTATGGTGCTCGCCATGCAGCGCAGGCCCAGCTGCGAAAACTTAAACGTCGCATCGAGCGCGACCGCGTTCGTATTGCCCACAGCCGCAAACTCAATAACCCCTGCATGCTTAAGGTCATGTACAACAGCCGCCAGCGTATCGTGGTCGATCCCGTCGATGGTCGCATTAAGCTCGCTCACCTTGGCAGCTAGGATGTTCTTGAGGCTCTGCTCCATATTGTCGAGTGAGACCTCGTCAGTCAGGCCCTCGTTGCGCTGGCTTTCCAAATCCCTCGCCAACGAAAACTGAAAGCTGCGGAAGCTACCAAAGCCAAGTTTGCGGCAGAAGCGCGAAACGGTCGCCTCGGACGTGGCGGCGGCGCGTGAGAGCTGAGCCGCCGTGAGGCGTGGCGCCTCGGACTGGTGCTCCAATATATAGTCGACAATGCGCTGCTCGGACTCGCTGTATCCCTGATGGGTACTAATGAGGGAAAGTGCGCTCTTGCTACTATCGGTCATGGATGGCTCCTGGTTGGCATGAAAATCGGAATCGTTTTGTAATGTCATAGTATAGGGGGATTTTCAATAACAAGATACACCTTGCCGTTTCAAGTGTTGATGGTAAACTTTCACCTACCGTTTACGGTTATGAAAGAACCTTTCACCGGAGAATTGCGCCTTGTCTCTTCTCACGCGGACGGTAGGTTGGTATCTTTCAGTTGTGGAAAAGCGCGCAAGGACGCGCGTGTAGGGGAGCGCCTGCGGGCGCAAAACTTTAAAAGGAGGGACACATGGCTAAGTTTGACATCATCGCCGCCACCGGTTGCCCGACCGGCATTGCGCACACCTTCATGGCTAAGGAGGCGCTGGAGAAGGCAGCTGCCGAGCGCGGTCTGACCATTAAGGTCGAGACCCATGGCCAGGTCGGTGTCGAGAACGAGCTCACCAAGAGCGAGATCACCGGTGCCAAGGCCGTCGTCGTCGCAGCCGATAAGGATGTCCAGGCTGAGCGTTTCGCCGGTAAGCCCATGGTTTCCGTTGGTGTTTCCAAGGCCCTGTCCGTTGAGGCCGCCGGTAAGCTGATTGACCGCGCACTCGCCGCTAAGGGCGACAGCACGGTTGCAGCCGCTGCCGATGTCGAGGACGAAGTCGAGGAGAAGGAGTCCATCGGCCACGTCATCTATAAGCACCTCATGAACGGCGTCAGCCACATGCTGGTCTTCGTCGTTGCTGGTGGTGTTCTGACCGCCGTTTCGTTCCTGTGGGGCATTACGTCCTTCGATTCGACGGCGTCTGACTACAACAGCTTTGCTGCGATGCTCAAGATCATCGGCGGTATCGCTATGAACCTCATGGTTCCGGTGCTTTCCGCCTACATCGCCGAATCCATCGGCAAGCGCCCGGCGCTCGTTCCCGGCTTTGTTGCCGGTATGATCGCCATCCAGGGCCTGCCTGTTAACGCCGAGACCGGCATGATCGACGCCGGTGGCGCCGGCGTGGGCTTCGGCTTCCTGGGCGGCATCGTGGGCGGCTTCCTCGCCGGTTATGTCATCCTGCTGCTCGAGAAGGTCTTTGCCGGCCTGCCCAAGAACCTGGACGGCCTCAAGGCAATCTTTTTGTACCCGCTGTTCTCGACGGCTATTGTCGGCCTGGTCATGCTTGGCATTTCCGGCCCCATGGCTGCCATCAACACCGCTATGATGGACTTCCTCAAGGGCCTGTCCGCCTCTGGCGCCGTTGTCTTGGGTCTTGCCATCGGCTGCATGTGCGCCTTTGACATGGGTGGCCCGGTCAACAAGGCTGCTTACGTTACCGGTACCGCTATGCTCACCGAGGCCCTGGCCGCCGGTGTTGGCACCGACACCTACAACTTCGGTACCAACTTCATGGCTGCCGTCTCCGCCGCTTGCATCGTTCCGCCGCTGATCACCACCTTCGCCGTCGTCGTCGGCAAGAAGTACTTCAGCCAGGAGGATCACGACGCCGGTGTCGTCAACCTCATCCTTGGTTGCACCCACATCACCGAGGGCGCCATTCCGTTCATGACCAAGAACATCTGGCCCGTCATGCCCATCATGATGCTCGGTTCCTCTATCGCTTCGATCCTGACCATTATGTTCAACGTTCACGATCCGGCGCCTCACGGTGGCTTCCTGGTCCTGCCCGTTGTCGAGAACGGTCCGCTTTGGGTCCTCGCGATCCTCATCGGCGCTGTTGTCGGTGGCATCCTGTTCGTGGCCTTCAAGAAGTACGACTTCGAGAAGAATCAGAAGGCCGCTCCTGCTGCTCCCTCTAAGTCGGTCGAGGCTCCCAAGCCCGCTGCCGTCGAGGCCCCCAAGGCCGAGGCTGCCGACTTCGTGAAGGTCGAGAATGTCTTTGTCGCCGAGGACTTCGCTTCTCGTGACGAGGCTCTGAGCTTCGTTTCCAACCAGGCCGTCAAGGCCGGTATCGCCAGCGACGCCGACGCCGTGATGAACGCCTTCTTGGCCCGCGAGGCCGAGGGCACCACGGGCATGATGGAGGGCTTCGCCATCCCGCATGCCAAGTCCGACGCCATTACCGAGGCTGCCGTCATCGTCGTCAAGGACGAGTCCGGCGTGACCGGTTGGGACACCATGGACGGCGCTCCCGTCAACGTGGCTATCGCCCTGCTCATCCCCGGTGCCCAGGCTGGCACTACGCACCTCAAGATCCTGTCCAAGGTCGCCGAGGCGCTCATGGACGAGGACTTCCGTGCCACCGTCAAGGGTTCCACCGACGCCGCCGAGATCGTCAAGACGATCAACGCCCGCCTGGTCTAATTCCGCAGTACGCGAATAACATCGCTCCCTGTAACAAAGGCGGAGACCCTCTCCAGGGCCTCCGCCTTTTTCATGCCCCTTCTTCTAACTTGCGGTGAAATAAGGACTGTTTAAACGTTTCAACCCCAAATCAGTCCATATTTCACCGCAAGTTAGAAGAAGGGGATAGCGCTGCCTGTCTATCGGATCGTCCGGGCGGACAAATATTAAGCCAGAATTCCTTTCAGCCGACATTGCTCTGGACCGACCGAGTTTCCGCAGCTTGCTCGCCCCGGACCCCGCGCGCGGGGGCCATGAGATTTATCGCGAGTTCCGCACGAGCCGAAGAGCACTTAATGTGCTCTTCGTGCGAGCAGGACTGTAGAGCAGGAAATCTCATGGGTCCGCGCGCGGGGTCCGGGGCGAGCGAGCGGACAGAACAGACATCCGTCCAACAATTCGTGCGAAACACAATGAAAAACCGTTTGATGTGAGTTAATATAAACAACGTCGTGAATCTGACTCCTGCCACATGCATGACAGGGGTTAAACACAAAAAGGAGTCAATTATGGTTTCTGAGAAGGCTACCCTCGTTAATCCTCAGGGTCTGCACATGCGTCCGGCTGGTCTGTTCGCCTCCACCATGGGCAAGTATGCCTGTGACGTGACGGTCGTCACCCCCGAGAAGGAGGTCAACGGCAAGTCCCCGATGGCCCTCATGGCTGCTGGTATCCCCTGCGGTACCGAGGTCGAGGTCAAGTGCGACGGCGCTGACGAGGCCGAGGCTCTGGCTGCTGCCATCGAGCTCATCAAGAGCGGTCTTGGCGAGTAGAACTCAAACGGGTCGCATGTTGAACAACTAAGTTCATATTTGGGGGCGCAGTGACCTGTTGTAAGGTAGCTGCGCTCTTTTGTCATGGATATGGCAAAACGCTTTATCACATGACACGGAGAGAGGAATGGGAATGTATCAGGGAGTCAACGCTTCCGAGGGCATCGGTATCGGCACCGTCATGGTCGCCGTCGATCCCGACTTGACGTTTGAGCCGCACGAGGTTGCTGATTCGGCAGCAGAGAAGGAGCGCTATCAGTCCGCTCTTTCGGTCTTCTGCGAGAAGACCCAGGCTCAGGCCGACCACATGAAGGAGACGGTGGGCGAGGCCGAGGCCGAGATCATGAGCGGACACATTGTCCTGGCTCAGGACCCGGGCATGACTGACGCCATCAACGCCGCCATTGACGGTGGCACCTGCGCTGAGCAGGCGCTCATGGACACCTCGACCATGTTCGAGAACATGTTCCTGTCCATGGACGACGAGATGTTCCGTCTGCGCGCGGCCGACATCGCCGACATCCGCACCGGTATTCTGGCCGAGCTGCTGGGCAAGGAGGTCGTCGACCTCTCCGTCCTGCCCGAGAACACCGTCGTTGTCGTGCACGACCTTACGCCGTCCATGACCGCCACGATCGATAAGGCCCACGTTGCCGGTATCGTCACCGAGACCGGTGGCCGCACGTCGCACTCCGCGATCATCGCGCGTGCCCTCGAGATCCCGGCTGTCCTTTCGGTTTCCAACAGCTGCACCGCGCTGCGCAACGGTATGACCGTTGTCGTCGACGGTGGCAAGGGTATCGTTGAGGCCGATCCCGACGAGGAGACGCTCGCTGCCTACACCGCCAAGGCCGAGGCCTTCGCTGCCGAGAAGGCAGCCCTCGAGGCCTTCCGTGGCAAGCCGTCCGTGACTGCCGACGGCATCAAGAAGATCATCGCTTGCAACATCGGCAACCCCGATGACGTGCCCAACGCGCTCGATCACGACGCCGAGGCTATCGGTCTGTTCCGCTCCGAGTTCCTGTTCATGGACTCTGCTGAGCTTCCTTCCGAGGAGGAGCAGTTCAACGCCTACCGCAAGGTCGCCAGTGCGCTTAATGGCGCTCCGGTCATCATCCGCACGCTCGATGTGGGTGGCGACAAGGAAATTCCGTACCTGCACATGGTCAAGGAAGAGAACCCCTTCATGGGCTTCCGCGCCGTGCGTTACTGCCTGGCCAACCCCGACCAGTACAAGGTCCAGCTCCGCGCCCTGCTGCGCGCCAGCGCCTTTGGTGACGTCAAGATCATGATCCCGCTCGTCACCTGCGTCGAGGAGGTCTTGGCCGTCAAGGAGCTCGTCGAGCAGTGCAAGGCCGAGCTGACCGAAGAGGGTCGCAAGTTCAACGAGAACATCGAGGTCGGCATTATGGTCGAGACGCCCGCCGCTTCGCTGCTCGCAGACCGTCTGGCCGAGGTCGCCGACTTCTTCTCTATCGGCACCAACGACCTGATCGGCTACACCATGTGCGCCGACCGTGGCAACGACACCATCTCCAACCTGTACCAGGTGTACTATCCTGCCGTGCTCCGCTCGCTCAAGAACATCATCGAGAGCGGCGTGAAGGCCGGCATCATGGTCGGTATGTGCGGCGAGGCCGCTGCCGATCCGCTGCTCGAGCCGCTGCTGATCAGCTGGGGCCTGGAGGAGTTCTCGATGAGCGCTCCGTCCATCCTGCGCGCCCGCAAGACCATCAGCCAGTGGACCAAGGCCGAGTGCGATGAGCTCGCCGAGAAGGCGCTCGCCTGCAACACCGCCGCCGAGGTCAAGGCACTGCTCGAGTCCGCAGCTCGCTAATTTGGTATCAGAGGTAACCGCGTGGTTGGAATGGGCCTGCCACGCGGCCCTCACATATACAGGGGGTACTGTAAATGTTCTACACGCTAACCGCTAACCCGGCTGTCGACATGACGGTTTCGAGCTCTCCGCTCGAGCCCGACGAGAACGTCCGCACCGGCTCGGCCAGCTACACGGCTAACGGCAAGGGCCTCGACGTGTCCTTCGCCTTTAAGAAGATGGGCGTCGACACCGTCGCGCTCGGCTTCTTCGCTGGCTTTACGGGCAAGTTCATCGTCGAGGAGGTCATGAACCTGGGTTGCCTCTGCCGCCCGGTCTGGACCGACGGTATCACGCGCATTAACACCTACGTCAACGATGGCCAGCACGAGTACGGCATCCTGAACCCTGGCGCTCCTATTACGCCGCAGCACCAGGAGGAGCTCTACAACATCCTGGACACCGCGGGCGATCTTGAGTGCCTGATCGTCTCCGGCTCCGTGCCTCCCAAAGCTACGCCCGACTTCCTGGCTCAGGTCATGGAGCACGCTCAGGCTCGTGGCGCCGACGTCGTCCTGGACCTTTCCTCCGACAAGCTCAAGGAGCTCGCTCACAAGAAGCCGCTGCTCATCAAGCCGAACCATCACGAGATGAAGGCTATCTTCGGCGTGCCGGTTGACACTGACGACGAGGTCCGCGTTGCCATGAAGCTGGCTCACGACGCTGGCGTTCAGAACGTGCTGCTTACCCGTGGTAGCCGCGGCGACGCTTACTTCTCCAACGGCGAGGACATCTGGTACGCCAAGCGTGAGTTCAACATCAAGCTGGTTTCTTCCGTCTGCGCCGGCGACTGCACCCTCGCTGCGTTCCTGCACAAGTGGTACAGGGATCGCGACAACGTCGAGGAGGCCATGAAGCTCGCTATGGCCACCGGCGCCAACGTCGCCGAGTCCGTCGGCATCGGCGACTTCGGTCACGTCGATGAGTATAGCAAGCGCGTTGCTGTCCGCAAGCTCGATCGTCAGTAATCGAAACGCGACATATTCGTGCGCATGTGGCGCCCCGGTTTCGGCTGGGGCGCCTTTTTGTTCCGCCACGGGGGAGAGGTGTCCCGCCGTACTTCATCGCTTCCACACCGTTCACCGAGTTGTCCTAGCCTTTTACCGATGCGTGGAATACACTTTCATTAACACGTTGCTTCGTGAAAGGAATATTCATGATTTATACGCTCACTGCAAATCCCGCTATTGACTACAACATCGCCTGCGACGGTCTTTCCGCCAACACCGTCACCCGCACGCGTGACGCGGTCTATACGCCCAACGGCAAGGGCCTCAACGTCTCGTTCACCCTTGATCACTACGGTGTCGACACGACGATCTTGGGCTTTTTCGCCGGTTTCTCGGGCGAGTTTATCGTTAAGGGCGCCGAGGCCTTGGGCGTGCCCGTCAAGCCCGTGTGGACCGACGGCATCACGCGCGTCAATGTGTTCCTCAACGCCGGCCCTGACACCGAGTACAACATGGTCAACGCCGGTGCCGCCATCAACGAGGCCAACGAGCAGGAGATGTTTGAGCTCATCGATTCGCTCGATGACATGACCTGCCTGGTCATCAGCGGCTCGCTGCCTCCCAACACTTCCGAGGGCTTCCTGGCCGAGGTCCTGCGCCGCGTCAAGGCCAAGGGGGCCGAGTTCGTCCTCGACATCTCGAGCCATCAGCTGGCAGACCTCATTGCCATGGAGCCGCTGCTGATCAAGCCCAATGACGACGAGCTGCTCGACATCTTTGGCATCAAGGTGAGCGGTGGCGACGACGAGTCCGTCAAGGGCGCCATGGCCGAGCTGCACGCCAAGGGCGCCAAGAACGTGCTGCTGACCCTCGGTGGCGACGGCGCGTACTTCTCCAACGGCGAGCATATCTGGTTTGCCAATCGCACCTTCGACGTCAAGCTGCTGTCGACGGTGTGCGCCGGCGATTCCTCGCTCGCTGCCTTCCTGTCCGTGTGGCACGACGCCCCCGAGCGCGTCGAGGATGCCCTGCGCCTCTCGATGGCCACCGGCGCCAACGTGGTCGAGTGCCCGGGTCTGGGCGATTTTGCCAAGGTCGATGAGTATCAGAAGGGTATTGCAATCCGTCAGGTTTGCTAGTTCCGGCACCTTGCCTGAATAGTTCAATTATTTCGCATCCGTCTTAGACCAGGACGGATGCGTTTTTGTTTATCGGACTTGCGTGTGCAGTGGAGGCTGTTTCTTGCTAGACTTCTTGCAGACGCAATCGATAGCCAATTTGATAGTCGCAGGAGGCCATAGGCATGTGCAATGTTTCGCTCAACGGTACGCAGCCGACCGATGCCTCTATCCGTGTCCTGCGTGCGCTTGAGGCAGCAGGTCTTGAGGCTTGGTACGTGGGCGGTTGGGTACGTGATGCCCTGATGGGATGCCCCAGCCACGATGTTGACATGTGCTGCAGCGGCCTGTGGCAGGAGTCCAAAGAGGCGCTCGAAGCGGCTGATATTGCCGTGGTTGAGTCGGGCATAAAATTTGGCGGCATCACGGCTATTTGCGATGATGAGCGCATTGAGGTCACCACCTACCGCCTAGACGGCTTTTACACCGACGGCCGCCATCCCCAGAGTGTGGAGCGTGCAGCGTCGCTTGAGGACGATCTGGCGCGTCGTGACTTTACCGTTAACGCTATGGCCTGGCATCCCGAGCGTGGTCTTGTCGACCGCTACGATGGTCAGGGCGACCTGAAGCGCAAGCTCATCCGCGCCGTTGGAGATCCCAGGCGTCGTTTTAACGAGGACGCGCTTCGCATGCTGCGCGCGGTGCGTTTTGCCTGCCGTCTGGATTTTATGATCGAGCCTAAGACTAAACAGGCGCTTGCCGAGTGCGCGCCGCTGCTCGATGCTGTGGCGCGCGAGCGCGTGGGCATTGAGCTCGAGGATATCCTTTCGACCGGCCATGGGGGGGACGCGATGCTGCGCTACCCCGAGCTTGTTTGCGCCGCCGTGCCCGAGCTCGCGTCCGCTCGCGGGTTTGATCAACGCAGCGTCTATCATGCGTTTAACGTCTACGAGCATATCGCTCGCGTGCTGACGGTGGCAGGGGAGCTGGCGCTGTGCGACGGCGTCGTGCCCTCGTCGAGCCTTATGTGGGCGGCGTTTTTGCACGACGTTTCCAAACCCGAGTGCTTTACGGTCGATCACGACGGCAGCGGCCACTTCTACGGTCATCCCGAGCTCGGCGCCAAGAAGGCGCGTGTCATCATGGATCGCCTGGCGCTCTCACACGATTTTGTGCGCGATGTGTGCCTGCTGATCAAATACCATGACAAGCCGCTGCGCCCCGAGCGCTCCTGCCTGCTCAATATGATGCGCGCGCTTTCGGGCGAGGGTGTCGATACGCCGCGTCTGATGGACGAGCTCATGGACCTTAAGCGTGCCGATACGCTCGGTAAGGCCCCGTCGTGCTTCTATTACGTTGAGACGATTGAGGAGATGCGCGCGATGGCGCACGAGCTGCTGAAGGCAGGGGAGCCCTATACGCTCAAGATGCTCGCCATCAACGGCGGCGACCTGATCCGTGCCGGAGTCAAGCCCGGGCCGGAACTGGGTCAGCTTCTCAACTCCGCCCTCGACGCCGTGATCGAAGACAACATTCCCAACGAGCGCGAAGCTCTTTTGGTCCATCTCAACTTGAATTAGCTACCCAGTTTACCTGCGTGTTCCATAACCTGCCGACAATTTTTCGGCAATTTGGAATTTCTTCTTGCGCTGACGTTTTTTGTCCCGTAATATATTTCCTCGCAGCACAGCAGTGCAGATGTTATGTGGCCCGTTCGTCTAGCGGTTTAGGACGCCGCCCTCTCAAGGCGGAGATCACCAGTTCGAATCTGGTACGGGCTACCACTTCTTTTCTGCTGAGGCCTATGGCCCGTTCGTCTAGCGGTTTAGGACGCCGCCCTCTCAAGGCGGAGATCACCAGTTCGAATCTGGTACGGGCTACCACGCATCTGATACCCGGTCTTTCCACGGAAGGCCGGGTTTTTTATTATCAAACAACTGTCTGTCATTCCCGTTTGAACAAGAGCTTTGCGTTCTGCTTATGGCCCTTACGGGTACAATAATCAAGATATTTTGACTGTAAGAAGGAGTCTCATGACGGAGTCCTCTCAGCATACGTCCAAGCCCCAGGTCGAGGTTGAGGCCTCGGGCGGCGATGACAATAAGAGCGCACGCCGCGGTGCAATCTTTATCGGCGTTGTGCTGGTGGGTTATATCGTCTATCTGGTGGTAACCGGGCAGATGGGGCAGTTCTGGGCTGCTATGTCGAGCGTTCAGGCGCCCTGGCTCGTTGTCGCGTGTCTTTGCATGTTCATGTATCTGTTCTTTGGCATTGTGGCCTATGCGATCGCCGTCTGGCTCGACCCCAATTCGCCCGTCGGTATCCGCGACCTCATTTCGGTCGAGGCGAGCGGTATTTTCTTTGGCAACCTGACGCCCATGATGATGGGCTCTACGCCTGCCCAGATCTACCGCCTGACCAAAGCGGGCCAAAACGTGGGCGAAGCGGGTGCCACGCAGTTCACCCGATTTATTGTGTATCAGTTTGGCCTCGTTGCCTGGGGCGCTATCCTACTGCTTGCTCGCATGCCGTTTTTTGCCGAGCGCTATGGCGACATGACGCTGCTGTGCGTCTTTAGTTTTGGCGGTCACTGCTGCATCCTGCTCGGCATCTTCGCCGTCGCGCTCATGCCTAAGACCGTCACGCGCGTCGCCCATTGCATCATCAATTGGCTCGAGCGCATAGGTGTCTCGGCCACTAAGATCGATGGATGGCGCTCGTTTGTCGATGGCGAGATCTACTCCTTCTCCGAGAAGTTCAAGCTTTCGGCCGGACATTTTTCTTTCATGCTGCTCACCGTGTTTATCACCATGCTGCAGCTTGCGTTTTTCTATCTGGTGCCGTATTTCCTGATGCTTGCCTTTGGCCATCACGAGGTCGACTTTTTCTCGGTCATGGCCGCGAGCGCCTTTGTCCAGCTGCTGAGCTCTGCGGTTCCCTTGCCCGGTGGAACTGGTGGCGCTGAGGGCGGCTTTGCTTTGTTCTTGGGTCATTTCTTTGGGTCGGCTTCGACCGCCGGCTATCTGCTGTGGCGCCTCATTACGTTTATTGCGCCGACCATTTTGGCTGCGCCCCTGCTGGGACTTAAGAGCGCCCACAACGAGAGCATCCATGTTCGCTGGGATCGCGTGATGCGCAAACTCGGCCGCACGTCTCAGACGCCCTCTGCGCCCACTAAGCCGCACCCCACGAATGCTGTTACCGTTGATCCCAAGAAGCACGCTCAGAAGGCTTCTGGGACCGCTAAGCCGGCTCATAAAGCCTATGTGCGCCAGACAGGCGACGGTATTCGCGTATCTCCGTCGGCACTCAATAAGAAGAAGCACCCTAAGTCGCAGTAGGGCAGTCGTGCGTTCTTCATGATGCGGGGCATATTTGTGCTGTATGGGGGATAATCCTCTTACGTAGATTATCTCTCATCTGTTGATGAATGCCCGTATATCGAAGGGACACGCCCATGGCCACCAGTAAACCGCGTATTGATCGCCGCATCGTTCGCAGCCGCAATGCCATCCTTTCCGCTTTCGAGCGCCTGCTCATGGAAAAGCCGCTGGTAGACATTACGGTGAGTGCCATCGCGCGCGAGGCCAATGTCGACCGCAAGACCTTCTACGTGCACTTTGGCACGGTCGACGGCCTGCTCGATGCCATTGCCGTCGATGTGGTGGAGATGATTGTCGACTCGGTCGAGAAAACGCTTGCCTCCATGGGCGGCGATACCAACGAACGCGCCCTGGGCGCGGCGGCGACCTTCTTTAAAACCGTTAACGAGGCACTGTGCAACAACCTGGTACTCAATCGTCAGCTGATCGAGAACATTCCGCTCGATGATTTTATGGCTCGTCTTCGTGCGCCGCTCGAACACGAGATTGCCGAGCGCGATCTGCTGCCCCAAGGTCTCAAGGACGAGATGTTCGACTATTATCTGGCGTTTTTGCTGTCGGGTATTATCGGTATCTATCGCACGTGGGCGCTGTCTGACGGTTCGGTTCCTATCGAGCGTGTCTCGGAGGTCGCCAACGACCTGACTCTCAATGGCCTGTCGAGTCTGGAATCTCGCTTGGATTAGGCGCAGGCTCGAGTTCGCGAGGCGCTTGTCGGGGTGCAGCCCGATCGACCAGGCGACGAGCATCCCGCCGAAGCAGTCGATGACCGGGCTCAGGTAGACCTTCTCGCCGCCCGGGAGCCTGGACTCGGTGATGTCGGTGAGCCACAGCCGGTTGGGCTCGTCGGCGTGGAAATTCCTGTTCACGAGGTTCTCCGGCGCCTTGGAGACCTCGCCGGCGTAGGAGCTGTAGCCTGAGGATCCTTAAAAGAAAGTCCAGTTTATCCTTCCCACTCCAATTTGGAATCCTCCGATGCGCCTTCGCACGCTCGCATGACCTCGATACCATGCGAGCGTGCGAAGGCGACGAGCTCTGCGTTGCGGGCGTTTATGGTGCCGAAGGCGGCGGGGCACACAATAAGGCGCGCGCAGTGGACGAGGAGCTCTTTGGCGCGGGCTATGGTTTTATCCCCGATCGGCTCGAAGGCGCGCTCGGCCACGCATTCCGTCGCCAGGTCGCGCGCGAGCTCGCAGTCGATGTCCCCTTCGTGCAGAACGCCCGCGTAGAACGCCTTGCCCTGCCGAATGAGCTGGCGAAACACAGCCGACCCCGTACCTGCGCCGGCGATGACGAACGTGTGCGCATCGCCGTGTGGGCGCCCAATTTCTACGCTGCCGAAGCGCTCGTTGAAGGTGCCATGTTGAAGGCCGTAGAGCTCGCCAATCGTCTCGCGCGTGAATATGTCCTCGGGTGCGCCGGCGCGGAAGACCCGGCCGTCCTTCACGCAAATCACCTTGTCGGCGCTTTTCTGCGCGAGCTCGAGTTCGTGGATGGACATGATGACAGCCACATTCCGCGATTTCGCAAGGTGGCGAAGTATTCGCAGCAGGTCGATCTGGTAGCGGATATCGAGATACGACGTGGGCTCGTCGAGCACGAGCACACGCGGATCCTGTGCGATGGCGCGTGCGAGCATGACGCGCTGGCGTTGCCCGTCGCTTATCTGCATGAAGTCGCACTCGGCGAGCTCTTCCATATGTGCGGTTTTCATGGCCTCGTCGACCCGACTATGGTCGTTAGGCGAGAGTGCGCCCATTCGCCCGGTGTAGGGATGTCTTCCCGCCTCTACGATATCGCGGCAGGTGAGGAGCTCGGTCCGGGGGCGATCTGTCAGCATAACGGCAAGGTTCCTTGCGAACTCCGCCGTCTTCCATCGGGAAATCTCCCGCCCGTCGAGCTCGACCGCGCCGGCAAGCGGTGCCAGATGGCGTGTGATGGTTTTCAAGATGGTCGACTTGCCCGAGCCGTTCGGCCCGATGAGCGCCACGACATCGCCCGGGCGAACCTCCAGATCGACGCCTTCGACTACGACCTTCTTGTCGTAGCCCGCCGACAGGTCGCTTATGCGGAAAAGCGGCGCTCCGTCAGCCTGCGTTTCGACCGGAGTTTCGAGGTTCGGCTCCGCTCGGAGGAGGCGTTCCTCGCGCAGTTCCGTACGAGCCGAAAGTGCCTTCTGGCGCTTTCGTGCGAGCTCAGGACTGTCTAAGCATGGAATGTCCCCTCCGAGCGTTTTGGGCCGCGGCGCGAATTCTCCCATCTACCTCACCCGCTTCTTCAACATGAGCGCGATAACCACCGGCGCGCCGAAGATGGCGGTGACAGCGCTGATGGAAAGTTCGACGGGAGAGAACAGTGTGCGCGCGATCAAATCGCAGCCCGCGCAGAAGATGGCGCCTCCCAAGAAGCACGCAGGAATCACGCGGAAGGGCTTCGACGACTTTAGCACCGACTTCACGAGATGCGGAACCGCAATGCCTACGAACGACACCGGACCAGCGAACGCGGTCACGCAGGCGGAGAGCATGCTCGCTAGAAGGACGAGCGCCACGCGGAAGCGTGCGACGTTCACGCCGACGCTTTTCGCGTAGGCTTCTCCCAGCTGGAAGGCGGAAAGGGGCTTCGATATCGCGAATACGCATGCGCTTACGGTGATCACCACGACCGTGATGACCGCGACGTCGTCCCAGCTCGAACCCGAGAAGCTACCCAAAGACCAGTTGTGCAGGTTCACGATGGACTGGTCGTCGGCGAAGGCGATGAGGAAGTTCGTCGCCGCCGAGCAGATGTATCCCACCATGACGCCCGCCACGATGAGCATGGCCATGGAACTTATGCGCCGTGCAATGAGGAGCACGAAACCGATGGTGATAAGCGAGCCCAGAAACGCTGCGGCCACCATGGCCGGCGAGGACATGGCCTGGTTTGCGCCCAGAAGTACGATCATCGTAAGCGCGACGACGAACTTTGCGCCCGAGGAGACGCCCAAGATGAACGGGTCGGCGATGGGGTTGTTGAAAAACGTCTGCAGCAGGAACCCGGAGAGCGAAAGTGCCCCGCCGAGAAGCACGGCTGAAAGTACGCGCGGCAGTCGAATCTCCCAGATGACCTGGCTTTCCATGGAATTGGCCGCGCCGCCCGAAAGGATGCCGGGGATGTGGTCTGCGGGCACGAGCACGCTCCCGATGCACAGGTTGGTCCCGACGAGCACGATGAGGGCAACAGCGAGCAGCGCCGTCACGACGCGACACCGCGCGGCGCGCCCCGATTCGTCGTATGCCATGGAAAGTCGGCTTCTCATGGTGCTAGCCGAGCTTCCTCAGATAATGGAAGTCGCTCGTGTCATCGCCGGTGAACGCCCCGTGCAGCTCGTCGATAATGTCGGCGGTAGAAGTCATCTGCTGGTACATGTCGGCGCTTGTGACCCAGACGTTGCCGTTCTTCACGGCTTTGAACTGCGACAATAGCGCGTTTTTGCCTACGAAGTCGTTCAAGGTGGCAACCGATTCGTCGATGGTGCCGTTGTAGACGATGATGTTGGCATCCTTCGCTGTCGCGTAGAAGCGCTCCATTTCGAGCGTTACTGACGAACCTGACGTCGACGCCGTCTGCGCGCCATCGAGCGCGTAGCTGCCGCCTGCAAGCTCGATCATCTGCGCCACGTAGTCGCCCGCCCGCCGCGTGACGGCGGCCCCGTTCGAGTTAATGTAGAAATACGCCACGGTTTTACCTGACGACGCGAGCCCCGACGTTTGCTCGACGCGGGCCTTCTGCTCGTTGAACAGGTGCGCGGCCTCGTCTTCCTTGTCGAACAGGACGCCGAAAAGCTTAATCCACTCGACGCGCCCGAGTGCTTTGGGCTCGCTCGACGACTGTTCGGTGAGCACGACGAGCCCGAGCTTCTGCAGCTTTTCCTTCACATCGGGCGTGTGGTTGATCATGGTGTTCTCGATGGCGAACGTGCAGCCCGAGGCCGATATTCGCTCGTAGTCGGGCGCGCTGTACTTGCCGCCGTAGGCGATCGCCCCACTTCCGAGCGCGCTTTTGAAGCCCGCGACCGAGCAATCGTCGGCTTTCGTGCCCGACATTAAGATATTGTCGTTCGCATCGAGCGCGTCGACCAGGCACATCGTCGCCGACGACACGAGGTACACCTTGTCGGCGGGGCGCCTTATGACCGCGATGTCGGAGCTTAACCCATCAGGTACCTTCGCATCTTGCGGCACCACGAGGAAGCGCTCCCCGTTCGAAACGCAGATAAGCCGCAGGCCGCCTTCGAACTCGTCGACAGTGAAGTGCTCGGCGTATTCAAGCTGAAGCGCTCCCGTCGGCTCCCAGCCGCAGCCCAAATCGGCGTTGTGGAAGTCGGCCGCGGCGCTTGAAGCCGTTCCCGCAGGGGAGCCGCCGCTTGCATCGTCGCCCGATTTCTCCTTCATGGTGGATGAGTCGAAGTGGAGCGTGTAGTCGATGGTGTGCGGCGTCGACATGGCGACGGTCTCGGCCGACACGGCGATGTCCTCGTCGAGCGTGACGGGTATCTCGAACGTGGAGTTGCCGCCGTCGTTTACGGGCGCGTAGTCCACGCCGTCGACGGTCATCTTGTCGTAGTTCGAACTCGACCAGGTGATGGTCGCGGTGTAGGTGTCGCCATCCTTCACAATTGTGGTGGGTGAGGCGATGCTTGCGCGCCCTGACCCGCCGGAAAGCGAGACGCTCACCGTGTATTCCTGAGAGCCCGCCGTGCCACCGGTCGCGTTCGGGCTCGCACTGCACCCCGCGAAGGGAAGCGCGAGCAGGGCGACGAGAACGCAGGCGATCGCGCGCGCCGCGATGCTGTGGAGCTTCCTGTTTTCCCCCTTGGGAAGAATCGACCGCATGGCGTTACTTCAGTGCGTCGGCGCGCAGATCGACGCCGGCGGATTCGAACACAAGTGTGCGGTCGTACCACTGCTCTTTTCTAATACTCCACGCGGCACAGGCGGTGTCCTCGTCGAGCGCATCAACGGGCACGTCGTAGGTGTACTTGCCTTCCGCGTTTTCCACATAGGGGATGAAGTCGGCCTCGCTCGCGGCGGCAGCCTCGTCGCCCGTGCCCATGAAGAGCTTGCCGTAGCCCGTGCCGGAAAGTGTCATCACGCAGTGCATGGAGCCGTTTTCCACGATGAGCTGGGCGTCCACGATCCTGAACATGTTCGAGCTGGAATCTACGGTGATTGGATAGGTGCCGTCGGCCACCTTGTCGGCGGTGATGGGGGCAGCGCTTGCGCCCGCGGGCGCATCGGCCGCCCGTTCGGTCTTTTCCTGGGAATCGGCATCGCTTGCCTTTGCGCTGTCGATTGAATTTCCGGCGCAGCCGGCGAGCGAGAACGCGCAAAGCGCCGCCGACAGGGCGAAGACGAGGGTTTTCTTCAACATGGAGGGGGTTCCTTTCAATCGCTTCGACCGCCCGTGCCGTGCGGTGGGCGGTCGGGATGCGAATGCAACGGGCATGCGTCGTCAGTCGGGGAAAGGCGCATGCCCGTTGCACGGGGACGCGACCGGCGCCCCCGTGCGCGGCGAGTTTACAGCTTGGCGATGGCGTCGTCCACGTGCGAGACGTAGATGTCGTCGACCGCGACGTTCTGTCCCAGACCCTGGAGCAGGCACGTCACTTCGAAGCCGGCGGCCACGAACTTCGCAGCCCAGCTGTCGGGGTCGGTCTCGTCTGCCATGTCGTTGTTCGCGTGGTCGCCCGCGACCACCATGAACGGCGCGAGCACGGCCTTCTTGTAGCCTGCGGCGCTCGCGGCGGCGATAACATCCTCGCAGGTCGGTTCAGCCTCGACGGTGCCGACGAAGAACTGCGTCAAACCCTCGTTCTTGAACACTTCCTGCATCTTGGCATAGTCGGCGTTGGAATCGGCTTCGGTGCCGTGGCCCATGAGGCACAGCGCCGTCTCGCCGTCGTCGAAGGACGCCATGTTCTCCTTAATGGCTGCGGCCACCTTTTTGTAGTCGTCGTCGGAGGTGAGCAGCGGGTCGCCGAGCGAGATCTTGTCGAACTTGTCGGCGTACTTGTCGAGCTCGTCTTTCACGTCGGCGTATTCCAGGCCAGCCATGAGATGCGTCGGCTGCACGACGATTTCCTTCACGCCGTCTTCCACGCAGCGGTCAAGCGCCTCGGTCATGTTGTCGATCGTGATGCCGTCGCGCTTCTTCAGCTTGTCGATGATGATCTGCGCGGTGAAGGCGCGGCGGATGTCGTAGTCCTGCCAGTACTTCTCGCGGATAGCGTCTTCGATGGCGCCGATGGTGATGTGGCGCGAGTCGTTGTAGCTCGTGCCGAAGCTCGTGACGAGGATGACCGGCTTCGCGGCCTTCTCCTTTTCACTAGATTTCTCGGAACTCGCGGAGGTGTTGGAGCAGCCCGCGAGCGCGACTCCGGCGAGCGCGACGGCTCCGGTTGCTGCGGCGCCCATGAAGCCGCGGCGTGACATCTGGTCGGACATGGTTTTTCCTTTCCTCGGTTTGCCGGTCCCCCGGCGACAGTTGCTTGTCGGCACAAGCGAAAGAAAAGCGCACCCCTCGGGGTTCACAAGGAGCTAACGCCACGGCGATGCCGTGAGGAAAAGGCGAAGCAGTCTGGCTTGGGGCGCGAGGCGGTTCGCCCGCGCGTCCTATACAGTAATGTCCCTTGCCCAGGATTCCCACCTGGTTCCCTCCGCAAGCCAGCGCGGGCTGTGCAGGCGCCGCGCCGGTCATTTCCTTTTATCCGATTGTCATATGCTCGTTGCCGAAACTTTTACTATGATAGTGGGCACTTGTGAACGTGTCAAAGCCAGCGCGGGCGGCATTGCGCCTCCTGCCTGCGTATTTGCGCCGATTGCTGCCGCAGGCGCCGTGTTTTGCCCGCTGCGCGAATGGCGGCGTAAACGGTTGCGATGAGAAACGGGAAGGGAAGGCTCGGATGATTCATATCGTTGGCGCAGGTTCGGGCGCCGCCGACCTTATCACGCTGCGCGGGGCGCGTCTTCTACGCGCGGCCGACGTGGTCGTTTGGGCGGGGAGCCTTGTGAACCCCGAGCTGCTCGCCGAGTGCAAGGAATCCTGCGTCGTCTACGACAGCGCGCACATGACCTTGGAGGAAGTGCTCGACGTGATGTGCGCGGCAGATGCGCGGGGCGAGGAAGTGGTGCGCCTGCACACGGGCGACCCGTGCCTGTACGGCGCCATCCAGGAGCAGATGGACGCGCTCGACGCGCGCGGCGTGGACTACGAGGTGGTGCCCGGCGTGTCGAGCTTTTGCGGTGCCGCGGCGGCGCTTCGC
Organism: uncultured Collinsella sp.; assembly: GCA_900541685.1. Taxonomy (GTDB): domain Bacteria; phylum Actinomycetota; class Coriobacteriia; order Coriobacteriales; family Coriobacteriaceae; genus Collinsella. The sequence goes on from UQKM01000010.1 coordinate 46,779, forward strand.
CAGGAATACACGCTGCCGGGAATCAGCCAGTCGGTCGTGATCACGCGGCTTTCCGGGCGCACCCCCATGCCTGCGGGCGAGGGCATGCGCACCATGGCGGAAAGCGGCTCGACTATGGTCATCTTCCTGAGCTCGGGTATGCTCGCCGAGCTTTCCGCCGAGCTTTTGGCCGCGGGCCGCAGCTCCGACGAGCCGGCGGCGCTCGTGTATAAGGCGACCTGGCCTGAGGAGCGCGTGGTGCGATGCACAGTGGGCACGCTCGCCGATGCGGGCGCGCGAGAGGGCATCGACCGCACGGCGCTCGTGGTGGTGGGCCGCGTGCTCGGAGCTCGCGGCGGGCTTGCGCACGACGGCGCGCAGGCGGAGTCGTACGAGCGCAGCAAGCTTTACGACCCTTCGTTTGCCACGGGGTATCGGAAGGCGAGCAGCTAGCGTGGCCTTCGAGCACTACATATATACCGGGACGACCCGCCTGCGCTGCGGCTACACCACGGGGAGTTGCGCCGCGCTCGCGGCGAAGGCGGCCTGCGAGATGCTCTTGTCACGAAAGCCCGTCGGCCGCGTGTCGATCGTCACCCCCGGCGGGCTGCCCGTCGAGGCGAACGTGGTCGACGTATGTATCGGCGAGGGGTGCGCCCAGTGCGCCGTGCGAAAGGACGCAGGCGACGATGCCGATGTGACCGACGGCGTGCTCGTGTACGCGCGCGTGGAACATGCGGGGTCGGGCACGGGTGCTGCGGGCAGCAAGGGCGTGCCCGCGCGCGAATCGGAAGTTTCCGTCGATGGCGGCGTGGGCGTGGGGCGCGTGACGTTGCCCGGGCTCGAGCAGCCGGTGGGGGCGGCCGCCATCAACGCGACGCCGCGCGCGATGATCACTTCGGCGGTGCGCGAGGTGTGCGCCGCGCACGGCTTTTCTGGAAATATCGCTGTGACGATTTCGGTACCCGAGGGTGTTGCCCTTGCCGAAAAGACCTTCAACCCGCACCTGGGGATAGAGGACGGCATTTCCATCCTGGGCACGACGGGCATCGTCGAGCCGCGCAGCCTTGCTGCCTTGCGCGACAGCATCGAGCTCGAGATCCGGCAGCATGCGGCTATGGGGCGGCGCGGAGTCGTGCTCACGCCCGGCAACTACGGCGCGCAGTTCATCTCGGGGCATTTCCACCTAAACGGTGCGCCGGTGGTCTTCATCTCCAACTTCGTGGGCGATGCGATTGATTGCTGCGTTCGCGAGGGATTTATCAATGTCCTTCTTGTGGGACACATCGGCAAGCTGGTGAAGGTCGCGGGCGGCATCATGGACACCCATTCGCGTACCGCCGACTGCCGCGCGGAGATTCTGGCCGCTCACGCGGCCTTGGCCGGCGCGGGCACGAAGACCGTGCGCGATATCATGTCGTCGGTCACGACCACGGCGGCGCTCGAGGTAATCGAGGCCGCCGGTGTGGGGGACGCTGCGTGCGCCTCGCTCGCTGTGGCAATCGAGGACAGGTTGCGCCGCCGCGCGGCGGGCGGATGCGACATCGCCGCGGTCGTGTTCGACGCCGAGCGCCGCGAGCTTTTCCGCACGTCGGGCGCCGATGCAGTTATCGGGGAATTGGGGGCGACGTATGAGTAAAGGCGTGCTGTACGGGGTGGGCACGGGGCCTGGCGACCCCGAGCTGCTCACGATCAAGGCCGTCCGCACAATCGAATCGTGTCCGGTCATCGCCGCACCGCAGACGGCGGACGGAGCCATGGTCGCGCTCGACATCGTGCGCGGCGCCGTCGACCTTACAGGCAAGACGGTGATCCCCGTGCGATTCTCGATGACGCGCGACGTTGAGCGCCGCGCGGCCGAGCATGCCTCGCTTGTTCGCGAGCTTGTCGCGCACCTGGATGCGGTCCGCGACGTCGCGCTGCTGAACCTGGGGGACCCGAGCATCTACGCCACCTTCCAGCGCATCGCGCCCGACGTGCGCGCCCGCGGGTTCGAGGCGCGCGCCATTCCCGGCGTGCCGAGCTTCTGCGCGGTCGCCGCGGCACTCGAGCGCGACCTCACGCCCGAGATGTCGTCGCCTCTGCACATCGTGCCCGGCGGCTACGACGACGTGCGCCGCGCAATCGGCTGGCCGGGGACGAAGGTGGTCATGAAGGCGCGCCGCTCGCTTGCGGACACGAAGTGCATCCTTCGCGAGGAGGGCGCCTTCGACGGTGCCGAGCTCGTAGAGGACTGTGGGCTTCCGGGCGAGCGCGTGTACCGCTCGGTCGACGATGTGCCCGATCGGGGCAGCTACTTCTCGACGATGGTGGTGCGCTAGATGAGGGTTTCCTGCATAGCGTTCACTGAGAGGGGGTATGCGTTGGCGGAGCGCACCGCACACGCGCTTTCCGATTGCGCGCAGACAGGTGAAGATGACCCTGGCTGGGACGTTTCCGTTTCGCGCGGGTTCGGCGAGGGGAAGGCCGACCTGCGCGCATGGACGGCGCTCGCGTGGGAAGCGTCGGACGCGCTTCTGTTCGTGGGCGCGGCGGGCATCGCCGTGCGGGCGATCGCGCCGCATGTCGCCTCGAAGGCAAGCGATTCCGCGGTTGTGGCGATCGACGAGGCGGGGCGCTTTGCCGTCCCGCTTTTGTCGGGGCATTTGGGCGGTGCGAACGAGCTTGCGCAAACTGTGGCACGCGCGGCAGGGGCCATCCCCGTCATCACCACGGCGACCGACGTCCGCGGCGTGTGGGCGGTGGATACGTGGGCGCGCTGTGCGGGGCTCGCCGTTTCGAATCCCGAGGCCATCAAGCGAGTGTCGGCGCGGCTGCTTTCGGGCGGGCGCGTGGCGCTCTATTCCGACATGCCGATTTCGGGACAGCCGCCTGAGGGGGTTGACATTGCGTCCGACCGCGCTCGGGCCGATATTGTCGTGTCGCCGTTCGCTGGCGCGAATGCAGGTGCGTCCGTTCGCGCAGCGGAGACGACGGGCGATGTCGTGCCCGCCGGTGAGACGGGGAAGCCGGCGGGCGTGCGGGCGCAGGCGCCTGCGCCCGAGCCGCTTCGCCTTGTCGTGCCCTGCATCGTTGCGGGCATAGGGTGCCGTCGCGGTGCGTGCGCCGAAGCGATCGGGGAGGCGTTTCTTCTCGCGTGCGGGCAGGCGGGTATCTCGCCTTCGGCCGTGCGCGAGGCGGCGACGATCGACGTGAAGGCGCACGAGGAGGGTCTGCTCGCCTTCTGCCGCGCGCGCAAGATTCCGCTTGCGACGTATTCCGCAGAGGAGTTGTCGCAGGTCGAAGGTAGCGTTTCGCCATCTGATTTCGTGCGCGCGACGGTGGGGGTCGACAATGTGTGCGAGCGCGCGGCGCTCGCGGGCGGGGGCAAACTTATCTTCCCGAAGCTCGCTCACGGCGGCGTGACCGTCGCGTTTTCCAAGGTAACTATCGAACTTTCGTTTAAGGAGCGGTGATGGGAAAGCTCTTCGTGGTGGGGATCGGCCCGGGCGGCCCCGACGGCATGACGATTGCGGCTCGGCGCGCGCTCGAGGCGGCCGACATCGTTGTGGGGTATACGAAATACGTGGAGCTCGCGCTCGCCGCCGTGCCCGACGCGGCGCATCTCGCGACGCCGATGATGCACGAGGTCGAACGGTGCCGCCTGGCGCTTTCGCGCGCGCAGTGCGGAGAAGCCGTGGCGCTTGTGTGCAGCGGTGACGCGGGCGTGTACGGCATGGCGAGCCCCGTGCTGGAGCTTGCTGAGGACTACCCCGATGTAGACGTGGAAGTTATCGCCGGGGCCACCGCGGCTCAGAGCGGGTCGGCGGTGCTCGGCGCCCCGCTTGCCCACGACTTCGCGGTCGTGTCGCTCTCCGACCTGCTCACGCCGTGGGAGGTCATCGAGCGCAGGCTCGCCGCCGTGGCGAGCGCCGACTTCTGCATCTGTTTGTACAACCCGCGCAGCAGAAAGCGCGCCGATAGGCTCTCGCGCGCGGCGAAGATTATGCTCGAATGGAAGGCCCCCGACACGCTCTGCGGCTGGGTACGCAACATCGGGCGCGAGGGGCAGCAGTCGGGCATGTGCAGGCTCTCCGAGCTGGGGGAGTTCGACGCCGACATGTTCACCACCGTGTTCGTCGGCAACGCGGACACGAAGCGCGTAGGCGGCCGTATGGTCACGCCGCGCGGGTATCGGGAGATTCCATGCGAAAGGTAACGATCATCGGGGCGGGGCCCGGAAACCCCGACTTGCTCTCGCGCGCGGCGCTCGACGCGATCGACATCGCCGACGTGGTCATCGGCGCTCATCGCGCGCTTGTCAGCATCGACGTGCCGCCCGATGTGGTGAGATGCGAGCTCGTGAAGACGGCGGACATCGTCGCCGCGCTCACTGATGCGGCGTCGTGGCAGCGCGCCGTGGTCGTGATGACGGGCGATGTGGGGCTGTTCAGCGGCGCGCGCCGCCTGGTGGAGGCGCTCTCCGGCGACGCGCAGGTGGACGTGCGCGTCATTCCCGGCATAAGCTCAGCGTCGTATCTCGCCGCGCGCCTCGCGCGTCCATGGCAGGATTGGCGCTTCGCGAGCGCTCACGGCGTGGCGTGCGACATCGTGGCCGAGGCCGAGCGCGCAGGTGAGCTCTTCCTCGCCACGTCGGGCGGGGAAGACCCCTCGCGGCTTTCGGGCGAGCTTGTGCAGGCGGGCTTCGGGGACGCGCGCGTGACGGTGGCCGAGCGCCTGTCGTACCCCGACGAGCGCATCACCTGCGCGACCGCAAGTGAAATCGCAGGTCAGACGTTCGACGACTTGAACGTGATGCTTATCGAGTTCGCAGGCTGCGCCGGTTCGCCTGCGGGCTCTAGCGCAGCCTCCGAGGCGCCGGCCGGCGCGTCTGCGCCCGCGGCGGCTTCTTTCGCGGCGGACTCTGCGGGCGCATCCCGCGCCGCGAGCTCCCGCTGGCCGTACGCTTCCTCGGGCATTCCCGACGAGCTCTTCATCCGCGGCGACGTTCCCATGACCAAGCAGGAGGTGCGCGCCGTCGCGCTCGCGAAGCTGCGCCTTACCGCGACCGACACCGTGTGGGATGTCGGCGCCGGCACGGGGAGCGTTTCGATCGAGGCGGCGCTCGTCGCGCGAGCGGGGTCGGTATGGGCGGTCGAGCGCAACGCGGCCGGCGTGCGGCTCATCCGAGAGAACGCGGATGCATTCGGGTGCGGCAACGTGCATGCGGTCCCCGGTGTCGCCCCCGAAGCGCTCGCGAAACTGCCCGTCCCCGACGCCGTGTTCGTCGGCGGGAGCGCGGGCGAGCTTCCCTCCATCGTGGAGGCGGCGCTCGAGAAGAACTCGCAGGTTCGCCTGTGCGTGCCATGCGTCACCGTTGAGACGCTCACCGAGGCGTTCGCGCTCCTCTCGGGTTCGCGCTTTAAGGGGTTCGAGGCGTGCCAGGTGTCGGCCGCCCGTGCCGAGGCTGTAGGCTCGCACCATCTTATGAAGGCGCAAAACCCCGTGTTCCTCGTCAGCGCGCGTGGTGCGGGCGCGGATGCCGAGGAGCTTGCCGAAGTCGGCGCGCTTGCTGAGTCGCCTGTCGGGGAGGACCTCTCTGTCGAGGGGAACGCATCCGTTGAGGTGGTCTCGCTTGCTTACTGCAGCGCCGCAGGTGGGGAAGGCGGCGCCCGGTGAGCACGTCCATCCCGCGCTTCATGGTCGCTGCGCCCTCGAGCGGGAGCGGCAAGACGGTCGTAACGTGCGCGCTCCTGCGCGCGCTCGCGCGCCGCGGCCTTGCATGCGCGGCCTTCAAATGCGGCCCCGACTACATTGACCCGCTCTTTCATCGCCGCGTCGTGGGTGCGCGCTCGGGCAATTTAGACGGCTTCTTCACCGACGCCCCGACGCTGCGCGCCCTGCTCGCACGCGGCGTCGCGGGCGCGGATGTCGCGGTGCTCGAGGGGGTTATGGGCTTCTACGACGGCATGGCGCCCGGCGTGGCCGACGCGAGCAGCTACCAGGTTGCGCGCGACACGGAAACGCCGGTCGTTTTAGTGGTGAACGGGCGCGGGGCGTCTTTATCGCTCGCCGCTGTAATCCGCGGCATCGCCGAGTTCCTGCCTTGTGCGAACGTGCGCGGCGTCGTGCTGAACAAGACGAGCGCCGCTGCCTGCGCCTATGCGGCGCCTGCGATCGAGAAGCACACGGGCGTCGCGGTTTTGGGGAATATCCCCGCCGACGAGGCGTTCTCGCTCGAAAGCCGGCATCTGGGGCTTGTGACCGCCGACGAGGTCGAGCAGCTCTCCGCGCGCATCGACAAGATGGCCGAGCTGGTGGAAAAGAGCATCGACGTCGACCGCTTGCTCGAAATAGCGGCGACGGCACCCGATATCCGCGAGGAACCTTACCGGTTGGAGCCGATCGCGGGAGCGCGGCCCATCGTCGCCGTCGCGCGTGACGAGGCGTTCTCGTTCTATTACGAGGAGAATCTGCGCGTGCTCGAGGACCTGGGTTGCGAGCTGGCCTTTTTCAGCCCCCTGTGTGATAGCGAGTTGCCCCGGGGGACAAGCGCCCTCTATCTGGGGGGCGGCTACCCGGAGCTCCATGCGCGACAGCTCTCCGAGAACGCGCCGATGCGCGCGGCCGTGCGGCGCGCGGCGGAATCCGGCATGCCGACGGTTGCCGAATGCGGTGGGTTTCTGTACCTGCAGCGCGAAATCGCCGATAGCGAGGGGCGGCGCTGGCCTGTTGCGGGCGCCCTTGAGGGCGCAAGCGAGAACGGGGGAAGGCTGTCCCATTTCGGGTACGTGGAGCTTACTTCCCAACGCGACGGGCTCTACGGGCCGCGCGGCACACGCATCCGCGCGCACGAGTTCCACTACTGGCAGTCCACCTGCCCGGGCGGCGACTTTTGGGCGCAGAAGCCCCGGCGCGACAAGGGCTGGCCGTGCATGACGACCACCCCGTCCCTGGTGGCGGGCTTCCCGCATGTGTACTATCCTGCGAACCCCGACGTTGCGCGCGCGTTCGCGTCTGCCGCAGCGTCGTTCGCAGAGAGGAGGCGGCATGGCTGAAGCAACCGAAACCGCGCTTGCCTGCATCCGCGAGGAAGTCGAGCGCGCGTTCTCGTCGGCGCCGGGCGCCGTGCTCGAAGCCGCGCTTTCCCGGATCGCGCCCGCAGACGAGTGCGCCCGTGCCGCCGCGTACGCCGCGTGGGACTCCATCGCGCACCCCTTGGGGGGATTGGGCGACTTTGAAGACGCCGTCGCGTGTATCGCCGCAGCTCAGGGGAGCGCCGAGGTGGCCGAGTTTCCCCGTGCGCTCGCGGTATTCTTCTCCGACAACGGGGTCGTTGCCGAAGGCGTGTCGCAAAGCGGGCAAGATGTGACGCGAGCCGTCGCGCGCAACATGTGCGAGGGGGCCGCGAGCGCCTGCCGCATGGCGGCGTTCGCGGGTGCCGAGGTCGTGCCCGTCGACGTAGGTATGGCCCGGGGCATAGAAGACGCGCGCATGGTGCGCGCGAACGTGCGGCGGGGGAGCGGCAACATCGCTCACGGCTCCGCTATGTCTCGCGATGGGGCCGTGCGCGCGATCGAGGTCGGAATCGCCGTCGCGTGCGGGCTTGCCCGCGCCGGCGTGCGCCTTCTCGCCGCGGGCGAGATGGGCATCGGCAACACGACCACCTCGGCGGCGGTGGCCGCAGTGCTCATCCGGGCGGACGCGCGGAGCCTTGTCGGGCGCGGCGCGGGGCTCTCGGACGCCTCGCTCGCGCGCAAGCGCGACGTGGTCGAGCGCGCTATCGACGCGAACTCGCCCGATCCCGCCGACCCGATCGACGTGCTCTCGAAGGTGGGCGGCTTCGACATCGCTGCGATGTGCGGCTTCTACCTGGGGGCCGCGGTCTCGAAGGCGCCGGCGCTCCTCGACGGGGTCATATCCTGCACGGCGGCCCTGTGCGCGGCGCGCCTGTGCCCCAACGCCTTGGGCTACCTCGTGGGCACCCACGCATCAAGCGAACCCGCAAGCCGGGAGCTCCTTCGCGAGCTCGGCATAAAGGCGCCCCTCGACGCAGGCATGCACTTGGGCGAGGGCGCGGGCGCCATGGCGTATCTCCCCCTTCTGGATTCGGCGCTGCGCGTGTACCGGGATGGGAAGACGTTCACGGCGACTGGCATGGCTGCTTACGAGCATTTCGAGGCCGGGAAATGACGGTGACGCTCGTCATCGGCGCCGCCGCGAGCGGCAAGAGCGCCTACGCCGAGTCCCTGTGCCTCGGGCACGACGGCCCTCGCGTGTACCTGGCAACGATGGAGCCCTTCGGGGAAGATGGCGCCCGCCGCATCGCGCGCCATCGGGCGCTGCGCGAAGGCAAAGGGTTTTCCACCCTCGAGTGCTCGCGTGACGTGGGCGCCGCAGCGCCCGGGATTCCGCGCGGCTGCACACTTCTTTTGGAGGACGTGGGCAACCTGGTTGCGAACGAGCTCTTCGCGGAAGGCGGCTTGTCCCCGCGTGACCCCGACGCTGCGGCGCGCGAGGTACTCGGAGGCATCGAACGGCTCGCTCAGGCCGCTGCGTATACGGTGGTGGTCACCGTCGACGTGTTCGCCGATGGGATGCGCTACGATGAAGGGACCGAGGCATGGAGGCGCGCGCTCGCGCGCGTGAACGTGGGTGTGGCGGCGCTGGCCGACCATGCAGTCGAAGTGGTATGCGGGATTCCCGTGTGGATGAAAGGCGAAGGACCTACAAGGTGAAGATAGCAGAGGCAATCGGCGCGGCGTTCGGAACGTTCTCGCGCATCCCCGTCCCGAAATCGGCCTGGACCGATTTCGGGTCAACCCATGCACTTGCCGCGTTTCCCCTGGTGGGCCTTGCGGAAGGCTTCCTCATGACGGCGTGGGGGCACGTGGCGAACCTGCTCGGCGTGCCCGCGACCATCGTCGCGGCCGTGCTCGCGGCGCTGCCTGTGGCGGTGACGGGAGGCATCCACCTAGACGGGCTCTGCGACACCTCCGATGCGCTTGCAAGTTGGGCCCCGCGCGAGCGAAAGCTCGAGATCATGCACGATCCGCGGGCGGGCGCCTTCGGGGTCATCGGTGTTGTTGTGTACCTTATTCTGCAGTTTTCCCTGTTCACCGCGCTGCCGCTTACGGCGGGGGCGTTCCTCGCGCTTCTGTGCTCGCTCGTGTTCTCCCGCGCGCTTTCGGGACTCGCCGTTGAATGCTGGCCTGCCGCGCGGGCGGACGGCATGGCCGCGGGGCTCTCGCCTGCGAAGAAGCGCGCGGCGATCGTCGTGCCGCTTTGCGCTTTCGCTGCGGCTTCGGCTGCAGGGATGGTCGCGTGCGCTCAGGCCGTCGGCGCCTTTATGGCGGTGGCGGGGCTTTTGGTGCTCGCGTGGTACCGCCATGTTGCCCTGTCCCGCTTCGGCGGGGTGACGGGGGATTTGGCCGGATGGTTTCTGCAATGGGCCGAGCTCGCGATGCTTGCCATGCTGGTGGTGGGGGGCATGCTCCTATGATGCTCGTGGTAGGTGGCGCGCATTCGGGGAAGAGGACCTTCGTGCGCGAAAAACTCGGGTTCGCGGCGGACGATTTCGTCGACGCGGCGCAGCTTGCGGAGGGCGGCGTGCCCGCGGCTTTTGCCGGCCGCGTCGCATGCCGTGCTGAGGAACTCGTACGCGCGCTCGACGCTGACCGGGCGCTCGAGCGGCTGATCGGCTTCGACGCAGTGATTCTGCCCTTGGTCGGCTCGGGGGTCGTCCCCATGAGTGCGGAAGACGCCCAATGGCGCGAGCGCGCGGGGCGCCTGGGATGCGCGCTCGCTGCGCGCGCCGACGTCGTCGTGCGCATGACGTGCGGGATTCCCCAGGTCATCAAAGGAAACCTTGCCGATGCACCTCGAGGGACGCAGGGCGCGGGTGCGCTTTTGGAAGTCGTCTTCGTGCGCCATGGTGCCACGGCGGGCACGGAAGACCATCGCTACAGCGGGGCGGGCACCGACGAGCCCCTGTCGAGTGCGGGCGAGCGCGCTTTGCGCGACCTCGCGTGCGATCGTGACGTGTTCCGTGTTATCACGAGTGGCATGGCCCGCACCGACCAGACGGCGCGCATCCTCTTCCCGAACGCGGAGCTTATGGCGTGCCCCGGTCTGCGCGAGATGGATTTCGGCGACTTCGAGGGGCGAAGCGCCGCCGAGCTTAAAGAGGATGCGCGCTATCGCGCCTGGGTAGACTCCTGGTGCGAGACGCGCTGCCCGCATGGCGAGGGCAAGAGCGATTTCACCCGCCGCGTCATCGCGGCGTTTCGGGAGGCGTGCGAATCGGAGCGCGCCCAGGGGAGTGGGCGCGCCGTCTTCGTCGTTCACGCGGGTACCGTGAAAGCGCTGCTCTCCGAGCTAGCTTTCCCGACAATGGGATACTTCGACGTGCATACCGAGCCGGGCGGCGCATGGGCCGCCACTTGGGATGGGCGCTGCCTTCGCGACGTTCGCCCCGCTTCGGGGGGCGATGCCCGGTGATGACGATTCTTGCCGTCGCCGCCGGGTTCGCGGCCGACCTTGCCTTCGGCGACCCGCGCTGGCTTCCCCATCCCGTCGTCGCCATGGGGCGCGCGATCACGTGGGCCGAAGGCCGCCTGCGGCGCGCATTCCCGCAAACGTCCGCGGGCACGCGCGCCGCAGGGCTTGTGCTCGCCGTGGCGCTTCCGCTTGCGTGTGGGCTTTTGACCTGGGTAATCCTGCATCTTTGCGGCATGGTTTACTCCGGCTTGCGCTTCGTGGCCGAGGCATGGGCGAGCTATCAGATTCTCGCGGCATGCGAGCTGCGCCGCCAGAGCCTGGCCGTTGCCCGCGCGTTCTCGAAGGGCGGCCTTGTCGCGGCGCGCGAAGCCGTCGGGCTCATCGTGGGACGTGACACGTCTGTTCTCGACGAGCAGGGCGTCGCGCGCGCCGCCGTGGAAACGGTGGCGGAGAACGCGAGCGACGGTGTCATCGCGCCGCTTTTCTACCTTATGATCGGGGGTGCGCCCTTGGGCATGGCGTACAAGGCGGTGAACACGCTCGACAGCATGGTGGGCTACAAAAACGAGCGCTACATCGACTTCGGCTGCGCCTCGGCGCGCCTCGACGATGCGGTGAATTGGATCCCCTCGCGCTTATCGGCCCTGCTCATGATCGCCGTGTGCCCGATCGTCGGGCTCGACGCGCGCGGGGCGGCGCGCATCTGGCGCCGCGACAGGCGTCGCCATGCGAGCCCGAACGCGGCGCAGACCGAGTCAGCGTGCGCGGGCGCGCTCGGGCTGCGCCTGGCGGGACCCGCGGTGTATTTCGGCAAGCTCGTTGAGAAACCGACGATAGGAGACGCGTCCAGCGAAATCGAGTGGGGCGACATCGCCCGGGCGACAAGGCTCATGTTCGCTGCGTCCGTATGCGCGCTCGTCGTCTTCGGCGCCGCGCGCGCGGCGGTCGTGCTCGCCGTGGGGGCGATGGCATGAGGAAAGACCACGCCGCGCCCCGGGCTGCCGGGGGAATCCTGCGCGCCCGTACGCATGGGGGCAGCGCGCAATCGCTCGGCATCGCTTGCGAAGGGGGCGCCTCCGACCTCGTTGACTTCTCGGTGAACGTGAATCCGGCAGGCCCCTCGCCGCGCGCCGTCGCCGCAGCTTGCAAGGCGCTTTCTCGAATCGACGCCTACCCCGATAGGGAAAGCCTCGCCCTCGTTCGCGCCCTAGCGCGTGCCCAGGGCATTCCCGAAGATACTATCGTCTGCGGCGCGGGCGCCTCCGACATCATCTGGCGGCTCGCCGCGGCGGTGCGCCCGAAACGCATCGTCGCGTGCGCGCCGACGTTCTCTGAATATGCGGAGGCGGCATCGTACTACGGCGCATGCGTGCAGGAGTTCCCGCTCTCCGAAGCGGACGACTTCGACGTGCCCGCCTCCTTCGCCCGCGCGATCGAGGGGCCGGGAGACGTGGCGTACCTCTGCAATCCGAACAACCCGACGGGGCGCCTCGTCGACCCCAGCGTGATCGATGCCGCGGCTTGCCGCTGCGAGCAGGTGGGCGCGCTGCTCGTCGTGGACGAGTGCTTCCTCGGTTTTGCGCCCGACGCCCGCGAAAGGAGCGTGGCCGCACGCGCCGCGTGTTCGCGCCATGTGGCCGTGCTCTCCGCGTTCACCAAGCTCTACGGAATGGCGGGGCTGCGGTTGGGATATCTGATCAGCGGAAACGCCCAACTCATCGAGGGGATTCGCCGGGCGGGGCAGGCGTGGCCCGTCTCCTCGGTCGCCGAGGCCGCGGGCATCGCCGCCCTGGAAGACATTGAATACGTCTCGCGCACGCGCGATGTATTGGCGGGCGAGCGAGCGTGGCTTTCCCACGAGCTCTCCTCGCTCGGGCTTTCCGTCGTGCCGTCGGATGCGAACTTCCTTTTAGTCCGCACGCCGGCGAAAGACATCCCCGAGCGCCTGTATAAACAGGGGGTTTTGGTCCGCACGTGCGACTCGTTTTCGGTACTGTCCCGTTTCTGGTGCCGCGTCGCGGTGCGCACGCGCAAGGAGAATGCCCGGCTTGCGATGGCGTTCAGCCGCGTGCTTCGGGCGGAAGGTGCATCGGGCGAAGGCGAACCCGACGAACGGGGCGGCGTTTCTTGCAGCGGCGCTATGGCGGGCGCGGATGGCCGAGGCTCAGCGAAGGAGGTCGATACCCGTGGGTAGGGCGAAGCCCATCATGATTCAGGGCACAATGTCGAACGCGGGGAAGAGCCTGCTTGCGGCGGGGCTGTGCCGTGTGCTTTCGCAGGACGGCCTGCGCGTGACTCCCTTCAAGAGCCAGAACATGGCGCTCAACAGCGGTGTCACGGCCGACGGGCTCGAGATGGGGCGCGCCCAGATCATGCAGGCCGAGGCGTGCGGAATCGCGCCCGACGTGCGCATGAACCCCATCCTTCTCAAGCCCGAAAGCGACCACCGAAGCCAGCTCATCGTGGCTGGCAAGGCGAAGGGAGCCTTCGCTGCGAGGGACTACTTCGCGCGAAAGAAGGCGCTCATGCCGCAGATTTTGGAGGCGTTCGATTCTCTCGCGGAGGAAAACGACGTCATCGTCATCGAGGGCGCCGGCAGCCCCGCCGAAATCAACCTTTCCGAAAACGATATCGTCAACATGGGGCTCGCGCGCGCCGTGTCCTCCCCCGTGCTGCTCGTGGGCGACATCGACCCAGGCGGGGTGTTTGCCCAGCTCTACGGTACGGTCGCGCTCTTTGCGCCCGAGGATCGCGCGCTTTTGCGGGGGCTTGTGGTGAACAAGTTCCGCGGCGATGTGGAAATCCTGCGCCCGGGTTTGGCCCCGCTCGAGAAGATGTGCGGGGTTCCCGTCGTGGGGGTCGTGCCGTATCTTACGCTCGACCTGGACGACGAGGACTCGCTCGCGCCGCGCCTATCTGCCCGCGAGGCGCGCGGCGTCATCGACGTCGCCGTCGTGCGCCTTCCGCATCTGTCGAACTTCACCGACTTCGACCCGCTTTCGCGCGTGCCCGGCATGGGCGTGCGCTACGTTTCCTCGACGACCGACCTGGGCCGACCCGACCTGGTGGTGCTTCCCGGCTCGAAGACCACGCTCGACGACGCGCGCTGGCTTGCGGCTAGCGGCATCGGAACCTGTGTACGCGCGCTTTCGGGCGCGGGCACACCGGTGCTCGGCATATGCGGAGGCTACCAGCTTTTGGGAGACGAGCTTTCCGACCCGCACGGCAGGGAAGGCGCTGGCACCGCGCGCGGGCTCGGGCTCATCCCTGCAAGTACAGTGTTCAAGGAGGAAAAGAGCCTCGCCCAGTCGGAGCTGCGCATCACGGGCGCCCAAGGCGCGTTCTCGGTGTGGAACGGCATGACGGCGCGCGGGTACGAGATTCACGACGGCGAAACGACCGTCTCCTGCGCCCCTGCAGGCACGATTGGCGGCAAACCAGAAGGCGCGGCCTGCGGAAACGTGTTCGGAACCTATCTCCACGGCCTGTTCGACGAACCGGGGTTGGCGCTCGCCCTCGCGCGCTCGCTCGCGCGCATGCGCGGCCTGCCCGAGAGCGTCGTGGGTGCTGCGGGCGCAGCGTCCGCAGCCGATCACCGTGCGCGCGAGTTCGACCGCCTGGCCGACGTCGTGCGCGGGGCGCTCGACATGGAGTATGTCTACCGCATTATCGAGGAGGGCGTATGATCCACGTGTATCATGGCGACGGCAAAGGCAAGACCACGGCGGCGATGGGCCTCGCCCTTCGCATGCTCGCCGCAGGCCGGCGCGTCGTCGTCGTGCAGTTCCTGAAAGACGGCGAAAGCGGGGAGGCGCGCCTGCTCGCCGAGCATTTCGGCGTGCCCGTGTTCGCGGGGAAGGTATCGGACAAGTTTACCTGGTCAATGACATCGGAAGATCTTGCCGCGACGTGCGAGCTGCACAATGGGAACCTCGCTTCCGCGCTCGCCGAGCTCGAGGTCGCTCAGGAGGGGCTGCTCGTGCTCGACGAGGCGCTCGACGCGCTTTCGAAGGGGCTTGTCGACGAGGCGCTCGTGGACCGCGCGCTCGATATGTCCGCGCGCGGCGTCGAAGTAGCGCTCACCGGGCGCGCGCCTTCCCGCAAGATCGTGGAGAAGGCCGACTACATAACCGAGATGCGGTGCGAGAAACACCCCTACGCTCAGGGGATATGTGCAAGGGAAGGAGTGGAGTACTAGATGGATTCCAAGGAGATGGCGCCCGGCGACATCGAGCGGCGCAGCTTCGAGATCATTACCGAAGAGCTCGGCGGCCGCACGTTCCCGCCGCTCGAAGGGCCCGTCGTGAAACGCGTCATCCATACCACTGCCGACTTCTCGTACGCCGATTCCCTCGTGTTCACCCATGACGCCGCGCACTGTGCGCTCGACGCACTGCGTGCAGGGGCCACGGTACTCACCGACACGAACATGGCGCTCGCAGGCATAAGCAAGCCCGCGCTCGCGAAGCTCGGCTGCAAGGCCGTGTGCTACATGGCCGACCCTGATGTCGCCGCGGCTGCGCGCGCCGCGGGCACGACTCGCGCCATTGCGAGCATGGACAAAGCTTGCCGCATCGAGGGTCCGCTCATCGTGGCCGTCGGCAACGCTCCCACAGCACTTCTGCGCCTCGCCGAGCTCATGGACGCGGGGAAGATCGCGCCCGCGCTCGTCGTTGGGGTGCCGGTCGGGTTTGTGAACGTGGTCGAGGCGAAAGAGGAGCTACTTGCGCGACGCGTGCCGGCCATCGTCGCGAGGGGTCGCAAGGGCGGCTCGACCGTGGCGGCCGCCATTATGAACGCGCTGCTCTACCAGATCACGCGCACGGGTGGCGCGAAGTGACGGCCCCCGCATCCGTGCCGGCGCTGCGCATCTTCGCCGGCACCACCGAGGGCCGCCTTCTGTGCGAATGGGCGAGCGGGGCGGGCATCCCCGCCCGTGCCTACGCGGCAACCGAGTACGGAGGCGAGCTATTGGGTGAGCTTCCGGGCATCGAGGTGCATGCGGGCAGGCTCGACGATTCCGACATGGAGCGCGAGCTTTCCGGCGCGCGCATCGTCGTCGACGCCACGCACCCCTTCGCTACGCTCGCAAGCGGCAACATCCGGGCCGCTTCGCTCGCCGTGGGTGCACGATGCCTGCGCCTTGCGCGCCCGGCCGAGGCGCTGCCCAAAGGCGTCGTGTCGGTCGCGTCGATCGCCTGCGCGGCGCGCTTTCTCTCCGAGAACCCGGGCCGCGCGCTTCTCACGACGGGGAGCAAGGAGCTTGCTCCCTACACGCGCGTCGCCGATTTCGCGGAGCGCTTCTTCGTGCGTGTGCTCCCGCTGCCCGGTGCTATAACGAAGTGCATCGACGCGGGGTTTTCGCCGTCGCACGTCATCGGCATGCAGGGGCCCTTCACCCGCGAGCTCAACGAGGCGATGCTTCGGCAGGTGGGCGCCCAGTGGCTTGTGACCAAGGACTCGGGAACCGTAGGCGGCACGGCCGAGAAGCTCGCCGCCGCGCGCGACGTGGGAGCGCGCTGCATCGTGGTCACCCGTCCCGCCGAGGGAAGCGGGGCCCTTTCGTTTCGGGAAGTGGAAGACGCGCTCTTACGGGAGTTCGCGCGCTAGGCGCTCGCCGCGCCTGCGCGCCCTCCCGCCCGCGAGGAGGATCGCCTCGAGCAAGCTCGACCCGTACAAGCCCGTCATCCGCCAATAGCTCGAGGACGACGCCCGGAACTGGCGCAAACAGCCCTTCAATAAGTTGCGGTGAAATAGTGTCTGTTTTTGCTGCTAGATAGCATTTTCAGCCCCTAAATCACCGCAACTTGTCGGTGGTGGCTTACTGGTAGCGTAGGCACTCCACCGGGTCGAGCTTTGCCGCGCGCCGAGCGGGGTAGAAGCCAAAGATTACGCCGATGCCGACGGAGACGGCGAAGGCCAGCAGCACCGTGGCGATTGAAAAACTCGGTGTGATTTGCCCGCTGGCACCGAGCTCGCCAAGAATCCCGGATCCGGAGGCAAACATCGCGAGGCCCCAGGCCAGCAGATAGCCTATCAGGACACCCAGCAGGCCACCGGTGACGCACAGCGCCGAGGACTCGGCCAAAAACTGCGCGGTGATATCGCGACGACTGGCGCCCAGAGCGCGACGGATGCCGATCTCGCGGATGCGCTCAGTCACGTTGGTGAGCATCATGTTCATAATGCCGATACCGCCGACAAGCAGCGAGATACTGGCGACAGCACCCATGATGAGCGAGAAGGCGCCCATAAAGGAATTGAGGGAGTCGATAGCGCTTTTCATGGAGGTCGCCGATACACTGTCGTACTCATCATCCTCCGCGATACCCTTCATCGCGCGCACCTTGGACTCGATGGTCTTGCAGAGCTCATCCATGTCCGTGCCCTCGGCGGCAAGTGCCGTCACGCTGGGGAATGAAGGATTCTCGTCGCCAAATAGGCCGGAGATGGTTTCGCGTGGCATATACAAAGTGAGCGAGCCCATGGAGTCGCTGCCGCCATCAATCACGCCTACAATCTGCACCTCGCCGTTGGACACTTTGATGGTTTTTCCCAGCGCATCCTGTTCGTTGCCGTAAAGCTGATCGGCGCCGCCGCGGCTGATGAGCGCCACGCTCGAGCCTGCCTTTGACTCGACATCGGTGTAGGTGCGCCCCGCAACGAGTTTACTGGCACCCACGGCGTCGAGCATGTCGCTATCGACACCCTGTGCCATGACGGTATAGCTTTTATCGCCGGTCTTGTACTCGGTATACGCGCTGTCGACAATGCCGATCTGTTCTATCTGCGGCACCAGTTTTTTAAGCTTCTGGACGTCAGAATCAGAGAGTTCTTGGGACGAATAGATCTGAACCATGCGAGCTGCGTTGAGGCCCAGGCTGTTGACCAAGCTGTTTTGGATGCCGCCGATGAGCGAAGTCATGGCAATGACCGAGGCGATGCCGATGACAATGCCCAGGATGGTGAGCAGGCTGCGCCCCTTGTTGGCCTCGAGCGAGTGAAGGGCTTCCTGGATAAGATCGCGGGCGCTCATGCCATCACTCCTTTAGGCGGGTTGGCGGAGGCGGAAATCATGGGCAGGTTATCTACGGCGCTGCGTAGGGTCCGCGGTGCATGCGGAATATACGCGCCGTCGTGAATGTGACCGTCGCGGATGGTCACGGCACGGTCGGCCTCGGCGGCGATGCTGGGGTCGTGTGTGATAAGCACGATGGTTTTGCCGCGCTCCTGGAGCTTGTGGAAGGTTTCCATGACGAGCGCTCCCGTGGCAGAGTCCAGGTTGCCCGTCGGCTCGTCGGCCAAAATGATGGGTGGATCGTTGACAAGGGCGCGCGCGATGGCGACGCGCTGCATCTGGCCGCCCGAGAGCTCGGATATGCGGTGGTCCCAGTGGTCGACGGGCAGCGTGACGGCCTGCAGTGCGTGCACGGCGCGCATCTCGCGCTGGCTGCGCGGCACATTGGTGTAGGACAGCGGCAGCATGACGTTTTCGATCACCGTCAGGCGCGGCAGCAGATTAAAGCTCTGAAAGACAAAGCCGATGCTCAGCGCTCGCACCTCGGTGAGCTCGTCATCGTCGAGCTCGGCGACGTTGAGCCCTTGCAGGAAGTATTCGCCCGCCGTCGGTTTGTCCAGGCAGCCCAGGATGTTCATGAGCGTCGACTTGCCCGAGCCCGAGGGGCCGGTGATGGCAACGAACTCACCGGGATCTACTGCCAGGCTCACGTTATGCAGGATGTGGGCGCAACCGGCCTCGCTCTCAAAGATGCGGTGCACGTTGCGGATGTCGATGACGGGACGCATTACTTGCCCTCGTCGGCAGGCATGTTGTCGCCGCCGTCTGCCGTCATGCCTGTGCCGGTATCCGTCACGATGGTGTCGCCGTCGCGTAGCTTGGTAACCGGGACGTCTGGATTGATCTCGTTGCCCTGGTCGTCGCGCTTGACCTGCGTCTTACCGACTACAGCCTCGTTGTCGTTTTGCGTTACGACGGTCACCTTCACGCGGCGCGTCTTTTTACCCTCCGAATCGGTGGCCAAATTGACGTAATAGTGCTCGCCATCTTCGGTCATCAGCGCCATGGTCGGCACCATCACCACGTCGTCGAGCTGCTCGGTCACCACCGATACCTCGGCCGTCATGCCCGGCTTCAGGCGCGCGTCGGGCGCCTCGATGAGGATGTCGACGTTAAAGGTTACGTTGCCGCCGCCACCGTTGGCGGCGTCGGAGTTTGCCACCGAAGCGATGGCCGTAACGGTTCCCTGGCTCACGATATCGGGAAACGCGGGATACGTGACGTTGGCGCTCTGCCCAACGGCGATCTTGGCGATGTCCTTTTCGCCCACTTGCACGGTCACCTTCATCTTGGACAGGTCGGCGATCTGCATGCACTGCTTGCCGCCGCTCGTATCGCTTTCGCCCATGATCATGCCGCCTGTTACCGTGGCGCCCACCTTGGCGTTGAGCGCCACGATGCTGCCCGAGCTCGGGGCCGTGACCGTACGGCTGGCGGCCTTGGCGTTCGCCTGATCGAGGTTTGCCTGGGCCGATGTGAGGCTGCGCTGCGCGGCCGATACGGCGTTCGTGTCCGCTGATGCGGCGGGGGTGCCAGCCGCTGCGGAACCTCCGCCGACGTCCGTCGTTGGGTTGGCCTGCGCGGCAGCTGCGGCTTTCTGCGCGTTGGCGAGGTCTTCTTGAGCGGCTGCAACTGCACGCTGCGCCTCGGCAACGTTGCGATCGAGCTCGTCGTTTTTAATGGTCATAAGCACGTCGCCCTCGTTGACGGATTGGCCTGCCTGCACGTTGATCGAATCGACCGTGCCGTCGACAGAAGGGGAGACCACTGAGGACGAAATGGGTTTGAGCTGGCCTTTTGCCTCGACCGTTGTGCTAAACGTGCCCTCGGTCACCATGTCGGTCGCAGGCCCGCTATCGCCCTGTGGCTGCGCATTGATAACCAGGGTTGCAACAATAGCAATGAGCGCGATGACACCCACGATGCCGGCGGCAATGCCGCGTCGAATCAGCTTTTTGCGTCGACGTTCGGCACGTTTTGCCTTGAGCTTGGCATATGCCTCTTCATCGGAAATCTCGGCCGTATCGTTCGTGAGTCCGCTCTCCTTGTCGGCATGTACGTCTGTGATCAGAGGAAGCGTTTCGGTGGCACCTTCGGGCGTGTGCTCGGTATCATCCGGGCCCGGGGTGATGTTGGGGACATTCGGCATAGCGTCTCCTTTATAGAAAGAACCTTGATAAGTATATGCGCCCGCCGGTTGGGGCAGGCGCACAGGACGGTATCTTTCGGAATTGTTAGATTGGTCGCAGCAGTTCCACGTTGTATGAATGTGCGCGTTGCACTACGAGTGGACAACCACGCACAGGCCGACTTTGATGCGCTCGTGGAGCGACTTGGCATCGGCCAGACGCAGGTTGATACAACCGTGGCTACCGCACCACTTGTACGATTCGGCGTTATCGAAACTCGAATCGTTTTGCCAGGTGGCGTCGTGGAATCCGACCATATTGCCCTCGAACGGCATCCAGTAGCTTACCGGGCTCTCGTATTTGGGCTTGCCGGTCTCGGGGTCCTTGGCACCGATGAGTTTGCTGGCGCCATCGTTGCTGTTGATCTGCCATACGCCCTCGGGGGTGGCGTCTTCGCCCGGTTTGCCAGAAATAAAGTTGGCCTCCCACACGATGTTGCCGCTCTCGTCGTAGTAGCGCGCATGCTGCTCGGACAGGTCGACGTCGATATAGGCCTTCCAGTCGGGCTCGCCCTTGGCGGTAAAGGTGTCGGCCTTCTGGGAGTACTTGATCTCGATTTCGCCGGTCTGTTTGTTGTTAATGGCGTCCTCGACCTGCTTGGCGAGCGAGCTGCTGTCGATGCACCAACCAAAGTCGCCGCCTTCGACGGCGCACTGCTTGCCATCGGCGCGCGTCCACCAGCGAGTGGAGCCCACGGTATTGAAGCCGTTGGCGAGCTCGGCTGCCCAGCTGCTGATCTGCGACGTATCGAGCGTGGGGTTGGCCGGATCGGCAAAGCTGATCCACTGCAACACGGAGCTGCCATCAACCTTGCCGGCATCCTCGCCGTTGAGCTTGAGGGTCACGTTGACGCCCAGGAAGTTGTTGGCGGCATCGCATGCGGTCTGAATCTGATCATCAGTCAGCGTTCCATTGAGCGGTTCATAGGCATCGTTGCCGAGCTTGGAAAGGTCTACGGTCTCGGACAGCGAGGCAAGCTCGAGTTCGGCATACTTAATGACATGCTCGCGGTCGAGTTTTTCGTTGGAGCGCGCCTTCTCGACGGTAAACTTGCCGGCCTGCTCGTCATAGGAGCTATTGGCCTCGAACGTGCCCGAACGCCCCTCGTTAAACTCGTCGATGGCGGCGCCCAGATCCTTCTCAAACTTCTTTTGGTCAAAAGTGTCGGAGAGCATGGACAGGTCGACGTCTTGATCAAGATCGACTTCGTTGGAGGTAGCGGTTGTTTTGGTCTTTCCGCTTAAGGATTCCACAAGGCGGACCGGCCATACAAAGGCTTCGTTGTGGCTGATGATCTCTTTTGCGGCAGCTTCGCCGTCGACGATGGGCTCATCGGACTCGGGCTGATACGTCCAGCTAAAGTCATCGCCTGTCACGGTGAGCTTATAGTGCTTCCATGCCGAGTTGACCTTGGTGGCGGCAGACGAAGCGTTGGAGAACGAGACGTCGACGCCGGCGATGGTGGTGTTGGGGTAGGCTAGCTGGGAAAACGCTACGACGCCTACGATATAGACAATGACGATAAGACCCAGGACGACAAAGAGCGTCGTCTTTTTGCCCGACTTATTGTTCTCGGCGGGTTTGCGCGCGGGGTCGCGATCGCCTCGACCGTGCACGTGGGGCTGCTTGGGCGCATTGCCGTTTGCCTGGCGCTGCTGACGTGGCTGACGCTGCTGGTTCGGGCGTTGGGAAGCGTTTGCCGCACCACGTTGCTGACCGTGACTCGGCGCGATAGGACGCGGCGACTGAACGCCACCGGTGTGCCTGCTCGGCTGCTGCGGATCGGGAATCAGTTGAGTTCGATCGTTTTGCGACATCGTATGCATATCCTTCGAATTTCGCCTTGCGGCTCATCGTGTTTTTACTGGGCTTGCATTATAGCGATTACCTAGTTGTTTGTGGTACGGAAACGGTGGCATTCAAAAGAGGTGGGACATTTGTCCCACTATCGAGTCGTTCTTGGTCACTACCCGCACACACCGCATTTTGCACAGGCCGAAAGTGCGGCCGGAGCCTGCGCGATGCCGCCCTTTGCCGTCTCGCGCAGCGTGGCCGGCAGGGCGTGGCCCACCGAGAGCATGACATGTGCCATCTGGTCAAACGGCACCAGGCTCTTGATGCCGGCGAGGGCGAGCTGCGCCGAGCTGAAGGCCGCGGCCACGCCGATAGCGTTGCGGTTTTGGCAGGGCACCTCCACGAGGCCTCCTACGGGATCGCATACGAGTCCCAATAGGTTACTCAGCGCGATGGAACTGGCGTCGAGCGCCTGCTCGGGCGTGCCGCCGAGCATCTGCACCAGCGCTGCGGCAGCCATGGCGGCGGCGCTTCCCACCTCGGCCTGGCATCCGCCCTCGGCGCCGGCGACGCAGGCGCTCGTGGTGAGGTTGAGGCCGATGGCGGCTGCGCAGTAGAGCGCGTCCATGACCTGCTCGTCGTCGAGCTGTAGGTGATCGGCGAGCGCTAGCACGCAGCCGGGCACAACACCCGCGGAGCCTGCCGTGGGGGCGGCGACGATCACACCCATGGTGGCGGAGCGCTCCAGGACGGCCATGGCGCGGGCCACGGCATCGGTCTGGACGGGGCCCATTAAGTTGGAGCCAAGGTCGTTGCGGCCGGTGGCATCAACAAGCTTGGCCTCGCCGCCGATAAGCCCGCCGAGCGAGCACTGAGGATTGACGATGGGGGCCGTGGTCTCCTCGCGCATGACGTCGAGCACGCGGCGCATGGCGGCAACGGCGTGGGCCTCGCCGGTCAGACGCGCCTCGCGCACGGCCATGACGGCGCCGATGCTGAGCCCCAGTTCCTCGCACGCATCGAGCAGCTGCTCGCCGTCGTCGAAGATTTCCTTTGCTGAGACGCCGGGGGAGAGCGACGAGGCAGAACCGGGGAGCTCGATAAAGGTCGCGTAATCGACATTGTCGAGCTTGCGCAGCATAGGGACGACGGTGTCGTCGGGCGCGCCGTCGGTCTCAAAGACGGAGTAGGCCTGGCCGCCCACCTCGGTGCGGTAGGTGCGGCAGAAGGCGATGTTCACGTGTGCGTAGGCGAGCAGGTTGGTGAGCGCGGCGAGCACGCCGGGGACGTCCTGGTGTGCCACAAACAGCGTGGAATACATGCCCGAGATATCGACGCCGACGCCGTTAATGCGGCTGATGCGCATCTTGCCGCCGCCCAGGCTCTCGCCGCGGACCTGTGCCGTAGCGCCCGTGTCGTCGACCATGTCGATGTCGACGGTATTGGGATGGATGGAGGCGTCGTCGCCCTTGATGTCAAAGTGATATTCGAGGCCCTGCTTGCGCGCGAGGTCGAAGGCCTGCTTGATGTTCTCGTCATCGGTGTCGAGGCCCAGGATGCCCGCGACGAGTGCACGATCGGTGCCGTGGCCGCGGTAGGTGTGGGCAAAGGAGTTCCACAGGCCAAAGGTGACTTTGGTGATGCGGCCTTCCAGCAGGCTGGCGGCAACTTGGGCGCAGCGCAGGGCGCCGGCGGTGTGCGATGAGCTGGGGCCGACCATGACGGGGCCCAAGATCTCGAATGCCGAGGTCGTAGCTAGTGTTTGCGGCTTGCCTGCCATGGCTGCTCCTTTACGTGGCTCGTCGTCCCGAGGGGCGGGGCATAAGGTCGCCTGCTCGGACAGTCCTGACTCGCACGGAGAGCACATTAAGTGCTCTCCGGCTCGTGCGGAACTCGCGATCGACCTTATGCCCCGCCCCTCGGGACTAAGGATACATGGTAGAGGCGCTCGTGCTGCAAAATTCATGAGCTGGTGACCTATTCTGCGTCCCAGGTCGGCTCATCTTCACCACCGGTTAATAAAAAAGAGGTACCGGTTGGTCCGGTACCTCTTTTGGTGCGTTTCGATTTGGCTGTAGCTTTTGCCGCTAGCTTACAGGCCGCAGGCTGCTTTGAGTTCTTCGACTCGGTCGGTCTTTTCCCAGGTGAAGTCGGCGTCTTCGCGGCCGAAGTGACCGTAGGCTGCCGTCTTTTCGTAGATGGGGCGACGCAGGTCCAGATCGCGGATGATTGCGCCCGGGCGCAGGTCGAAGGTCTTCTCTACGGCCTCGACGATCTTGTCCTCGGCAACATGCGCGGTGCCAAAGGTGTCGACCATGATTGAGAGGGGCTTGGAAACGCCGATGGCGTAGGCAAGCTCGACTTCGCAGCGATCGGCCAGACCGGCGGCGACCACGTTCTTGGCGACCCAGCGCGCGGCATACGCGGCGGAGCGGTCAACCTTGGTGCAGTCCTTGCCGCTAAAGGCGCCGCCGCCGTGACGGCCGTAGCCGCCATAGGTGTCGACGATGATCTTGCGGCCGGTCAGGCCCGTGTCGCCCATGGGGCCGCCTACGACAAAGCGACCGGTGGGGTTCACATAGATGTCCGCGTTGTCCCACGGCATGTTCTCGGCAGCCATGACCGGGGTGATGACGTGCTCGATGAGGTCGGCCTTGATCTTGCCCATGTCCTCAATCTCTGCGGCGTGCTGCGTGGAGATGACGATGGTCGTGACCTCGACGGGCTTGCCTTCCTCGTAGCGCACGGTGACCTGGGTCTTGCCGTCGGGACGCAGATAGGCGAGGGTGCCGTCGTGACGCACGGCGGCCAAGCGCTCGGCCAGGCGGCTTGCCAGGTAGTGCGGCATGGGCATGAGGGTCTTGGTCTCGTTGGAGGCATAACCGAACATCATGCCCTGGTCGCCGGCGCCGATCAGGTCGATCGGGTCGGTGGTAGCGCCGGTCTGGGTCTCGAAGGACTCGTCAACGCCCTGGGCGATATCGGGCGACTGCTCGTGGATGAGGCTCATAACGCCGCAGGTGTCGCAGTCAAAACCGAACTTGGCGCGGTTGTAGCCAATGCGGCGGATGACGCCGCGGGCAATTTCCTGTACGTCGACGTAGGCCTGGGTGCGAATCTCGCCGGCGACGATGACCGTGCCGGTGGTCACGAGGGTCTCGCAGGCGCAGCGGACGTTCTCCACGTTGGCGGGCACACCGTTGGGCGCAATATAGCCCTGCTCCTGCAGCTCTATTTCTTTGGCGAGGATTGCGTCGAGGACGGCGTCGCTGATCTGGTCAGCGATCTTATCGGGATGACCTTCGGTCACCGACTCCGACGTAAAAACAAAGGACCCGTGTTGGGGCGGGATGGAACGAAGTTCTTCTGACATGATTGTCCTTTCAAAAACGTGTCCCGGCGACCGTTACCATTCCGCCGGGCTCTCTATGCAAGGGCACATCATAGCGCGTAAATCAAACATTCACACCCTTTCCGCACCTACTCATTGGGGACAGACTTAAATGACCAGCCTTGGCTAAGTGCCGACAGGTTGCCCAAAGACTGATCATTTAAGTCTGTCCCCAATGAGTGGGTCGGTGCCCTTTGTGCGGAGGTTGCATTGTTGCTTTATACTGATGCGGTTAGACATCCATCCTGCAATCGAGGAGATTTCCATGGCATCAGACGTTCGCGTCCGCTTTGCACCCTCACCGACGGGCAAGCTGCACATCGGCGGCGCCCGCACCGCTATCTATAACTGGGCTTTCGCTCGCGCAAACGGCGGCACGTTCATCCTGCGCATCGACGACACCGACCCCACCCGTTCCACCGACGAGAACACGCAGATCATTCTGCGCGCCATGCGTTGGCTGGGTCTTGACTGGGACGAGGGCCCCGAGGTGGGCGGCGACTATGGCCCCTACGCACAGACCGAGCGTCTGGACCTGTACAAGCAGGCCGCCCAGAAGCTCTGGGACGAGGGCAAGGCCTATCCCTGCTTCTGCACCAAGGAGCAGCTCGACGCCGATCGTAAGGCCGCCCAGGAGCGCAAGGACCCCTTCCAGGGCTATCAGCGCCGCTGCCGCGATCTTGATCCCGAGGAGGCACGCCGCCGCATCGAGGCCGGCGAGCCCTACGTCCTGCGCATCAAGGTGCCCGAGGACCGCGGCGACGTCGTTATCCACGACGCCGTCCACGGCGAGGTGACCTTCGACGCCAAGGAGCTCGACGACTTTGTCATCTTCCGCTCCGACGGCACGCCCACGTACAACTTCGCAACCGTCGTCGACGACGCCATGATGAAGATCACCCACGTCATTCGCGGCGACGATCACCTTTCCAACACCCCGCGCCAGGTCATGGTCTACGAGGCCCTCGGCGCGCCCGTGCCCACGTTCGCCCACATCTCCATGATTCTGGGCGCCGACGGTAAGAAGCTCTCCAAGCGCCACGGCGCCACTTCGGTGGAGGAGTACCGCGACGCCGGTTACCTGTCCGACGCCTTCGTCAACTATCTGGCGCTGCTCGGCTGGTCGCTCGACGGCGAGACCACGATCATCCCGCGCGATGTCCTGGCCAGTAAGTTCTCGCTCGACCGCATCTCCAAGAACCCGGCGACCTTCGACCCCAAGAAGCTCGACTGGGTCAATGCCGAGTACATCAACGGCATGTCCGATGCCCAGTTTGCCGACGAGATCATGGTCCCCGAACTGCACGAGGCAGGCCTCATCGAGGGTAACGTCGAGTACGGCGAGGACTGGATCGACGCACTCGCTGCCATCGTCAAGCCGCGCACCAAGATGCCGGCCGACGCCGTTACCGTCGCCGCTCCCATCTTTGCCACGGCCGAGACGCTCGAGTATGACGAGAAATCCGTCAACAAGGGCCTGGCCAAGGAAGGCATGGGTGCCATCCTGGACGCCGCCAAGGCCGCGCTCGAGGGTGTTACCGAGTGGACAGCTGCCAACATCGACGCCGCGCTTGAGCCGCTGCCCGAGCAGATGGACCTCAAGAAGCGCGTTGTCTTCCAGGCCGTGCGCGTCGCCGTCTGCGGCAACATGGTGAGCCCTCCGCTGGGCGAGACCATGGCGCTCGTCGGCCGCGACGACTGCCTGGCGCGCATCGACCGCGCCCGCACGATGGCGCTGTAGCAGCTGCGTAAACGCATGTATCCGAGCCCCGTTCACCCGAGCGGGGCTCTTGTTTCTAAAGACGTATGGGATGGGAGGTACAGAGACCATGGCCGAGCAACTGTCGCTGTTTGGTTCGCCGGAACCGGAGGAAGCTCCGAAGTCCGCGGCCCCTGCTGTCGCCCCGGCGCAGCCTGAGCCCGTCGTCGCCTTCGCAAGCGTGGTCCTGGACATTCCCACCCGTGCTCTCTCCGAGCCATTTGCCTACGGCATTCCGCAGTCCCTTGCCAACGATGCCCAGATCGGCTCCACCGTCCTAGTTCATTTTGGCAACCGTGCCGCCGCAGGCTATATCGTCGATATCGCGCCCGAGCTGGCCGATCTGCAAGGTAACGATGCTCTCGATCCCGCGCGTATCAAGTCTATCGAGGCTGTCCTCAGCAAGCCGCTCTTTACCGCCGAGGCCGCCCGTATCGCACGTTGGATGAGCCGCGAGTACGTCGCGACGCTTTCCGAGTGCCTGCGCCTGTTCTTGCCTCCGGGCGGCAGCCCGCGCGTGGTCAAGGACGATGACGGCGTGTGGACCGTTGAGCGCCCCGCCGTCAAACCCATCCAAAACCGCTGGGTCATGCTCACACCCGAGGGTTTCGACTACACGCCGCCCAAGACCGCGGTCCGTCAGCGTCAGCTCATCGAGGCACTCCAGTGCGGACCGGTCACGACGCGCGATCTCAACCTGCTCTACAACAGCATGTCGGCGACCATCAAGGCGCTCGAAAAACGCGGCGTCGTGGTGGTGGAGGAACGCCGTGCGTGGCGTGGCTGCAGCGAGCAGACCACGCTGTCCTCGGCGAGCGGGAAGGCCCCGGTGGCACTCACCAACGGCCAGCAGCAGGCCCTCGCGCAGATTGAGCGCGCCCGCCTTGACGCCCACGGCGACGTAGTCCTTGTCGATGGCGTTACCGGTTCCGGCAAAACCGAGGTCTACCTCTCGGCGATTGAGCGCGTGCTGGCGGCCGGCCGTTCGGCATGCGTGCTCGTGCCCGAGATTTCGCTGACGGCCCAGACCGTCGGCCGCTTCCGTTCGCGCTTTGGCGAGACGGTTGCCGTGTTCCATTCGCGACTTTCTGCTGGCGAGCGCCTGGACCAGTGGGATATGGTCGCCAGCGGTGCCGCGCGTGTGGTCGTGGGCGCCCGCTCGGCGCTCTTTTGCCCGCTCAGCGACTTGGGTCTTATCATCATCGACGAGGAGCACGAGACCAGCTACAAGCAGGGCTCCAGCCCGCGCTACCATGCGCGCGAGGTGGCTGCCGAGATGGCGCGCCGCTATCGCTGCCCGCTCGTGCTGGGCTCGGCCACACCTTCTGCGGAGGCCCTCGATCGCTGCCGCCGCGGCACGTACGGCGGCGCCACCTGGACGCGCGTCGAGATGCCTGAGCGCCCGGGAAATGCCGTGCTGCCCACGGTCCGCATTGCCGACTTGCGCCGCGAGTTTTCGCACGGCAGCCGCTCCATGTTCTCAAAACCGCTGATGGAAGGCCTGGAGCGCGTAGTCGAGCGCCGCGAGAAGGCCGTGCTGCTGCACAACCGTCGCGGCTTTGCGCCGTTTCTGATGTGCCGCGAGTGCGGCTGCGTGCCCACCTGCAACCACTGCTCCACCGCGCTCACGTATCACGAGCGCACCCATACGCTGCAGTGCCACACTTGCGGTTCGTCCTGGCGCGTGCAACCCTATCCGGCGCCCACGAGTCGCTGTCCCAAGTGCGGCAGCCGCTACCTGGCTAAAATGGGCCTGGGTACGCAGCAGATCGAGGATGCGCTGCACCAGATGCTGCCCGACGACGTCGCCATCATTCGCATGGATGCCGATTCCACGCGCGGCAAGGACGCGCACAAAAAGCTGCTCGAGCAGTTCGATGCGGCCGATTGCGCGGTGTTGCTGGGCACTCAAATGATCGCAAAGGGCCTCGACTTTCCCGAGGTCACGCTCGTGGGCGTGGTCAATGCCGACTTCGCCCTCAAGCTGCCGGACTTCCGCGCAGGGGAGCGCGCCTACGACCTGCTAGAGCAGGTTGCGGGCCGCGCCGGCCGCGGTGATCGTCCCGGCGAGGTTATCATCCAGACCTACCTGCCTGAGGACCCGGTCATTCGCGCCGTCGCCGAACACGACCGCTCGATTTTTACCGACTACGACCTGGACCAGCGCCGCGACGCCCTGTATCCGCCGTTCGTGCGCTTGGCCAACATCTTGGTGTGGTCGACGAATGCGGATGACGCGCGGGACTACATCGGCCGCATCGCGAAGCTCCTCAAGCGTCGCTGGCATGCCGCCGCGCCCGACTTTTTGCGGGCGGGGAGCGCCGTGCCCCAGGTGCTTGGTCCGGCTTCGTGTGTAATCGAGAGAGCCAAGGACCGTTACCGCTTCCATCTGCTTGTAAAGTCGCCGGTAGGGTACCATGTCTCTGATGATATCGACGCCTGCCTCAAAGAGGTGGGCTCCGTGCGCGGCGTGAGCGTGAGCGTTGACGTCGACGCCTATGATTTGATGTAACAACCCGAAAGGATGGCCATGGAAGCCAACGGAATCGTACTGTCGCCCGACCCTCGTCTGCGCCAGGAGTGCGCCGTCATCGAGGAGATCACTCCGGCGATCGAGGCGCTTGCCGAGAAGATGAAGAAGATGATGTTCGACAACGGCGGCTGCGGCCTGGCCGCCCCGCAGATTGGTGAGCTCATCCAACTCGTCACCATCGACTGCGACTATACCGATAAGAACGACTATGACCCGTACGTGCTTATCAACCCTGTCATTGTTGAGCAGAGCGACCATCTGGTGCCGTTTAGCGAGGGCTGCCTGTCCATCCCTGGCATTAGCTGCGAGATCGAGCGTCCCGACCATGTCGTCGTCGAGGCGTACGACTTGGACGCAAACCTGATTCGCTACGAGGCTACGGGCGACCTGTTCTGCGTGTGCCTGCAGCACGAGATCGATCACCTGCACGGCAACACCATGTTCGAGCGACTCAAGCCGATGCAGCGTATCAAGGCAGTCAAGGAGTACCAGGACGCCCTGGCCCGCGGCGCTCGACCGGGCGAGACGGAGTAGGTTTGTCCGTCCCCGGGGCGCCCGCCTA
>UQKM01000011.1 GCA_900541685.1 uncultured Collinsella sp.
GCTAGGCGGGCACTTTTACCGGGCGGCTAACCCACACAAACCCCCGAAGAGCCCCTTTTTTGGTCGGTTTTACTGGAGGGTTGCGTCGATTGCCTTGACCAGGGCGCTGCGCATGCCGGCGTCCTCGAGCGCAACGACGCCCTTGATGGTGGCACCACCGGGCGAGCATACGGCATCCTTCATCGCCGCAGGATGCTGGCCAGCTGCAAGCTGCAGCTTTGCCGTACCCAGCACCATCTGGCTCACAATGCGATAAGCATCCGCACGCGGGATACCGTGCTTGACCGCCGCATCGCCCAGGGCCTCGATTGCCATGGCGACAAACGCCGGAGCGCAACCACCCACCGTGCCGCCCACAAACAGCAGGCTTGTGTCGAGCTCGACGACAGCGCCAAGCTTACCGAGCAGGTCGAGCACCACAGCACGCTGCTCGTCGTTAAGCGTCGAAGCCTTCTCGCAGGCGATGACGCCCTCGCCCACCGAAACCGGCGTGTTGGGCACCGTCGAGATATGCGCGACGCCCGGCAGGACCTGCTCCCACTTGGCACTGTCCCAGGTCCAGGCAACCGACAGAACGACCTTTTTGGCAAGAGCGTCCTTGAGCGGGGCGAATACCTTCTCGATCATGTACGGTTTGACCGCAGCGACCACGATATCGGATGCGGCGACAACCTCGGCGGCATCGTGGCAGGCGACCATGCCGCGCGCCTCGCAGCGCTCAACCAGTGCGTCGTAGCGACCCGCGCAGGCGCACATGTCGCTCGCAGCTACACCGGCAGCGATCCAGCCATCGGCCATAGCGCTCGCCATATTGCCAAAACCGACAAATCCAATCTTCATATCGCATAGTCCTTTCAGACACATTCCTCAAAACGAAAGGTATTGTCCCACGCCATTGTTTCGTATTGCCGACCTATTTGTGATACGGCTCGCCACGACTGATCTTGCAGGCACGGTAAATCTGCTCCAGCAGCACCACACGCGCCAGGTTATGCGGCAAGGTAATGCGTCCAAAGCTGAGCATCTCGTCGGCTCGTGCGCGCACGTCATCGCTCACGCCATCCGAACCGCCGATTACAAAGGCAATGTCGCTACTGCCTCGCAGCATAAGATCGTCGAGCCTCGCCGAGAGCTCCTCGCTCGAGCGCTCCTTGCCCTCGATAGCCAGCAGGATCACATGCGCTCGAGATGGCAAGGCGGCAAGAATCGCCGCCCCCTCCTTGTCGCGCGCGGCATCCACGCCGCCCGCCTTAGCCGGGTCGATATCGGCCACCTCGCGGATATCCACCTTGGCATAGGCACCTAGGCGCTTGGTGTACTCAGCGCACGCGTCCTTCCAAAAGCGCTCCTTGAGCTTACCGACGCAAACGACGGTGTATTTCACGCGCGTCTACTCCTTCGAATGGTTTTGAACTTTGCCGGCGGCCAGCATCTGCTCGAACATCGAGGCCGACTGCGAAAAGTCGCTCGGCAGCACGACCGTCGAGGTTTTACCCGTGCGAGCGAACTCCGTCATCATCTCGGACCACTGCGTAAACATGAACAGTTGGTTGGCCTCGTCATTGCCGACACCCGTCTCCTGGATGATCTCGAGCGAATCTTTGATACCCAGCGCGATGGCCTTGCGCTGGTTGGCGATGCCCTCGCCCGCCTTTTCCATAGCCTCGGCCTCGGCGGTCGCCTCGGTGACGCGCTTGATGCGGTCGGCCTCGGCGAGCTCCTGCGCGGCAGCGCGCTTGCGCTGGGCAGCGTTGATGTCGTTCATGGAGTTCTCAACCTCGGTCGGCAGTGCGATTTTGGTGATGAGCGTCGACACGAGGGTGAAGCCGTAGGCGGCCATCTGCTCGGAAACAGTAGCGTTGACATCCTTGGCGATGTCATCCTTCTTGGCAAAGACCTCATCGAGCGTGTAGACGGGGATGGAGGAGCGCAGGGCGTCGGTGATGAAGTCGCGCATCTGGTCGACGGGCTCCTGCAGCATGTAGTAGCTCTTGTAGATGCCCGAATCCGCCGGGCCAGCACCCATGTCATAGCTCACGTGGTACTGAGCGGAGACCTCAAGGCCAATGGTCACGTTGTCCTGAGTCTTAACGTCGATGCCAAAACCATTTTTCATGGTGCGCAGACTCACCGTGGCGGCCTTGCGGTCAATCACGGGCACCTTCATGTGGAAGCCTGCGCTAACAATGCGGTTGAACTTACCCAAGCGCTCGATGATTACGGCGTGCTGCTGTTCAACGACATAGCAGGCGTTGGGGAGCAGGAGCAATAAAATGATGATGGGAAACAAGAGGCTCGTAAGGGCAGCGATGATACCGGAAAACAGCATGGTTTCTCCTCTGATAGGCGCACATTGGCACTAGAATACCCGCACGGAGCGGCCGCGTGACACTAACAAGAGGGTCCGTGGTCAAAAAAAGCCAAATATGAGTACTGTTACCAGTTTAGTAGCAGCGTATTTGGGTCAAACTCGCCTCCTTGAACCCGAGGTCTATCGAAATTACTTCAAATTGTCTCAAGGTTGAGCCAAATTAGCGTACATCTGTTGCGTAAAATGAGCAAAAATGGCTTCGTGAAATGTCTCTATTTTCGTGCCAGTACTCATATTTGCCACTTTTTGACCACAGGGGCATCTACCGCGCGAAATCGATAGGTCAAATCTGCCAAAAACGACCCGTAAAAAAACTCCCATTGCTGGGAACTCTTTCATTTAATGATGCGGGCGAAAGGACGTCCGTGTATCCGCTTCGCGGATCCGCACCGGCTTCGCCCGCCTGCCGGCGGACTCGCCAGCTCGCTAAAACGCTCCGCGTTTTCTTGACGCTCGCTCCTTCGCAGGTTCAAGTCCCCGCGATGAGCCCATAACAAAAAAGCTCCCATTGCTGGGAGCTCTTTCATTTAATGGTGCGGGCGAAAGGACTTGAACCTTCATGGGGTTGCCCCCATACGGACCTGAACCGTACGCGTCTGCCAATTCCGCCACGCCCGCGTGCAGGAATTAGAATAACGGAGCGCCGCCGCGAACGCAAGAACTATTTTTGGAAAAGTTTGCAGGCATTTTCCCAAGCGGCCCGAGCGATTGCTTCGGCGTCCTCGCCGGTACGATCGACGCGGTCGTTGACCAGCGCGTTTGCCGTGATGGAAATCATTGCAGGCTCGCACTCAAGACCGCGAATGGGCTCCGGCGCCATATAGGGACAATCCGTCTCGAACAAAATACGATCGAGCGGGGTTGCCGCGAATGCCTCGCGCACGTCGTCGTTGCGCTTAAAGGTAGCCGCTCCGCCATAGGCGATGTAACAACCCAAATCCACAAAGCGCTCCATCGTGGCTCGGTCCTCGCCAAAGCAGTGCAGCACGCAACCGGCCTGGGGCACGCCGACCTCGCGCAACACGTTGTAGGCGTCCACATGCGAGGTGCGCTCCTCGTCCGTGTCCTCATGACGCAGATGCAGCTCTACCGGCACATTGCGGCGTACGGCAACCTCAAGTTGGCGCGCCATACAGTCGATCTGCACGTCGTGGGGCGCCGGCGCAATATCGTCGTCATAATCCATGTGGTAGTCCAAACCGATCTCGCCAATACCGACACACAAAGGGTCGTCGAGCGCAGCAACAACCTGCGCGTGGATGTCGTCGGTATAGTTCGGCGCGCCATACGGATGCACACCGGCGAGATACTTGACCTGCGGAATATCCCGCATCGGCAGGATCTCGCGAACCAGCCAGTCGCTATAGTCCGCCACGCTGCGCTTATCGGCAATGGGGTCGAAGACCGTCACCAACAAGTCAATGCCCGCTTCCTTGGCACGCTCGAGCGTCTCGGGCACTTCCTTGCTCCAAAATGAGAGCAGGTGCGCATGCGTATCGGCAAGCGGCGCCAGCGGCACCGGGCAGGCCACCGTTTTCTTCTTTTTGGTAAACGTCACGCGTTCGACATTAGGCGTCATGTATTAGCTCCTGAGCCAAGCGGACAAAGGCGGCGACGTCGAGCGTCTCGGCGCGCGTGGTAGGTGCGATACCGCAATCCTCAAAGGCGGCATCGAGAACATCCTTGGCAAAGCCGTTGGCGCTCATGGAATTGCGGATGGTCTTGCGGCGCTGAGCAAACGCAGCGTCAATTACACGGGCCACAAACTCGCGATCGAGCTCCTCGGGCACTACGCCTTCAACACGATCGATGCGTACTACGGCCGAGTCCACATGCGGCGCCGGCATAAAGCAGCGCGGCGGCACCTCAAAGCGCCCCGTCACCTGCGCATACAAGCCAAGCTTTGCCGTGTAGCCGCCATAAGTCTTGTTGCCCGGCGTTGCGGCAATACGATCTGCAACTTCCCTTTGCACCATGACGACAGCGCGCTTAAGCGCGGGCATCGTCTGGAAGAACTGAAGGATGATCGTCGCCGCCACGTTATAGGGCAGATTCGCGACAAACACCGTGGGCTCACCACCGGCGGCCTGCTCAATCTGCTCCGGCGTCACCTTGAGCGCATCGCCCATGATAAAGCGGAAGTTGGCATAGTCGGCGGCGTGGGCATCGAGCACCGGCTCAAGCTCGGAATCGGCCTCAATGGACGTAACGCACGCCGCTTCCTGCAGCAACGCAAGTGTCAACGTACCGCAACCTGGACCCACCTCGAGTACGCGCTCGTCACCTGCAAGCTCGGCAAGCTCGCAGATACGTTCGATCACATGATTGTCGATTAGAAAGTTCTGGCCCAGGCGATGCTTGGTCGCAAGGCCAAACTCCTCCAGCAGCTCCCTGGTGGCCGTGGGGTTTGCCAAAGGCGAAGTTGTCATGGTTGCCTCCTTAGCATGATGGCGGCGTCTTGAAACAAAAGGGCATGGACCGTGGCGGCCATGCCCTTACAGCTAAACAGCAAATTGCCGATATGGCGCTCGCGCGGTCTCTACGCCAGACGCGGGAACAGCGGATCGCCCTTCTCGACGGGCTGACCGCCGGCAAGCAGGCCCCAAGTGCAAATGCCCTTGAGGTCGTCGCTCGCGGCCTCGCCCTCACAGGACAGGCGGCGCAGGGCCTCGGCAGAGGTCTGAGGCATGAGCGGCATCAGCAGGTGAGCGGCAATGCGGATGGCCTCGAGCAGGTTGTAGATCACAAACGCCAGCTCGTCAGCCTTGGCCTCGTCCTTGGCAAGTGCCCAAGGCTCGGAGTCCTCGATGTAGTGGTTGGCGGCGTGGATGAGCTCCATGACCTCGTCCTTGGCTCCGCCGTAATCGAGCACGTCCATCTTGGCCATGTAGCGCTCGACCAGGCCGTCGGCGATCTTTGCCAGCGGGTTGTCGAACGCATCGAACGATGCGGGCTTGGCGGGTGCGCAGCCGTCAAAGTACTTGCCGCTCATGTTGAGCGAACGCGAGATGAGGTTGCCCCAGCTGTTGGCCAGGTCGGCGTTGTAGACCTGCTCCATGCGATCGAAGCTGATGGCGCCGTCGGTGCCGGGGACGACGTCGGTCATAAAGTAGTAGCGATAGCCCTCGACGCCCAGCATGTCGATAACGTCCTGCGGAGCGATAGCGTTGCCGCGGCTCTTGGACATCTTCTCGGCCTTGCCGGTCTCGGCATTGCGCACGGTCAGGAAGCCGTGGGCAAAAACGTGCTCGGGCAGGGCCTCGCCGATGGCCATGAGCATGGCGGGCCAAATGACGCAGTGGAAGCGGATGATGTCCTTACCCACGATGTGGAACTGCGCGGGCCAGCGATAGGCCAGCTCGGCACGCGCCTCGTCGGTATCGACACCGTAGCCGACGGCCGTCATATAGTTGAGCAGCGCATCGAACCACACGTAGGTCACGTGGCCCTCGTCAAACGGGACCTGAATGCCCCAGTCAAAGCTCGTGCGGCTCACGGAAAGGTCGTTAAGGCCGCCCTCGACAAAGCTGCGCACCTCGTTCATGCGGAACGCAGGCTCGACAAAGTCGGGATGCTCGTCATAGAGCTTGAGCAGCTTGTCCTGGAAGGCGGAAAGCTTAAAGAAGTAGGACTCCTCCTGCACGCGCTCAAGCGGACGGTGGCAGTCGGGGCACAGGTGCTGGCCGACGCTGCCGTACTCCTCGTCGCCCTTCTGGACCTGCGTATCGGTGAAGTAGGTCTCGTCAGGCACGCAATACCAGCCGTCGTAGCTGCCCTTATACAGGTAACCGGACTCCTTCATGCGCTCCCACAGGTACTGCACGGCATGATGCTGGCGCGGCTCGGTGGTGCGGATGAAGTCGTCGTTGGAAATCTCGAGCTTGCTCCAAAGCTCCTTGAAGTGCGGGGCCTGGCTGTCGGTCCACTCCTGCGGCGTCATACCATGCTTGGCTGCGGCCTCGGCGACCTTCTCGCCGTGCTCGTCCATGCCGGTCAGGAACTTGACGTTATAGCCGGCGGAGCGGCGATAGCGAGCCTGAACGTCGGCGATGATGGTGGAATAAGCCGTGCCCAGGTGCGGATCGGCGTTGACGTAGTAGATGGGCGTCGTGATAAAGAACGAAGGCTTGCTTTGATCCATGGGGTTTGTCCTCCAGAAAAACGTTGCATACAGGGGATGATTCTAGCGCAAGGGCTGGATATCCTCCATCTATTGCATATCGAGCACCATGGCATAGACATCGCGCTTGCGGCGCGAATACTTCTGAGACAGGCGCTTGGCCACCGCAGACGCGGGCTCCCCCTCCTCGAGCGCGGCGCGGATATCCTCGCGCAGGGCCTCGTCGGGATCCGCTGCCGTGGCGCCGACCGGCACGATACCGGCCTCCTCATCCTCGCTCGGTGGCGCGATGACCAGCGCAATCTCGCCCTTTACCTCGCCGCGAGCACGCAGCTCCTCGGCAAGCTGGTCAGCGGGCCCGCGCAAGACCTCCTCGTGCAGCTTGGTGAGTTCGCGGCAGACGGCAACCTCACGCTGGGGAAAGACCTCCGCCACGGCCTCGAGCGTCGCCACGATGCGATGTGGAGACTCGTAGAAGATGAGTGCGCCGGGCACCACGGCAAGGCGCTGCAAACGGCGCACACGGTCGCCGTGCTTTCGGCCCAAAAAGCCCTCGAAGAAAAAATGCTCGCAGGGAATGCCGGACGAAACAAGCGCCGTGACGCAAGCAGAGGGCCCAGGAATAACTTCGACGGGCACATCGGCCTCACGCGCCGCCTCGATCAGCGCCTGGCCGGGATCGGACACGCTCGGCATGCCGGCGTCCGAGGCAAAGGCGAGGGTCTCCCCCGCCAGCAGACGGTCGACCAGGCCGGCAGCGCGGCTAGCGATCACATTCTCGTCGCAACGGACAAGCGGCTTGGAAATGCCCAGGTGCATCAGCAGCTTTGACGTCACACGCGTGTCTTCGCAGCAGATGACATCGGCAGCGGCAAAGGCCTCGCCAACGCGCGGGGACAGGTCACCCAGGTTGCCGATGGGCGTGCCGACCACATAGAGTTTGCCCGTATGGGCGCTGTTTTGCGTCATATCAACCTATTCAATCATGCCGCGCTCGAGCGTACCGAGCGCCGCGCGGGCGTCCCATGCTGCAATGCGCTTCTCGGTCTTCCACGTTTGGAAGAACCAACCGGCAGCCGGCGCAAACGAAGCCAGCTGGTTGGCGATAAACACGCGCTCGTAGGCATTGCGGCCCTCGGGCGTAACCGACGAGTTGGCAAAGATCGCCGCGCCCGACCATTCGCCCACCAGCACGGGGAACCCAGTCGAAATCGCTTCTTTAAGCTCGCGCTTGTTACGCGAAATCGCCGTCGTCAGCCCGCGAGGGCTCGTGATGTCGAGCGCATACTCGTCGCGGTAATGGTACAGGTGAAGGTCCATGTAGACGTTCTTGTACTTGGCGCCGCGCATAAAATGCTTCCACTCGCTGGGATGCCCCGACGACGAGAAGACGACGATCTTATCCTCGGGCATATACGAACGGACGAGCTCGTAGGCATCGCGATAGAAATTGCGCAGGTAGTGAGCAGGAATGCCATCCGTCATGGTGAAGAGGCTCTTGCGAACGCTCATCTGCGGCGTGTCCAGCAGCTCAATGCCCAGCAGGCTCTCGGCCTCGCCATAGCGATCGGCCAAGCGCTCGAGCACGTCGAGTGCGACATGACGGCCGTTGGTGGACGAATGCCACTCGGCAACAACCTCCGGCGTGGTGGGCGAATCGTTGGAATCGCCCTGGCCACCGGGCACGGTTGCCAGATCGAGCAGCACGCGGATGTCGTACTTGGCAGCCCACTCAATTGCGCGGTCGATGTAATCGACAACCGATATGTAGGAGGCATCGGACTCCTGTGAGCCAAAGGCATACCAGGGCACCGGCAGACGCACGGCATTGAGACCGATCTGCGCCATGCGGCGAAAATCGTCCTCGCTCACAAACGTCTCGTAATGGCGGCGCATGCGCTCGTTATAGGCGGCGGTACCCATGGCCTCCTGTAGCTCAGCCGCGTTGGATGCACCGGTCGCCGCGTACAGCGACGGGGTCACCCAAGGCTCGGGAATAAACCAGCCAGAGAGATTAACGCCGAGTATCCTCTCCATCACTGCCTCCTTCGGATCATGCAGGTCGAACCCGCATCGTATTGCGTAGGATAAGTATCGTTTTGAGTATACCCGCGTGTGCGGACAGGCGACCGAACGGTCTGCAAAGTGACGCGAAAGTGGGAGGAATGTCTGGGAGCAGACGGACTCGGAATGGTGCGACGAGGTGTGTACGCGCGCCGGAGGCAGGCACCGGAAAGTGTGTCCCGTTCTGAGCCCTTATTCTGGGACGCAGTTTCCGCAGAACCCTACATAAAAGAAAAGGACCCCTTTGCAGAGGTCCTAGTCAATTCAAGGTGGCGGGGAAGGGAATCGCGTCCGCGCGCTGCGCGGACGGACCGCTGCGGCGCTTACGCGCCTTGCGAGCTGCGCTGGCAAACGCTTACGCGTTTACTCAGCTCCGCGCCCTCACGGGGTTCGATTCCGTGCGAGGGCTACATAAAAGAAAAGGACCCCTTTGCAGAGGTCCTAGTCAATTCAAGGTGGCGGGGAAGGGAATCGAACCCCTGACACGAGGATTTTCAGTCCTCTGCTCTACCAACTGAGCTACCCAGCCATTTGAGGTGTGCCTTGTTTCAAGGCTTGATTAGTATAACCAAGGACGCGTTCCGGTCAACCGAGAATTTCAAAAAAGTTTTTGAGCACAGCCTCGGTTCTTTAAATCGGCACGTCAGAGGCATCAGCCGGCAGCAAGAAGTTTTTCGCTCAGAGCCGCACGGGCAAACTCACTTGGCGTCATCCCCTCGGCAGCCGCCCGTCGACGAATGGCCTCCTTCATTCCCAGAGAAATCTTGACCGACAGCGTTGCCGTCCCCTCACCCGAGAGTGGGGGCCGTCCATGCACGATCCCACCAACGGTGTGTTCGCCATCCGGAAACTCTCCGCGCTCGTACGACTCGCACCACGCGTCAATCATTTCATCCGTTACAACCTGACCATTAGCGGCCGTATACGTCTTGCCCATCATCGACCCCTTTGCCGAGCCCGTTCAATCTCCTGCCAAAATTTCTTCTGGACTGGAGACAAGGCATGAATGATAAGCCCCCACGGACAAGCTCGACCGCGACAAGCTCCACGCTTCGTCCGTCTGGGAGCCATCCAATCGCAAGCCATCTCGGCGGCTCGTCCTTCGGCTCGCGACGAATGCACTCAGTAACCGCAAGCCAAGCGCCAAGCACCTGCTTTTCCGTCAGGTGCTTTTTAGCGTTGGGATGGATCTCAACATCCATGCATCTTCTCCTCCATCTTACCCAATTTCGTATGACGAAAGTCCGCTGTCGCCAATTCTTAAGCCGGCACGCGTTGGAGAGCAGGGGTCGAAACAATGATTGAAGGACGCTCTAGTACGGCCCAGGCGCCGGGGCAGGAGCACATACGCCAGGGACGTACGTTTTCGTAGCATACGAGGACATAGCCACGTGCATCGATAAAGGCGATATCGATGGGATAGGCCATAAAACACGTATGGACCGAAGAGCAGCGTGGAAATGCCATGACGAGCGGCAGACCGTTGGCGGCAACCGGACACCGTCCCAGCATGCCGCGCAGGCGCACGGCAAACGACTCCGCCACCGCAAACTCGGCCGGCGTCCAGCCCAGCCTATTGAGTGCCCGCGCGTAGGCGATGTAGGACGAGACCGCGGTCACATGACCACCCCCGGACGCCATGGATCGACCGTCACCGCGCGCTCGTGCGACAACGTTGTCGGCGCCCCCAGCGGAACGCCAGCGATGCTGAGAGAAGTCGGCCACGGCTCATAGTGCATGGTGCAGGTGTAGGTCCTAAACGTACCGGATAGGGAGAGCAGGCCACCATCCGATGCCTCCGCGCCTTGCTCGCTCGACACTTCGATCTGCAAGTCATAGCCTTCCATGGCATTCAGAATTTGAGTCCGGACCGTCGCCGAGGCATCGACAGAGCTTTCGTCGCCCTCCCCGCTCGGCGCCACGGCGTGCGCCAACACGATGTCGGGCACCACGCGGTCGAAGCGCGCGACAGCGCTGGCATAGATCATGACGTTGTATACGATGAGTGCCAGCACCAGCAAAACGGGCGTAACCACTGTTATCTCCACCGTCGCTTGGGCGCGCTCCTCGCGCAGACGCATGCGGATACTCATTACGACCCACCGCCCAGAGCGCCAACCAGCGTGGCGACATCGACGGTGAGCGGGATGGAGCCGCCGCCGGGCAGAGGAATCTCCGCAAGCGTGAACACCGTACCGCTGATGGTGCGTTCGACTTGATATTCCAACGCCTCGCAAAGCGCCTTGGGATCGGTCACGCCCAACGGAATACTTCGCAGTTTGTCTTGCGCTTGAGAGAGACCAGCAATGTCAGACCCCGGGCTCTTAATGACGTTGGCGGAATCAGTCAGCACCGGCTTTCGCAGGCGCAAGTCGCACGGTTCCAAACCCAGCGCCGCCACGGACGCCGAAACGGTATCGCCGAGCCACGATGCGATGGAGCCCAACGCGCCGCTGCCCCCTCCTAGGCCTTTAATCATCTCGTCCATAAGTTCGTCGGCCGAACCTTGGATGTCTCCGTATCCCACAAGCAGCCGTCCCCAGACATCCATGACGCCGTCGAGTACGCCGGCAACGCCACCCGAGCGTTCCTTCAATGTCGAGAAAAATCGCGAAAGCACGTTGTTTTGCGCCGTCGCCTCATCGGGCGCCAGCACCGCGGCAGAGATGGCACCGCGATCGCCAAGCCTGACTGCCGTGTTAAACGAAGAGTTGAGCTCATCGGGGCTCGAGATGGCACCCGAAACCGCAAAGGCAACCACGCCGTTGCGACCGGGCGGAGCGATACGTGGACGCTCGCCCGAAAGCGCTTTGATGGCCTGGTCAAACGCATTGCTCGCACGGTCGGTCTCGTCTTCGGTCTGACGTTCGAGCTCGAGCTCTTTGTTGCGGCATTCGACGTAGCCTTCCAGGGCGTCTTTGAACTTGTCAAAGTGATACTCGAAGCCGTTTTCGATCGATGTAGAAGGAGCGGCGACGGCACCCAGTGTCTTGACTCCAAAATGGCAGCGGTCGCATGCTTCTCTCCCGTCAAAGTCAGCAACCGATGACAGTCCTCCCGGCGCTCCCTTTTTATAGTTTGGGCAGCCAGTTCCATAATGGATGTACGTCTTGCCGTCATTGCTGCTCGTCGGCCACGCGGCATCGGTATAAAGATCGCTCGCCCTGGCCTCGTCCGCGTTGCGCGGCAGCAGCGGCAGGTCCGCGACGACGCTCGTGCCGTCGTCCACGATGGAGGCTCGCCCGAGCTCTTCACCGGCATACCGATAGAACGCCTTTCGAGCGGCAGACTCCGCCTGCATCTCGACACCGCTTCCAAGCGGCTTTTCGTTAGCAAGGCGCTGACGGTAATATGTTCTCGCTCGGTCAAGCGCCACCTGGGGCTCCCACGTGACGCTCGATGCGTAATGTGGGTTGAGCTCGCCCGGCAGCGACGCCAGCTTCTTCGCGCGCTCCCACATGCACGAACGGCCACCAATCGTGCCCTTGTCCGACCCGCCGCAGTCCGCAAGCCAGGCGCGCTCTTTTGCTTTCGCCGTATCCTCAGAAGCCTCCTTCAACTTTTTGGCTGCGAGCTCTAAATCATCTGACGCATCTTTAATGGCATCGGTCGAGATCTCGGAACCCTCGAGCGCAACAAAATCAGACTCGGATGTCCTGGGCACGGCAAGCGCCGTACCGGTATAGGTCACACTATCGGTATCCTGCGCCGACACCGCCTGCGTGGCACGCGCGGCGATCAGATACGGCAGAGCCGTCTCGATTTTCTGTAAGCCTTCCGATGCGCTTTTTGCAAACTTGTTGCGCGTTTTAATGATCTCAATCCCGGTGTCGACCATATTGCCGGCAACTGGTTCGGCACCCGGGATGAGGATGGCGACCAGGCCCGTCCCGATCGTGGCAAACCCCGCCAGCCCCAGACTCAAGATGCTCGCATCAACCACCGTGGCAGCCGTGTGATAGGACGACACTACGTTGGCACCCGCCAGCGCGCCGCTATCGGCCGCCACCTGGGTATCCCCGGCACGCGACATGCTCCATATCGCCGCCGTCGACGAAAACAGCAGCGTGAGCACCACCAAGATGACCACCGCAGAGGAGAGCGTGGTGTAGGCACCGTCTTCGATAAACAGATCGACACCGGCTCGACCCATAAAGCCGCCTCGCTTGCGATGGCAGCTCGGACGGCACGTCAAAACGCGTCTAGACCAGAAACGCTTAATCCCATGTAGCAATCCACGAATCATAGTCTCCCTCCAGCCATTCGGGACGCGATTGATACGAGACATCGACTTTGAGCTCAACGTAGCCGCCCTCGGCGGTACCACCCATAGCCTGCGCAAACGCACCGATCACAGGCAACGGCTTGACCTCGCCGGAAACGGACACGGACGAGACGCTACCCGCATCTGCCCGGCCAAGCTCGATATCCCACGACAACGGCCCGCCGGCATGAAAGATCGAAACGTTGGGCACTGCGGCAAGCCGGCGGCGGGTAAACTCCTTAAGATCGTCGTCCTCCGCCGTCGTCGTGGTCATGAGCCGCGCGGTCTCGGCGGCGGCAGACTCCATGACCGCGCGCGTATAGAGCAGGCACACCGGTTGCAGTGCGAGAAGGATGAGCGTCAGAAACGTCGGCAGCAAAAAAGCGGCCTCGACCGTTGACTGCGCCCGGTCCTCACGCGCGATATCAATACAACGCGATGTCCTTAGCGCCCGCAGCGGCGTCGATAACCGATGTCGAGGCAACGCCATGGGATGCCGCCCACTCAACCAGCGCCGCCAAGCGCCCATCGGTGCCAGCGCGCCAAAGCCCCGCGATCGCCAGCACGATCGATAACAGCGCCACCGTGACGATGGCGTATTCCACAGTCGCTTGGGCAACCTCTTCACGCAGAACGCCATGCATTTCACGATCCCTCCTTTGAGCTTATTGTTTGCGGGACCAGGCGCACGGCGCGCAGACGACACGAAGCATCGCCAGTATCCGCGGCAACCGTCACCATATCGACCCAGCCGCGTCCGTCACGCACGATGGCGCCCCACACGTTTCCCTTGATGTCGAGATAGCCGCTCAGAGCAAGTTGCGCCGTGGGTACCTCGCGATAGGAACGCAGCACATCCGCCGCCGCTTCGGTCATCGGTCGGTCCTCGGACCATGCAAGCCGGACCACAATCGCGTTGCCCCCAGGCGAATCCGTCGCAGTGCCAGACCGCTTGTCGAGCGTCCGCAGAAAGGTTTGCGCCGTGACAGCGACATCCGAATCGTCCGCATCTCGCATCTCATCTTTTTGAGACGCCACCGCCGAATCTGAGCCCAAATCGGAGGCGGTCCCAGGACGCTGCTGCCGCGCGGCGTTAAGCCCCCAAAGCACCGCCGCTATCGCCACGGTCAGGCAAGCAAACACCAGCAGCACCCCGACGGGGCGCTCGCCCTCTACAGGCTGTTGATGCCCTCGCTGATAGCGTTCCATAGATCTTGGACCTTGCCCTTAAATGCGACGATGGCGATAATCGCGATCACCACGAGCACGCCGACCAAGATGGCATACTCGGTGGTACCCTGCGCACTCTCCTCCTGCAATAGTTCCTTGGCGCGCTGACGAACATGTGCCGCCCGGCAAAACGCCCAGCCCTGCACCTTGCCAGCAGTGTCAGTCATCGTGTTCATGTATTCCTCCCTACATCATCCCGCCTGCTCCCAGCAGCGGGCCCAATATGGACAGAAGCAACGCCGGCAAGATGAGCGTGCCGGTGGGAATCAGCAGCTTGACGGGCGCACGCTCGATCTCGCGCTCGACTGCGGCGCGATGGGCCGCACGGATCTCGCGACTTTGAGCAGCCAGCGTCTCGGCCAGCGGAGCGCCCAGGGCAAGCGCCTGCCCCACCGTGATGGCAAAGGTCTCGAGCGCCCTCACGTCCAAATCACGCGCGGCAGCCAACAGCTCGG
Source organism: uncultured Collinsella sp. (assembly GCA_900541685.1). GTDB lineage: Bacteria > Actinomycetota > Coriobacteriia > Coriobacteriales > Coriobacteriaceae > Collinsella. Next base: position 14,505 of record UQKM01000011.1, read on the forward strand.
CCTCGCGCGTCCCCACGCCCACCTGCCACGCCATGCAGGCTCGCTCAAGACGGACGGCCAGCACCGACCGACGATTGGCGCAGAAAATCTCGAGCGCCGCGTCAAACGAAAGGCCGGCAGAAAGCCCTAGGCGCACCACGTCGATCATCTCGGACACCTCACCGAGCGACACCCGCGCCGGGCCGCCCGCCCCAATCGCGTCCTTCATTCGCGCGGTCAGGGCATCAATCACCGAGCGGCCCGCAGCAATGACCAGCACCGCTTCACGCTTGCATGTCTCTGCAATCTTGCGAGCATCCGCACGCTCCAAACCTGTCGCGACAAATACGCTCAGGGCACACAGACAAGCCGCGACCCCGACCAGGGCGCTCATAACTCCACCCGCATAATGCGCCGGATAACTACCAGGGCAACGACGTTGAGGGCAAGTCCCAGCACCACGGCGCCCGCACCAGCCGGCGTCGCAAGACCGCGGCGAAAGTCTGCCGAAAGCAAAGCCAGTACCGCGCACATGCCCGCCGGCATCGCCGCAACCATGTGTGCCGACATACGCGCCTGTGACGTCTTAACGTCCAGACGGCGCTTGAGCTCAATGCGCTCACCCACCATGCTCGACGCCTCGGACAGCAAGCCGGCAAGCGGAGCCCCGGTACGCTGCGATACTTTGAGCGCCAAGGTGACAAGCGAAAGGCCGGGGGCATCGATGCGAACGAGTAGGTCATCGAGTGCGTCGGTCGCCGAGATACCGCAATCTATTGCCGCCGCCACCCGCAAAAACTCGGTATGCACCGGCTCTTGCGCATGGGCGCCCACAAAGCGCATGCCCTGTGCCAGCGAATGCCCCGAGGCAAGCGACATGGATAACGCTGTGAATGCCTCGGGCATGGCCTCTTCTGCATCGTGTTGCTCGCGCCGGCTCTCAAAGCCATCCCGAGCGGCACCAACGGCAAACGGAGCAACAAGTCCCAAGGCAAATCCGAGGGGCGATAACGACACCATCGTTAGTAAAACGCAGCAGACACCGCTCGATAGCAGCAGAAACGCCAAACATCCCGAAGCATCCTCGATCACGAGGCCAAGGCGATGCGCCGGAGCCAGCGATGCCCACGAACGGGCGATCTTTTTCAGCAGATCGTTTTCCACCAGCTCACGCGGCAGCTTCTCTGCCACCGTCTCGAGCGCCTGACGTGCCAGCTCCGCCGGCGGTACCTGCGGCACACGAGGTTCCGCCCCGCACGCCGTCGCGACAGAAAGCCCTGCCAAGCCCCCTACGACGAGGGGCACAGCGATCTCCATTCGTCCACCTCCTCTTGTGTGAGCGTCCCCGACCGCAGGCCTTCTGCGATAAACGGCGGCTCGCGGTCAAGCGTCCAGGTGCGCTCGGCGGCATCGAACGTCACATAGCGCTCGAGCTCTACGCCGCCCGATGCGGCGCGTCGCACCCCCGAATACGAGGAGACGAAGCGCCTGCCATCGGCGTGGCGCTCGGACATCACGATACCGTCGAGCGCCATGGCAATCTGCTCCTCGATGAGCTCACTCGGCAGGTCGATGCCATAACGTGCAAGCAACGTCAGACGCACCACGGTCTCCTGTTCTGAACCCGCATGAAGTGTGGTGAGCGACCCGTCGTGGCCCGTGTTCATGGCCTGCAACATGTCGCAGCACTCGGCACCGCGCACCTCGCCCACCACGATGCGGTCGGGGCGCATGCGCAGGGCATTAGTTACCAGGTCGCGGATCGTCACCGCGCCTTCACCCTCAATTGAAGCCTCGCGCGCCTCTAGGCGCACCACGTGCGGATGATGCGCAAACTTGAGCTCGGCAGAGTCCTCGATCGTCACGATGCGCTCGCCGGTGGAAATCTCACATGACAACGCGTTGAGCAGGGTGGTCTTACCAGATCCCGTGCCTCCCGCAACCGCCAGGTCCTGTCGCAGCGACACCGCGCACGACAGCAGCTGCGCATACCAAAGCGGCAGCGACCCCAGCCCCACAAGCTCGTCCAGCGAGCAGATACGGTCCGAGAACTTTCGGATGGTGAGAATGGGTCCGTCAATCGCCACAGGCGGAATCACCGCGTTGACGCGATAGCCCGTTTTGAGGCGGGCGTTGACGATGGGGCTGCGCTCGTCGATACGGCGGCCAAGTGGCGAGATGATGCGGTCGATAAGCACACGGATCTGTTCATCATCCTCAAACGCATGCTCGATGGGGTACAAGACGCCGCCGCGTTCAAAGAAAGCCGAGCGGCAGCCGTTGATCATGATCTCGGTAACGGTGTCGTCCTCGATGAGCGGCTGCAACGGCCCCAAGCCCACCACGTCATCCAAAATCTCGTCGATGATGGTTTCGTGCTCGGGCGTCGCGAGATCGGTCGGCTCCTCAACATTGAGCGCCGCCTCCACCGCAGGACGCAATTCCGAGCGGGCAAGTGCCGGGTCGATATAGGCGCTGATACGCGCCACTTCGTCGTAACCCATGCGGTCCATCACGGCGCGCTTGGTGCGTCGTTTCACCGCGCGGCGACGCCCCGCATCTACAGGCGCTGCCGCCGCTGCAGCGCCGGCAGCCTTAATCCTCGTTTGCAGGCTCATCGCTGATCACCCTCGCGCAACCAGGGAAGGCGGATACGCGGGCGTTCGGTACGCGTTGCACGGTCGGCGACCATATCGCCCCAAGGGCCGACGGCGCACCCCAGTTCCACGAGCATCTCGCGCGTGGCCTCGCGCATGCTAGTCGCAAAAGCACTGGTCTGCCCCACCGCCTCGTCAGCGCGCCCAAACGCCATGAGCGCGGCGAGATCCTGCCCGCCATCGGCGATACGAATCTTGGAGCTCAACGCACAGGCAATCTCAAAGCGCATGGCGACGTCCTCGTCTGCCCCGCGCGCACCGAACCGGTTGAACACGGCGCTCATGCGCGTGCGCGGCACACCTACTCGACTTGCCAGTTCGATGACGCGCGACGCCGATGTCGCGGACGACACCGCCGCATCGCCAACGACCAGGCAACGGTCGCTCGCCGCCACCGCAGCCGCCACGGCGTCGCCCCAAAAGACCGAGGTATCGATAAAGACCACGTCGGATTCGCGACGCAGAACATCAAGCAGTAGCTCCACCGGACGCGCCATGAGCTCAGCTTGCTCGGGCGCCGCGACGGGACCCCAGAGCGTAACGCCCGGCGCCACGCGCATCGATGTGGCTACGATATCCGGCTCGGTGAGCGTGCCCGCCGCCGACGGCTCGATAAGTGCCGCCATATCGCGCGGAGCATCGACGCCTAACAAGTCGTAAAGGTTTCCAAACATCAGGTCCAGGTCGAGCACGGCGGCACGCAAGCCCAACAGCGACGATGTGTGTGCCATGGTGGCAACGATCGTCGACTTGCCGCAACCGCCCGAACCCGAAATAGCGCAGATGACCGGAGCTCGATGCGGCGGAGCGGCAGCGTCTGCCGGCGGCATCGGAGGCGGCGGGGCGGGCGTCGGTGGCAGCGCCCCCGTCTCCCCCGCCGCAACCACACGCTGCGTCCAAGCCGGCATGGCAGCTTGTTCGGTCTGCGAGGCAGGCTCGTTCTGCGCAATCTGCTCATGCTGCATTAGCGACAACTCGCCGCACCCGGCAAAGCCCTCAACTTCGTCGAGTTCATCCACCAGATTCACGCCGTGCACGTATCCCATATCTACAGCCGGGGAGTCGCCAGCATGCTGCGCCGGCCCTCCAGCGTCATCGCATACAAGGGGGTTCCGGGGGCGCCGACCATGCTCGGCTTCCGCTTTTCCATAATCATCAACACGCGGGCCTCTTGTAGCGCGAGGCGCCCCGGGTTCCCTATCAACAAAAGCATCGGGCTCAATCGTCATGCGCCGATCGGAATCAACCGCTCCCTCGCCCGCACGCCCGTTGCCGCATATACTGTGCGCAGCGATGACCTCGGTCGCCCCCGCGCGAAACAGCCCCTCGATATCCGACGGATCGAGCGCTTCTATCAACACGACCACGCGACTCACGCGGCCTTCGGCCGTCAGGCGCGCAACAGTCTTGCGCACATCTTCGGTATCAAACAGAGACGCCGCGATGATGGCAGCCCCGCGGCGCGACGGAAACGCCCGCGCCATGGAAACCAGCCCGTCCAGGTCACCCACGCGAAGCACCTGTGCGCCCACATCACGGCCCTCGACTTCCCGCTGCAACAGCCCGTAATCGCCGCACGCGCAGCACGCAAGCCAGATCGCCTTCATCACTCGTCGCCTCCGCTCTTTTTGCCGCGCGCCGTGGCGGGAATCGTCAAGCTGACCGTTCCCTTGCCCGAGGCTCCCAGCAGTTCCTTGACGTCTTCGGGGTCAGCCGCCAGCGTCACCCATTCGATCTTGCCCTCGCGCGTGGAACCGGAATCCTCACTGGTATCGATCACGTACGCGCCGCACAGCCGATCGGTTACGCCGTCTTTTTGCACGTACACGTCCACGTAGCTGCCCACGCCCGCAGCACCGCCGACCGAGTGCTCGGCATCGACCGCCACCGAAACGGCGACCTTGCCCTTAGGTACCTCGAGCATGTGGCTCTCGGCCTTGGTGTAGACATTGCAGATCACGGCGTTTTTGGGAATACGCGAAGTCGTCACGTCGCCGCGCACCTGGCGTAGCTCGGTCGCCGCGTCACGCGGCAGCAGACTCGTCAGCCACTCCTGGGTTATGACATTGGTCTCATCGAGGGTCTCACCCACATCGATATCGCGCGCCGCGACGCATACCTCGACGCGATCGCCACCGTACTTGGCCAAGGTCTCAGCCTGGACCTGTTCGGCTTGCGAGCGGATCGACGAGCCGTAAACCATGCAGAGCAGAGCAGCGAGCACGCCCGCGACCAGACTGATGGCGATGCGCTTGCTCTTGTTCACGGCCGCTCCTCTCATGGCAGTGCCGGGCGAATGCCCGTACCACCATTGTCTGGGCGGCCAGAGTGCAAAGCGGCGCAATCGCAATCTTGGTTTTCGATGTCAAACCAATCGCTGACCAAAAGCTGACCAGCCCGTCAAGCTCGTGGCAAGGTTTTGGTCAGCACGTCAGCAAACTGCATGTTTCGAGGCTTTTCCGCAGCAAAAAAGCCGTCTCCCGAACAGTTGGGAGACGGCTGTCATAGGAAAAATCAATTACAGATGGACATCGGGATCGAGCATTTGAGCGCTCACGCGCATGGATGACGCCAGATTTTGGAAAGTTTCCAGACGCAGGCTGTCGATCTGCCCGGCGTCCTCGGCCTCGCGAACGGCGCAACCCGGTTCGTGGGTATGCGTGCAGTCGCCAAACCGGCACGCACGCGATGCCTCGACAATCTCGGGGAAGGCGCGTGCCAGACCCCGCTCGTGACCCACGAGCGGCAAACTGCGCAGACCCGGGGCATCGGCGATCACGCCGGCGTCGCCCGGCAGCGCCACCATCACGCGCGCGACGGTAGTGTGACGGCCCTGGTCGTCGCGTTCGCGCACACCGCCGGTCGCCAACGTATCGTGGCCCAGCAGTGCATTGAGCAGCGTCGACTTGCCGGCACCCGACTCGCCCAGAATCATGGCGCAGCTCCCGGCAGGCACGCAGGCACGGACCTCGTCCAGGCCGCGGCCCTCGGCAGAAGACGTCAAGATCACGCGCACGTCCGGACCCACCAGACGGCGCACGCGGTCCAGATCGCGCTCGAGCTCCCCGGCATCGCAGCGGTCAGCCTTGGTGAGCACCACCACCGGCTCGGCATCGCAGTCGAGCGCCAACACCAGCGAGCGCGCCACACGGTCGAGCAGCACCTCGCCGGCACCGAGCGCCTGCACGATTAGCACGCTATCCACGTTGGAGCAGAGCACCTGGCGCTCTCCGCGGGCACGGCCGCGCCAACGCTCAAAGCTCGTACGGCGCGGCAGTACGCATTCAATCACGCCCATATCGTGCCCGGGAGCGCGGCGCACCGCCACACGATCGCCCACGGCAGGCAGCAGGACCTCGTCCCCACCGCGCGACTTGGCAAATCCCACGGCATGCTCGGCGCGGAAGGTATCGTCGGCAGTCGCCACCAGCGGAAACCCACGATCCAAGCGCACCACGGCGCCAAGCTGCATCTGCTCGGGCTCCTCGGCATGTGCGCAGAAATCATCAAAGGCAGCCTGCTGAGCTTCATCGACCGGCAGGTCATCGAACGCCGGAACGTCCTGCAGCGCGTCGAGTCCCGGCACGCTCGCCAGCAGCTCCTCGGCAGACGCGGGAGCCTCGGTCGCGAGCTTCCGACGACGATCGCGCTTAGCCCGCGCCCCCATCGTCTTTTTCTTCGCTTTAGCCTTAGCCTTGCCCACAGATGCCTCCCAGCACAAAACCACACAACTGAGCAGGTATTTTAAATCAAAAAGAGCTGGCCGGGCAAAGCCCGACCAGCTCACAAACTTTCCCTCAGCCAATGGTCCCGAGAGGTTATCCGAAGGCCCGCCCGCCGGGAGGGGTTTCTTCCGAGCGATCCCGCAGCGCGAAGCGCGAGGACCAGCGAGGAAGAAACCCCGCAGGCGGTCGGGCCGGTGGGAAGGATGGCCTTTCGACCTACTCCTTCTCCACCGCGCGCATGATCGCCTTGTAGATCTCCATCAGCGGAATGATCAGGAAGGCAAGGCCCAGCGCGGCGACAACGCCCTTGAGCTCAAGCGTCACAGGGCCAAAGAACATCTCAGCAAGCGTCGGCTGCACGGTCACGATCACCGTCAGCACCAGCGCCAGCGCAGCGGAAGCCCACAGCCACTTGTTCTGCTTCTTCATGGTGAACAGCGACGCACGACGGCTGCGCATATTGAAGCAGTGGAAGATCTCGACCATGTTGAGCGTGATGAAGGCCATCATCACGCCTTCCTCGTCGGCGTTGCCAGCAATCATATCGGAGATGTGGATGTAGCCCATGTCAAAGTACACGCCCACAAAGAAGCTCGCCAGCACCAGTACGGTGATGATCAGGCCCTGGACCACGCAGTCCAGGCCCATATTGCCGGCAAAGACGCCGTCCTTGGCGTTGCGCGGCTTGCGCTTCATGATGTCGCCCTCGGCATCCTCCATGCCCAGCGCGAGCGCGGGGAAGCAGTCGGTAACCAGGTTCACCCACAGCAGCTGCACCGGCTGGAAGATGGTAAAGCCGATGAGCGTGGCGATGAACACCGAGAACACCTCGGCAAGGTTGGCCGAAAGCAGGAACTGGATGACCTTGCGGATGTTGTCGTAGATGCGGCGACCCTCTTCGCAAGCACCGATGATGGTGGCGAAGTTGTCGTCGGCGAGCACCATGTCGGCGACGTTCTTGGTAACGTCGGTACCGGTGATGCCCATGCCAACGCCGATGTCGGCGCGCTTGATGGACGGGGCATCGTTGACGCCGTCGCCCGTCATGGCCACGATCTGGTCGCGCGACTTCCAGGCCTCGACGATGCGGGTCTTGTGCTCAGGCTGGACGCGGGCGTACACGCCGTAGTCCTCGATGTGCGCGTCGAGTTCCTCGTCGCTCATGCGATCGAGGTCGGCACCGGTGATGGCTTGGCCGCGATCGGCGACGATACCCAGCTGCTTGGCGATGGCCACGGCGGTGTCGATGTGGTCGCCCGTAATCATGACGGTGCGAATACCGGCGTCGTGCGCCTCGCGGATAGCGTCGGCCACCTCGGGACGGACCGGGTCGATCATGCCGGACAGGCCGCAGAAGACCAGGTCGTGCTCGAGCGCGGCGGGGCTGCAGTCGCTCGGGATCTCGGTATAGGTGCGGCTTGCCAGCGCCAGCACGCGCAGGGCCTCGTCGGCCATGGCCTTGTTGGCGGCCACGAGCTCGGCACGACGCTCCTCGGTCAGGGGGACGACCTTATCGCCCTCGTAGATGTGGGTGCACAGGCCGATCACCACGTCGGGCGCGCCCTTGGTGTACTGCTCGTACTCGCCGTCCAGGGTCTCGACGACCACAGACATCATCTTACGACCCGAGTCGAACGGGGCCTCGCCCACACGCGGATGCTCGGCAGTCAGGCCAGTAAGACCAGCCTTGCCGGCATCGTTGACGAGCGCGCACTCAGTCGGCTCGCCCACGGCCTCGCCCAGCTCCTCGTCCCACTGGGCATCGGAGCACAGGGCCATGCCAGCCAGGAACTTCTCCTTGGGCGCAGCGAGCTCGTGCTTGACGACAGTCATCTTATTCTGGGTAAGGGTGCCGGTCTTGTCAGAGCAGATGGTCTGCGTGCAGCCGAGGGTCTCGACAGCAGAAAGCTTGCGGATAATCGCCTGGCGCTTGGCCATCTTGGTCACGCCAAGCGAAAGCACGATGGTCACGACGGCGACCAGGCCCTCGGGGATGGCGGCGACAGCGAGCGAGACGGCGACCATAAAGGTATCGAGCAAGGCAGTCGGATCGGTAAGGACGTTGCCCACGCCGTGGCGGAGGATGTCAACGCCAAAGATGACGACGCAGATGACGATCACCATGATGGTGAGGATGCGGCTGAGCTCGGCGAGCTTCACCTGCAGCGGCGTGAGCTCTTCCTTGGCCTCGGCCAGGGCGCCGGCGATCTTGCCCATCTCGGTGTTCATGCCGGTGCCGACCACGACGGCGCGACCACGGCCGTACACGACGGTGGAGCCCATATAGCACATGTTCTTACGGTCGCCGAGCGGCACGTCGTCGGTGCCGGCGGCGAGCTCGATCACGTTGGCATGCTTCTCGACGGGCACGGACTCGCCGGTGAGCGCGGCCTCTTCGATCTTCATCGTGGCGCTCTCGAGCACGCGGCAGTCGGCCGGAACGGAGTCGCCCGCCTCGAGCATGATCACGTCGCCGGACACGAGCTCGGCGCTCGGCAGGTGCACGAGCTTGCCGTCGCGTAGCACCTTGGACTGCGCCGCACTCATCTCCTGCAGGGCCTCGAGGGCCTCCTCGCTCTTGGCTTCCTGGACCACGCCCAGCACCGAGTTGACGATAACGACGAACATGATGATGGCAACATCGGCAAAGTCGGGCTCGCCCTTGACCATGCCCGTGAGCGCACTGATGACGGCGGCAACGATCAGCATGATGACCATAGGGTCAGCCATCTGTTCAAAGAAACGCTTCCACAGCGGCGTCTTCTCAGCTTCCTCGAGCTTGTTAGGGCCTGTCTTGGCGAGGCGCGACGACGCCTCGTCGTTGCTCAGGCCGAGGTTCTCATCGACACCTTGGTCGCTGAGCACCTCCGCTGCGGCGGACAGGTATTCCTTTTGCATATAGAGTCCCCTCCTGGGATTCGGGCCACTCAGCAGATTGATGCCCGATCATAATTCCCAGGAGAAGGGCAAGGGCTCATCAAGGCTGCCGTGCTGAGCGGCAGTTGATAGTGGAGCTATGGTACCCCAAAGCGACGCGTCTAGCCAAAACAATCGGTTTGGAAATATGGTCCGCACGCAACGGTGCAGACCGTGTGATGCTCAACATTGGTAAAACGTTTTTTCTTCGGCACATCGCCAAACTGACATATCGCCCAGATAGCAGCGGTTGGAGTGGTTGGTAAAGATTTTTCATATACCGTTTTTCCCGCAAAAAATGAACTTCCATTTCGGCATACGGTCGATTTTTTGGGGTATTCGGTCGGCATTTCGTTATAATCATCTCGGTTTTATTTCTTATGGTTTATCTATCAGCGCAAGACGATGTCAGATGGAGGTCTGAATGTACAAGCGCACTAAGATTGTATGCACCATGGGTCCCGCCTGCGATAGCGACGAGACCATCCGCGAGATGATCAAGGCGGGCATGAACGTCGCCCGTTTTAACTTCTCGCACGGCTCCTACGACGAGCACCACGGTCGCATCGAGCGCGTCCGCCGTATTTCCAAGGAGCTCGGTCTGCCTGTCGGCATCCTGCTCGACACCAAGGGCCCCGAGGTCCGCACCGGCCTTCTGGTCGACGGCAAGAAGGTTGCCGTCAAGACCGGCGATAAGATCGTCGTCACCGCTCAGCCCACGTCCGAGGATTTCCACGGCACCGCTGAGCACATCTCCCTCGACTACCTGGCTCTGCCTTCCGAGGTCGAGAAGGGCTCCCTCATCCTGATCGATGACGGCCTGGTTGCCCTCGAGGTCGAGTCCGTCAGTGGCCAGGACATGACCTGCGTCGTTAAGAACGACGGCCTGATCGGCGAGCGCAAGGGCGTCAACATGCCCAACGTCAACATCTCGCTGCCCGCCATCACCGAGCGCGATCGTCAGGACATCCTCTTTGGCCTGACCGAGAACATCGACTACATCGCCGCTTCCTTCATCCGTGACGGCGAGTCCGTCCGCGGCATCCGCAAGCTTTGCCGCGAGAACGGTGGCGAGCACGTGACGATCTTCCCGAAGATCGAGTGTGCCCTGGGCGTCGAGAACTTCGACGAGATTCTCGAGGCTTCCGACGGCATCATGGTCGCCCGTGGCGACCTGGGCATCGAGATCAAGCCCGAGTTCGTTCCGCACATCCAGAAGGAGATCATCGCCAAGTGCAACGCGGCCTACAAGCCCGTTATCACCGCTACGCAGATGCTCGACTCCATGCAGCAGAACCCGCGCCCGACGCGCGCCGAGGTTGCCGACGTTGCTAACGCCATTTACGACGGCACCGACGCCGTTATGCTCTCTGGCGAGTCCGCTGCCGGTAAGTACCCGGTCGAGGCCGTTAAGATGCAGGCCAGCATTGCTCTCGAGACCGAGAAGTACCTCCCGGCCCACGCTCCGCTCGAGGTTCCGGCCGATGCTCACGGCACCCGCGTCGTCAACAACGTTGTGGGTATGTCCGCTGTGAACATGGCCACCACCGTTGGCGCCAAGTGCATCACCGTGCCGACGACCACCGGTCGTACCGCACGCCTGATCTCGCACTTCCGTCCCAACATGCCGATCTGCGCGTTCTCCCGCCACGAGTGGGCCGTCCAGCAGATGATCATGTACTGGGGCGTTATCCCGCACCAGGCCGAGATTACCCAGGGCACCGTCAACGGCACGATCGTCAAGGCGATCGAGACCGCTAAGGAGCTCGGCTACGTCGAGGCCGGCGATCTGACCGTCGCTACCGCCGGCGATCCCCGCATGAGTGTTCAGCTCGAGGACAAGGTCTCCTCGACCAACGTCGCTTACGTCGCTCAGGTGCGCTAAATCGCACTTGCAAGCACGCTTGCATTGCAAAAGGGCCCGGAAGGCTTTGCCTTCCGGGCCCTTTTTTAAACCTTCTTCGTATGCCGCTTCATCGTTTTGTGTTCAGTCGCGAACCTTTCCGATGCCGAGCGTACCACCGAAGATGCCCTGCGGCGGGAGCTATTGGTCGATTGGGATGAGCTGTTCGCCGTCAAGCCGGCCAGCTAGCAGCTAGTGATCAGAGGGACTGCGGGGACGTCAGAAGCGGCAACGCGAGTCGCAAAGCCCACCTCGGTCAGCTCGATGACCTCGGTAAACGTTGCATCGAAAAACTCCTCAGTTAGCAGGCGGTATGGCGGATGATCGGGCTCACCGGGGTTTTCGCGCACAATCTCGTGCATAACGCCGATGGTCTTGAGCACATACTCCTTATGGATGGGATACTGCCCAAAACGCGTCGCCGCAGTATACAGACGATTGGTCGCACGCGGGATGGAAACAATGCCGAGCGTCTTACCAAACCAGTCAAAGTCACCTTGCTTTTTAATGCGGAATTCCTCGCACGGCTTGCCGCCGTGCGCCTCCAGGTACTGATTCACGCGCGTATTCCATACGGTATCGGCCACCAGATGCGACCAGACGCCCAGCGTTAAATCGAGCAACGACTGCGCCACATCTTCGGACGCAAGCGAGAACTCACAGGCGCCGGGACCGACAACCGGCTCGGCATCCCTGTAGCGCTGGGGATAGTGCACGCGATTCAGTCGCTCGCGTTCCTCGATAATCGAGGTCGCCGCGGCCGGCGCACCGGTGGGCGAACTTTTAAGCAACGGTGCCACATAGGTATCCCAGAACTCATGCTCACGAGGCTTAGGGATAGGCTCGGGCTTGGCAAAGTGCGTAATGCGGTACGGGATGGGATCGGCAATGCCGGGAACCATATAGCCCACAAAAATGTCCGGAACCACGCAACCAAACAAAAAGGCATTGCGGTCACGCACGCTATCGGCAAGCGCACTGGTGCGCCCCAGCAAACGCTCCGTCTGAGCGATATGAATGTTCCAGCTTGGCATAGCCACCCCCATAAAAAACCTGGATAACTATACCATCACGGCAGAGTCGCACAGGCGGCCATACATACCCTACGCAGCAACTATTCCGCAGCACCGCTTTCGGTTCCATACGACGGCACGGGCGCCTCGACCACATGGTGATATCGATCGATATAGATGGCACGGGCCTCCAGGCGGCGCACCAAATCTTGATGGTGCGTACTCATCAAAACCGTCTTACCGGCAGCAACGTAGGCCAGCAAAAAGTTGACTACGATGTCGCACGAGTCCTCATCGAGCCCGTTGGTGGGCTCATCGAGCACTAGGATATCGGGGTTCATCGACACCACCGCAGCCAGCGCAACGCGCTTCTTTTGCCCGCCCGAAAGCTGATAGGGCGAGGCATCGACCAGATCGGCAACCTGGAACAGCTCCATGGCATCGCGGACGCGGCGCTCGAGCTCGTCTGTCGGCAGCCCCATCTGCGCGGGGCCAAAAGCAACTTCCTCGCCCACCGTAGCGCAGAACAGCTGGGCGTCGGCATTCTGGAACACAAAGCCCACGCGCTGATGAAAACGCTGAGCGGCTGCGGAATCCTTGAGATATGCCGCATCGATCACGTGCCCGTCAAACAGGTACGCACCCGCGTCCGCTAGTTCAAGACCGTTGATAAGGCGCATAATCGTCGTCTTACCGCAGCCGTTGGGACCGAGTAGGGCAACGAGTTCACCACGATCGACCTGCAGCGACACACCATCGACAACCGTATGCCCCGCATAGGAGAACAGCACGTCGCGAAACTCGATGAGCGGCACGCTCTTGGCGCCAGTAGCACCGCTCGCGCCCATCACGCCATTCGTATCGTTTGCCAAAACGTCGCCCTTCCCTATCCACATCGACGGCTCGGCCGCCCGCGCTACAGCACCGCGCACAACACGGCGAGCAGCACCACGACGACCGCATAGACCGCATCGCGCCAGCCAAAGCCGCTCCGCGCGGGAGTCGGATACGCACCGGCAAAGCCACGGCAAAGCATAGCCTCGTCCATCGCGCGGCTGCATTCCATCGCCTTGATAAAGGTCATGCCCATGATACCCGCGATCGAATCGGTACGCGAAAAACCCGCAGGCGCACGACCCACACTGCGCAGCATGACCGATTCGGTCAGATCGTGCGCCGTGCGTCCCAGCACCTCGATGTGCTTGAGCGCCATATCAAACGTAAAGATGACCTCGTCGGGCAGCTGTAGCGTCTTGAGCGCCGCCGACATGCGGCTCCAGGTAAGCGTCCATGAAACGCCCAGCACCAGCGACACATTAATGAAGGTCTTGAGCGCGATCTTGAGCATGGCGCCCGCGGCAGAAGCGCCCAGCAGCAGGGCAGGCAGTGCCAGAACCACCGCAAGCCCCGTGGCGCCGAGCGCCGGTACAAAGGTCGCACGCAGCCCGCGTACGGGGCGCACGGCAACGAGCACCAGCGCGATGGCCGCCATCAACATGAGGTACAGCGGGCTCTGCGTCAGACACACGCACAGGACGCAAACGAACATCCCCACCAGGCGCACCGGAGCCGAAACGCAAGAAAGGGCGCGGTCGACCATCGACCCGCCCTCGTGCGCGCCTCCACCCAGGCGAACCCGCTCAAGCAGGCTCGCCAGGTGCAGGACATTCTTTTGCATCACACGATGCCGAGCCCCCGCGGGCTCGTATCGCTGCTCGGCCGTAAGCCAGCTAGGCAGCTCGGCTATTGCCATGAGCACCGCTTTCCTTGACCGTCAGCGAGACCAGGCGGAATGCGATGGTGAGCACCGCCACGCCAATCACGCCCGAAAGAATATACATCGCGGCCTGGCCGGCAAAGCCAAGGCCTTGCTCCTCGGAATAGGCCTGCAGATAATCGCCCGTGGGCAGGGCATCGGCAAAGGTCGGGGTATCGAGACCGACCGAAGCCTGCAGGCTGTCGTCACCAGCCTCCTGAACGGCGGTCGCGGCGCCTTCAGCGTCCCACTCGCCCCAAGCGTCACCCGTGGCCAGCAGGCCCAGCGGCGTGGCTACGACAAGCACGGCAACCAAGATGAGCGTGGGGACCAGCGAGGTCTTCTTGGCAGCAGCGTCCTCGGCAGCAAGCTGGCCATCGACAGCCTCGGGGCCGACGATAATGCTCGGCGCCGTCTTCTTAATGAAGCCGTAGATGGCGGCCGTCGCCACGCCCTCGATCACGCCGGCAACCAGCATATGCGGGATCAACATGGCCGGAATAGCCACGGACAGCGGGAAGGGGCAGTACAGAGGGGCGCCCGAAGCGTTGGTGAAGAGCATCGGCTGAATACCAAACTCGATTGCCGCGCACAGGGCCGCCAGGCACAGGCCGACCCAACCGCTCACGATGGCAGAAACCGAGGTGCCCCAGCTCTTGTCGTGCAGACGGCTGTTGAGCGCACGGAACACGATAGCAGCGACAAACGGCAGCACAAAGGCCATGTTAAAGCAGTTGGCGCCAAACGACAGAACGCCGCCGTCGCCAAACAGCAGCGCCTGCAGCGCCAGCGCGACCGAGACAGCGATAGCCGCGGCCTCGGGGCCCAGCAGCAGCGCGATGAGTGCGCCGCCGACGGCGTGGCCTGTGGTGCCGCCGGGCAGCGGAACGTTAAACATCATGAGCAAAAAGGAGAACGCAGCGCAAATACCCAGAAAGGCCATATGCTCGCGATCGAGCGTGGCGCGCACTTTCTTGATGCAGTGAACCCATACGGGCACCATCGCCACCGCCATAACGGCATCGGTCTGCGGAGACAGGTAGTTGTCTGGAATGTGCATATACGCCTCCCGGTATCGGCGCACGGAATTGCAACGCCGCTTGAATCACCTTGCCAGTGTTACGTAATGTCATATTCGTAACACGCCGCAGGCTATAATAGCAAAACGGCGCGCCGCCACAAAAGCAGCACGCCGTTATGTAATGCGCGTGTCATATATGCAGGGTCAACGGTGCCTTATTCCGAACACCGCGGTCGCGCAGGGCTCCGCAGCAACCGCCATCAGGCCCTACGCTCCCGGCGCAAGCCCTAGCCGCGGACCTCGCCGTTTACGCCCTTGCACACCTTGGTGACAATCTTCTGGTGCGCCTTCTCGACCTCTTCGCTGGTGAGCGTGTGGTCGTCGGAGCGATACGTAAGCGCAAAGGCCATGGACTTCTTGCCCGCTCCGATGCGGATGGGATCGCGGTAGACGTCGAACAGACGCACGCCCTCGAGCAGCTTGCCGCCGGCGCTGGTAATACGGCGCTCAAGATCCTCGCAGGTCACAGCGTTGTCGACCACGATAGCAAGGTCATGCTCAACAGCCGGGTACTGCGAGAACTCGCGGTAGTTCTCCTGATTGCGGGCGCCCTTGATCAGCTTGTCCAGATCGAGCTCAAAGGCAACGACGACCTCATCGATGCCCATCGCCTCGCGCGCCTCGGGGTGAATCTCGCCGACCCAGCCCAGCACGGTACCGCCGGACAGAACCTCGGCCGCACGACCCGGCTGCAAGAAAGCGTAGCCCTCGCCCTCGACGGGACGGAAGCGAACCTTCTCGATGCGCAGCTGGGCGAGCAGCTCCTCGACAATGCCCTTGCCAAAGAAGAAGCGTAGCTTGCGGTACTTCATGTTCCAGGACTGCTCGCTCCACTGGCCCGAGAGCACGCCCGCCACGGACTTGGTCTCCTTGGGCAGGCTGGCATTCTCGCGGCCATGGAACAGGCTGCCGACCTCGTACAGGTGCACGTTGGGCGTACCGTGTGCCTCGTTGTAGGCCACGGACTGCAGCAGGCATGGCAACAGCGAGCGGCGCATCTCGGTCTGCTCGGCTACCAGCGGGTTCATGAGCACCACGGGGCAACCGCGGCCTTCGGTGGACATGCCGATCTTCTCCAGGTCGCCCGGGGCGGCAAAGCCAAAGGTCGTGGTCTCGTTGAGGCCGCAGGCGCGCAGGATCTCGCCGACCTTGCGGGTGAGCTTCTGCTCGCGGGTCAGGCCGCCGATGTGGTTCTTGGCAGCCGGGATGGTCGCCGTCACACGGCCCATGCCCCATAGGCGCAGGACCTCCTCGATCAGGTCAATCTCGCGCGGCAGGTCGGGACGGAAGCTCGGCGGGGTAACCATAAAGTCCTCGCCGTCGCGCTCGACGGTGCAGCCCAGACGGGTAAGCGAACGCTCGATAAAGTCGGGCTCGATGTCGGCACCGCAGATGGCATGCACGCGGGCCAGGCGCAGCTTAATGCTGTCGATGGTCTTGGGCGCGGGGAAAACATCGACATAGCCGGGAGCAACCTCGCCGCCGGCGATCTCCTCGATGAGCGCGCAGGTAACGTTGGCGACATCCACGCAGCCAGTCTCGTCAACCTGGCGCTCAAAGCGAATGGAGGCGTCGGAGATCAGCGACAGATCGCGGCTGGTGTGCGAGGTGCGACCGGCGTTGAAGCAAGCGCTCTCGACCATCACGTCGACGGTGTCGTCCTCGATCTCGGAATCCATGCCGCCCATAACGCCGGCCAACGCCACGGGGCGCTCGCCGTCGGTGATAAGGCCCATGCCGGCGTCGAGCGCGCGCTCTTCGCCATCGAGCGTCGTGAATTTCTCATCCTGCTGGGCGGCGCGAACCACCACGCGACGGTGGCCATCGCGCTCGGCAAAGGTGTCCAGGTCAAAGGCGTGCAGCGGCTGACCGGTGAGCATCATCACGTAGTTGGTGATGTCGACGATGTTGTTGTGCGGACGCACGCCCAGGGCGTTAAGGCGCTTGACCATCCAGTCGGGCGACGGGCCGACCTTCACGCTGCGCACGATGCGGGCGACATAGCGGTCGCACAGGCCCTCGTCGGCAATCTCGACGGAAAGCTCGTCGTCGGTCGCGCGGCCAGTCTCCGCCTTGATGGCGGGCAGCTCAACGTGGAAATCGCGATCGAAAATGGCGCCGGTCTCGCGGGCCATGCCGATCATGGACAGGCAGTCGGGGCGGTTGGGCGTGATCTCGCAGTCGAGCACAGTATCACTCGAGCCCACATACTCGGCAAACGGCATGCCGCAGGGCGTATCCTCGGGCAGGATCATGATGCCGGAGTGGTCGCCGCCCAGGCCGAGCTCGCGCGCGGAGCAGTTCATGCCCATGGACACGACGCCGCGAAGCTTGCTCTTCTTGATCTTGACGTCGCCGGGAAGCACGGCGCCGATCATGGCCGTGACGATATGGTCGCCGGCCTCGAAGTTCTGCGCGCCACAGACGATCTGCAGCGGAGCGGGGTTGCCGTCGGCGTCGAGGTTCTTGTCGCCCACATCGACCGAGCACACATACATGTGGTCGCTATCGGGGTGCGGGGTCTTGGTGAGCACCTTGGCGGTCACCACGTGGTCGAAGGACTCGCCCACGGTGTCGATCGCCTCGACCTCGGTACCGGTACGGATATATTCGTCCGAAAGGGTCTTGGGATCCTCCGGAATATCGATCATGGTCTTGAGCCAGTCGTAAGAAACACGCATCTAACTGGTCTCCTTTCATAAATGCGGCTTTGAGCCGGAAAACTGCAACGGAGACGGGTTTTCCAAGTGCCGCAGATTGCCTTGAAAGAGGAGGGCCGCGTACTTAGGTACGCAACCGACGATTGAAAGGCAAGGTGCGGTGCTTGGGAAAGCCGCCGGGACTAGAACTGATTTAAGAAGCGCATATCGCCCGTCATCAGGGTTCGCAGATCCGGCAGGTCGTAGCGCAGGGCCGCGACGCGCTCGGCGCCAATACCAAAGGCAAAGCCGGTGTACTTCTCGGGGTCGATGCCGCAGTTGATCAGGACGTTGGGGTCAACCATGCCGCAGCCCAGGATCTCGATCCAGCCGCTATGCTTGCAGAAGTTGCAGCCCTTGCCGCCGCACACGTGGCAGCTCACGTCCACCTCGCAGCTAGGCTCGGTGAAGGGGAAGAAGTGCGGGCGGTAACGCGTCTTGCGATCCTCGCCAAACATGCACTTAACAAAGTAGTCGAGCGTGCCCTTGAGGTCGCCAAAGGTGATGCCCTCGTCAACGACCAGGCCCTCGATCTGATTGAACTGCGGCAGGTGGCAGGCATCGGCCGTGTCGGGACGGTAGACGGTGCCCGGGCAAATCATGTAGATGGGCGGCTTTTGCGACTCCATAGTGTGGATCTGCACGCCTGAAGTCTGGGTGCGCAGCAGCACGTCGGACTCGCCGTGGGCGTGAGCCTCGGGGTGCGCGACGCTGCCGGGGTTGTTGTCGACCACGTAGAAGGTATCGCGGGCCGAGCGGCTCGGGTGATCCATGGGGGCGTTGAGCGCGGTGAAGTTGTAGTAGGAGGTGTCGACCATGGGGCCGGACTCGACGGTGTAGCCGATGCCGCAGAAGATGTCCTCGGCCTCCTCGATAATCTGCTTGATCAGGTGCTGGTGGCCGATCTGCGGACGGATGCCCGGCAGCGTGATGTCGACGGCGTCGTGCTCCAGTGCGCGCTTGAGGGCGGCGGCCTTCATCTCGGTGGTGCGCTCGTCGAGCATGCCCTCAATCAGCTGGCGCATCTCGTTGGCTCGCTTGCCCATCACGGGACGATCCTCGGGGGCGAGCTTGCCCATCATGCGCATCAGGCCGGTGATGCGGCCCTTGCGGCCGAGCAGCTCAACGCGCGCAGCCTCGAGCTTGGCGGCGTCGTCGGCGCCTGCGACGAGCTCCTTGGCCTCTTCCTCGAGTTTGACCAGATCATCAATCAGACTCATGTCTTCCCTTTCGTCTCTCGCGCTCTCCGTTTGCCGAGGCGGCTGCCGCCGCCTGGCGTTGTGAAAACGCGGCCCGGTTCGGTAACAAAAAACCGCCCTCGGGCATGTGCATTGCCCAAGGACGGTTGAATTCCGCGGTACCACCTTGTTTGACGCGGCGGATGTCTGGCCCGCCGTGCCCACTCTGCGCCCCTTATCGCGAGGCTCACGGCTTCCCTACTGGGGACATCGCCGCCGCTGGCCGCGTGCCCGTTGAGGTCGCTGCTCGGGAGTGAACGCTTGGCCCTTGTCACCGCAGGAAGGCTTGCAGCCCATGACCTTCCCTCTCTTGCCGGCGACGCGGCGGGCAAAACCCTCTCCGTCAACGCATTGGGCTACAGGATACCACATTGTGTGGGCGTATCGCCGCGTTCCGTTTTGTTCGTGCTGGGTACAAGGCAGGTAGCTGTGCAAACTGGCCGCGCGCCCACCCGAAGCGCTCGGCTCGCGAGATCAAGGATATGGTATGGGAAAGAAACTCGATAAGAAGGCCGAGCCTGCAGCGGGCAAGACGCCCAAAGGCATCAAGGTCGATAAGGCCATCAAAAAATTCCGCAAGCTCGAGGGCAAGCTGTGGACCCGCGAGTACCTGCTCAAGATTGCCGAGTTCGATGGCGCGACCATTGCTCCCGCCAACGGCGCCGCGGCCCGCGCCGATGCTATGGGCACCCTTGCCGGCGAGCATCACAAGCTGCTGACCAGCAAAAAGTCTGTTGAGCTCGTGCGCTCTCTCGCGCGCGAGACGGTCGCGGGCGGCAAGATCGACGACCCGCAGCTGCTCGACGAGATTCGCGTACTCGGCCGCGACCAGCGCGAGGCAAGCGCCATTCCTACCGAGGAGGCCGAGGCTTGGACCAGGCTTACCTGCGAGGCCGATGCCGTGTGGCACAAGGCCAAGACGACCAATGACTGGGCGAGCTTTGAGCCCTATGTGGATAAGATTGTCGACAAGCTCAAATATCAGGCCGAGCTCATGGATCCCAAGCGCGACCCATACGACGTGTGGCTCGACCAGTATGAGCGCGGCCTTTCCGCCAAGAGCTTCGACGCGTTTTGCGATGAGGTCAAGGCGACGGTCGTGCCGCTCGTGCACGCCATCGGCGAGCGCGGCCAGCAGCCCGCTGCCGACTTTTTGCACGCCCGCGTGCCCGAGGCCGCCCAGCGCGCCATGAGCTTCGACCTTATGAAGCTCGTCGGCCTGGACCTGAACGACACCACGCTTGCCTTTACCGAGCACCCGTTTAGCGAAGGCTTCTCGGTGGGTGACGCGCGCATTGCCACGCACATCTACGAAAACGACTGCATCTCCAACGTCTACAGCATCATCCACGAGGCGGGCCACGCCATGTACGAGCTGGGCGTCAATTCTGCCTATGCGCGCACCTGTCTTGAAGGTGGCACCTCCATGGGCATCCACGAGAGCCAGAGCCGCTTTTTCGAGAACACCGTGGGCCGCAGCCGCGCCTTTATGGGCCCGCTGCTTGAGGTACTGCGCCGCCACGCGCCCGAGGTCTACGGCGACGTTGACGAGGACACGCTCTACCGCGCCGTGAACATCGCGCAGCCGTCGTTGATCCGCACCGAGGCCGACGAGCTCACCTACCCGCTGCATATTATGGTGCGCTACCAGATTGAGCGCATGCTGTTTGCCGGCGAGGCCACGGCCAAGGATATCCCCGCGCTTTGGAACCGCTTTATGGACGAATACCTGGGCATTCCCGTTCCTGACGACACGCGCGGCTGTCTGCAGGATACGCACTGGAGCGGCGGCTCGTTTGGCTACTTCCCCACGTATGCGCTGGGTAGCGCCTACGACGCCATGTTTGTGCCGGCCATGTGCCGCGACGGCGTCGACCTTACCGGTGCCTGTGCGAGCGGCGACTTGGCACCCGTCCGCGCGTGGTTAGGCGAGCACATTTGGCAATGGGGCCGCGCCAAAGACGCGCCGGAACTCATCAAGGGCGCCTGCGGCATGCCGTTCGATGCCCGCTACTACTGCAGCTACCTACAGGACAAGTTCACCACGCTCTACCAGCTGTAAGGCCTTGAAGGCCGGCAGTTAGGGACGTTCCTTTTCTGCCGGCAGTTGGGGACAGTCCTTGCCCATCCGGCCAGCAAACCGGCCAATCGGTAAAGACTGTCCCCAATGAGTAGCTCGTTGACGCTAATGTCTTGGCAACGTCAGAGAAAACGACCCCAAGCGAGCAAGATAACGTGAAACGAAAGGGCGCTGACCTTCTGGTCGCGCCCTTGAAATTGAACGCCAGATTGCCGCTTAGGGGCGTTTGCAGCGTCGAGCAGCTACGCGGTTTGGTAAAACCGCGTAGCTATAAAGCCTCGAGCGCGTTGGCGATGCGCTTCATGGCAGCATCGGCGGATGCTTGGTCGGGCGCTTCGGCCAAAACGCGAATCACCGACTCGGTTCCACTTTTGCGCACGAGCACGCGGCCCTCGCCTGCCAGCGCAGTCTCGGCCTCGGCGATGGCGTTCTGCACGCCCATGTTCTCGAGCGCGGCGTCCTTATCCGCTACGCGCACGGCAACCTGCGCCTGCGGCAGCAGCTTGCACGGAGCCGTGAGCTGCGAGAGCGTCTCGCGCTCGGCACGAATCACTTCCATCACGCGCAGCGAGGTCATAATGCCGTCGCCCGTGCGCTCGATATCGCCAAAGATCGTATGGCCCGTCTGCTCGCCGCCCAGGCTGTAGCCGCCCTCGCGCATCTTGGCATACACGTGACGGTCGCCCACGCCGCTGGTCACGGCGCTCAGTCCGGCAAGCTCCAGCGACTTGACCAGACCAAAGTTGCTGGCGATCGTCGGCACCACGGTACCGCCCGAAAGGCGACCGTGCTTGTTCAGGTACACGCCGCACACGTACAGGATCTGGTCGCCATCGACCACGCGGCCGCGCTCGTCCACGGCCAGGCAGCGGTCGGCATCGCCGTCGTAGGCAAAGCCCACGTCCAGGCCCTGCTCCACCACGTGGCGCTGCAGACGCTCCATATGCGTGGAGCCGCAGTCGACGTTGATGTTAAAACCATCAGGCGCGGCATTGATCACGCGCACGTCGGCGCCCAGCGCGTCGAACACCGGCTTGGCCACCGAGGACGCCGAGCCGTTGGCGCAGTCGAGACCGATCTTGACGCCCTGCAGCGAAAAGTTCGCGCTGGCGATGAGCGAGGCAATATAGCGGTTGCGGCCCTGCATGTAGTCCACCGTGGCGCCGATGTGGTTGCCCGTGGCCAGCGGCACCTCGCTCTTGCCATCGATGTAGTCCTCGATGAGCTCCAGTACGTCCTCGTCCATCTTAAAACCGTCGCTGTTGACGAGCTTAATGCCGTTATCGCAAAACGGGTTGTGGCTCGCGCTGATCATGATGCCGCAATCGAAGCAGCCTTCCACGGTCTGATGCGCTACGCCCGGCGTGGGGATCACGTGCAGCATATAGGCGTCCGCACCGCTCGCGACCAGGCCACTCACCAGCGCCGCCTCGAACATATAACTCGAGCGACGTGTGTCCTTGCCCACGATGACGCGCGCCTTGCGCTCGCGGTTGGCGCCGTAATACCAGCCCACAAAACGGCCAATCTTATAAGCGTGCTCTACCGTCAGCCCAACGTTAGCCTCACCGCGAAAGCCGTCGGTGCCAAAGTACTTCATGCGCTCTCCTTACAAAATAGGGGCGAACAGATTGCCTGTCCGCCCCAAAATGGTACTCGATTATCTGCGCTACCAGAAAAACCCTACGCCGACGCGCTGTCGCGAGCCGCCTGGCATGTAGGAGTCTGACGCAGCGTAAGCGGCTTGTCCCCCGCCTCGGCTGACGTGGTCAGCGTATATGTGATCGTCGTCGTCTCGCCAGCATGCAGGTCAACGGTGCCCGAATAGAAGGGGATTCCATGCCACGTAGCGGCGCCAAGACCAAACTGGGTGCCCTCGACGGTCAGATCAGTAATGTTGCCGCCCGTCGGGGCAAACAACGAGACATTCAGACGCTCGTCGTCGCGCGCGGCATCGGGCGCGCTCGCCGCGACGTAGTCGGGCAGCTTGCCGGCCTCCTCCTGCGTCATGATGTTCGTCAGGGTAACGGTGATGCGATACGAGCATGTGCCGTCACCGTTCTTGATGCCCTGGCCAATCTGCGTATCGGCATTCAGGTACCAGTCGAGCTTGGAGAAGCTCAGGTTGTTAAAGTAGACACCAGCAACGGGATCTTCACTCGGGTCATCCGGATCGGGCAGCGAGGCGTCGATGTTCATCTCCTTGATAGCGTTCTGCTCGTCATCGTTTTTCATCCACGCGATCAGGCGGCCCTCTTCGGCACCGCGCTCAACGGCGCTGACAAGCTTCGTAACATCGACATCGCCGATACCGCCAAGGATCTTGTCGAAGGCAGCGCTGGCGACGGATGCAAAGATGCCGTCCGACTCCTCGACCGGATAGTTCCAGTACACATCGTGCATGAGGACCTTTGCGGCGTTGGTGCCGTCGACAACCGTTCCGTCGGGCAGCGACACGTTACCGACCAGGCCCAGCAGATACTGCAGGAACACTGGGTCGATACCCACGACGCCGTCAACGTCCTGGCCATATTGAGATTTCCACAGGGCTGCGACACGCTGCGAGTTGCGGGGCCAATCAGGCGAATAGGTATTGCCCGAGTTGTACAGGTTACTGTGGTTGCCGAACAGCGCCTCATCCTCTTCGTCGACGCTCTCGACTGCCTCATCCTCGCTGAGTCCAATGCGGGGAACAAACTCGCCAATCGACATCTGGCCGTCGGTGACCGAAATCAGGCCCTGCGAACCGCCAAAGCCGCCGCAGGCACGAATCTCGACATTGTTCATGGCGTACACAAGGCAGTTGCGCGTCTGGCCGTTGGCGCCGAGCATCTGGGGAAGGACGGGGGCGACCTTCTCCGCCGCGTCAACCGCGCCGTTGAGGGTGGCAAAGCCGTCCTTGGCCTTATCGACCAGCTCGGTCACCTGGGAAATATGAGTATCGCCAATGCCCTGGATCTTCTCGTTGGCGCTCTTGAACACCTTCGAGCTGCTGGAAAGCGAATCGGCGACCGCCTGCAGCGCGGACACGTTAATCATGCCGTCCTGGAACAGCTTGCCGGGCGTGGCCTGCGAAAGGTTATCGGCCATGGGAACCAGCGCATTGCTCGAGACATCGGACAGGGCGTCGATCATGGTGCGGGCCGCATTGATGTCGCTGCCATACACCGGGATAAACGAAGCCGCCGTCCACAGCGGGCTCGAGGTCTCCGCCTTCATGCTGTCGCAAAGCTCATCAATCTTCTTCGCGTCGTCAGGCAGCGTCGAAAAATCGCCCGACGTGACCTTGTCCTTAAGGCCACCGACGATCTCGACAGCCTCCTTCGCTTCGCTCTTTACGGTCTTTGCCGAGTTAAGCAGCATAAAGCCGCTTGCGCCAAGCACAACGAGAAGCACCGCGACTACGGCGGCAATAATGGCGCCAGTGTGACGTTTTTTGCGCTCGCCCTTGCGATGGCGATGACGGACCAAGCCGTCAGAGGTCGAACTCGACGAAGTGTCGCTACCGTAGTTCAAGCCAAAATCGTAATAATCTTCCTTGGAACCCGAGCCCGCAAACTCGGCACCGCTATCATCCAGGCGGGCGAACGTGCCAGTCTCGGAGGCGCCGGTGTAAATCGTGCCAAGGTTACCCGTAAGCCCCGCGCCACCGGCAGAGGGAGTATTGTTGGCGGCCTTGCCGGCATTAACGTTGCCGGCGGTATTCGCGGCGTTGGCAGCACCTGCGTTGTTCGCAGATGCCGAAGGAGCCCCGCTCGGCTGCGACGTGGAGGTTGCACCGCCCGCAAAGACATTCCCTCTTGCACGGCCGGTCTTTTTTGCCTTTTGAGACTGCTCGTACAGAGCGGTAAACATCGCCGTCTCGCCCGGGGACACGCGCTTACCGGAACCGCCCTGTCCAGCGCCGCCCGGCGTGCCGGCCTTACCAGCCCCGTTCGGACGCGGCGGAACTGCAGGACGGCCGCTATCGCTGCCCTTAAAGTGATTACCAGCCATAAAGAAATCCTCGCAATTGAGTCGCAATGAAAAAGTCCATAACGTTACCAGTTTATGGCATTTTGGGCATCGACAGCTAAACTCCAGACACGGACATCAATTGGCGAAAATGTGGCACAACACCTTTTCCGTCTTGGCGCCAGCTACACCGTCAAAAACACCATCGCGATAATCATGGCAAAGCCCGCCAGGTCGGTGGGCAAAAACACCGTTCCCAGCATAAGGGCGCTGGTGATGGTGGCCGAAACCGGCTCCATGGTTCCAAGGAGGCTCGCGCGCACCGAGCCAATCTCCTTAACGCCCTGCATGTAGAACATATAGGCGAAGAACGACCCCACCACAATAAATATCGCGAGCGCGCCGACACCCGAGGGGCCGAGCGCCGGCATATGCGCCCACGGCTGGGTAAAGATACTCATCACGATTCCCGCCGAAAGCATGGCCGAGCCCGTGACGACCGGGCTACCGTATTTGTTGAGGATTCCGGCAGGGATGATTGCTATGCAGGCACCGCCCACTGCGCACAAAAGGCCCGAGAGCAGGCCCATCGGCGAGATGTTGAGCGTACTGGGGTCGCCGCCCGTGGCGATCAAAAACGTTCCGCCCAATGCGAGCAAAATGCCAAGAGCCTCGCGCGTGCGCGGCAGTCGATGCGCGGTGACGCAGGCATACCCCATGACGACCACCAGCTGCAGGCACTGGAAGACGGTCGCGGTGCCCGCGTTGGTCAGGCGCACGGCTGACAGATAGCAAAGCTGGTTGAACAGCAGGCCAAAGATCGTAAACAGAATAAGCTGCTTGCGATCGGCGGGGGTAGTCCACAGCTCGATCAAGCGGTCGCGGTCTTTTCTGAGCACAACGAACATAAAGAGCAGGCCAGCGATAACTTGGCGCACGCTCATCAGCCAAAACGTCTCGATATGGCACACGTCAAAGAGGTAGCTGGCGCTGGTGCCAGAAAAACCCCAAAACGTACCGCCGGCAAACGCGGCGAGCGTACCCAGGGCCATCTTGCGCGCCTGGGCGTCGTTGAGGCGGTCGCGCCATGCGCGGCGGGTGCTGCGGCTCAGCTCGTCAGTCCCCTCGGGCACGATAAAATCAGACGCCGCCGTCATCGGTACCGAAGCCCTTTCACGTGCACACTGCGCCGAGCGCTTCTGTTCCATCCCACTCCCCCGAAATCAATTGGCAATAAAGCGTCCAAACTGTAGCACGAATATTGGTATGAAATAGCAGATGATGCGGAGCATCTGCGAGCGTCCAAATTGCAGGGACGAAAGGCACCGATGAGCTATGCCGAGCGGTTGGAATCGCCTGGGGCGCCGGGATCGGCTTCCGCACTTTCATCGGTATGGCCACCGTCGGCATCGCCCTCGTCACCGGCGTCGCCCTGCTCCTCCTGCTCGCGACGGCGCTTTTCGCGAATCTGCTCAACGGCGGCTCGCAAGGCGGCCTCGTCCTCGGCGCGTGCCACCTCTTGCGTTGTCTTGACCATATGGCGAATCTCGAGCACCAGCAGCACGATCAGCGGCACCACGATAAGCGGAAAGAACAGCAGCGGATTGGTGAGCAACGAGACCACCACGCCCAGCCCCGCCGAGACAAAGACCACGCGCCCCACCACGTCGGCGGCGGGCACGGGCGCAGCATCCTCGACCGGATTGGCATCGCCCTTGGTGCGGTAAACCGGCGTGCCGTCGGCCGCATCCTCCACGGCAACGATGCGATGCGTGTTGAGCGAACCCTCCAGCGCGTCATCGGACGAATGGAAGGTGATGATGTCGCCGACCTGGTAGGCCTGGCTGTTGTCGGTATCGACGACGATAAACGAATGCACGGGAATCGCCGGCTCCATCGAGCCGGTCAGCGTACGCATAAAGCCGTAGCCCATGATGGTGGGGATCTCACCAGCGGGCGTGAACACCGTGCGCAGCAGCACCACAAAGGCGACCAGGATCACCACGGTCGCCAACACGTTGATCACGCGGAGCACGTGCTTCATCACTTGTCGGCGTCCTTTGCGGAAGGCTCGGGGTCGGCAGCGACCTCGCCCTCGGTGGCATCCGCCGCAGAAGCGCCATCCTCGTCAGGCGCGGCGACCACGCCCTCGCCAGCCTCGCCGCGCAAGCGAGCCAGCAGATAGCGCGATAGGCTGTTGCCCTCGGCACGGCGCTCGGCGCGGGCGCGATCGCGCTCGGACTGCTCCAGCTCGTGTGCCAACGAGTCCAAGCGTTGCTGCATCTCCGCGCGGGCGACCTCGAGCTCGCGCTCGTGCGCGGCCTTGGCGGCGGCGAGTTCCTGCTCAATACGCTCCCCTGCCTCGAGCTCGGCTGCGGCGGCACGCGCGTCGGCGTCGGCACGAGCCTCCTCGGCGGCACGCGCGGCGGCATCGCGCTCGGCAGCGGCAGCGGCGACCTTCTCGCTGGCATCCACCGTAGCCTGCTCAACGGCAGAATCGGCGGCAGCACGGGCGGCATCGATTGCGGCATCGGCCGCCTGCTGAGCGGCGGAGACCTTCTCCTCGGCCGCGGCAACGGCGTCGGCGAGCGCCTGCTCCGCTGCGACCGCGGCGGCGTCTGCCGCCTCCTGCGCGGCACGGGCATCGCGCTCGGCCGTCAGCTGCGCTTCCTCAATCTGCAGCTGAGCGGCGTCCAGCTTGGCATGCAGCTCGGCAACTTCCTTGGCGCACGTCTCGCGCACGCCGGCAAGCTCGGCCGCGGCTGCGTCCTTGGCGGCCTGCAGCTCAGCGGCATCGGCGGCCACCTTGGCAGCCAGGGCCGCAGCGGCGTCACTCTCGACCTGCGCGACCTGCTCGGAGGCTGCCTGCTCGGCGGCAGCAACCTTGGCGTCCGCGTCGGCACGAGCGGCCGCGACCTCGGCATCGGCCTCGGCACGCGTCTGCGCCAGCTGCGCCGCCGCAGTCTCACGCGCCTCGACAGCGTCGGCCTCGGCAGCTTTCTTGCCCGCCTCGACATCCTCCAGCGAGCCGCGCAGTTCCTCGGCATCCGCCTCGGCCATCTGAGCGCGCTGCGTCAACGCCAGCTCGCGCGTCTTGGCCTCGTCCAGTTCGTCGGCCAGGTCGTCGCGCTCGTCGGTCAACGCGTGCGCCTGCACCTTCCAGGATTTCACCTGGCCCTGCAGCTCCTCGATCTGCTCGCGCGCCTCGGCCAGCGCCTGCTCGGCATCGAGCTGGGCCTGCGTGACCTCCTCCACAAACACGCGACGGACCTCAACGTCGGGCAGGTCGGGGCTATCAACCTGCACCTCCTTAATCTCCTTAATAAACTTGGGCGCCACCGGTGCGTGTTGCACGTTCTCGAGCTCCTGCAGGTTGCGCTCATCGTCGGTCAGGCTCTTAAAGACGGCGTAGTTGTTAATGAGGTTGGTGTACATCTGCACCATGTACTCGTCATCGAACGCCAGCGCCTGCTGCTGCACATCGATGTTGTAGCCCACCTTGTCGTAGCGCTCCATAAACTGCCACAGCTGGTAGCACTTGCGGTAGTTGGGGTCCTTCATGATGAGGTTGGTGCGCTGGATGGGGCTGCGAACCGCACTGCAGCCGTTCATGATCTGGCAGAACGACGCGCCGCGCAGCGCCATGACCAGGCGACGCACGCGGTCGATGCGCATAAAGACGTCCATGTTGTCGGCGTCGTTCTCGGCAAAGCTCTGGCGGTTTTTGACCGTCATCTCGACGTTGTACTCGATCTCTTCGTACGCGTCGTCGATCTTGCTGTGCATCTTAAAGCGGTTGCGGATCTCGTTGCCCGTCGACCAAAAGATCACGTCGGTGCGCTTGTCCACAAACGTCAGCAGGCGCTGAATCAAGTGGTAGATAAAGCGGTTCTCGTACAGGTCGTAGGTCTCAACGGTATTGACATTGAGGATGCGCGTGGGGTGAACTCCGCCGTCGTCGCTCGGCGCCAAAAACTGCGTGTTTTGGCTCAGATGGCGAACGCTGTCGGCGCTGATCTTTTTGGCGAGCGAGACCGGCACCACCTCTTCCTCGGTGGTGATAAAGCGGCGCGGCTTTTCGATGATGGTGTTGATGGCGTCGAGCGAGTCCTCGATCATGCTGATCCATTCCTCGTCCACCACCTTGACGAGCTCCTCGCGCTGCTGTTCGATCGTGGTGCCCGAGGCCTGCGCCATCTCAAACAGATAGCGGAAGTAGCGGCTGTCCTCCTGGATGGGCTCCATCTGCTCGGAGAAGCTGGTATAGAGGTCCTGAATGGTCTCGGACATGGGTTACTCCATAGATTGGATCGATCGGAAAGGGGCGAGGCGACATCACGCCGCCCCGCACTTACAGCATTAGTAGAAGTTCTGGATCCGCTGCAAGTACATGACGGAATCGGGCAGGCCGCCCTCGCCAAAGGTCTTCTCGATGTACTCGATCAGGCCCTTCATCTCGTCGCGCACAAAGCTCACGTTCATGGACTCAAACTTCTTGAGCACCTTGCGGGCGATGATGTAGTCCATGCCGCCCAGCTCGGTGCCGCCGCACGCCACGTACACGGGGATGAAGTCGTACATCTGCTTGATGATACGGTTACCAAAGGCCAGCTTAAAGCGGGTCTGCAGGTACTGGTCCAGCTTGTGCATCTTCTGGAGCAGCTCCTCGTCGATCACATACTCGACCTTGGCCTTTTGGAATAGATACTGCAGGTGATCGGCCGTCACGTGCACGCGCTCGTGCGGCTCGCACTCAAACGCGTCGGCGCGCTCGTTGAGCTCGATGGGGATTGCGCGGTCGTACACCTTGTCCGTGATGGTAAAGGTGGAGTCGTCGTTGTTGGCCGTGCCGATAAACCACAGGCTGTCGGGAATGGTGAGCTTGCCGTCGTGCAGGGCCTTGGGGTCGGCGGCCCACTGGGTGGGCACCAGGTCGAGCACCCATTCGTCGTGGCTGGGCATCTCGAGCACCGACAGGATCTCGGCAAAGTAGTACTCCACGCGGGCGAGGTTCATCTCGTCGAGCACGATCATGGACGGGTCCTGGCGAAGGCCCGCCTCATACACGGCGCGGAGGAACTCGGTCTCGTTAAAGCGCTTGGAAAACTCGTTGAAGTAGCCCAGCACCTCGGTGCGGTCGCGGAAGCTCGGCTGCACCGAAACGATGGTCGCGGGGTTGTCCAAGTAGCGGCTAAAGCTGTAGGGCAGCGACGTCTTACCGGTACCCGAGATGCCCTCCAGGATCAGCAGCTTGGAGGCGGCCATGCCGGCCACAAAGCGGCGGATGATCTCGGGCGTGTAGTAGAGCTTCATCTGGCTGCACGCAAACGCGCGGAAGCTGTCGACAAAGTCCTCCAGCGAGATGGCATCGTCGTAGACCGGCGATTCCCAGTCGCGGTACTTAAGGTCCACCAGGGACAGCTTGGGGAAGCGGTTGGCCTGGGCGATTTCTTTTTCCTCGGCAAGGGTCTTGGCCTCGACGGTCGCCTTGGCCATGGCGGCCGCGGCATCCTTGACGCCCGCACCGTCGAGCGCGAGCGACGCGTTGCCCGACATGACGGCCGTCGCCGCGGCGCCCTCGCCCGCAGCGGCGCCCGCAGCGGCGCCCACCACGTTGCCCACCGTGGGCAGGTGGTCGTCGGCCAGGGCCGAGGCACCCACGTACGGAATCTGCTTGGTGCCGCCCATGGCATTGACCTTGAGCGCCAGCAGCTTGTTCTTCTCGTCCATGAGGTCGAGCACCTGCTTGTTCAGGCGGCCGATCTCGCGATAGAGCGCCTTGTTGGACGTGTCGTCGCGATGCAGGCGACGGTTGATGCGGTAGTGGTGGATCAGAATGGCCACAATCAGCACGGGGACTGCGATGAGCATGGCAAACAGAATGACCGCGCCGATCTTGCCCACCAGGTCAAACGTGGTGAAGTAGGTCATAAAGATGTTGAAGTACTCAACCCAGCCAAACACCAGCAGGTTAAGGATGGAGCTCACAACGGCAACGACGTTGTAGACAACCTTTGCCAGCAGCTCCCAGGCAAATCCCAGAAACTCACTCACCGTCGGTACCCTCCTGCTTGGTCGCGTTCATCGCCGCCTCGGCCTCGGCCTTTAAACGACGAGCTTCCTCGAGCTTGGCCTCGGCCTGGGCAAGCTGCTCGGCGGCGTTATCGGCCGTGACGGTAGTGTCACCCTTGCCCTCGGCGTCCACGATGGCAGCCGCGGCGGCCAGGCGGTCCTCCTCGGCCATAGCGCGCTTGAGGTTCATGCCCACCACGATGAGGTGATACACCTGGTAGATAAAGAACAACAGCATGGGCAGCACAATCACAATGAGGAAGCCCATGGAGCTGGACAGGAAGTCCATGACCTTGCCCATCTGCGGCAACGCAAACACGTACTTGCCCACGATGTCGCCGTCGCTGATGATGTGCGTATCGGCCACGTCGTTGTTATCGCCCTTGGTGGTAAAGCTGCGCATGCCGTTGACCTCGTCGATGGCGGCGATGCGGTGCGTGTTGAGCGCGTACTCGTTGTCGATGATGGTATGGAACGTCACGATGTCGCCCACCTCGAGCTTGGAGGTGTCGCACTTTTTGATGAAGATGAGGTCGCCCTTGTTAAACGTGGGAGCCATGGAGTCGGACTGCACGGCGAGCGGGGTGAAGCCGGCGATGTCAGAGACGCTGCCGTCCTCGCGCGTGGCGAGCGTGGTAAACGCATACAGGGCCGCCACCAGGATGATGATCCACATGACAACGCTCAGCGCGATGGATGCGACTTTTTTAACAGATTGCATAATGTCCCTTACTACCGTGTCTGTCTAGGTCGTGCGCGGCCCGGTGGCCGCCGTGCATATCTACTGTTCCTCGATGCCCTCGAAGCGCATCGAAACCGAATAGTTAGCTCCCTTTAGCATATTAGTGCAATTTGGGTCCGTTCCCTCGAGCCATGTGCGAACGGTTACCGGCTTGTCCGTTTCTGTCATCAGGTCGAACATGTCGCTGGCCGCGGTCGCCTCGCCCGAGTCGAGCCCAAAGACGGTGGCCGAGCCAGATGAACCGCCGCCCCCGTTAGGGCTGTAGACCCACGTTCGACCATCGGCGGTAAAGCTCATACGCATGGCACTGGCCATGCCCTGTGTATCGGAGCTAAACCGCGTGCCGGACACGCCGCCGTCGCCATCCTGCCCGGTCAGGCGAACGCGCAGGTCCGTACTGCTCATAAAGTGCAGCGTAAACTCCAGGTAGGCGCCGGTGGCGGGATCGGCGGTGGAGCCGTCCTCGAAGGTAAAGGTCTGGTAGTCGCTCGTGGTGACGGGTTTGAGCTTGGACGCGTCGATGTCCACGCCCTTTTCGCTGGCGATGCGCGCCGAGATCTGGTCGAAGCTCAGACTGTGGACGTACTCTTCGAAGGTGGCATGCTCGTCCAGGTCAAAGCGCAGCGAACCGTCGGCGTTGGCGTCGATCATGAGCATGCGGGTCTTGGCGCTATCGGCGATGGAGAACCAGGCAAACGTTGCCATGGCTATCGCCACCAGGGCAAACAGGACCAGCACCACGGTGGTGGTGAGCTTGCGGCGCAGGTCGGTGTCGGCGGGGGCTTGCGCGCCGGCGGGCTTGCCGGTGGCGGGCGTGGCGTGTGCCATTGCTACTCACCGTCCAAGGTCGCAAAGAGCGCCAGGTGCAAGGTGCCCGGATCTTGATAGAGATAGTCGGCGCTATCGGGATCGGTGCCCTCGATGTAGTAATAGATATCCAAACGATAGGTCTGGTCAAGCCCCAGCGTGGCAAGCGTGTTTTGCGGACGCGCGGCCGTCTCGCTCGTGTCCAGCGTAAAGGTGGCCGGGTCCTGCGTCACGTTGGCGCCGCAGGTGAGCTGACCGTTTTGCCAGCCCAGGAGCATGCCCTCGGTGTAGCCCGCCAGGCCTGCAGGGGCAGTCGCCGGGTGCTCGGCGCGGTGACCACTATCGGAGCCGTCGAGTTCAAAGATGTTGGTGGCAAGCACCTGGTTGCCGCTCGAGATCTTTATGCCCACGCGGGCCGCGCGCAGCAGCTCGGCATCGGCGCCCTGCGGGACCAGCGATTCGGCCAGATACAAGCTGACCTTACCCTTTACTTTGCTGGCGCCCGTTCCGGTAATGGTGGGGCGCAGATTGATCCAGCCGTGGTAGAACGCGGAACCGTTGTCTTTTGCCTGCTCAAACACCGTGGCATCGCCGGCGGAGTTGTTTTGCGCGCAGGCAGCAAAGCCGTTGAGATCGAAGGTCGAGACCGGATAGAGCGTCACGGCGCCAGTCGCATTGGAAGTCAGGGAAACATCGCCCTGCTGCGACCAGCTGCCGCGATCGGCGTCGCCCAGCTCCAGCACCAGCTTGGACGTGTCGCTGTGCACGCTCACCGAATTGGTGTTGACCTTCATGTTGTTGGTAAACCAGGCGTAGGTCGCGGCGCCCAAGGTGGCGGCGAGCGCCACCATAACGAGCGCGATGTAGGCACGCGCGTGGCGAGCGTGGCGGCGGGCGGCGGCGCCCTTGAGGACCTGGCACTCGGCGGCTACGCTGGAGGGAACCGCGGGGCTCTCGCTCTGGGTTTTGGCCTCGCAGCTATCTGCTGGCATGCGCTTCTGATCTTTCACGTCGCTCGCCCCCTTACGCCTTGGCCGCAGCAAAGGCAAGCTGCAGCACCACATCGCGGGCCTGGGCCTCGTCGATGCAATTGGCGTCGCAGCCTTCCATGTATACAACGTAGCGAACGCTTGCCACCTCGTTGGCGGCCAGCGTGCAGATGGGCGTGGCGCCCGCGCGCGGCGTGGGCGTGTCACCGGTGCCATCCATGCTGTAAGAGCTAATAGCACGGGCCGGGTCGGCGGTGTAGCTCCAACCCGAGGCGGCACCCGCTACGACCGCGCCGTCCTGCGCCGTGGTGCGCCTGTTGGTGGCGCCTGCAGTATTGCCCAAGTCGTCACAGGTAAAGATATGCGTTTGCGTGCCCGACGCAGTCGTGATCACCAAGCCCAGGCGCAGTGCGGCCAGCAGCTGCGGGTCGCTCGTCATGCCCATCTGGCCCTGGTACAGGTACACGTTGAGCGCACTGTCGCTGCCCTTAAGGTACAGCGCGCCCGAAAGGGCGTAGTCATCCAGCTGCGCGGTGCAGTCGGCGTAGTCGGTCGTGATACCCGCGGCGTTTTGGAACGTGCCGCGCCAAAAGCGGGAAAGGTCTGACGTCGAGATGGGATAGAGTGTCTTGTCGGCGGCGGCAAGCGTTGCCGTCGTGTCCCAGGGCCCGTTGGCCGAAAGGCCAATCTGCAGGTCGGAGCCCTCGTCGCTTACCGTGTGCACCACGGGCGTCACGTTGGTGAAGCGCGAGTTGCTAAACCAGGCGTAGGTGGCGGCGCTCAAGGCGGTTACCAGCACCAACATCCATGCGGCCGCGGCAACCATGCGACGGCGCGAACCCAGGATGTCTTTGATGTTCGATGCACTCATGTCCAGCCCCCTTACGAACGCTTGCCGGCAAAGCGCAGCGCCAGAGATTGCAGGCTGGTGGCGGCCAGGTTGTTGGTGCAGTCGGGGTCGCAGCCTTCCAGCCACACGTACACATCCACGCGCACGGGCGTGCTGCGGTTGGCGCCCTCGGCAGCGGCGGGCAGGCTGCAGATCTTGGTCGTGGCCTCCTTGAGGCTCACGATGCCGGTGTCTTCGTTATAGTCGCAAAAGTTTGCGCTAGTCAGCTGGTCAAAATGAACCGTTGTTCCATCGGAGCGGGTGCTGTCGAGCACCAGGTGATTCTGCTCGTTCTCGCCGGCATCCTTGCCGTCGAGTGTGTTGTAGCGCGCCTGGGGATTGTGCTCGCCCGAGACCTCAAAGATATACTGACCCGTAACGGTGTCGCCCTGTCCCGGAGCATAGGTAACCAGCCCCACGCGCAGAGCGGTGGAGATGGGGCTTGCCGGGTCCTGCTCGGTAAAATCGATGCCCGACAGGTACACGTCGGTCGCGGCCGAATTGGTAGCCAGGTACAGGGAGGTCTTGTAGTAGTCGGAGTGCTCGGCGGCGCCAAACATGCTGGCAAAGAGCGAGTCCTGGGTGGTTCCGCCGGTAAAGCCCGTTACCTTTTGGAAGCCGTTGAGCACGTTGTCGGTCGAGACGGGATCGAGCAGGCCCGAAAAGCTCAGGCCGGCGTTGGTCTTGTATTCGCCGTCGTACTCGTTGGAGATGAGGAAGGTCACGCCCGTGCCCGCGGCCATCTTGACATCGGTGATGTGGCGGTTGGCGTTGTAGATGTACCAGGCATATGTTACGGCTCCGGCAGCAGCAAGGGCAACCAGC
The DNA here is from genome assembly GCA_900541685.1 of uncultured Collinsella sp. Taxonomy (GTDB): domain Bacteria; phylum Actinomycetota; class Coriobacteriia; order Coriobacteriales; family Coriobacteriaceae; genus Collinsella. The sequence goes on from UQKM01000011.1 coordinate 49,830, forward strand.
AACGTGGCGAGCATGCGATTGAACTGTTTTCGCAGTGAGCGCGCGTCCGACATGTCCCTCCCCCAGATGCCGCATCGTAAACTACCTGGACACCATTTGCCCATAATGGGAATATTTTACGCGAATGTGCAGTTCATCGGGGGTACAAACGCGACTTTTCGCGTCCTGCTCACGCCGGATCGGAGGCCAATAGGGTCGCAAGTTGCCGCTTTTTAAAAAATAGTTCTTGCCAGCGGGTGGGAGCTCCGTTATATTATTCCCTGCGCACTCGCGCACCCTTGATCGGGCGTTTAGCTCAGGGGGAGAGCGCTTCCCTGACACGGAAGAGGTCAGAAGTTCAAATCTTCTAACGCCCACCAAATGTTCGCAGCTCAGAGGCTTCGCCTCTGAGCTGTTTTGTTTTACGGCGACCGAGCCCAAAGCGCCCAAACAGCCCCAGCAATCGCCACGATCAGACCCGAATGGGTCTCGCAGTCACATATAAGTAACCCTCTTTAAATTGAGGTCTAATACTTTTCCCGAGAAGTGAATGAGCTTATTTGGACCCCTGGAACATCCACACTTTTTGACGTCAAAACCGCAGGATTCCAACAGCAAAACCGCAGGAAACGGGCCCCTAAAAGTGTCGATGTTTCGGGAGTCCATTCTGGCTCGTTCACTTCTCGGGAAAAGTATTAGACCTGGATATATGGCCGCTAATTCTAACCCCCTGTTACCGCCCCTACCAATACTGATGCGCATCGATAACGGCTTGCCAGAGCCAAAATCGCTTCGTTTCGGCACGCGCATGGGCAAAATATCGCTGCTCTGCACTCATCGCCTTGTTAAAGATGGGGCGCTTATTCCGATGCAGCTTCCGTCGGATGCGTTCGCACAGCCGAACGAGCTTGTCGTAGTCATTTGCTTGGTCGGTTGTCACCGTAAAATACGCTACTCCCTCAAGCAGTTCCAACTCGTTGCGGCGCTCGGCATCCTTGTGGATCTTCTCGCGGCCGTCATGAATGGCATCGCTGTCGTAGTCGACCATCGCGGTCAGCACCTCTGGCAGCAGCCCGGCCTTTACTTTATCCCTGCCCACCTCGACTTTAGCCGTAAGCGTAATGTCGGGCGTGCGCTCCAACACGCGCAGTTTGCGCTCGCGCCCATCGTTGAGTCCATCGCGAATGAAAGCCTTCTTGTTGAGCTCGGCCTTGCCCAATGCATACCCGCCGTAGCGCGCAGGCAGCGACATAAACATGCACAGCCCCGACTCCCTCGGAGAGCGCGATCCCTCGATCACATACGCAAGCAGCGCCTTTGCCTTCGCGAGACCCCTTACCTTTGGGGACGCCTCGATATACGCCGCAATGAGCTCCTTCGTCGTGAGCCTGCCATCGCGCATGCCCCCATCCCTGCTTGTCACCCCGCCGGGAGCAAGGTTGTCCAGCCGATAGTCCGATGTCATGGCATAGCCGGCATAGATGGCCTCGGCTGCAGAGCCGTCGCGCGCAGCCTGCACAAACGCCAGCTCGGGAGCGCACACGTACGCATCCAGGCCGCCCATCCAGTGGCCCAGCGAGATAAACGAACCCGCCGGGAGCTCGTTGGTGCAGAGATGCGTCTTAACATGTTTGCTCCGCCGACGGTCGGCGCGCGACGGCACCAGCAAATCCAGCGTTTCGACCCCTAAATCATAGCGATCGATAAACTCCTGCGCCTCTTGGTCCAAGAGCGCGCAGGCGCCCGCAATCGACACGACCTCTGGTTCCGAATCCCCAAATCGAGGGTTCGGAATGTGCGCCAAAAGCGCCAACGCAGCGTTATGTGAAACGATAAAGTAGCTCATGGCGCGAAGATAACACGCGCGTCGGCGGCGACTCGCGACCCTGGCGAGTTTTCGGCAAACGACCAGCAGTTTTTTGCCGCGGCGCAACCAAAGTGTTCATTCGTCGACGTCTAAATGCAAATCCGTCAAGCTTTTGGCAAGGTTGCCGCTCAACTGACCAAAAGCTGACCATTTGCTTGCCCATTTGCTTGACGGCACGCACTCGCCAAAATGCTCCGCGACTTCTCGGACGGTCGAAATGCTCGTTTAGCGACCACGCACCCGCCGCTGGGGTATCCTTGGAACACATGCACCACAAGCCGCACAAAGGAGCCGCCATGCGCACCGAGCTCGATGTTCCCTTTTTGCACAAAGACGAGGCCAAAGCCCTGGGTGCCAAGTGGGACCGGGTCAAGAAGATCTGGTACGTGCCTGATGGCGTCAACCCCGAGCCCTTTGCCGCGTGGCTGCCCGGCGTGGATCGCTCCGACCCCAGCGCGCCCTACATCTACCTGGTGCTGGGCAAGCGCGAGTGTTGGAAGTGCCACGAGCAGACGACAGTCGCGGCCTTTGGCATTCCGTATCGGGTAGCCGAGGACTCGGGCAGCAAGGCTGCGCCCAGTGCCGCGCCCTCCATGGACGACACGGGCCACATCGCGATCGACACCGCCCGCGCCAACGCCATAGCCATCGTCCCCGCGCTGGGCTGCGTGCCGGCCGAGATCCGCGACTACCTGTGCGAGCGCTGCGGCTACAAGCCCGTAACGTCGCGCACCACCAAGACCGTATCGCTCGCCAGCACCTGCACCGCCTGCGGCGCGCTGCAAGGCAGCCATTACCTGTTCGAGGAGCCCACGTCGCCGTTTGCACTCACGGCCATCAACAAGCTGCCCGCGCTGGAGTTCGTGCGCGTGGAAGTCGCCGGCGTCTACGGCATCCCCGACAGTCAGGACAACTTTGACCAGGCGCTCTTCACCTGGGCACGCGACCACCACACCCAGTTCCACAAACCCCTGTGCGAAGGGATCTACCTATAGGGCAAAGCTCGAAAATCGAGTGCGATAATCCTCGAAAATCGAGTCCAGATTTCCTCGGAAATCGAGTGTGAAAATCCTCGAAAATCGAGTATGATTATCCTCGAAAATCGAGTATGTGCAGGTAGTGAGGTTTATCAAATCATGATTTCTTATGGTTCGGAACAGCCCAAATCCTACCGTCCTCGCCTTTTGGATGAACGGCTGCAAACCCTGCTCCAGATTTTTGGAGCGGTCGAGATTCGGGGCACAAAGTGGTGCGGTAAATCATGGACCGCGCTCGCATTCGGTGAGAGCGTCGTTCATCTTGACGACCCAAACGTAAAGTCGCTGGTCGAAGCCGATCCTTCGCTCGCCCTTCAGGGCGATAAACCGCACGTCATCGATGAGTGGCAAGAGACCCCAGCAACATGGGACGCCACACGCCGCGCCGTAGATGCATCCGGCGGCGAGAAGGGCCTCTTTATCCTCACTGGATCGTCAACGCCGGCTAAGAATTCTGTTACCCACAGCGGCGCCGGTCGCATAGCGCGTCTCGACATGAGCACCATGACGCTTTGGGAACGCGGACTTTCAACGGGGTCCGTTTCGCTGAAAAACCTATTCGATGGATCATTCGAACCTTCCGCCTATACAGGATCGCTCCCGATGTTGGCCGACGCAATTTGTTGCGGGGGATGGCCGGCGCTTGTCGGAGCGAGCCCCCAGATGGCCGCAGAGGTCGTTAACCAGTATCTCGATGCCATGTACGAAGTCAGCGTTCCGCAAAAAGGAGGCGTGGGGTCTACGGCGCGACACATCGTGTCCTCGCTCGCGCGCAACGTTGCGACATCTGCCACGCTCAACACCATTGCGGCAGACGCCTCGTTGGGCGACAGCGATGCCCAGCCGGCAACTTCAACCGTGGCGTTTTACCTCGACATGTTGGAGAGCATGTATGCGATCGTAAATCTGCCCGGCTGGGATGCGCCCGTCCGCGCCAAGTCTCGCCTGCGTACCAAGCCAAAACGTTATTTCGTCGACCCCTCCATTCCCGCTGCCGCACTCGGAATGAACCCCGAGAGGCTCCTTGCAGACGGCCAAACATTTGGCCTGCTTTTTGAGTCTCTGTGCATTCATGATCTAAGCGTCTACACCACATGCCTGCCTGGCTCGCACCCAGGCTCGCTCCACTACTACGGCGACTCCGACGGGCTCGAGGTTGACGCCATCATCGAGCTGAACGATGGCCGCTGGGCGGCGATAGAAATCAAGCTCGGCGAATCCAAGGTAAGCGACGGAATCCGCAACATCGAGCGCCTACGCCGCAAGGTCGCCCTGAACCCTGCGGCGCGCAACCCCCAGCCGGAGTTCTGCGCCGTCATAACCGCAACCTCGCCCTTCTGCCGCTACGATGCCGAGCACGATGTCTACGTGTTCCCCATTGGAGCGCTGCGGGCGTAGCGCACCGCATGTCGAATCACTTGATTTTGTGGACTGGCAATTGGGCCATCGAGGCTACGACTCTGTATCGTCATAGGTGATAGCGCATCCGCAGGTTGGGCATTGCTGAGGATAGACCGGAAGGCGCAAGCCCATCCGAGCCCGCGGGTCGGCGGCATGTTTGTCGCGGGCGTCGATGAAGCTGATGTCTAGACATGGAAGGTCTGCGCCGCAGCTTGGGCAGGGCAGGCAGATCTGACTGCAGTTGACCTCGACGAGCGGAAATAAGCTCCGATCCATTAGAGCGCGCGGCAAGTTTCCGTATGCGCCGCGCGCGATATCGCTTCGCCATCCCATGGTCTCCCCTTTCCCGTTTTAACCGTTGAGGAGAGGATGGCAGGATCGTGCAACGCTCGATGCGGCGCAGCGCGATCCGATCAATCGACATGATTGGGTTACGACGGGCAACAGTCGACTAATACTGAGCAACGCCCTCCGCCCGACGCCGCGATTCCGAGAAATCGAACTCGGCTCGATGGGCCTCGAGAAATCGTGCGTTAGGGCGCAAACGATGTTCATCCGGCTCGCGCAACACCGAGCCCGCAAACGCCGCATAATCCGTATGCTGCAGAAGGTACGACCCGCAAAGCTGATAATCGCCGCGCACCAGCTCAAACGAAATCAAATGGGCATCAAACAGCGAGTGCAGGTCGCGGCGCAGCAGAATACCGTTGCTGACAACCTGCGACTTGGGACCCGAATAGTTCTCAATATGCGCAGCTTCGAGCGCTTCGCTGACATTGCAGCCCGAAACAGCACACTTACCGGTATAGGCCTCAAAGAGCTGAGTGCGGAAACGCTGCTGGCCGATTCGCTCACGGCGCAGCGCGTAGCGGACCTTTTCTTCGTCGCTCGCCGAGGCGCCGGAAAACTCCGCCGCGATTGGATCGTCCTTCATGTAGCTCATGTCGGGGTAGAAACGTGCATCGGGTCCGCCCTTGTGAACGGGGCCATGCAGTACAAACCAGCTGTTCTCCGGCTCGTAGCGCTCAACGAACGCTAGGCCGAGCACCTTGTAGCCAGCGCTCGTTGCAAAGAACACGCCAACGGGAACGCCGCACTCCATGCAGTTGATCATTTTTTCGTTATAGCGTTGGTCGCGCCAGCTTTCAACCGAAGCACTTTGCGATGAATACTTGAACACCCACGTGCCGTCCTCAAGATAGAGCGGGGGAACATCGGAATAGCTCCCACTTGTAGAGCTGTGCACCGAAAGCGCAAAGGTCTTTTCCACAGGATGCTTGATGTGTCCACGACCCGGCCAATAAATACCTGATTGACGCGAAACGCAAAAGGTCTCAGAGCCAATCATCATGCGATAAGGATACTGGGGGCTATCAGCTTTAATGTTATGAGGAAGTTTTTCCCAAATCTCGCCACGCTGCTCCTCGCGCAAGAACCACTCCCAAGCCAAAACATACTCAGACGGCACAAGGCTACAAGCACGGTCAAAACTCGGCAGAGTTATCAGCGGAACACTAGAAGCGATGCCGTCCATAAGGAACCTCCAGAAAGAACAGTTCCCCACATCATCGCTGATCTACGCGGGCTCATGTGCAACCGTTTTGCGCATAGCCACCGCACAAGAAAGGGGCCACTTCGATTGAAGCGGCCCCTATCAGGCAAATCTAGCTAATGGCTTAGCCCTACTTGGAATCAGGAACAATGCCGACCAAGCTTACGGTGACATCAAAGGTCGGAGCAGCGGTGTTCTTGCCCTGCTCGGACCAGTTTTGGCAGTCGGAGTCGGTGCCTTCCATCCAGATGACAATCTTCATGTTCGTGCCGTTGTAGTCAACGTTCTTTGCGATGGCTTTCGGATTTGCTCCACCAGGTTTGGAATAAGAGCCGCTTGATCCGGCGGCGGCCCAATCGCCGCCGTTCTGGTCAACTAGGGTCGCGCCGGAAACATGAGCATAATCGGGCGCTTTGGTCTCGGTGCCTTCAGCAGCAACACAGCTCCAGCCGATCGTATAAGAGGCATCGTTGCCATGTTCGGCAGTCGAAGGCTCAACCGGGGCGTAGACAACCTTAAGCTCATCGTCAATAACGATGCCAACACGCAGGCTACCCTGGATCTTGCCAAACCACTCCTGCGTTGCATTGTCGGAAGGCTTGATGGTGACAGGATTCGCACCGTCTAGATAGACATCCGCAACGCCCGTGTTCGTCACGGTGTAGAGGGTGTAGTCAGCGGCGACGTAGGCATAATAGGAATCGGCACCGTTCGTCAGCACATACTTGCCGTCGGCGCCCGTGTTGGCCTTCTGATAGCCGGAGACATCGGTGCCCTGCCAGGACTTGGGGACGAACCAAGTCCGCGCATCGTTGGTCGATGAAGGGCTGATTTCGTGACCAGCCGAGCTGGCAGTGGTTTGCTTGTCCGAACCATCATGGGCAACATTTTTACCCTGAGCAATTTGCAGCACCATGCCATTCGCTTGAGCGGAAATGGTGCTCGTAGTTGCGTGGACCCTACTGTTCGTAACAAACCATGCGTAGGTAGTTGCAGAAAGCGCCACCGCCGAGACGACGACGGTCAACGCCGCTCCAACAAGCTGAACCTTAAGCCTCTTTACTGAATCGTGCATGCCCGTCGCCTCCCTTCGTTACGGAAAAGGGCAGGATCCCGGGCTGGGAACCTGCCCTCTTAAGCCAGCGTGCAAACGCAGACTATTTGTTGGCTGCCTTGGCCTTAAAGAAAACCGTCATCTTTGCAGTATCGGTCAGCAGGTTCTTCTCAAGATTCGAAGTTTTAACTACAGCATCCTTACCCTCGTAGTAAAGGTAAACATGGACTGCAGTATCCTGACCGGCGGTGATATCGCCAAGAGTTACAGCGGCATTCTGGTCGGCAGAAGTAAGCTTAGCCTCGAACTCAGTCGAGTTCTCCTTCTGTCCGTATACTACCCAAGTGTTCCCGTTATCGTTCGTAACCAGCACGCGCAAGGCCTTCATGAGCTCAGAGTTTGACGTTGCATTTTTGGCAACTTCGACTTTATCAACTTCGAGATTAGACAGATTCTGACCCTTAGAGCTGATGTTGTAGTCCTGCTTAAGCGCATAACTGCCCTTCACTGCTGCAGTAGAAGATCCAGCGGTTTCAGCATTGTCCGGGTCCTTGCAAAGCTCGAGTTCACTACTAAGCGTACCATCATCAAGACCCTTACCGAAACCAGTCATCCACTGTCCCTTAGTGGCACCGGTTTCCTCGCCGTAGGTCGCGGGGAAGAGAGCTTTCTTCTCGACATTAGTAGTGACTGTAGTGGTGTCGACCCCACTTGCACCCGTCGTGCCATTCGTGATGGTCATAAACGCAGCGTTCGACTGAGCGGAGATCGTGCTCGTGGTGGCGTCGACTTTGCTGTTCGTCACAAACCATGCGAACGTGGCAGAGCCCAGCGCTACGGCTGCTACCAGCACCATGGCGATGGCGGCGCCCATCTGCTTCTTTAATGCCTTGGTATCCATGCGGACCCCTTTCTTTCCCCATTCATCCCAGATGACCCTCGAGAAGCCCGGAAGGGGAGCCCGCGCTTTCGTGTTGGATGTTGCTTGCCCATCCTTTAGACATGGAATTGAGAATACCATAATTCTTACGATTTCCTTATGAGTTTTCGGCAGCCTACATTCAGGCAGATTCATAGGTCTACCTCGGGCTATATGTGGTGCTATGTGAACATCGTTTACCCTATTTGATCTCTCTCCCGCAAAGCCGTAAGCCCCTCTTAAGGCTTGCGACCGCAGCGACACGTCGTCGCATACATTCACCCTCCGCCATGCTTCGCCCTAGTCCTTCCCCCTCGCTATACTGGTGTGGCACGTGTCATTTTTGCCTGCTAAACGGGCTATTTGTTGGGAGGGCTCATGCCTGCCGCCACTCAACCCAAGGGAAGCGTTTCCGCCGGATCGATCAAGCCGGTGACGCGCAAAGCCGTCCGCTGCCAGCGCGAAGTCGCCTGGCTGGTCACGCAAGCGGCCGGCAAGCTCGTCGCCACCACCGACGACGTCAACGCGCCCACGCCCAGCTTTGTGCTGGCGGCGGCGTTGTCGTACACCCACGAACAGGAGCAGGCCGCGCAAAACGGTGGACACTCGATTGACTACGAGGCCGTCATGGGCCCCGACCTCGCGAGCTTTTGTGTGGCCGCGGGACTGCCCGCAGCGCCCAACGCGCTTTCGGACACGGGCTACATGTTCACCCTCTCGGGCGCGGACCTCATCCGCGACGTTTACGCCTACTGCAGCGACCTGGGTGAGCGCATGGGAGACGCGGCGCAGGTCAAACCGGGCTACGCGATCAAGCTCGCACTGCGGCTGTTCTTGCTGGATGCCGCCGGCGGCAACGGCGCCAGCTCCACAGATAACGCCTCCGCATAGCAAAAGCGCCGGGCCGGAAAATGAATCCCGGCCCGGCGCTTGTTCGTTCTACTTGTCTCCGTCTTTCACGGGCGAGTTCTTTTGGTTGCGGCGGTTACCCCACGTCACGTTGTGCTCCTTGTAGTAATCGGGCGCCTCGTTGCCGCTCGCGCTAATGGGGTCATTGCCGGTCAGGGTATCGGCAATATCCTGCACAAACTTAACGAACAGGCTCGAGTCGTCGGTCTCGGACGAATCAAAGTCAAAACCGAACTCCACCGCACCGCCAATGATCTTGTCCACGCACTCCGGATCGTCGCCGTCCAGCCAAATGACCACGGTGTACTTGTCCACATCGCCCACGCGAAAGTTCTTGTGGCTGATGGTCGTCACCACGTCTTTGGACGCAAACGGCTCGGTGTTGGGCTCGGGGCTGCCATCGGCCGCAGCCGCCGCATAGGTGGTGGGCTTGCCGTTGCGATACACCCGCACGCGCGCGGCCTTATCCACGCCCTTGCTGGCGCTGACCACCTTGAGCTTGGCGCTATAGCCCAGATCGGTCTTGCCGGCGCTGCGGATATAGAAGGTGTACGCCACGTAGTTTTTGCCGTTGTGGCTGCCGTCGATGTCGTCCAGGTTATCGGGCAGGTCCTCGGCAGCGATATTGGTGCCGTTGTCCACGGCGTCGGCCGCCAGGCGCGCGGTGGCGTTGTTAAAGTCGCCGTTGTCGGCAATGGCCACGCCGCGGCGGAACAGCTCCAGGCGGTTGAGGTTGATAGTGAAGTTACCCATGTTTTCCTGCATAAACGACAGGGCGAACAGCACGCCAAAGGCAAGCGCCAGCACCACGAGGGCCTTTTGCAACTTGTCCATGCGCAGCAGCGCCGTGCCGATGCGCTCCATGCGACGCTTGGGCATGTACATGGACACGACCGCGTCGGGGTCGATGTCGTCGAGGTCCTGGTCGGCCAGCGCCTGCTCCAGCTCCTCGATGCGCACCACGCCGCGCAAGTCGCGCTTGGGTTTGGGCTTGCGCTTGGGCTTGCCGAAGCGCTTGCGGGAGGTGGGGGCCTGGTCGGGCGCGGAGTCCTCGCCGGGCGCGTTCTCGGCATTGGCGGCGGGCGCGTCTGCCGACGTGTCCACGGTCTGGCGCTCGGCCTGGCGCTCGGCCAAATTATCGGCCACGCCCTCGGCTTGGTCCTGCGCCAAATCCTCGGCCACGTCCTCGGCAGCTTGATCTTTGTTGTCGTTACGCTTGAACAGAGCCATGGCGATCAGATCTTATATTTCGTGCGAATGTAGCCGACGTATTCTTTGACGAGCTCGCGCTCCATGTCGTCGGCGTAACGGAACTGCAGGCCGCAGACGTTGCGGTACAGGCTGCCCTTGGGCGCGCGGCGCACCCAACACACGATGCCCAGCTGCTCGGGCAGCTCGTGGCGCTCGCCCTGCAGGCGGATCGTGGGCATTTGCACGGCCAGGGCCTCGCCCACGTCGGGGTAATCGTTGAGGTAGATAGCCAGACCGCCGGCCGAGACGTCGATGGTCATGGCGTCCTCGGGCTCGGGGGTCGGCGCGTTGTCGCGCTGGTAGGTCAGGCGCATGGCGACCTTAAAACGCTCGTCGCGGCGCTTGACGAAGGTGCGCTGCTCGGCGACTCTACGCATTTTCCAGTAGGTGCGGATGCCCTTTTTCTCGACTGCCTCGGGATAGCCGGCGAGCACGAACGTCTCCTCGCCCACTTTGTATTGCAGCAGGAGCTTTTGGTTTTCGTCCATGAGGAGCGGCTTGCCGGCGAGCATGGGCGCGCTCATAAGAAAGTACGCGTCGTCCAGGTTCTCTTTGTACGTGGCGAGCATGTTGAAGTCGGTTTTTTGGCCCATGGGCACGTCGAATGCCACCTGAAGCTTAGTCCCCGGCGTTATCTGTTGCTCTGCCATGTATTCTCCCCCAGTCGCGGGCGCCGATATCATCGTCGTGCGCGATGCACATTGGGCTATTGTACCTGCTTTGCCGCAGGTTTCGATGTGCGGTGCGTGAAATGGCGGGATGCGAGGCGCGGGTGAACGCGCAGCTGCTCCGCGCGCGGCATTAATCTGACAGCGATGCATGCCCCCGACAGTCCGTCTGTCTGTCTATCTCTCAGTTATCTCTCATTTATCTCTCAGCTTAGAGATGAGTGAGAGATGAGAGATGCGTGAGTGATGGACGAGTGTGATTTTTTGGACGGTCGGAAAATCCCTCAAATAAAAAACGGGGCCGGCCTTACGCCGAGCCCCGTTTTCAAACGGTCAGTTAGTTATCCAACGCGCGAGCATAGCAGTCAACATTACGCCGCCGCGAACACTCCCAAGCCCGTTCCGATGATGCAGATTGCGAAGATGCCCAAGATGATCCAAATGGTCTTGACGCCCTTTTTATAGAGGGCAACGCAAGCGAACGTTGCCAGCAAGGGCAGCAGACCGGGGAAGATCGAATCGAACAGATCCTGCAGGACAATCTCCGAACCACCCACGTCAAAGGTCAAAGCCGTGGACAGCGAGACCTGTGCCGCAATCATGGCGCCGATAACGGTCATTCCGAGAACACCGGCAGCATGCGTCATGCGAGACATAAGGTTGCTCTCTTCGGACTGCTGCAAAAACTTGGTTCCCAAGTCGTAACCCAGATGGGCGGCGACGATACGCGTTGCAAAGTTAATCACGGAGTAGATGAGCGCGTACACGATGGGGCCGAGCGGGTTGCCCGTCGAAGCGATGCCAATACCAATGCCGGCGGCAACCACGCGGAACGTACCCCAGTAGAACGAATCGCCGATGCCGGAAAGCGGTCCCATAAGGCCGACCTTCATGGCGTTAATCGAGGACGTGTCGAAGTTCTTATCGGCAGCCGCCTGCTCTTCCATCGAAACCGTTAGGCCGGCTACAAACGGAAGCACATGAGGCGTGATGTTAAAGAACTCGGTATGGCGATCGAGCGCCGCATAGTAATCGTCGTCGTTGGGATAGATCTTTCGCAGGGGCTTCTGAATGGTGTACATGAAGCCCATTGCCATCATCTTGTCGTACGACTGCGAGCACTGGCTCGTAAACTGGCGAAGGAACATGCTCCGATACATATCGGGAGTCATAATCGCGTCCTTCTTGGCCTCTTTGAGGTCGGTGTTCTGGATAGCCATTAGAAGTCCTCCTCTTCATCTGCAGCAACCGTCTGCGGACCGGACGAGCCCTCGCGGAAGGCCAGGAGCAGCGCGACGCAAATGGCAGCTGCGGCGACGCCGACCACGTCCATCTTGAGGTAGATGACCATAATGAAGCCCAGGAACAGCCAGGGAAGGAGCTTGTTATCGCCCATGGTCCTGATAAGAAGAGCGAAGCCGATGCAGACCATGACGCCGGACGCAACGTTGAGGCCGTCCATCACAAACTGCGGAATCGCGTTGAGCGCATTGTTGATAAGGTCGGCACCAAAGAACAGCGAGCCAAACACCAGCAGTGCAGACGGAATGCCAATCGACAGCGGCACGATGGTCAGATGGTACAGATTCGCCTTGGCAAGATCGCGATTTGCCAGAGCGGTCTCAATCTTCTTGCAGGCAAAGGCACCCGGAACGGCGTAGCAGAAGTTGCGCCACACCTGAAGGAAGACGGAGACGGGAAGGGCGAGCGCGACGGCAGTTGCCGTGCCCGTACCCGTAATGACGGCAAACGCGCAGCCAAGCACGCCGGAGGCATAGACCTCGGGAGGAACCGCCGCGCCGACCATGATGGCGCCCATGAACATGGACTCCAAAGCAGCGCCGACGATAACGCCCTGCTGGACATCGCCAAGGATCAAGCCGACAAACAGGCTCGTAAACAGCGGACGACCAAGCATCGTAATGCCAAATAATTGCTCGTCCATGGACGCAATAAATGCGACCAGTGCAACTAGAAGATACTGGACAACCATTTCGATCAACCCCAGAAACAGGTCTGCAGGCGAGGCATTCTGCGCAGCTCGCCTGCAGACAACCGCAGCAATTTGAGAGGATTAGTAGTTCATCTGGTGATAGTAACGACGCGTGGTGAGCGGGTGGTTACGGACGTGCTCGAGATGGCAGCTCAGGCGCTCGGTGATGGTGTAGGTGACCATCGGGGAGACGATCTTGCGGAACTCGGGGTCGCTGAACGGCAGCTCGACCTCGGCGGTGTCAAACTTGTTCACGCGGACGTTGACGCCCTTCTCGTCGGCGAGCATGTGAGTGAAGTTGTCCACGCGGTCCATGAGCTTACGGGTGTCGTCCTCGCCGTAGAGCATGATGAGGCTCGTGCCTTCCTCGCACAGCTCGATGGTGCCGTGGAAGAACTCGGCGGCGTGGATGGACTTGGTCTTGATCCACTGCATCTCCTCGAGGATGCACATGGCGTAGTCGTAGGCCTCGCCCCAGAGCATGCCGGAGCCGATCACCATGTGGTAGTCGGTGTCCTTGAAGTCCTCGGCCATGGCGGCGCAGCGCTCGTCCTGGGCGTCCTTGGCCTTGATGAGGTACGGGGCGATGTTGCCGAACTCCTCCATGAAGGTGTCGTACTTGGGGAAGGCGCCGGCGTTCTTGAGGAAGCGGGCGACCAGCGTGATCTGGTAGGTGTAGATGGCCTCGCACAGGACGTCGTCCTCGGCGAAGCTGAAGAACTTGTAGTCGGCGTACTCGGTGGCCGGGGTGTTGTCGTTGGAGACATACATCAGCGTGCGGGCGCCCTGCTCCTGGCAGAACTTGGCGGCCTCGATGATCTCGGGGGTGGTGCCGGTACGGGTGGAGAAGACGCAGACCGAGTCCTTGTTGAAGGCCTTGGGCGGGCACGCGAGGAACTCAGCGGCGATCTCGCAGTGGACGTCGACGTCGGCCGTGGTGGTCTCGACCCAATACTTCATCGGGAGCGTGTGGGCCCAGGTGCCGCCGCAGCCGATGAAGAAGATGTTGGAATAACCCTGCTCGCAGACCTCGTCCACGGCAGCCTCAATCTGAGGACGGAGAGCGAGGGCATCGCTCACAACCTTCTCGTAACGAGGCTCATCGAAATTGAACATATCTAATATCCCTTCGTTTAATAGAGTGAAATTCGTTTCAATTGACAACTTGTCATTTCACTACGTATTAATACTTAATGACCTAAATAAATACCTTTCTAGGAAATGGAAGCTTGGCCGTCTTTCATCTCGGCGAGTTTATGCTCGAATCCAAAGCCGCCGGGTTTAAGGCAATTCTTAGCTGAATAGTCAGCAGCGAATTCCATTGCATCCCGAATGATCTCCGCATCGAGCGGTTGCTTTTTACTCCAGCCATGCGAGAGACAGCTCACAACAAACGCAGCGATATACGAATCTCCCGCGCCCATGGTGTCAAGCGCATCTACGGGTCTTATATTTCCCTGGTACCATCGGGAACCGTCAAAGAACACAGGCCCTGCAGATCCCCGTGTAGCAATCGTGTAGCGACAACCATGCTCTATGGCCCTCTTCAATAGAACTTGAATCTGTTGATCGCTCTCGCCGGAACAGGAAAACAGGCCAAGGGTTGTAGCAGGGCAAACAAGATCGAAATATGCGTCGGTTCGATACTTATCTTTAACGGAAAAGTCGTAAACCACCACAGCGGGAAGATCTTGAACTAGGTGCACATCATCCTGCAGCTTTGCATTGACGCTGGTAAAAACCGCATCGAATCCCTGAAGAAACTTGACATCAGAATCGTTGATATGGGTTTTGTGCGCCCAGCAAGCCCCCGTATCGTAACCAACTTCGACACGTTCACCGTTGTAAACATTTACATCGCAAGTCTTGGTTGTTGCTTTTTCAGGCATGCATGATTGCGAAAGGTCAACGTTCAGCGAAGAAAGGGCATCGGTGATTATTCGCCCTCCCAGGTCGTTGCCGATCTCCCCAATATACGCAGCCTGTGCGCCAAGCATGCTTGCATGGGCAGCGACGTTTACGGCATTGCCACCAGGATACATAACGCCTTTGTTGAGATAGCGATCAATAACGTTGTCACCAATTGCTGCGATTTTCACCTCAACGCCTCCCATCACGTACGGTCTTTATTAGTACTCGACCTTGCGGTAATAACGGCGGATGTCGAGCGAATGGTCACGAATTTCCTCGAAATTCTTGCTCACACGCGAGAGAATGGCATTGAGCACCACCGGAGAAAGCATCCAGCGGAATTCATCACTGATACCCGGCAACTCATAATCATGTGTATCGAATACGGTGAAATCATCCGCATATTGCTTACAGAAGCGTGCAACGCGCTCATCAAGAGGCCTAGTCTGCGCCTCCGTCATTGCGAGCGCGACGCAAACGCCCGGCTCAACAAGTTCGATAGTGCCATGGAAGAACTCAGGCGATGTAACGGATTTGGTGCGCAGCCATTGGGACTCCTCGAGCACGCACATGGCAAACGAATACGTGGGGCCCCACAGATTGCCAGAACCAATCCAAATCTGATACGGATCGTCCTTGTGCTTCAGAGCATATGCGCGAGCCATCTCGTCAGCGTTCTTGCCGACGGAAACGAGAGCAGCGGGGAGATTCACAAGCTCATCAGCGAAGCGATCGTAGTCATCGAAAAAGCCCCTGTTCTTGAGAATCTTTCCAATCAGAAGGTACAGCACGAGCTCCATAGGACGACCCTGCTTATAGATCACTCCATAATCGGAAAGTTCACCAAGCGGTGAACCGTCCACGCCAAGCGTAGAGACAATGGTGCAGCCTGCGTCTTTTGCCGCCTTTGCCGCCGCGACCGTCTCTTTGGTGTCGCCCGACTTGGACGCCATGAACGCCAAGGTCCCCTTACCGATGCGCCGATTGCCAACCGTGAGGAAATCTGCCGAAACTTGGGACTGGACGGGAATATCGGACATAACAGAAACCATATAGTCAAACGGCTGCATCATCGCAAGCGAGCCACCTGACGAGGTGAAGAAAATCGAATCGAAACCCTTTTCGCAAATTTCGTCAGCAATGCGTTCAATTTCGGCACGTTGATTGTAGATATAAGCACCGTTATCGAGAATTGCCTGTTCATCAAATGAAACCATGAGATATACCTTTCTAATTCAATTGGGCCAGACGGCGAAATCAACCATTTAGATTGCAAACACTCCGAAGAAGGAGCCGACGATACCAACCGCCATGAGAATAACGAGAATCCAAGCAATTTTGACCTTGTGCTGGACGAGTTCGTAAACTCCAAGTGTCACAAGCAGCGGCAGCAGGCTCGGCATGATACCGTCGATGATGCTTTGGATAGTCTGCGCACTGTCGCCGGTACCGAGAGAACCAGCCACGCTGACCGATACAAGGTTGGGCACCATAGCGCCGATAACCATAAGACCGAGAATTGCAGCCCCCATAGTGAGCTTTGGCATAAGACCAGATTTCTCGATCTTGCTCAAGAAACTGGTTCCGAATCCATAGCCCCATTTAAGGCAGAACCAACGAATCAGATAATGCGGAACATTGAATACGACAAGGAAGAGAAGCGGGCCGAGAATGTTACCCTGCATAGCAAGCGACACACCCAAGCCAGTGGCGATGACACGCAACGTTCCCCAGAACAGAGAGTCGCCGATGCCGGCCAGCGGGCTCATAAGAGCGGCCTTTACGCTGTTGATGGAGGATTCGTCAAAATCCTCTTCGTTAGCGTTTGCCTCTTCCATCGCTGCCGAAATGCCCAGAATTAATGTTGAGACATAAGGAGTGGTGTTGAAGAACTCCATGTGACGCTTAGCAGCAGCAGCCTGGTCATCCTTATTCTTATACACGCGACGAATGATGGGAAGCATGGAGAAGCAGTATCCCATGTGCTGCTGGCGCTCGTAGTTCCAGGAGTACTCCATCGTAAGCGAACGGAAAAATACCGATTTTAGATCACGCTTTGTAATCTTGTTGGAACTGGTGTCATTAGAAGTCGTCATCGTCGAAGCTCCCTTCCGAACTAAGCTGTGGCGTCTGAGCAATGAAGTTTGGCTGGACCACCACGAGAATTACTGCGAGGCAAAGCCCAATGATGGCAATACCAAGGATTGGAATGCTCATGTAGGCACAGAGCGCAAACCCGAGCACGAAGAAAATAGCAGTCTGCTTGTTGACAATCATTGAAGCGAGCAGTGCAATGCCGAGCGCAGGGATGAATCCACCCGCAATAACCAGGCCGTTACTTACAAACTCGGGAATTGCGTTAAGCACCGCGTTCATAACCGGCGTTCCGAGATAGAAAGCAAGGGAGCACACGAAAAAGCGAGGAAGCGATTTGACGATGAATCCACCAAGCAGATGCATCCGCTCCATACCTTTGAGGTCGCCCTTTGCCACGCAGTCGTCCGCTTTATGGACGAAAAACGGCATCACGATCAGCGTAAGCGCGTTATCAATGATGAGATAAAGCGACGCAATCGGGAAAGCGAGCGTCAGCGCAACTTCAGCGCCTTGACCCGTCGAAATTGCAAAGGCAGTGCCCAAAATACCACCGGTGATAACGTCAGGCGGAACGGCCGCCCCGATGGTAACCGATCCAATGAACACCATTTCAAGCGTGGCGCCGACAATAATGCCCGTCTGCAAATCACCCATCACAAGACCGATGAGGACGCCCGTGACAATCGGGCGAGAAGCAAGGCAAGTGCCAAGTGCCCACTCAAATGTCACGCACATTGCGACGAGGCCGATAAGGATCGCTTGAGTCAACATGAGGGATCCCCTTTCTATTGTATGTGCTTAAATCAAAATCTTCTCGTCTCTAGGTACCTGCCTGATCTCCACCTCGATTCCGGCATCACTGAGCTCATGTAGAAGCTCCACGTCGCGATCGGTAGCGAAAACCGTTGAAGATAGGCGTACATCTGCACCCTCACGCGGCTTCGTTCCTCCAATGTTGATATGCTCGATTTCGCTGTAGCCCTTTGCCAGGCGGTAAGCATCTTCGATGCTTTCAACGACAATGAACAAACGGTACTTATCGGTCACACCGCTCCTAAGAGCCTCGATAGAATCATCGACCGATTTGATAACCAATTTGACGCCTGCCGGACGTGCCAGCTTAAGCGTCGTCTTGCGCACGTCATCTTTCACAACCGCATCGCAGGCAATCAAAATGCAATTGGTGTCAAGCTCTTGCGTCCAAGTCATGGCAACCTGACCATGAAGCAAGCGATGGTCAACTCTCAGCAGCTTAATCATCTTTGTTCCTTTCTCAAAAATCCTCGTCTTCTTCTACCGAATTTGGCAGCGAACATAGGCATGTGCCCTTTTGGCGGACACTTGAAACCAATGCAGCGAGCTCGGCGTCATCAAGTGTGCTCAATTTCGAAAACACTTCGAGCACTAGTGGTAGCGACATGCCGGCAATGAGCCTTAGAGAATCGTCGCCCAACCTTTCCATAAAAGCGTTATTCACTGACCCACCATAGACATCAGTGATGACAATCCACTGGTCTGCTGGGTCGCGAGAACGGTCCCAAAAATCTATCAACTCGTTTACATCCATCGTGTCCTCATCGACATATGCGCATAGCACCTTAACGCGAGGATCTTCACCGCAAAATAGCTGGAGCGTTTCACGCATCGCTCTAGCAAGTGGCCCATGGCTGGCCAAGAGCAACTTCCTCATTTATCTCCCAATCTCAGTCAATCATCTGTTAATAGAACGTTATATTTTGTATTGTTATCTACAGTATCCTCGAAACTTTCGCTTTGTCAAGACAGATCAATCGAGCTTCCTAAGCGGTAATAATTCGCCCGTAAACGGCAAAAAAACGCCCCTTTGTCGGGGCGTTTTCAATCTCTTGTTATTCGGTTAAGAAAGATCCGGGGTTTGGCTTTCGCTAGAGATAAAACTTTAAGCGCTCAGTGCAGTACACCTGCCGCGAAATAAACAATGGCACTCCCTGCGCGCTGCAACGCTTATCTACAAATAATAAAAGGGCAGATCCCGGCTTTACATTCAAATGTTCTGCCTCGTAAGCACTTGCAAAGCACACCTGCAACGTTCGCTCGTTATTGCCAAGTTCGATATGGCGTCTTCCCAGCACCTCAAGTAGAGAACCCGATAAATCTTCATGTTCCAAAAAGGCAAGAGAAGGAGTGTAGCTATTGGTTTCCAACATCGTTGGCACGCCATCGACTAAGCGCAAACGTCTAGTCTGAAGAATATTCTCGTCCTCCTGGACCTGAAGAAAACGCACGTCGCGCAGCGTAGGATAAATCCAAGCTACTTCGAGCACTACGGTAGAAGGCTTTTTATTTTCTTGAATGCAGGAATGGGTGAAGCTTTCCTGGTCATCGGCTGCATAGGCATTGCGTGTCGTGGTAACAAAAGTCCCTTTCCCTCGCGTGCGCTCAACGATATCGGCATCCTCTAGTTCCTTGATTGCCGATCGAACAGTAATACGACTAACGCCATATTCCTCCATAAGCTCCGTCTCAGTAGGAAGCTTATCCCCTTCGCTATATACGCCACTTTCTATTCGACTCACAAGATCGTGAACGATCTGCTTATACAATGGAACAGCGCTCTCCACTTTAACCATTATTCAACCTATTGCTTTCTACACTCAACGGCTTCAAGTCCCCGCCAATTGATGCCGAGTTGATTAGCCTTAATCGAAAAGAAGTATTTGAAATAATCACCCAACATCACCTGCTTAGTAAAGTGCACTGGCTTACCAGTGCTCATATAAACGGTCTCACTCAATATAAACATCGCAGCTTCTCCTGCGATATTAAGGATGCGCTTCTCCTCATCCGTAGCAAGCCCTGCTTCAAGCACAATAGACGGGAAACAATTATCCTCTAGTCGCAGCCCCGTCTCTCTCTCAATCGTTTCATAAAGTGATGCGTTCTCCATATCGACACCCAGTAAAAACCCGAAGTTCTTTACTGGAAGATAAATATGTTCAATCATTGCATTTATGTGGTTAATTGACCTCACGCGTTTGAGGTAAACCGCAGATTCATTCTCTTCCATTCGCAAATGACGACGGACGGCAACGGGCGGCTCGACCTCCTGAAGAGCGAGAACACGAGACGAGGTTTCGATATTATTTTCATGGCAAAAATAAGTGAAACCCTTAAACGTGCTCAAGCTCGAGACGATTTTAGGCTGCCGGATAAATGTGCCCTTGCCATGACGCGTATCAAGCACGTCGTCATCCACAAGAGTTTGAATTGCCTTCCGTATCGTCGCACGGCTAACCTCGTATTCTTCGCAAAAACCATTTTCGCTAGGCAACACGCCACTTTCGGAAAACTCGCCCATCTCAATACGACGGCGCAAATCATCAGCTACTTGTACATATAGCGGCACAGCACTAGTCGGGTTAATCATAACGTTCTCCGTATAACATTCTATGAAACTTCTATACGTTATAAGATAACCTATTACGTATTATTTTGAAAGAAATAGACGGTTCAATCTTATTTTTGAACCGTCTACAATATCAAACACTCCATATGAAGGTGTCGAATGCCACTTGTGGCGCAAACAAGAGGGGCATTTGGCAAAAATGCCCCATTTCGCCTTGAAGTCGCTACCGTGAAATGCCAACGAGCCGCATGGTCGAGTCCAAGCAAATACGACCTCAAGCGGCCAGCTACGGCATGGCTCCCTAGAACGAGACTGCGACATTTGTTTGCATTGTTTTACGAACGCAACATAACGAATTATTTCCGAGCAAAATAACGACCGCTGAAAGCTGCTTTAGTAGTTCATCTGGTGATAGTAACGACGCGTGGTGAGCGGGTGGTTGCGGACGTGCTCGAGATGGCAGCTCAGGCGCTCGGTGATGGTGTAGGTGACCATCGGGGAGACGATCTTGCGGAACTCGGGGTCGCTGAACGGCAGCTCGACCTCGGCGGTGTCAAACTTGTTCACGCGGACGTTGACGCCCTTCTCGTCGGCGAGCATGTGAGTGAAGTTGTCCACGCGGTCCATGAGCTTACGGGTGTCGTCCTCGCCGTAGAGCATGATGAGGCTCGTGCCTTCCTCGCACAGCTCGATGGTGCCGTGGAAGAACTCGGCGGCGTGGATGGACTTGGTCTTGATCCACTGCATCTCCTCGAGGATGCACATGGCGTAGTCGTAGGCCTCGCCCCAGAGCATGCCGGAGCCGATCACCATGTGGTAGTCGGTGTCCTTGAAGTCCTCGGCCATGGCGGCGCAGCGCTCGTCCTGGGCGTCCTTGGCCTTGATGAGGTACGGGGCGATGTTGCCGAACTCCTCCATGAAGGTGTCGTACTTGGGGAAGGCGCCGGCGTTCTTGAGGAAGCGGGCGACCAGCGTGATCTGGTAGGTGTAGATGGCCTCGCACAGGACGTCGTCCTCGGCGAAGCTGAAGAACTTGTAGTCGGCGTACTCGGTGGCCGGGGTGTTGTCGTTGGAGACATACATCAGCGTGCGGGCGCCCTGCTCCTGGCAGAACTTGGCGGCCTCGATGATCTCGGGGGTGGTGCCGGTACGGGTGGAGAAGACGCAGACCGAGTCCTTGTTGAAGGCCTTGGGCGGGCACGCGAGGAACTCAGCGGCGATCTCGCAGTGGACGTCGACGTCGGCCGTGGTGGTCTCGACCCAATACTTCATCGGGAGCGTGTGGGCCCAGGTGCCGCCGCAGCCGATGAAGAAGATGTTGGAATAACCCTGCTCGCAGACCTCGTCCACGGCAGCCTCAATCTGAGGACGGAGAGCGAGGGCATCGCTCACAACCTTCTCGTAACGAGGCTCATCGAAATTGAACATCCCTTACTCCTAACTCACTTAGATGAACCCTTCGTTCATCCCATAACGTTATAATACTTTATATAACTAACTATGCAAGTATTATTTTGGTTCTGGTCTTTCATCAAGCCCCTTAAAACAACAATCGGCGTTTTTGGACACAGCGTGCAAGTTCATTGAACGATTCAATATGCATCGACTCTAGTTAAATGACGTCTTATGCAAATACCTTTAATCCGCTTGGGACCGACAAATCTTTTGACTGTCCGCAGAAGCTTTCCCGGAATTCCCTATGGATAGACGCACCGGCAATCGCTTCGTTATCCGGCTTATTGCGCATAGCCGGGGCATCTGGGAGAAAGCGAAATCTACCGCGTGGTCAACTAGCGTTTCATCGGAATCGACCGCATCCGCGCCAAATGCATCCGCGCCAAATACTAAATCGCAATCGTTGAAACTCGTCCGATCATATGACGGCAATTTCTCGCCTTAAAAATGAGCACGAAATAAGGGGGCAGCTGTTTGCAACTTGCTTTATTCGTAAGTGTTTTTACTGAAAAAAACAATCACCAACCAAACAGCACTATTAATTGTTTGGCTCTTTGCTGTACAGCCATCTTTCGTATACGTCTCTCGTCTATCTCTTATCTCACGGTTGGAGACGAAAGGTGTGCGGGAGTGGATAATTGGACGGCATTTGGGCCTGCGACGGATTATTTCGTCCGAAAATCCACGCTCGTGCGGTGAACGCGCGGGGCCTTTGTCCAATCCGCTGGCATCGTCTCCAGTTCGTCGCAGAGCCGCCGCCCCATATGGGTATACTCTCGGGGATTCGACTCGATTCGCCCCCGTTGGGGCGTCAAAGGAGACTGCATATGTCCACTACCTCAACCGACCCGCGCGCCGCTGCCGCCGCGCTGCTGGTGCCCGGCACCACCTGCCACGGCTTTGCCGTCGAGCGCTGCGAGACCGTGCCCGAGCTCGACTCGGACGCCTATGTGCTGCGCCACACCGCCTCGGGCGCTCGCCTGCTGTACCTGGCATGCGATGACGAGAACAAGGCCTTTGCCATTGGCTTTAAGACGCCGCCGGCCGATTCCACCGGCGTGTTCCATATTCTTGAGCACTCGGTACTGTGCGGGTCGGCCAAGTTTCCCGTCAAGGAGCCGTTTGTCGACCTGATCAAGAGCTCCATGCAGACGTTTCTCAACGCCATGACCTACCCCGACAAGACCATCTACCCCGTTGCCACCACCAACGAGCAGGACCTGTACAACCTGATGGACGTGTACCTGGACGCGGTGTTCAACCCGGCCATCTATACCAAGCCCACCATTTTTGAGCAGGAGGGCTGGCACTACGAGCTGGACCTGCCGGAGAGCGCCGAGGGCGAAGGCGACAGCAGCTCCGCGAGCCTGTGCGAGGGCACGCTGCGCTATAACGGCGTGGTGTTCAACGAGATGAAGGGCGCGCTGTCCGACCCCATGAGCGTGCTGGACGATGCCGTCAACGCCGCGCTCTATCCCGACACCGCCTATGCGCACGAGAGCGGCGGCGACCCGCGCGCGATTCCCGCGCTCACCTACGAGCAGTTCCTGGACACGCACGCGCGTCACTACAATCCTTCCAACTCCTACATCACGCTCTACGGCGACCTGGACGTGGACCGCGCGCTGGCTTTTTTGGACGAGTGCTATCTGTCGCAGCCGAGTGCCGCGAGCCGCCGCATGGACGCCGCCGTCGCCGCCGGCGAGGACCCGTCCACGCTGGCACCCAATCCGCTGGACGTGCAGGCGCCCGTGACCTGCGAGTATAAGCGCGTCGAGATGGCCACCACACCCGAGAACGCCCTGGTGGGCCTGGGCCTGGTGCTGGGCAGCGCGCTCGACCGCAAGCGCACGATCGCGGCGGATATCCTGTTTGAGGCACTGCTGGGCTCCAACGAAGCACCGGTTAAGAAGGCCATTCTGGCTGCCGGCCTGGGCGGCAACGTGGTGAGCTACACCGCGGCCGAGAGCCTGCAGCCCTACGAGCTCATCATGCTGCAAAACGCGCAGCCCGGCGTGGCGCGCGAACTGCGTCGCGTGTTCCAGGACGCCTGCCGCGACCTGTGCGAGCACGGCGTTCCGCGCGAGCGCCTGGAGGCCATCATCAGCAGCAACGAATACGACCTGCGCCAGCGCGACTACGGTATCGCCGACGGCGTGGCCATTGCGTGCGACGCGCTGAGCACCTGGCTCTACGATGACGACGCCGCGACGCTGGCGCTCAAGTATGGCCCGGTGTACGAGGAGCTGCGCGGCGAGTTGGAAGGCAGCTACTTTGAGGACCTGCTGTGCGAGCTCGTGCTGGAGAACGACCACATGGCGCTGGTCGAGCTGGTGCCGGTGGATGCTGGTGCTGGCTCGGAGGGTGCCGAGGCCGCTGAGCTGGCAGCCAAGCGCGACGCCATGACCGATGCCGAGCTGGCCGACGTGGTCAAGCGCACGGCTGCGCTGCGTGCCGCGCAGGAGGCCGAGGACACGCCCGAGGACAAGGCCACGCTGCCGCGCCTGCGCGTGTCCGACATTGGCGAGGCGCGCCCCGAGCCGCCGCTGGTCGTAGACACGACCGCGCCCATCCCCTGCCTGCGCCACGGCATCCCCACCAACCGCCTGGCCTATGCCATGCAGTATTTCGACCTGCGATGCATCACGTTTGAGGACCTGCCCTACGTGACCCTGCTCTGCCGTCTACTCAAGCAGCTGCCCACACGCGAGCATTCGGCCGAGGAACTCGACAACCTGCTCGCCGGCAAGCTGGGCTTTTTGAGCTTTACGACCGAGGTCATGACGCAGCCCGACGTGGACGGCGTGCGCCCCTATCTGCTGGTGAGCGCCGGCGCCCTGTCCGAGAAGATCGACGCGCTGGCGAGCCTGCCGCGCGAGGTGTGGTCGAGTACGCTGCTGCTCGATGCCGACGCCGACCGCGTGCGCGACGTGCTCACGCAGATTCGCATTGGGCTTGAGCAGGGCTTTATCAACAACGGCCACTCGGCGGCGCTCGGTCGCGCGATGAGCTACAGCTCGCCTTCGGCCGTGGTGCGCGAGCAGCTCTCGGGCGTGGACTTCTACCTGTTCCTGCGCAATCTGCTCGAGCACTTTGACGAGCGACTGGACAATCTGCGCGCCAAGCTTGCCGAGCTGGCAGACCGCATCTTTGTGGCCGACGGCTGCCTGGCGAGCTTTACCGGCAGCGATGAGGACTTTAACGCGTACTGGGATGCCGCGGGCGACCTGGGGCTGGGTGCGGGCGATGGTGCCGGCCGCGACGCGCTCGCGGTGCCGGCGCCGCGCGACCGCCACGAGGCTTTCGTGATCCCCAGCGACATCTGCTTTGCCGCGCGTGCGTGCGATCCGCGTCGCCTGGGCATTGACGTGACAGGCACTTGGGCCGTGGCTGCCAACGCGCTCTCCTACGACTACCTGTGGAACGAGATCCGCGTGAAGGGCGGGGCGTACGGCTGCGGATTCCGCGCGGCAGGTGAGCGTCAGGCGGCGTTCTACACCTACCGCGACCCGGCGATCGATCCTTCGATTGAGCGCGTGGAGCGCGCGGGTGCATGGCTTGGCAGCTTTGAGCCCGATGAAGCCGCCTTTGAGGGCTTTATCGTGAGCTGCGTGAGCGGCATGGACGCGCCGGTGAAGCCGTACGCGCTCACCAAGCGCCGCAACACGACCTACCTGGCCGGGCTCGATCCGCATGCGCGCGAGGAGCGTCGCGCCCAGATGCTCGCCGCCACGCCCGGTGAGCTGCGCTCGCTTGGCGCCGACGTGACGCGCATCGCAGCCAAGTCGCCCACCTGCGTCTTTGGCGGTCGAGACGTCATCGCCAAGAGCAACGCCGGCTTTAACGTAGTCGACCTGCTGGGCTAACCACAACAAGCAAAACCACTACAAAGGGGACAGGCCCCTTTGTAGTGGTTCGAACACTTGTTCTATACGTACACATGTTCTATAGTATGGGTGATTGCATCGGATCTAAATTGCAACTAGAATATAGTTGCAGAATGTGAGGCGGGATGACTCGAGCCGATAAACTCATCGCCCAACTGTTTAGCTGCCCTTCGACGTATCGGTATGCCGATTTTTTAAAAGTCATGGCCTCATATGGCTTTGAAATGGACAGCAAAGGCAAGACATCCGGATCGCGCATTCGCTTCTACAGGCCCTCAGATGGCAGGATGTTCGTGATGCACGCGCCTCATCCATCTGACGAATTGACAGCGGGGACAATTCGAAACATCGTTCGATTTCTGCAGGATGTCGGAGGCAGTCATGAGTAACGTTTTGGCATACAAGGGCTATTTCGCCCCAGTCGAGTTCGATGCCGAGCAGCATGTACTAACAGGTATGGTCGCCGGCATTAGGGACGCAATCGTATTTGAAGGCTCCACGGCTGAAGAAGTGGAGCAATGTTTCCACGACGCCGTCGACGATTACCTTGAGTTTTGTGCCGAAAAGGGCAAGGAACCAGAGCGGGCTTTTAAGGGCTCGTTCAATGTGAGAACAGGCTCCGAGCTTCACAAGCAGGCAGCACTGGCGGCGGCAAAGAAGGGCGAGTCACTCAATAAGTTTGTGACCGAAGCAATCGCCGCGGCGTTATAGCGTTAACGCATGGGCCAAAACCACCACAAAGGGGACAGGCACCTTTGTGGTGGTTTCGACATTTGCCCAAATAAAACCTGCCAAAATAAACCTGTCCCTTTTTGGGGCTCTTCGGGGGTTTGTGTGGGTTAGCCGCCCGGTAAAAGTGCCCGCCTAGC
>UQKM01000012.1 GCA_900541685.1 uncultured Collinsella sp.
TAACCTCCTGTTTTGTATTTTCACGACCTTTCTATCCTTATTATAGTGACCCTTTGGGGACGTTCTTGTTTGAGTAGTCGTTTAAGAACGTCCCCAACGACTACATAGTATGAGAGTGGATAATCTCCTGGTATGAGCCCATATTCATGCTCAAGGTGGGGGATTATCCACTCTCGTTTCTGTTCTTCCTACATTTGTAGGAGCAGTTCGTGGAGGCGGGTGTCTTCGTCGAGTTCGGGGTGGAAGGTTACGCCGAGCTGGTTGCCTTGGCGGGCGGCGACGATGCGCCCGTCGACTTTCGCTAAGGCCTTGGCGTCGCCGTGGACCTCGACGATGCGGGGCGCACGGATAAACGTCAGCGGCACTTCACCGTCGATGCCGGCTACCTGCCCCTTGGTTCGAAAGCTGCCGAGCTGTCTGCCGTAGGCATTGCGCTCGACAAGTACATCCATGGTTGCCAAACGCGGCGTGCCCTTATCGTCATGGGCGGCAAGATCGCGCGCCAACAGGATCAAGCCGGCGCAGGTGCCCAGGACGGGCATGCCGTCCGCAATGCGAGCACGAAGATCCTCGAGCATGCCAAGCTCGGCAAGGAGTTTGCCTTGAACGGTCGACTCGCCGCCGGGAAGTACCAGGCGGTCAAAGTCCTGCTTCAAATCAGCCGCCTGCCTCAGCTCAATACAACGTGCGCCCAGCTCGGACAGCCTCGCCTCGTGCTCGGCAAAAGCACCTTGGACCGCCAGCACGGCGACCGTATGGTCTGCGTAATCGCTCATGCGCGATCCTTTCTGCTGGACTAGCGTCCGCGCTCCTCCATGATGATCTCGATCTCGTCGGCGTTGATGCCGACCATGGCCTCGCCTAGATCCTCCGAAAGCTCAGCGATGAGCTTGGCATCGGTGAAGTTGGCCACGGCCTTGACAATGGCGGCTGCGCGCTTGGCGGGGTCGCCGCTCTTAAAGATGCCCGATCCGACAAAGACGCCTTCGGCGCCCAGCTGCATCATCAGCGCGGCATCGGCGGGGGTCGCTACGCCGCCGGCAGCAAAGTTCACGACGGGAAGCTTGCCCGTGGCATGGACCTCGCGCACCAGCTCGACCGGAACCTGCAGCTGCTTGGCTGCCTCAAAGAGCTCGTCGTCACGCAGGGCAACAACGTTGCGGATCTGCTTTTGGATTTTGCGCATGTGGCGCACGGCCTGGACCACGTCGCCCGTGCCCGGCTCGCCCTTGGTGCGGATCATCGTGGCGCCCTCGGCGACGCGGCGCAACGCCTCGCCCAAATCGCGGGCACCGCAGACAAACGGCACGTCAAACTGGGTCTTGTCGATGTGGTAGACATCGTCGGCGGGGGAGAGAACCTCGGACTCGTCGATGTAATCGATTTCGATGGCCTGCAGGACCTGCGCCTCGACAATGTGGCCGATGCGGCACTTGGCCATAACAGGGATGGAGACGGCCTCCTGGATTCCCTTGATCATCTTGGGATCGCTCATGCGCGAGACGCCGCCTGCGGCACGGATGTCGGCCGGGGTGCGCTCGAGAGCCATGACGGCGCAGGCGCCTGCCTCCTCGGCGATGCGTGCCTGCTCGGGCGTGGTGACGTCCATGATGACGCCGCCCTTGAGCATCTGCGCGAGCTCGCGGTTGAGTTTGACGCGATCGGCCTTGCTGGTCTGTTCTGCCATGGTTGCTCCCTTGGTTGGCATGTGCATTGCTTGACGGAACATCCTATCGGGGAGCTGGGTATGGCGAAATACTCAGTTTTCAAGATAATAACAAGGTCAGACTAATATCAGATTGAATGACTCGATAAGGTCAGGTGACAAACTCATGCTCGACTACAATTTGGAACAACGCGGCGAGGCATCGCTCTATGAGTATGTTTACCAGCAAATTCGAGATGATATCGTTGCTGGGCGCATTGCGGCGGGAGAGCATTTGCCGTCTAAGCGCGCCTTTGCCAGTCATCTGGGAATCAGTGTCATTACAATCGAAAATGCATATAGCCAGTTGCTTGCCGAGGGTTATATTTGCTCAAAGCCGCGGCGCGGCTACTACGCGTGCGAACTTCCGGATGCACCGGTTTTGGCTTCGGCTGCGGAGGGCATCGACCGAGATGTCGCCTCCGTGGACCCCAGCGCGCATGATGTCAACGGACAGGTCGAGCGATTCGATGCGCTTTCTCCTTCCGCTTTGGAGGCGGCGCGGCTTTGGCAAAGCGCGCTACGGGCGACGCTGACATCCGAAGACGAACGTGAAATCTTTTCGCCCGCGCCGGCGCAGGGCACCGCTCGGCTGCGACGTGCGATTGCGCACCATCTACGCGGGACGAGGGGCATGAATGTCGACCCCGACAACATCGTTATCGGTGCGGGCGCCCAGCTGCTCGATACCATGTTGGTTCAATTGCTTGGAGCCGACAAGGTGTATGCCGTTGAGGATCCGGGGTATTTGCGCCTGACGCGCATCTATCAGGCTATGGGTTGCCAAGTACGACATATCCCGTTGGATGATGACGGCGTGGACCTGAGCGCTCTGCAGAAAACCGGGACCGATGTCCTTCACCTGATGCCGTCCCATCAGTATCCGACCGGTCTTGTGACGAGCATTGCGCGTCGCTACGCGCTGCTGAGCTGGGCCACCGAGCGACCAGGTCGGTATCTCATCGAAGATGACTTTGATTGTGAGTTTCGCCTTGCCGGCAAGCCGATTCCCGCGCTCGCGTCGATCGATGCCGCCCAGTCAGTTATCTACACCAACACGTTTTCGAAGAGCCTGTCATCGGCGTTGCGTCTAGCGTACATGGTGTTGCCCGATGAACTAATGGAGCGGTTTAAGCACAACCTTGGTTTTTACGCCTCGTCGGTGAGCTCTGTTGACCAGGTTGCCTTGGCGCGTTTGCTGGAATCGGGTGATTACGAGCGGCATGTAAACCGCGTGCGCGTGCGCGCTCGCGAGGCGCGCGATGGCCTGGTGGCGCTTGTGCGGAAGGCGTTTCCGGCGGGGGAGGTCTCGATCAAGCATGCAGACGCGGGCCTTTACTGCACTGTGGTTGCGGAGCGTGGAACGGGTGGAAGCTCTTTTGCACAGGCCCTCACGCGCTCGAGCATTCCTTTTATCGATATCAGTGACTGTGTTTGGTGTGCCGGCGGCGCATCTGTCCATAAAAGCCCGACTCGAATCCTTGTCCAGTATGACGATTTGAGTCCAAATGTGCTAAATACCTTGGAATTGCGGCTAATGGGGGCGCTATGCAATCTAAGTGAGTAGACATTTGGCACTTTGGCGACCAAGCAGTTTTGTAACAAGCTATTTACCTGCGGTTTTGAAAAGCAGGATGACCGGCCTGCTCGGGATGTTCAAAAAAGTCTACTCACTTGCCGCGCAAAGCTTCCGCACGAGAAAAAATGGGGTTTTCAACAGGGCCCCGTCCAGTTCTTGGCAAGCTTTTGGTCAGTTGGGGAGGGCTGTTGAAAACTTGACAGTCCGTTCGATGCCATTTTCGCTGCGTTCGCGCCAACGTGAGACCGACTGGGTTGAAATCTGTGTTTTCCTGTGCCTATGAAGGATCTACTTTGTGACATATCGGCTTTTAGGTACTGGCGTTTGCCCCCTCAAGTCCGTGCGTTGTGTCCGCCGCTTCCACGACCGGAAGAAGACCGGCAGCGATATGACCTCTCCCGTAACCCGACGGCTGCGGTTGTGCTTGGCTTTCCGCTGTATACATTGGTTCGGACGAGAAGCAAGCGGACATGCTCTGTCAGCATGAGGCAGCGGCTGTTTCTTGGTGAGCTCCCCAGGGAATCCGTGCTGGAAACGGAGCATGGATTTTTGGTTACGTCTCCTCTACTGACGGCATTCATCATGTCGCGGCATCTGACTGATCTTCAGCTTCTTTTGGTATTGGCGGAAATGTGCGGCTTGTTTGCGGTGTGTGCTCTGCCGGCGGCGCTTGAGGCGGAGCTTTCGCGTGCAATTGATTCGGGCGCGATTTCGACAACGCTGGGCTGGTCGCGCTGTCCGTCCGAGGACGGTACCGCCTCAAATTTATGGCGTCGAGACGCTTTGGTTTTGGGCGGCGACCTTGACCGTTTTTATTCAGATGTTTGCGGGATGCGTTACGGCAATCGATTTATGGCGGTATCGCATCTCGTTCCATTGGGCGCCGCATCGCCTTTTGAGGTTGAGGCGTATTTATTGTTTGGACTGTCGCGATCCCTGGGAGGTGAAGGTTTTTGCGGCATAGAACTCAATGTCGAAGTGGCGCTAAGCACAAGTGCTCGATCGATTGTGGGAAAGTCGCGTGTGTATATCGATCTACTTCTGTCTTCGCCGGACGGAAGGCGGCAGGTGGCCATCGAATGTCAGGGGAAGGCCTCACACGGGCGCGCGGGGGATGGCCTGCGTGACGCCGACCGTATGACGGCGCTTCAGGCCATGGGCTACGACGTCCTGCTCCTGACACACGGGCAGATATCCGATGAGGGTAGATTCCGCGCGATCGTAAAGGCCGTATGCAGGATGCTCGATGTTGAATATCGTGACAAAAGCTTGGATGAGCAAAGGGAGGAGACATTACTCCGGTCTGAGCTATTCGTGGACTGGTCAAAACTGGGAGAAATCGGCGAAAAGATGCCCGTTAGATTTAAAAAGGCTCAATCGTGGACGGCCGCGGTTCTAAGTGAGTAGACTTTTGGCGTGATGGCGACCAGACCGGTTTGCAGCAAGTTATTTACCTGCGGTTTTATAAAGCAATATGGATGGCCTGCTCGGCAAGTTCCAAAAAGTCTACTCACTTATTTTTTGACGAAAAGCCGATGCTGAAGGTGGTCCTATTTCATGGCGTTAACAAGTTCTGTGAGACACGAAAAGAGGCCCGGACCATGTGGTCCGGGCCTTTTTTGAGCTAGAGATTATCTCTCAGGCGGCTGGCTTAGCCAAAGTAGCGCTTCAGCAGGCCCTCGAAGGCCTTGCCGTGACGGGCCTCGTCGCGAGCCATCTCGTGCACGGTGTCGTGGATGGCATCGAGGCCAGCGGCCTTGGCGCGCTTAGCGAGATCGGTCTTGCCAGCGGTGGCGCCGTTCTCGGCCTCAACGCGCATCTCGAGGTTCTTCTTGGTGGAGTCGGTCACAACCTCGCCCAGGAGCTCAGCGAACTTGGCGGCATGCTCGGCCTCCTCGTGGGCAGCCTTCTCCCAGTATAGGCCGATCTCGGGATAGCCCTCGCGATGGGCGACGCGAGCCATGGCCAGGTACATACCGACCTCGGAGCACTCGCCTTCAAAGTTGGCGCGCAGGTCGGCAACGATGTCCTCGGAGACGCCCTCCATCTTGGCGACGCCCACGACGTGCTCGGCAGCCCACTCGAGCTGACCCTCCTCCTGCTTCAGGAAACGAGAACCGGGAACGCCGCACTGGGGGCACTTGAAGTCCTCGGGCAGCTGGTCGCCGTCGAACTCTTCCACATAACCGCAAACGGGGCAAACAAACTTCATGATTCGATCCTTTCGATCGATGGCGATGGGGCGCTTGTCCGGTCCCGTAAGGGCCCTCTCCGGACGTGCGTCTTGACGAGTTCTATTATCCATAAATGCGACCGAATGTGAAGCCTATTAGGAATGATTTTTAATAAAACAATTTAAGCATGTGTAGATGTTGATTGATTAACGATTGCTAGACCTCGTGCGACCTCCGATGAGTACAATCGGTCGAGCAAATGTTGACCAATCAACAAATGAAGGAGCTTCCTTTATGCATCTAGCCCGCCGCGCCTGGTGCCGAACGTATCAAACGGTTTTTCGCATCGCATTGCCGGTGCTGCCCTATACCGAGCCACGCATTTTAGAGCACGCTGAGGAAGTGCCCGCAGTGCTTCAAAAGCGTTCAATACACCATGTTCTTATCGTGACAGATCCCGGCATTGCCCGTCTGGGGCTCACGGCACCGCTCGAGACAGCGCTCGCGTCCAAGGGAATTAGCGCTGCGGTCTATGCCGAAACACGTGCGAACCCCACGGTCTCAAACGTGGAGGAAGCGGCATCTCTGTATCGAGAGAGCGCCTGCCAGGCCATTATCGGCTTTGGCGGCGGTTCGGCCATGGACTGCGCCAAGGGCGTGGGCGCGCGCATCGCGCAGCCAAAGAAGCCCATCAACAAGATGCGCGGCCTGTTGCGTATCCATCGTCGCCTGCCGCTGCTCATCGCCGTTCCCACCACGGCGGGCACGGGAAGCGAGGTCACGCTTGCAGCGGTAATTACCGACGACGAGACGCACTACAAGTATCCCATTAACGACTTTGTGCTGATCCCGCGCTTTGCGGTGCACGACCCCGAGTTTACGCGCGGCCTGCCCGCCTCCATTACGGGGCAAACGGGCATGGACGCCCTGACGCATGCCGTCGAGGCCTTTATCGGGCGCAGCACCACGCCCTATACGCGCAAGATGGCGCGCCAGGCGGTGCAGCTCATCCACGACAATTTGCTCGAGGCCTATGAGTGCGGTGGCAACATGCGTGCGCGCCGCAATATGCTTTCGGCGGCGTATAAAGCGGGCGTTGCCTTTACGCGCTCTTATGTTGGATACGTCCATGCCATCGCGCACAGCCTGGGCGGGCGTTACGGGATTCCCCACGGCTTGGCCAACGCCATCATCCTGCCGCACATGCTTCGCGCCTATGGCGAAGCTGCTGCTCCCAAGCTCGCCGATCTCGCCCGCATGGCCGGCATTGCGCCGGCTAATGCGCTGGACAACGTGGCTGCTGAGGCCTTTATCGATTGGGTCGACCGCATGAACGCCGCCTTGGGCATACCCAAATATGTGACGGGCATTCGCCGCTCCGACATTCCTGAGATGGCGGCGCATGCCGATGCCGAGGCCAATCCCCTGTACCCCGTTCCGCTTTTAATGGACCGTTTGGAGCTCGAGCATATGTACGAGGTCGTTGCGGGTGGTATGTTTGAAGACGAGAACTAGGAGGGCCCATGAACACCGAGGAAATCGCGCGCATCGTTGCCGATCAGCGCGCCTATTTTAAGACGCACGCCACGTTTGATGTCAACGCTCGCCGTCGCGCGCTCGTGAGCTTGCGCGACGCAGTGCGGTCGCACGAAGCCGATATTGCCCATGCGCTCAAGACCGATCTGGGTAAGTCACATGACGAAGCCTATATGTGCGAGATCGGCACCTCGCTTTCCGAGATCCGTCATCAGATTGCGCACGTGGCTCGATGGAGTCGTCCGCGCCTGCGCCCGTGCGACCTCGCCAACGCCGTGAGTGTGTGCAAGACGCAAGCCGTGCCCTATGGCGTCGCGCTCATCATGGCCCCCTGGAACTACCCGTTTTTGCTAACGCTCGAGCCGCTCGCTGGCGCTCTTGCCGCAGGCAACACCGTGGTCATCAAGCCGAGTGCCTATGCTCCGGCATCGAGTGCGGTGCTCAAGCAGATCTGTGAAGAGGCATTTGATCCGTGCCTGGTGACGGTTGTCGAGGGCGGGCGCGCCGAGAACGAAGCGCTGCTCGACGAGTGCTGGGACAAGATCTTCTTTACCGGTAGCGTTCCGGTCGGCAAGTTCGTTATGGAGCGCGCAAGTAAAAACCTTACGCCCGTGACGCTTGAGCTGGGCGGGAAGAGTCCCTGCATCGTGGATGCGACGGCTAACTTGAAGGTCGCGGCGCGCCGTATCGCCTTTGGTAAATGGCTCAACGTGGGGCAGACTTGCGTGGCGCCCGACTACCTGCTGGTCGATACGCGCGTGCACGACGAGCTGCTGGGTCTCATCAAGGAAGAGGTCCGCCGTATGTTTGGCGAGCATCCGCTCGATAACGAGGATTACGGGCATATCGTCAACGCCAAGCATTTTGCGCGCGTGCGCGGGCTGATCGATCCCGATAAGGTCGTGCTTGGAGGTACCGCGCGCGAGACTTCGCTCAAGATTGAGCCGACGATTTTGGACGGCGTGGCGCCTGAGGACGCCGTAATGCAGGAGGAGATTTTCGGCCCCATCTTGCCGGTGCTGACGTTTGAGAGCTTGGATGAGGCCGAGGCGTTCATCACGAATCACCCGACGCCGCTGGCCCTGTATGTCTTTAGTCAGGATCGCGCGGTTCAGCAGCGCTTTGTGCGTTACGTGCCCTTTGGTGGTGGCTGTGTTAATGACACCATTATGCATTTGGCCACGAGCCATATGGGCTTTGGCGGCATGGGGGCGAGCGGTATGGGACAGTACCATGGGCGCGAGAGCTTCGATACGTTTAGCCACAAGAAGAGCATCGTGAACAAGGCAACGTGGCTGGACGTGCCATTCCGCTACGCTCCTTACGCAAGCTGGAAGCACAAGTTCGTGCGCATGTTTGTGCATTAGAATCAGATGGTGTAGCGACAAACGGTCGAAAAGGCACGGGTGGGGCGAATTTGTGTCCGCGCGAGTTCGTAGACTTCTCTGTAAGGTTAAACGCCGGTTTATCCGGCCGTTAGGGGAGTTGCTATGTACGAGCCTTCACGTGTTCTTCTGTCATTTCACATTGCAGGATTTCAATATGCCGACGGCGCTTTGGTCCTAGGCGATCTTAAAGCGGGCGATAAACTGACGCTGTGTGCCGAGCGCGATAATCCTCATGACCCCGAGGCAGTTGCGATCTACTATGGCAAGACCAAACTTGGCTACGTTCCAGGAAACGAGGTCGGCCCACTGTCCTTGATGATGTATTACGGCCACGAGGACGTATTTGAGGCCCGTGTGCAACAGGTTGCCTCCGAGCGCAGCCCGTGGCATCAGGTGCGCGTTGGGCTCTATGTGGTGGATGCTCGCTAGTCGGCAATGGAGGCTGCCATGTTTGACGACGACCTGTTCGATTTGACGGACGATCCGTTTGAGTGGGATATGCTGCTCGATGACGATGAGCTGGAGCAGGATCGCAAAAAGCAAAAGGATAAGAACACCCAGGATAAAGGTTCGAATAAAAAGGACAAGCGCCGCCGAGGTCTGTTCGGCGGGCTCTTTGGGTAACTGTCGCATCGCTGCGTCTGTATACTAGGCACGTGTTAGACGCGTTGCGAAATGAGGACAGAGACGATGATGTGGTTTACCGCCGACCTGCACCTGGGCGATACGAATATCTTGCACGATATGGATCGGCCGTTTGATTCGGTCGAGGAAATGAACCGCAAGGTCATCGATGCCGTCAATGAGTGCGTGGCGGCGGACGACCGTCTCTATATCTTGGGAGACTTTACCTATCGTTTGCCCCTGGCGGAGGCGATGCGCCTGCGCGAGCGTATCGAATGTCAGAACGTGACGCTCATCCGTGGTAACCATGACGGCGACTGGGAAGATCCCGACGTACCGCAGATTTGGGAAGACGTGCGCGATTACCTGGAGATTGCTCCCGGCTATGCCAAGGGCCATCGCCTGGTGTTGAGCCATTACCCCATGCTCAGCTGGAACGGCAAGGCGCGTGGCGCCATCATGTTGCACGGGCATATCCACAGCAGGGGAGACCGCACCAACGCGCGCAACCGCGATCGCGAGCGCCCCATCTTTCGCTATGATGTCGGCCTCGATGCCAACGAGTACAAGCCCGTAAGCCGTGACCAAATCCTAGGCTTCTTTGGACTGTAGCTGTAAGTGCAGGTAGAATGAACGCGCCGCGCGGATGGTCTGTGCGGCGCGTTTCAGTAGGAGCGATGAATCCATGAGGGCTATCCAGCGCATTAACCATAACGCTGCCATCTGCGAAGACGGCGCGGGGCGTCAGCTTATCGCGCTGGGTCGTGGTATCGGCTTTGGCGATATGCCGCATGAGGTCGACCTGGATGTCATCACGCGTACCTTTTACGGCATTGATTCAAAGTACCTGGCGTTTATCGATGAGGTCGATCCCGAGGTGCTGGAGTTTTCTGCTCAGCTGGCCGATATCGCGACCGGACAGCTTTCGTACGAATTGAGTCCTAACCTTCCCATTACATTGGCAGACCATATTCAGTTTGCCATTAAGCGTGCCCGCGAACACATGGTGGTGTCGTTGCCGCTTGAGCGCGATCTTGAGCAGCTGCATCCCATCGAATACCGCTTGGGCGAGCTGGCTGTTCGCGGTATCCAGAAGAGCTTTCATGTGCGCATGCCCCGAAGCGAGGCCGCGGGCATTGCCATGTCGATTGTCAACGCATCGGTTAAGCCGAGCGAGCGGCGCGTGCTTGCCGAGCAGCACGAGGAGCGACTGCTCGATATGACGGTCGCGATTATTCAAGAAGAGTTGGGTGTGACGGTCGATCGCTCGTCGTTCGCCTTTGCCCGCTTTGCCACTCATGTGCGCTATCTGCTCGACCGCGTGGCAAAGAAAGAGCCGATCGATACCGAGAACTCCGGTCTTTACGACGTGCTCGTGGAGCAGTATCCGGCGGCATCGCGTTGCGCTCACCGTGTCGACGATCTGATTCAAGAGACCTTTGGCGAGCCATTGGCCCAAGAGGAGCTCGTCTATCTGATCATGCATGTGAATCGCGTGGCTTCTGTCCACTCGGATAAATAGGCTCTCTGGTATTTCCTTTCCGTCATGGCGACCGTTCGCGGGTCGTTTGCTACCGTTCGTCGGTAATCTGAGCCGCAACGAACGCATCTGCCGCATATACTCGCCGTGTGTTGGGTGTTACTCACGGCGCAGCTCCGAGAGGCACTACCGATTCTGCCGAGGCCATAATTGGGTCTCTGTCGGTTGTGCGCGGGGCTTTTTCATGTCGATCCACCCGGGAATCACATGCAAATCAATCTCTTGCCAACTGATGTCGCGCGCTGCGCAGGCGCGAGCGGAATTGTGCGTCTTGGTGCCGTGAAGTCCCACGGCCTTTAGTTGGAAGAGAAGGGATTCGACATGGCTGTCGATAACAAGAAGATTGCCGAGGACGTGCTTGCTGCCGTCGGCGGCGCCTCCAATGTGACGAACGCGACGCACTGCATGACCCGCCTGCGTCTGAACCTCAAGGATCAGTCCATTCCCAATGACGATGAAGTAAAGAAGATCAAGGGCGTGCTGGGTGCACAGTGGTCTGGCGGCCAGTATCAGGTCATCATTGGCCAGAACGTGCCGAAGGTCTATGACGCCGCCATTGCGCTGGGCGTCAAGGGCGAAGGCTCCATTGACGAGAACCTCGATGACGGCATCAAGGAGCCACTGACGGTCAAGACTGCGGGCAAGAAGGCCCTTAACTACCTGTCCAAGACAATGTGCATGACGATCCCCATTATCATGGGCGCCGCCATGTTCCGCACACTTGCCGTACTTTGCGGCGACGGCATGCTCGGTATCTGGTCTGCTGATTCCGACATCTACAACTTCTTCTACAACTGGATTTACAACGCAGGCTATTATTTCCTCCCTGTTTATCTGGGTTGGGCTGCCGCAAAGCAGCTCGGCTGCAGCCAGCCGCTCGGCATGATGCTCGGCGGCGTGCTCATTGCCCCTGAGTTCATGACGCTGGTCAACGCTGCGGCGGATTCGGGTGCTACGACCACGATGGTTTACGGCGCGCTCCCGGCTCAGCTGAACAACTATTCTGCGACCGTGCTCCCCATGCTGCTGTCTATGCCGGTGCTGATGGTCGTCGAGAAGTTCATGAAGAAGATCATCCCCGACATGCTCTCCACGGTGTTTGTGCCCGTGTGCACCATGGCTGTGATGACCCCCGTTTCCCTGTGCGCCCTAGCTCCGATTGGTTCCATTCTGGGCGACCTGGTCGGCAACTTTATGTTCGGCCTCGGAAACGCTGGCGGCATCGTCACGATCCTCTCCCTCGTCGCCATTGCTGCGCTTTGGGAGTTCCTGGTTATGACCGGTATGCACCAGGTTCTGATTGCCCTCGGCATTGTGCAGGTGCTCACCTCAGGGTCTGACTCCTGCGTTATGGTCG
This sequence comes from uncultured Collinsella sp., assembly GCA_900541685.1. Classification (GTDB taxonomy): domain Bacteria; phylum Actinomycetota; class Coriobacteriia; order Coriobacteriales; family Coriobacteriaceae; genus Collinsella. The sequence continues at coordinate 11,904 of UQKM01000012.1, forward strand.
CGGGTGCTATCGCTCAGTTCGCCACGTGGGGCATGGCCTTCGGTGCCTTCCTGCGCCTTAAGGAGGTCGACGAAAAGGGCGCTATGCTTGGTTTCTCGCTCTCCGGCATTGTCGGTGGCGTGACGGAGCCCGCGCTGTATGGCTGCGGCTTTAAGTATACTCGCTGCCTGGGTGCCATGGTCGCGGGCGGCGCTATCGGCGGCCTGATCGCGGCTCTCACTAATGTGACCACGTATGTTTTGGGCGCAACTAATATCCTTGGTATTACAGGTTATGTTGCAGGCGGAACTGCTAATCTCGTATGGGGCTGCGTTGCATCGGGCACTGCATTTGTTGCCGCCGCTGCCATCGCCTACTTCTTTGGCTTTACCAAGGAGCAGCTCGACGAAGACGCTGCTGCCGCCAAAGCCTAAAGCATCCGTTCGGTAGGACAATTATCTGGGGCACTTGGCTGCGCTTCAAGTGTCCCTTTCCGTAGATGGGGGTCAATATGAAGCAATTGCTCATTCGTGCCGACGATATCGGTTATTCGTATGCCGTTAACCTGGGGATTGCCCGCAGTATCAATGAGGGCCTGGTGCGCTCGGCGGGACTTATGCCCAATATGCCCGAGGCCGAGCGTGGCTGGTCGCTCGTGGCGGATGTCGGCATTGCGGTGGGTCAGCACACCAACGTGTGCCTGGGCAAGCCGTGTGCCGACCCGGCGCTCATTCCGAGCATGCTCAACGAGAACGGCGAGTTCCATAGCAGCCGTACCTTCCGCGATCATTTTAAGCGCGGCGAGGAGTTGATAGACTTCGACGAGGCCTGCATCGAGATCCGCGCGCAGCATGACCGCTTTGTCGAGATCGTGGGCCGCGAGCCCGATTACTTTGAGGCCCATGCCGTCATGAGCAAAAACCTTAACCGAGCGATCTCGGCGGTTGCTCAGGAGCTGGGCCTTAAGGAGCAAAAGGCGAGCTTCGACCCCGCGGCTGTGGTGCATTGCGGAGATACTGATCTGCGCATGGTGATGCGCTCGATGGAGCCGGGCTACGAGCCCAAAGAGGCAATCATGCAGACGGTTCGCGAGATGGTGGACGGCGAGACGGTCGTCTTTGTGTGCCATCCGGGCTATCTCGATCGTTTTATCCTGGAGAACAGCTCGCTCACGACCGACCGCACCAAGGAAGTCGATGCGCTGATCGACCCCGAGCTTCGCACTTGGCTTGAGTCTCAACCTGATCTTCGCCTGATCGACTACCGCGACCTGTAAGGACCCAAGTCACCACAAAGGGGACAGTCGCCTTTGTGGTGGTTCTGGCGCCGTTGCCATTATGGCGGCGGCGTCTTTTTTGTCCGTGCGGCGCGGTAGAGTGTAGGCGGTTGAAATTTGCGTCCATCGAGGAGCTGCCATGAACGAGATCAAGTGCCCGCATTGCGGCGAAGTGTTTAAGGGCGATGCGTCCGGCTATGCAGATATCGTCAAACAGGTGCGCGATGCCGAGTTCTCGCGCGATCTTGATGAGCGTGTGAAGGCGGTCCAGCGCGAGGGCGAGCAGGCGCTGGAGCTTGAGCGTTCGCGTTCGACGGCTGCCTTGCAAAAGGCAGAGTCTCAGCGCGACGCTGAGCTCGTAGAGCAGAAGAACGCTGCGGCTCAACAGCTGGCGCAAGAAGTCGCCAAGCGCGATGCCGAGCTTGCCGAGCTGCGCGCCAAGCTCGAAGGCGCTACTGCAGAGCGCGAGAGTGCAAGCCAGCGCGCGGCGGTTGAGGCCCGCGCCGATGCTCAAAAGGAGAATGCCGAACTGCAGCGCGAGATCGACAACCTGCGTGCGCAGTTGGGGCGCAAAGATGATGAAGCCAAGCTTGCCGAGGCAGCGGCACGCAATGCTGCTCAAAACGACCTGTCCGCACGTGATGCCCAGATTGCCGAGCTGCAAGCCAGGCTCGCCGCGGCGGACAAGGCCCAGGAGATGGCGCTTGCTGCTGCTGCGGCCGAATCGCAGCGTGAGCTCGAGGCCGCTCGCAGCGAGGCCGAACGTACGCTTGCTGACTATCGCGCGAAGGTTCAGGAGAAGTTTTCCGTCGCAAGGGCTCAGTCCGAGCAGGAGGCCGAGGGTCTGCGTGCTCAGCTGCGCGAACAGGAACTGACGGCCAAGATGAACCTATCGGAGGCGGTCGCCGCGGCGGAGCGTGAGCGTGACGAGGCCCGCGCCAAGCTCACGAGTGAGCTGGCGGTGCGCGATTCACGCGAGGAGCAGGCCAAGGCGGCACACGAGCTCGAACTTGCGCAGACCAAGCGCGCGAACGAGGAACTGATTCGCTACAAGGATGAAGAGATTGAGCGCCTTAAGGACATGAAGGTCCGCCTGTCCACCAAGATGGTGGGCGAGTCGCTCGAGCAGCACTGCGAGACCGAGTTTAATCGTCTGCGCATGACGGCGTTTCCCAACGCGTACTTCGAGAAAGATAACGATGCGTCCGAGGGCACCAAGGGCGACTTTATCTTCCGCGAGTGCGACGCGAGCGGCAACGAGATCATTTCGATCATGTTCGAGATGAAAAACGAGAACGACGAGACCGCGACCAAACACAAGAACGAGGATTTCTTTAAGAAACTCGATCACGATCGCCGCCAGAAAGGCTGCGAGTATGCGGTGCTCTGCACCCTGCTGGAGCCCGAGAGTGACCTCTATAACGCGGGTATCGTCGACGTGAGTTACCGCTATGAGAAGATGTACGTGATCCGCCCGCAGTTTTTCATCCCCATGATTACGCTCCTTCGCAACGCCGCTATGGGTTCGCTTCGCTATAAGCAGGAACTGGCGGAGTACAAACAGCAGAATATCGATGTCACGAACTTCGAAGCCAAGATGGAGAAGTTCAAGGATGGCTTCTCGCGCAACTACAACCTGGCGAGCAAGCAATTCGAGTCGGCAATCAAGGAGATCGATGCCGCCATTAAGCAGCTCGAGAAGACCAAGGACGACTTGCGCCGCAGCACCGAGAACCTACGCTTGGCCCACAACAAGGCCGATGAGCTTACCATTCGCAAGCTCACATGGGGCAACAAGACCATGAAGGCAGCGTTTGACGAGGCGCGCGAGGCTGCGCCAGAGACAAACGAGGAGCCAGCCGAGGCGGATTCGTATGAGGTCGAGGATGCCGAGTAAGGCATAGCGGATAGTGAAAAAGCGGGGCTGCTGGCGATGTTGCCAACAGCCCCGCTTCGTTTCGTCCCAATATGCTTGGCTAATCCTCGAGCAAATCCTCGATAAAACCGACGCGGTAGTTCTTGAAGATGACCTCGCCACCGTCTTGCGTGGCGTCCAGATCGACATCGCCCATGATGCCAAAGTCGTGGTCGCCGTCCTCGTCGGCAAAAATCTGGTGCACGTGCCACACGTGGAGCGCCTTCTCGTCGGACTCGTCGATCGAGAACATAGCAGAGGAGCGCGCGTCGCCGTCGGTGAGAATCTCCTCGTGCTGCTCGTGGTAAGCGTCGAGTGCTTTTTGCCAGCGGATCTCGCTCATGCCCCAGTCGTCGTCGAGTTCGCCCAGGTCGCGCACATGCTCGCGGGCGGCAAGAGTCACGCGGCGGAAGAGCGCGTTGCGCACCAACAGCGTGCAGCCGCGACGGTCCGCCACGACCTCGTCGATGCCCTGCGGCGGCGTGGCGTCGAGGGCTGCCGGGTTGCCAGCGTTCTCCCACTCGTCTACCAAGCTCGAGTCGACCGAGCGCACCACAAAGCCCAGCCACGAGATAATGTCGCGCAGGCGCTCGTCGCGCTTCTCGATGGGTACGGTGCGGTCGAGCGAACGGTAAGCCTCTGCCAGGTAGCGCAGCAAAATGCCCTCGGAGCGGGCGATGCCGAGCTTTTGAATGTAGCCCTTAAAATCGCTCGCGCTCTCCAGCATATCGCGCAGAACGCTCTTGGGAGAGAGTTGGTAGTCGTTTGCCCAGGGTACTTCCTGGCAGTACTTGTCAAAGGCGGCGTCGAGCAGGTCCTCAAGCGGCTTTTCGTACGTGACGTCCTGAATACGCTCCAGGCGCTCCTCATACTCGATGCCGTCGGCCTTCATCTCGGCCATAGCGCGATCGCGCGCGGCACGCTCCTGTGCGCGCAGCACCTGTTTGGGGTCCTCGAGCGTGGCCTCGACCATCGAGATCAGATCCATGGTATAGGTCTCGCTCTCGGGATCGAGCAGCTCCAGCGCGGCAAGCAAAAACGGTGAGAGCGGCTGGTCGAGCGCAAAGTCCTCGGGCAGGTCGACCGTCAGCGCGTAGTCGATGTCCGGCGCGGCATCAGCCGGAGCGTCGGGTGCGGGCGGTACCTCGGTGCGCACGACGACCCCGGAGTCGATGAGCGTGGCGAAGATTTCGTCGGCGCGAACCTCGAGCTTAGCCTTTTCTTCGGGAGTCTGCAGGCTCGTCTCGATGAGGTCGTGTACGCGGGCGCGGGCGTCGCCGCCCTGCTCGACCACGCTAATCACCATGGAGTGTGTGATGCGAAGGCGCGGCTTGAGCGTTTCGGGCTGCGTCTCGATCAGGCGCTCAAAGGTCTGCTTGTTCCAGGTGACAAAGCCCTCGGGGGCCTTCTTCTTTTTAATCTTGCGGAGCTTCTTGGGGTCGTCGCCCGCCTTGGCCATGAGCTTGGCGTTCTCGATCTCGTGCTCGGGTGCCTCGGCAATCACCATGCCCTCGGTATCGAAGCCCGAGCGGCCGGCGCGACCGGCAATCTGATGAAACTCGCGGGCGCGCAGACGACGCATCTTGTAGCCGTCGAACTTGGTGAGCGCGGTGAGCACCACGGTATGGATGGGCACGTTGATACCGACGCCGAGCGTATCGGTGCCGCAGATGACGGGCAACAGGCCCTGTTGTGCCAAGCGCTCGACCAGCAGACGATAGCGCGGCAACATGCCAGCATGGTGCACGCCGACGCCGCATCCGAGCAAGCGCTTAAGAATCTTGCCAAAGGCCGTCGAGAAGCTCGTGCCCTTGGCCGCCTCCTTGATGGCCCCACGCTGCTCCTTGCTGGCAATACCAAAGTTGGCGAGGGATTGCGCCGTCGCAAGTGCGGCGTCCTGGCTAAAGTGCACGATGTAGAGCGGGGCCTCGCCGCGGCGCATTGCGAGCTCGACCGTGCCCTCGAGGGAGGTCGTCACGTAGTCGTAGCTCAGCGGCACGGGGCGTGGGGCATCGACGACCAGATCGCACGCGGCGCCGGTGTGCTCCTCGAGTGAGGCGGCGATCGCGGTGACATCGCCGAGCGTGGCGCTCATGAGCATGAATTGTGTGTGAGGCAGGGTGAGCAGCGGTACCTGCCAGGCCCAACCGCGATCGGGGTCGGCAAAGTAGTGGAACTCGTCCATGGCGACGCAGCCCACATCGGCATCTTCGCCCTCGCGCAGTGCGTCGTTAGCAAGGATCTCTGCCGTGCAGCAGATGACGGGCGCTTTAGTATTGATATGCGTGTCGCCGGTGATCATACCGACGTTATCGCGGCCGAGCACCTGTACCAGGTCGAAGAACTTTTCGCTGACCAAGGCTTTGATGGGGGCCGTGTAATAGCAGCGCTTGCCCTGCGCCATGCCCATAAAGAGCATGCCCAGCGCGACGAGCGATTTGCCCGATCCGGTCGGTGTGCCCAAAATGACGTGATCGCCGGCAGCCAGGTCCATGAGGGCCTCTTCTTGGTGATCCCACAGCTCGATGCCGCGGTCGCTCGTCCATTCAAAGAAGCGTTCGAAGGCCTGATCGGCCGTGAGCCACGGTTCGGGCTCACTGCCGTCTTCGGGCTCCCACCAGGTGGGGGAGAGCGCGCCGAGCGAGCCGAACTCGGCCTCGGTTCCCGTGCCGCCCGAGAATGAGCTGGCGGCGCCGGCGCCCGAGACGGTGCTGGCGGCGGTATCTGTCGTGGTCTGTGCCATGTGTGGTTGCTTTCTCTCGCGATTGTCCGCCAACTATTATGGCGTAGCGGCGGCGCGGGGTGCCAGCGCGCGAGAAAATGCAGGAAATGGGCGTTCTGCCCAGCCGTTTGGTGCAGTAGCCAGCTAAGTGAGTAGACTTTTTGCGATATCGCGAGCACATGGCTTTTGCGCAAGGGCTCTACCTGCGGTTTTAGTTTTCGCTATGCGGGTTGTGCTTGGCTATTGCTAAATAGTCTACTCACTTAGGTTTGAGGACCGTTCGCTGGCGCTTATTTGCGCTTGTTTGCCGATGCCGCGACCATCAGAAGCCCCTAGGACTCCTGCGGTAAGCGCTTCTTGCCCTTGCGGGCGCGGTTTCTAAAGTTCTCGACGGCTTCTTCCATGCCCAGAGGCACATAGGTGAGCTCATCGAGGTTATCGGGCAGGTAGCAGGCAAGACTTTGCTCCTGCATGTGACCCGCCGTGAGCACATCGTCACTGGGATGTGCGCCGGGTGTGGCGCAAATGCCATAGACGACGGCACCCATCTCGCGCGTGCGGCGCTCGTATTCGGTCTCGGGGTGCTCGGGATGGTCGCGGCGGACGTCGTCGCTTACCCAAAGCGTGTCGTAGCCTGCCGCAGCAAACTGCCCCAAGGCGTAGTCGCGCAATGGCTTACTGTCGGTTCGCAGTGTGACGGTGGCACCGGCTGAAAAGAGCGGACGGTACAGCATTAGGTGGTCGACATGGACGAGTCGCTTTTTGGCGTACTTGGCCTTGGGCTGCGGCGTGGGAAAGTTGATGGTGATGGCATCGAGCTCGCCTGCGGCAAATAGCTGCGACAGCGATGCGGCACCTCGGGGCAGGACGAGTGCGTTGGACAGCCCCTGCTCGCAGATTTTCTGTGCGGCATAGGCGATGCAGATGGGCTCCTGGTCCATACCGATAAAGAGCGTGTCGGGCTCGTGGGCCGCGCGCTCTACAAGGTACGTTCCCTTGCCACAGCCAAGGTCCAGGTGAAGGTGTTCGAAAGGCTTGCTGCCTGCGGGCGCACAGGCCTTGCGCCAATCTCCGGCATAGGCCTCGGGGCTCGTCTCAATCGAATCGGCGTAGCGTTCCAGACGCTCCTCGAGCACAAAGTTCTTAGGCGTGCGAACGTGGACGGCTCCCATGAGGCTCCTTGGTCATAAATATGGAACGCATAGCTGCGCGTTCCGTCAATTGGTTGAAATAGGGTGGACATAGTTTGCCCGAAAGATGCGGTGCGTCCCGGCGGCGAGTCGCCGATACCTACAGGCGCTTGAGAATCACATAGCGGTTGAGCTCGCCGCTGCGACCGTCGGCATGGAAGCGTTCAAGCTCGCGCACGGGGACCTCGCCGCTCTTGTAGAACGTACGCACGCCGCGCACCAGGTCGGTGATCTGCTGATCGTCAAAGTGATGACAATAGCGGTAGGCGTGGCGGTCGTTTTGCCAGCCAATGAGGTGGTCACCGGCTTCAAACTGCGCGGAATCGTAACCCTCAAACGGCGGGGTGAGCTCGGCGCGGGCCTCGGCGCGAACGGCTTTGCGCGCCATGCGCTCGTCGTTCATAAACTCCCAAAAGCTGATGGCGATGATGCCGCCTGGGCGCGTCTGGCGCACCAGAGCGTCGAGCACGCGTACGCGGTACTCGCACGACGGCACGTGGTGCATAAATCCAAAGCAGACCGAGATGTCGGCGAGCGGGGCGTCGAAAAGCACGTCGGGTGTCTCGGCGGGGTTGAGCTTCATAAGGGCATCGAGCACGTCGAGTTCCTGGAAGTGCAGGTTGGGAATGCGCAGGGCGTGACCATGTGCATCGATGGCCAGGTCTTGGCACGAGTCGACGCCATAGAACTCAAACGGGCAGCTGGCATCTGCCGAGGGATTTGCACCGTCGACGCCCTTGGCGGCAAGTGCGCCGCCGGCGGCAAAGTTCTCGAATCGCATATTGCCGCAGGCAAGGTCGAAGACGCGGACGGGATGCTCGATCGTGGCCACATCGAGCTGATCAAGCGCGATGTCCATGGTGCGCACCCAGCCGGGCCACGGGGCCTGGCGCGTATCGGAAAAGGAGGCGGAGTGCTCGCGATAGAACGTATTGTTGAGCTGGATGAGCGATGAGGCGAAATCGCGGTTCACGGCGCGGGACTCCCTCCGTTGGCGGTGCGGAATAAACAATACGACCATACTACCGTTAGCGCCGCAACGGGGACAACCGAGCCGTGGGTTATTGCTTTGTTTGGACACATTTCCGCAGCTCATATGTGCCCGCAACCGCCGGTTGTCAAAAATCTCACTAGAATAGGTGGCATGCTTTTGGCGGTGGCGGATAGATTTTTAACTGTGCAAGGCGCCTTAAGAACAAAAACGGTCCGGCTGCACGGCTGGCATCACATAGGAGGAACCATGAATGTAGAAACTGCGCAGCGGCTCGCCGACCTTCGTCGCAGCAAAGGTTTTAGCCAAGAAGGGCTGGCACGAAAGCTGGGACTGTCGCGCCAGGCGGTCAGTAAATGGGAACGCGCGGAGAGCTCGCCCGATACCGAGAACCTGATCTCGCTCGCCAAACTCTATGGCGTGAGCCTGGACGAGCTGCTCAATCCGAGCGACGAGATTGAGGACGATATCGAGTTTGAGAACGAGGACCGCGCCCGTCAGCGCGAGGCCGAGGCGGCAGAGCGCGCCCGCACCCACGAGGCGGCGGCACGCGCCACGGAGGCAGCTACGCAGGCGAGTGATGCTGCGGCCAAGGCGGCGCAGGCGGCGAGCTGGAGTGCACAGGCTGCCAATGCGGCGACGGCTCAGGTGACGGGTGCCGGTGCGAGCAGCGTGACTCCGGTGAAGGGCCCGTTTCAGTCGTTCCCGTATTGGGCCGTGTGCTGGCTGCTGTTCTTTTTACTGATGTTCCTGGTTGGTGCCAGCCCCTTTCCCGCACTGATCTTCTTTACGATTCCCATCTATCACTGGGTGGCGCGTGCGCTCGATGGCGATTGGGCGCGCGGGGATATTCAGGTTGGTACGGCGCCGGCGGTCGCTAGGACTAAGGGGGAGGACGTTTCCACAGCGGTTGACGCTGACATGGCTACCGCGACCACCGCTGAGCCGATTGCCAAAGAGGGTGATGAATGATGAAGCTCTCGCATGAGTCTAAGAGGCGCTTGGGCATTGGCATCGGAGCGTTTGTGCTTATCATTGGACTTGTCTTTGGCACTTCGCGGACTTTGATTCATTTTGATGGACCGTGGGATTTCGACGATGTCGTATCCGGCTTGTTTGGTATGGCCGATGTGGTTGACGAGGACGATGTTTTGGATGACGGTATTTACTCCGCTCAGTCTCAAAAGCTTTCGAGTGAAACCTTCGATGCCGACTCATTCCAGTCCCTTGACCTGGATGTGACGTCGGGCACGGTCGATATCAAGTGCGTTTCCGATGGACCGGTGCGTGTCATCGAGAGTGGTCGCGTTGCAAAAGGAGTAACTGCTTACGATGCTGCCACTCAAAATCTGGCCGAGATTAGGGGCTCTACGCTCAAGATTAACCAGTTCGACTGCGATGACGAGCGTGCGCTTGACCGTACGGTCACCATCGAGCTGCCGCGCGAGCTTGCCGATAACATGATGGACATTTCGGCGAATGTGGGGTCGGGGGATCTGACGATCACGGACATTGCGTGCCACGACTTCGATTTGACGTTGGGCTCGGGAGACGTCGAGTTCGCGGGCACTGTAACCGACACCCTGAATGCCAAGGTCGGTTCTGGCGATGTGACGTTCGAGCTCTACCAGGCCCCCGCGAAGTCGATGGACGTATGCGTGGACTCGGGCGATGTGGAGATAACGGTTCCGAACTCTACGGGCTTTAAGGCGAGCCTCACCGTGGGCAGCGGTGACTTCGAGAGCGATTTCCTTCCGCTTGGCTACGATGGCGAGACCATATTGAATCTTGAATTCGACAACGGTGATAAGTCAGCCACGTATCGTTTTAAGGTCGGTTCGGGCGACATGTCGTTTGATCCGGAGTGATATGCGGTTTTCGGAGATCGGTACATATAGGCACGCTCTTTGATGGAGGCGCCGGAGCCGTGATGGGCTCCGGCGCCTTTGCCTTTACAATGGGGGCATGGAACAGATTATCTTGAACATACTCGAGGCTCTGCGTCGCGGCGAGACCGTGGACGACAAAGTGCTCGTCAAACTGATACATGCCGAGGCGCGCCGTGAGGGTGCCGACAAACGCGATTTGGCCAAGCGCCGTCTGCTGCCGTTCTACCAGCGGGTTAAACGTGAGGAGCCGACTCGGTGGGCTGCCTGGAATGTTGATGCCGAGTTGGAGCGTCAACTGCTGCGGGTGTTGCGCATGAAGCCGCGCCGCACGGCTTCGGGCGTGGCGACTATTACCGTCATCACCAAGCCGTGGCCGTGCTCGGGCGATTGCCTGTTTTGCCCCAACGACCTGCGCATGCCCAAGAGCTATCTGCACGCTGAGCCGGCGTGTGCCCGTGCGGAGCAAAACTGCTTCGATCCGTATCTGCAGGTGAGTGCCCGTTTGACGGCGCTTTCGCAGATGGGTCATGCGACCGACAAGATAGAGCTTATCGTGCTCGGTGGCACCTGGAGTGACTATCCACAAGGGTATCAGGCATGGTTTATGTCGGAGCTTTTCCGTGCGCTCAATGACGATGCCGTCGCCGGCGTTGCGGCAAACCCCATGTTGGCGCGTCCGGGCATCAGTCGTGCCGAGGCGGGGCGCCTGCTCGATGACGCTCCCGCCGATGCCCTGCCGCCGGTGGTAACAGGGCGCCGCGGGCGCTATCGGGCTGCCGGCATTGCGACAGACGAGGCTGAGCTTGCTGCCGGCGTTGCCGACGAGCAGGAGCGTGTGGATGCTGCCGTGGGCGGCTATAACCGCGCAGTGCGTCGTCTGTACGGCCCCGGTACGCCGTGGGGCGAGGTCGCCGTGTGGCAGACAGCAACGATGGAAGAGCTCGAGCGGCAGCAACGAATCAACGAGACGGCGAAGCATCGCGTGGTGGGACTCGTTATCGAGACGCGCCCCGATGCCGTAACGCCGCAGGCCCTCACGCTCATCCGCCGCCTGGGCTGCACCAAGATCCAGATGGGTATTCAGAGTCTCGACCAACATTTGCTCGATATCAACGAGCGCCGCATTTCGGTGGCGCAGATCGAGCGGGCGTTTTCGCTCGCGCGCCTGTTTGGCTTTAAGATCCACGCTCATTTTATGCTCAACTTGCTGGGCGCCACACCCGAGGGGGACAAGCGCGACTACGAGCGCTTTATGACCGAAGGGGCCTTTATGCCCGACGAGGTCAAAGTCTACCCGTGTGCGCTCATCGAGGGCTCGCGTCTGGTGGGCTGCTATGAGCGCGGCGAGTGGCGCCCCTATTCCGAGGAAGAGCTGCTCGATGTGTTGGCCGACGACATCGTGGTGACGCCGGCGTTCTGCCGTATCAGTCGCATGATCCGCGACTTTAGCTCCGATGACATCATGGTGGGCAACAAGAAGCCCAACCTGCGTCAGCTCGTCGAAAACCGCTTGGCTGCTCGTGGGGAAGGCGCGACGGTGCGCGAGATTCGCTATCGCGAGATCAGCACGGCGGGTGCCGACTTGGATGAGCTGACCCTTGACGAGGAGGTGGCGTACGAGACGCCGGTGACGCACGAGCGCTTTTTGCAGTGGGTGACGCCGCAGGGCAAGATCGCGGGTTTTTTGCGCCTGTCGCTGCCCGATCGTACTTTTGTTGCCACACATGCGGACGAGTTGCCGACGATGCCGGACGAGGCGATGATTCGCGAGGTACACGTGTATGGCATGGCGGCGCGCGTGGGGGATCAAGGCCAGGCAGCCCAGCACCATGGATTGGGGCGTTTGCTCGTAGAGCGTGCGTGCGAGATTGCCCGGGATGCGGGTTATGCACGCATCAACGTGATCAGCGCGATTGGTACGCGCGAGTACTATCGCCATTTGGGTTTTTACGACCATGGACTCTATCTGCAAAAGGAGCTCTAAATGAACAAGCCGAGTGTTTCTGCTGGTGTCGTTGCCGGCGTTGCTCTGGGAGCCGCGGCGCTTGGTGCGGCCGCCGTCGCTGTTCGTGCTGCCTGTCTGCAGGTTGCGCGAACCCGCAATGGGTTGGCGCGTGTGAAACGCGTGCACGATGAGGGCGGCGATGAGATTCGCGTGTTGGTGCAAGGCGGCGTCTACCAAAGCGCAAGCTACGTTGGCGAGCGTTGGGCGGAGCCCGTCTTTGCGTACTATCGTGCGTTTGACGATGCGTTTGAGGCCGAGGATGCAATGCGTGACGCTTATGGTCACGGTATCGACCGTGTGCTTATGCTGGGCGGCGGCGGGTTTGCCTATCCCAAGTTTGCGCTGATGTCGCACGAGAGCTTGCGCATGGATGTCATTGAGTACGATGCCGAGATTACGCGCCTGGCGCGCCGTTGGTTCTACCTGGACGAGCTGGAACGCACGGTGGGCGATCGCTTGCGGGTGATTACCGCCGAGGCTCGCTCGTATCTGGGTGTGACGAGCGTGGGCCATCGTCGCTACGACGTGGTCGTGAGCGATTGCTTTGGCGGTGCCGAGCCCGTGCGCGAGCTGGCGACCGTTGAGGCGCTGCGTCTGGCGCGGGGCAGCCTGAACCCCGGGGGTATCTACGTGGCCAATATCGTGAGCGCAAACGAGGGGAGCGATGTGACGTTCCTTCGCGACTGCGCAGCCACGGCACTCGAGGTATTCGCCCACGCCTGGGTGGTCCCATGCGGCGATGCAGAGTTCGGCGGCGAGGAGAACTACCTACTCATCGCTAGCGACGGTGACTATGCCTTTGCCGAAGCCGTGCCCTTCGACACCGACTTCCTCGGCACCGTCCTTCACGACAAGTAAGTCTCCCCGTCCCAAAAAAAGACTGGTCCTAGGCGTGGTCGCGCCAGCTGCGGACACGCTGCTTCATGCCCTCTATGTCGAGCACGCCTTCGGCAAAGCCCTTGCGCACGAGCTCTTCGGGAACAAACTCGTCGTAGCGGTCAAAGTAAGGCACCTCGCCAGGATAGACGAGCTCGATGGGATCGAAGTCCTTCTCGGCCTCGGCGGCGAGCACTTCAAAGAACGTCTCCTCGTCGGCCTTCATCTTAAACTGCATAAAGTACGGGCGTGACGGGTCGAGCCCTCGAAGGCCCAGCTCGGCGGCACATTTAATCTTGAGCATGCGCTCGAGCGCCAAAAAGGCGTAGCTGCCCAGCCAGGGGAAGAGCACCCAAGTGTCGCCGCCCAGGTTGATGAGCGGCTTGGTTCCCGCACCCGAAATCTCGGCCGTATGACGAGCCTGTGCTAAGCGGGCCCGTGCGTTACCCATAAGGTACGGATATGCCGCGTGCTCGTTGAGCGCCTTGCGCATGCGCTCGAGTACGTGTGTATTGATGTCGCCGGGACAGTCGCCAAAGTAGGCCGGCACCCGGCCCTTGACCTGCGTGGCAAAGACGGTGTGGCGCCTCCAGTCCACTTCCTCGACAATCCAGCAGTGTCCGGCGATGGCGATGCGCTCACCGGGCGGTGGCGGATTGACGATCGTGCCCAACTCGGCCGACTCGCTGCGAACGGTGAACTCCTCGTTTTCCTGGAATACGGCGTAGAACTTAAAGTTGTTAATGATGCGCTCACCCGCGAGACCCACGATGAGCCCACCGCCCTCGGTGACTTGGATATGGTCGATCTTAATGAGGTGACGCAGCAGTACGCGATAGTCATCGGCCGAGATGCGATGGAAATAGCTGAGCGTGAGCACGCGCTGGGCAAGCTCAGCCGGCGTGAGTTCGCCGGTACTGGAAAGCGTCGACATAGTCTGGTGGTAGAGCAGGCTGTAGGGGAGTCGATCGAGCTCGGGCGGCTCGACCCACTTTTCCTCGCGATAGAGTTGTACGAGCGCGATTCCCTGCAGGAGCTTCCACGGAATGGTCTCGGGCATCATCGTGCGCGGCTCGGGCTCTTCCTCGCGCATGACAAACCACATCTCGGGCGGAAGATCGCGGCGTCCCGTGCGGCCCATTCGCTGCAAAAAGGAGCTGACGGTAAATGGCGCATCGATCTGAAACGCACGCTCCAGGCGGCCGATATCGATACCGAGCTCCAGCGTAGAGGTGGTGACGGTCGTTTGTGCCTGTTCCTCGTCACGCATGAGTTCCTCGGCTGTCTCGCGCAACGATGCCGAAAGATTGCCGTGATGGATGAGAAAGCGGTCGGGCTCGTGTCGGCTCTCGCAGTAGCTGCGCAGCATGGAGCACACGGCCTCTGCCTCCTCGCGTGAATTGGCAAAGACCAGGCACTTGCGCCCGCGGGTGTGTTCGAAGATATAGCCCATGCCGGGATCGGCGTTGTCGGGCGCCGTGTCGGTGGGGTTGAGAAGCGCCTGCTCGGTCGCTCGTGGGATATCGACTTCGCCCTCGGGGGCCGAGGAAGTTCGGCGGTCCTTGGGAGCGGCCTTGCCCCGTGCCCGCTCACGACGTTGACGGCGCTCCTCTTGTGTGAGCTGTCCGCCGTGACGCGTGTCTTGTCCGGATGCGGGCAGCGCCGCGGGCGCCGCCGTCTCAATACGCTCGCAAGTAAGCACCTCGGCTTCTTGTGGACCCGTGCCTACGAATCCTCGTTGCTGAGCCTGGGGGCCAGAGTTGTAGAAGTGCTCCATGGAGATGCGCCACATGCGGCGCGGTTCCTCAAAGCGGGGGATAACGCAGTCGCGTCCCGTTCCCTGTGAGAGAAAAGCGCCCGTGCGCTCGGGGTCGCCGATGGTGGCCGAAAGGCCAATTCGGCGGGGCTGCACGCCGGCCATGCGCGAGAGTCGCTCGACAAGGCAGAGCGTCTGCCCGCCACGGTCGCCGCGCATGAGCGAGTGGACCTCGTCGATGACCACGTAGCGCAGGTCGCAAAACATGCGCGGGATCGCCATGTGCTTATGGATCAGGAGCGCCTCGAGTGATTCGGGCGTAATCTGCAAGATGCCGCTCGGTTTTTTGATGAGCTTGGCCTTGTGCGCCTGCGAGACATCGCCGTGCCAGTGCCAGACAGGGATATCGGCCTCTTCGCAGAGGTCGTTGAGGCGAACGAACTGGTCGTTGATGAGTGCTTTGAGGGGGCCAATGTAGAGGGCGCCCACGCTCGCGGGCGGGTTCTCCCAAAACTCGGTCAGGATGGGAAAGAAGGCCGCCTCAGTTTTGCCAGATGCCGTGGATGCCGTCAGGAGCACATTGTCTTGCGTGTTGAAGATGGCATCTGCCGCCGCAACCTGGATGGAGCGCAGACTCTCCCAATCGTGGGAGTAGATGAAGTCTTGGATAAACGGGGCATATCGGTCAAAGGCGTTCATGGGACCTCCTCTCAACAACGGGCTGATCAACGCAACGGGCAACGGCTCGATATCTTGCAACATCGGCGTTTGCCCAGATAAAACCTGCCAAAATAAACCTGTCCCTTTTTGGCAGGTTAGATGGTGAACTCGGCGAAGTTGCGGTCGCCGCCTGCGGTGCCGGTGTCGTCTGTTGCGGCTGCCGGCGCCAGCGCGTCGCCACCGACGCTTTGCAGTAACTCGGCCACGTTAGCATCGGGGTTTTGACACAGGATATCGAGCAGTTCGATAAAGTCGCGGATGACCTCGCGGGGCGTCAGATGCGTGTCGGCCCCCACGCGGCCAAACTCAATCTTGAGGAAGTCCACCAAGTCGTTCTCGGTAAGCGTGGGCGTCCAGCCAAAGTAGCCGGCGTGAATTTGCATGAGCTTTTCGATGAGCACCAGCAGCTCCTCGTAGGTGAGCGGCTGCAGGCGGATGATGGGCGCGAGCATGTCTTTGAGATCATCGCGCGCAAAACGGCCCTGAGCGAGACGGCTCCGAAGGGCCTCGTAGGAAAAGACGCCGCGG
The DNA here is from genome assembly GCA_900541685.1 of uncultured Collinsella sp. Lineage (GTDB taxonomy): Bacteria > Actinomycetota > Coriobacteriia > Coriobacteriales > Coriobacteriaceae > Collinsella. The sequence continues at coordinate 27,751 of UQKM01000012.1, forward strand.
CGGCGGTCCTCGATAGAGGTCGGCGTGCCGCCCATGATCACGCCCAGGTACTGCGCTTTGCCCTGGAGCGTGTCGTTGTACATGGTCAGGATCTTCTCGTAGTTATATTGGCGCGTGATCGCGTTGGGAATCTTGTATAGATTCACGAGCTCGTCGATGAGCACCAACATGCCCTTGTAGCCGCTGCAGACCAAAAAGCGCGCAATGAGCTTAACGTAGTCGTACCAGTCGTCGTCGCTGATGATGGTCGAGGAGCCTAGCTCGGCGCGCGCCTCGCTCTTGGTGCGGTACTCGCCGCGAATCCATTTGGTCACGCGGCTCATGGCGTCTTCGTCACCCTCCGAGACGGCCGTGCGATAACGGCGGAGCATGCGGACAAAGTCAAAGCCGTGGACCATCTCCTCGAGCGGGGCCAGTTGGGCATTAACGGCAGACTCATCGGCGTCGGCACACGAGGCGACCCAGCGATCCAGGATAAGGTTGAGCGCGCCACCCTCGGGGCGCGTCTTGGTCGATATGTTGCGGATGAGCTCGCGGTAGGTGGCAAGGCCCTGTCCCTGACCGCCCTGCAGGCGGCGATCGGGCGACAGGTCGGCATCAGCGACGACGAATCCCTCGCCCATGGCGTGCGTGCGGATAGTCTGGAGCAAAAAGCTCTTGCCGGCGCCGTAACGACCGACCAGAAAGCGGAAGCTCGCGCCACCGTCGGCGATGAGACTCAGATCGGTGAGCAGGGCGCGGATCTCGACCTCGCGCCCTACGGTGATGTAAGGAAGGCCGATGCGCGGGACCACACCGCCCTTGAGCGAGTTGAGAATGACGGCGGCGACGCGCTTGGGCACGCGAGGTGCTGCGGATGCGGTATCACTCATGGTCTAGGTATCCTCTCACGTCTGCTTCGTAGTCCTCGATAATCTGCGGCCCTGCCGCGCTAAATTCAATTACGGTGTCGCCCACCAGGTCAAAGAGCGCCTCGTTGATGGTATCGATGAGCATGTCCTCGCTCTGCTCCGATTGCACTACCGCCGATTCCGCCTGTACTGCGTTGTGCTCGAGCAGCGCGCGGAGATAGGCGTCTGCGGCGGGCGCGAGTTCGTTCGTGGCGTCAGCGGGCGCAGCAGCTGCGAACGCGGGCGTCGGTGCGAGAAGCGGTGCTACGACACCAAACTGTTCGGTGGATATGGTCGGCTCGTCGGACTCGTCCTGCCCTGCGGCCGCCGCGACCGCCTCGACCGTCGCGGCGGCCGCAGGCTCGGCTTCCGGTTGCCCTGAGTCCGCTGCCTCGGCTTCTGCGGACGCGCCGTCCTCGCGTTCCTCGTCGATCAAAAGCGCTTCGCGCGTTTGTGCGGCAGCGCTCCGAATGTGCCCCAGCTGGCTCAAATCGATATCGATCTTGACGGGCTGGTGTGTGGCGTCCCACGAAAGCCATGCCACAATCTCGTCATCGATAATCTTGGCCAGATATTTGGGGACCTTTTCTTCCTTAAGGGGATGGGCGGGGTCCAGCGCCAGGCGCAGGCGTTGGTCGCAGGCGCGCATCATTTCACCGAGCTTGCTGCTCCTTTGCCTGCTACCGTGAATCCGCATGCATTCCCAAAAACCGTTTTGGCAACGGTAGATATGGATGGGGTCCAGACGGTATTCGCAGTCCTCGTGGCGCTCGGGCGCAAAGAATACGGCCGAGGCAAACATTGTGTAGGGCATGGCCGTCTCCTCCCCAAATAAACTTGCCACGATGCCGGTCTTTCGGTGCGTGTCATAGTAGCGCGCCATGCGGACATACACGGCGCACGCCACGTGGCGCAGATCGCGGTGGTGGCTGCGGTCGAGCCGCGAGTTACTTAGGTTGTACGTGGAGAGGGCGTTGATGGCGGCCATGAGTCGCTCCTCGCGCACCTCATCGGGCGGAAGGGGGAGCGTGGGCTCGGAGGTTTTGCGACGCTTAGGGGTCTGGCCGGACGGTGCCGGTGCCGGTACAAGGTCTCGCGCCGCGCGTCGCAGCTCGATAAGGGCGTTATCGAACATGACGGTTTTAGAGTCACGAAGCAGCTTGGGGTCGAGCCCGTGGAACACGGCGTAATCTTGCAGCCACACGCGCGCAAACCGGTCGATGCCGGGCTCGAAGGCGCGATAGACATCCCAAAAAGCCCTGATCTTGTTAAAACCATCGAGTGGATTATCTACGCCAATGCCGCAAATCAGCTCATAGAGATACAGAAAGGCAAAGGACGTAGACGTTTCCTCGACGGTTCCGCGGCGCACTTGGGCACGCCAGGTAAAGTAGCCGCGCAGCTGCCGGTCGCTCATGGCGTTATAGGTGGGAAAGTACGACTTAAAGGTGCCGTTGTAGGGACAGTCGTCCTCAAAGTCGGCCATCAGCAGGCCCTGGCGGTAAAAAAGCTCGGCTTCCGAAAGCCAGCGGCCCGCACCGCCCTTGGGGTCATCCTGCCAGCGCGATATCTCGCGCATTTTACGGTACTGGTCGGGGAGGAAATTCTGCATCTGTCGGCCGGTTTTGAGAATCGGCTCGTCTGCGTAGATTTCGTTTGAGAAGCGGGCGGATTGATGGGTCCGGGCCTCGGCCATAATGCGCTCGATGAGCATCTTGATGTCCTGGTCGGCCACCGCCCCTCCTCTCGAACGCAGCTACGGTGACCTCATATCATAGCACAGCATCAAACAGATGTTCGAAATACCGCTGCGTTGATAGATTTAGAACAGGAGGGCGTAGATGACGGCGATGACGACGGAGGGAAGCATATTGGCCGTGCGGAAGGTCTGAGGACGGATGAGGTTGACGCCGACGCAGAAGATGAGCATGGAGCCTACGAGCGAAAGGCTGTTGAGGGCCGCTGCGGTCATGATGGGGGAGAGCGCGCCGGCAAACAGCGTGATCGTCCCCTGGAACACGGTGACGGGCAGGGCGGAGAAGATGCAGCCGCGGCCAAGCGAGGCCGTCATGGTGCAGACGATGATGCAGTCCAGTGCGCCCTTGAGGGCAAGCGTTGACCAGTCGCCGAGCAGGCCGTCCTGAATCGATCCCACAATGGCCATGGCGCCGATGCACACGGTGAGTGAAGTCGAGACAAAAGCGTTGGTAAATTCGTTATCGCCCTCACTGCCAGTCTTGCGCTTGAGCCATTCGCCAAGGTTCTCGATGGCGGCCTCCAAGTTGATGGCCTCGCCGATGAGCGAACCGAGCGCAAATGAGACGATGAGCATGGTGGTACCGGTGGTCGCTAGCGCCTTTCCATCGATGATGAGCATCTTTTGCATGGTGCCGCTCAGGCCGATAAACAGGACGCACAGCCCCGATGCTTTCATGAGCGTGTCTTGGATGCGCGGTGTAATGAAGCGGCCGCCCGCTAATCCCAAAAGACCGCCCGCAACTAAAAGCGCAACGTTGATGATTGTTCCCAAGCCCGGCATGAGCCCTCCTGTATTGATGCCAACGTGGCAATCGTAGCAGAACGAAATGCGAGGCACATCGCGACTCATCTAATACGTTATATAAGTGGTATTAGGAATGATGCGCAGCATTTAAGCCTCAGGTGGTTGTCGGGACATAGGGATAGTAGTCAAAGCGCAGTGTCATAAGCCGCTGTGGGGATTCAATAGCCGCGGCGATGATATTGGCATCGCGGGCACGATCAAACCCTTCGAGTTCGATCTGATACGAGACGTCTTGCATAATGTCCAGACGTCGCCAGGCTAGAAGTGTGTCGCCATCGAATTCCAAAGTCTTGCTTCCGTCTGGGGCAACGGCGTATAGACGCAGTTTAGCGGTGGTTGCAGGGTCGACAACCGTGACCTTTTTAATTTCGTTTCGAGTATTCTTGGCGCCCAACAAGGTGAGCAGTGTTGGGGCCACGACCTCGCCCGATGGCAAAAAGACGACTTCGATGGATTCGGGAAATGCGATGATGGCCGACTTGCGGACGGGCTGATTGGCGGCGGCAACTTCGTTGTTTGCAGCATCGATGACCTCCGTGTGGTCGAGGGCGGCAAGCACGCAGCAGTTACCTTCATCGATCTCCTGAGGATCAGCAAGCCCCAGACTGTCCGCGAGCTCGGGATCGTTTGGACCGGTAGCGGGCTCATTCGGCGCTTCGAAAGAAGCTGGGACGCTGTTTGTCGGCGACGGCGTGTCGCCCGCACCTGCTTCTTTGTCCGTGCTCTCTTCTTGTATGGTTGCGTTGATGGGTTCGTCGTTTGAGGGGAGCGTCTTGGCGTCAAGCGCGGAGGGGAGAATTCCGATGGCTCCGGATCCGTTCCACTCCATTTCGAGAAGCGCCGGGTCGGCAAGAATGCGTTGCCTGCTTTGCGCGTGGGCATCGATTTCAATAGGGCCTGCCTCTATCCCTCGTGTAAGGCTGAGTGATCCGGCTGGCTTCTCGAAATGAGCGTCTGTATCTTTGGTGCTGGCGGCGTAGAACAGCAGGGACGTTTCTCCCGCCGCGATGGCATCGGTGCCGGCTTTGGCCAGCCGCAACGATGCCGTGAATGAGAGGGTGGGCTGCGTGTCGTCTGCATTCGCGGCGGCGCAGCCCAGACATATACCGCCTCCTTTCTCGAAAAACGCACCGTCAAAGGCGACCTTCGCTCCGTTCGCCGAGTCATCGACCGAAGCGATATCGATGCGCAACCCCAAATCGCACGGATCGCCATCTGCATCGAGCACAATCGAGCGCCACGTGCAGACGGCGCACCCCGCCTGGGAGCCGTTTGCCTTGTTCGAACGATTGATATCCACGACTATCGAGCCGTCCGTATTACGACGAAGGCATCCCGAGGTTGAGATTGCGGCCTGTGCGAACGAAAAACGCTTGCACGCAATGGCGCTCGACGGATTTGGTGCGGAGCTTAGGGCTGCTGGTAAGGAGTCTGCCATGACGGGAGTCGCCCAAGCGGCGACAGGCGTTCCGGTTGCGAGCGCGCCGCAGAGTGCGACGACGGGCAAAAGGTTCTTCGATGCCATGGGGTCTCCTTAGCTAATTTAGTGTGGCCTGTCCGTGTTTCATTTCTGGCTGCGTTTGATGTGCAGACCGAGGCCGGCGGTTCCCGCGCCTGCTGCCGTGGCGCCTGCTGCCAAGAGCCATCGTCTGTCGCCTGTCTGAGCCAACGGTTCCTCGCGGCAGCCGCGGTCGAGCTCCGAGAGGTCGACCGTCACCTGCGTGGCGGCCTGCGCCTGTTCTTGCTGGGCAAAGGCCATGGCTGGCCCAAACGCTAGGATACTGACGGCGGCGGCCAGGGCGACGGCCTTATGCCGTGTGCGCACCGGGCTCGACCGTCCAGGTGATCGTTGCAACCTGATCGCCTTCGCCGGTTACGCGGAAGATGTCGCGCGTGACGCGGGCGACGTTTCCGCTTGTCTTGAGCTTAATTTTGTCCGTGCCGCCGGCAATGCCCTGGTAGCCCATGTCGAAGGCTGCATTCTTGGAAAGATCGAGGCCCGTCTCCTGCATTGCGGCGCTGGCGTTCTGGAGTGCGCCGTTGGGGCCGACCTTAAAGTCGATGGAATTCTGCGCGGTTCCGGCCTTGGCGTCGGCGGCAATGGTCCAGGTGTTCATGGCGTCGATCTTCATGTTGGTGACATGGATGCCGTAGGCCGAATGATTGTCGATGGTGGTCGCGTCTTCTGAGGGGCCCTGAAGCGTGCCGTCGGCCTTGGCGACGAAGGGAATAACCGTCGGAACTTTGAACTCTACGTTGTCGATCTCGGTCCTGACCATTACTTTTGTGGTTCCAACGCGCCCGGCTGCCAGAGCTGGCGTCGGGGCGGCGCCCATTGCGAGCGCGAGCGCGAGCCCTGCGCCCACGACGAGCGCTCTGGCTCCGTTCATGTTCCTCGTGATGTCCATGGTCGTTCCTTTCTATTCGCCGCGGGCCGTCCCCGCGATGATTGGACGAATGCTGGTGAATTGCGTGCGGTGCCGCGTCGGCCGAAAAAGCTAGTTCTCGGCTTGCTCAACCCGTACCTTGACACGTGTCGGATTGCCGTGGCTGTCGAGGGTCTTGGCATCGAGTGCCTGGATCTCGATGTATGCCTCGCCTTCTTTGATGTCGCCGGCGGGGCACGTCTCGATTGTCTTGCCGGTCTCGACCACACCGGATTCGTACATGGTCTCGTCGTTTTGGATGACGCGGAATCGCTGGGGAAATTTATTGTCTTGGACGTTTTGCACGTTGACGCGCAGCTTGCCGTCCTCCTGTAGCTGAGCGACCGGCGCGACCGAAATCGTCATCATGTTGTCGCGGACGATGGCATCGAGCTCATCTTGGATTTCTTGTCGCGATTTGCCCTCTGCCGCCGTGACTGAGGCGCCCGCTTCGGGCACGGGCTGCGACTGCCAGGCGTATAGCCCTACGGCGATGAGGGCGCAGACGATAGCCAGGCAGACAACGACGAGTTTCTTGCGACGCCCCAGTCCTGCGAGGCGGGGCGGCTTCTTCGCACTCATGCGGCGTCCTTGGTGGTGTAGACACGTGCGAACGTGGACGGGTCCGCTCCAAAGAGCATGTGAAGCATCAGGCGGCGCGAGTAGATGAGCTCGTCAAAGTCGTGAGGGAGCTCGATGTCGTGGATACGCGCGATGTGGTGGGCGAGCGCCGAGAACGACTCGGGGTCGCAGATAACATCGGTGGTGACGTGGTAGACCGCCGTATCGGGGAACGCCTCTTCGTCGAAAGGCAGGAGATAGGGATCGTCGTCGACCTCGATGGCGACGCCGTACTGGGGCCAGTAATATGCCATGGGAACCTCCCTGCTTCTGGGGCCATAACTTCTATCGGTTTTGGTTGTCGACGCCGACCGTATCAGCCGCTACTTGACCAATTTCTGACCAAATGCTTGACGGATTGACATCTCCGCAGGTAAAAGGTGGAAAAAATTACTTCAACTTTTTTCGAGCGACAATCGAGCGGTCGGCGACGGCGGGGCGATATGTGTCAAAAGCATCGTCTGCCGAGGAAGCCTTGCCGTTCGCCGAATTGCACAAACGTAAAAATCGCCAATTATGGAGACGGTCTCGAACACGTCGACGAAACGATGCGGTAACATCTCCCTGCAAACACTGTAGTTAGCTAAAGGGGGAGTTCGCGTGTCTGCAACCATTAAACCCTTCACCGATGAGTTCGAAGAGTATGGCCGCGATGAATCTCGTGCATCGGGCGAAGCATCGAGCATCTCGTTTCCGACAACGGAAGACGAGGTCCGTGCCATTTTGGAAACGCTCCATGCCGAGCGTGTCCCGGTAACGGTTCAGGGCGCCCGAACCGGCCTTGCCGCCGGTGCCGTGCCCCACGGTGGGCATATCCTCAATACTTCCCGTATGAATCGCTACTTGGGCCTTCGCCGCGATGAACAAGGCCAATTTCTGCTGCGCGTGGAGCCGGGCGTTGTGCTCTCGGAGCTGCGTAAGCAGCTGAGCAAGAAGGTACTGCCGACCGCTGGTTGGGACCAGGCATCGCTTGAGGCCTACGAGGAGTTCCAAGAGTCCCCCGAGCAGTTCTTTCCCACCGATCCCACCGAGGCATCTGCCTGTCTGGGTGGCATGGCGGCATGCAACGCCTCCGGCGCCCGCAGCTACGCTTACGGCCCCATGCGCCCGCATATCACGGGACTCCACGTCGCGCTGGCTGATGGCGATTTGCTTGAGCTTCAGCGCGGCGAGGCTTTTGCCCAGGACCGCCACCTGTCGCTCGTGACGGCAGCGGGCCGTACGCTCGAGCTCGATCTTCCCGGCTATACCATGCCCGAGACAAAAAATGCCTCAGGCTATTTCGTTGCGGACGATATGGACGCCATCGACCTCTTTATCGGCGCGTGCGGCACGCTCGGCGTCATTACCGAGCTCGAGATCGCCCTGCAGGCGGCACCTTCGGTCGTATGGGGTGTGAGTTGCTTTTTCGATAGCGAGGACAAGGCGGTGTCCTTTACCGATTCCGTGCGCCCTGTCCTGTCCCATGCGGCTGCCATCGAGTACTTCGATGCTGGCGCCCTGGATATTCTACGTCGTCAGCGTGAGCAGTCGACCGCGTTCGCCTCGCTGCCGGCGCTCGACAAAGAGGCCAAGGTCTGTGTCTACGTGGAGCTCGACTGCGACGACGAAGTTCAGGCGACTGAGGAGCTGTATCACTTGGGGTGGGTACTAGAGCTTGCGGGCGGCAGCGACGATGCGACATGGGTCGCGCGCACCGAGGTCGATCGCGAGTGCCAGCGGTTCTTCCGCCACGCGGTGCCCGAGAGCGTCAACATGCTCATCGACGAGCGTCGCCGCACCGACCCCACCATTACCAAGCTGGGATCGGATATGTCGGTGCCCAATGCACGCCTTGCCGATGTCGTGGCCCTCTATCGCCGCACGCTGGCCGAAAGCGGGCTTGAGTCTGCTGCCTGGGGGCACATCGGTAACAACCATCTGCATGTGAACATCCTGCCGCGCGATGCGCAAGACTACCGTCGTGGTGGAGAGCTCTTTGCCCAGTGGGCTTCCGAGGTCACGGCCATGGGCGGTGCCGTTTCTGCCGAACACGGCGTCGGCAAGATCAAGGCGGGCTTCTTGGAGACGATGTACGGCCACGAGGCCATGGTCGAGTCGGCGCGCCTCAAACTCCAGCTCGATCCTGCCGGCCAGTTGGGTCGCGGCAACCTGTTTACGGAGAAGCTCTTGGATGAACTCGTCCAGAAAGGGGGCGCGTGAAGATGAGTGATTTCCATATGGTGGTGTGCGTCAAGGCGGTGCCCGGAAGCACCGAGGTCAAGATGGACCCCAAGACCAATACTATCGTGCGTGATGGCAAGCAGGCGGTCATTAATCCCTTCGATGCAAGTGCCCTCGAATGCGCGCTGGCGCTGAAGGACGACTTTATCGGCTTTGGCATGGATGTGCGCGTGACGGTGGTGTCGATGGGCATCCCCGCGACCGAGTCGCTGCTGCGCGACTGCATCGCTCGAGGCGCCGACGACGCGCTGCTGCTGACCGATCGCGCCTTTGCAGGTGCCGATGCCCTGGCGACCACCTATGCTCTCAAATGCGGCATCGAGGCACTCGACGAGGACTTCGACCTGCTCATCTGCGGCAAGATGGCGGTGGATGGCGATACGGCCCAGATCGGCCCCGAGCTTGCCGGTGCCTTTGAGATTCCCTGCGTGACCGACGTGAGCTGCGTGCAAAGCGCGGGCTTTACGACGTGTGGCTCGCTGGCGCTCGTTCACGGATGCGATGCCGGCGAGGAGACGGTGTGTCTTGAGATGCCGTGCGCGATGACGACTGCCAAGGAGATTGGCCAGTTGCGTATGCCGAGTATTGCCGGTATTCGCGCGGCGGAGGAGGCGGACGTGCGCGTGGTCAGTGCCGCCGACGTGAACGCCGACCCCGCGCGTTGCGGTCTTGCCGGATCACCGACGCAGGTCGTGCGCTCGTTTGTGCCCGACCGTGACCAAACGTGCGAGGCCGTTGAGGGAACGGCGTCCGAGCAGGCGGTAAAACTTGCCAAGATTATTGAGGGGATGGCATAGATGAGCGGGCTGATTATCGATAGCGAAGCCTGTATCGGCTGCGGTCGCTGCGTTCGCGCCTGCGCCTCGGGCGGCATTGTGGTGGAGGGTGAGCGCCCCAATCGCTGTGCCCGCGTAACCGACGGCTGTATCCTGTGCGGTGGGTGCGTCGACGCCTGCCCCGTCAACGCCATCTCAATTGAGCGCGACGAGGCCGCCGGCGCGGTAGACCTTGACGCATATCGAGACATTTGGGTCTTCGTGCAAACTGACAAGCACGATGCCGTGGCATCCGTGGCCTTCGAGCTCATGGGCAAGGGGCGCGAGCTTGCCGATGCACGCGGCTGTCGCCTGGTGGCGCTGATCGGCATAGGTTCCGAGGGCTCGCTCGAGGACCTCGAACACCTGGTTTGCGCGGGCGCCGACGAAGTCCTGGCCTGTCGCGACGAGCGCCTGCGTCAGAACGACGCGGAGGTCTACGCTCGCTTGATCTGCGATTTGGTAGCCGAGCGCAAGCCCGAGGCCATCCTGTACGGCGCGACCGCCTTTGGTCGCGAGCTGGCGCCCGGTGTGGCCGTGCGCTTGCAGACGGGTCTTACGGCCGATTGCACGGTGCTTTCTATGGATACGGAGACGGGTCTGCTGCAGCAGACACGCCCGGCGTTTGGCGGCAACCTGATGGCCACCATTATCTGCCCCAACCACCGTCCTCAGATGGCAACGGTGCGCCCCGGCATCTTTAAGGCGCCCGAGTTTGACTATAGCCGCTCCGGCACGATTACCCAGGTAGTGCTTGCGGATGATGCTAAGGCCCGTGTCGAGATCTCGATTCCCGCCGAGGAGCGGAGGCAGCAGGCCTCGATCGCCGATGCCGAGCGCCTGGTCGTGGTGGGCCGCGGCATTGGTTCCAAGAAAAACCTGCCGCTGATGCGAAGGCTCGCCGAGGCTCTGGGAGCCGAGCTTGGCTGCACGCGACCTGTCGTGGAGGCCGGCTGGTTGGAGTATCGCCATCAGATTGGCCAGACCGGCGTATCGGTTTCGCCCAAGCTTCTCGTGAGTATCGGTGTTTCGGGCGCCATCCAGCATCTTGCCGGCATCGGTGGGGCGGAGTGCATTATCGCCATCAACGAGGACCCGGATGCCCCCATTTTCGGCGCTGCCCAGTACAAGGTTGTTGGGGACGCCGTCGAGGTCGTCGAGGAGCTGCTGGCCCAGCTTGAGCGCTAGGCGCGCGCCAGCCAGTCGCGCATCTCGTCCTTTAGGCGGCTCCAGGTTGCCTGCGTGGCGGGGTCGGTAAAGGGCCGCGTAATGCCAAAGGGCGCGTCGAGCAGGCGGTGGATATCGCCCTGTTCGCGCGCCAGCGCGCGGCTTGCCGGATAGACGAGCTCAAACATAAAGCAGATGAGTCCCACCAGGTAGTCTGCGGGCTCGTTGCGTTCATCGCGTGCGACGCAGCGGTGCTCGTCAAAGGCGGCAAGTGTCGGCGACGAGAAACGGCTGCCGAGAAACGTCTTCTCGTCCACCTTGAGGATGGTGTCGACGGTGCTGTCGGCGATGGTGCGCATAATGTCGATCTTGTCACCATCGCGCACGATATCGCAGAAGCTTCGCGTGCGCACGTCGAGCTGCGCGGGTAGACGGAAATCGCTGTGATAGGCAATGCTCGCTCGGATGAGCTCATCTTCTGCCGGGTCATCGATAAAGTCGCGGATGCTCGTTACGGCGGGTGCATCGGCGGGATTCTCGCCAAAGAGGACCTCGATGCCCAGCGCTGCATGGCTCATGCTCTCGGCGTCCTTAAAGGTGTCCCAGCGTCGCAGCTGCTCAAAGCGGCCCATATCGTGTAGCAGGCCGCAAAGCCATGCCAGGTCAATATCTTCTGACGACCAGCCCTGCTCGCGCGCTACGGCATCGCATGCCTCGGCCACGTGGTATGTATGCTCGATTTTGAGCGCGATGCGTGGGTTGGTGGCGTCGTAGGCATCGGTGTAGCTTTTGAAGGCCGCGCGCGCCCGGTCTCGATCGATAGCTGTCATAATGACTTCCTAAAAAGTTGTGTCTTTCGATCCGGTGGCAATTGTAGGTGAACTCGGTTGCTGTCGGATGATGATTCTGCCGTATCGCTACATGCGGCTCGGAGACCTTGTCAGGATGAGAAGCGTATGGTGCTCAAAATCGTTAGAACCGTCTGGCCGGTGATGCTTACCTATGTTGCAATAGGCGCGCCGTGCGGAATGATCATGGGGCAGACGGGAATGGAACCCTGGATGGTCTTTGCCCTGAGCAGCACGTTTGTGACGGGCAGCGGCCAGTTTATGATCTGCAACCTGTGGCTGGCGGGCGTGCCTGCAGCATCGATCGTCGCGAGCGTTGCTGCCATCTCCTCGCGCTTTGCGCTTTACTCGGCATCGATCGCGCCGCATCTGACGGGTGCCTCGAAGCGTCAGACGCTGGCTGTTGCCGCGACACTTACCGAGGAGGCATATGGCATCTCGCTTGCCAAGTTGGTTGAAGGGGAGGATTGGGGCCCGCGCGAGTCCTTCGTGCTCAACGTGATTCTCATCGCAACATGGGGCGTTTCGTGTACGATGGGCGCCATCGTAGGCGCCGTTGTCGATGTTCCCACCGCCATTGCAGCCTTTGTCTGCACCTCGCTCTTTATCTGCCTGCTCTTTTCGCAGCGGCTGTCGCGCGGCAACGTTGTCGCGGCGGTTTCGGGCGCGGTGTCCGTCGCCGTATGCAAGTTCTTGGGCCTCACGAATATTGCCGTGCCGGCAAGCGTCGTGGCCGGCATTGCCATTGCGTTGGCGTGCGATGCTGTATTTGACGGAAGAGGTGCCCGCGATGCCCGTTAACGAGTTCTTGGTTCTGTGGCTGTCGTCGTGGGCTGCTATCGCGTTCTTTCGCATCGCGCCGGCGCTCGCCTTGCGCGGGCGGACCCTGTCGCCCCGCATTACCGAGGCCCTGGGCTATATCCCGCCCGCCGCCTTTGCCGCGCTGGTCGCCAACGACTTGGTGAGCCCCGGCGCGTTCGACGCGGGACTCTGGCCTGCCTTGGTTCCCTGGATTGCGGCCGCCGGCGTCGTGGTCGTGGCGGTCAAGACAAAATCGATGCTGTGGTGCTGCGTCTCGGGCATCGTACTCTATATTGTCTTGAGCCTTATATAGGGGTGGCGTCGCGGGCGCCGAATCTCGTTCCATCCCAACTCGTCGGATTTTTCACCGAGCTGGTCTATTTCTTCTGGTACCATGGTCAAACTTTACTGTAGCAAAGCGTGACGTGGGCTTTTGTACCCCGTCAGCGGAAATGGGGGTTTCATGGCACAGGAAGCGACCGCCAACGAGCAAAAGAAATTCAAGGTCCCGCGCATCCCGGGCGACATCATGATCTATCCGATGATCGTCGGTCTTTTGCTCAACACCTTCTGCCCGCAGGTTTTTGAGATCGGCGGCTTCTTTACGGCTGCCTGCCGCGGTGGCTCCAATACCATCGTCGCCGCGATCCTGCTGTTTGTGGGCGCCGGCATCAGCTTTAAGTCCACGCCGGGTGCCATCAAGACCGGTATCGTCGTGCTGATCCCCAAGCTGGTCGTCGCAGCGGCTCTCGGCCTGGGCGTGGCATATTTCTTTAACGACAACTTCCTGGGTCTGAGCTCCGTGTCTATCATCGGCGGCATCACGTTTTGCAACATGGCGCTCTATACGGGCATCATGGGCGAGTTCGGCGATGAGTCCGAGCAGGGCGCCGTCGGTATCCTGTTCTTTACGGCTGGCCCCGCCGTCACGATGATCATCCTCGGTGTTTCCGGCCTCGCCAACATTCCCATTGGCACCATTATCGGCTCCATCTTGCCACTCGTTATCGGCATGGTTCTGGGCAACCTGTTCCCGTTTATCAAGAACCTGCTGGTTCCCGGTGCCAATCCCGCGATTGCCGTCATCGGATTTCAGCTCGGTGCGTCCATGAGCCTGTCGAGCTTTATCACCGGCGGTATTTCCGGCATCTTGCTGGGCCTTGTCACGCTGTTTGTCGTCGGTCCCATCACCTTTGCGTTCGAGCGTCTGTGCGGCGGCAATGGCAAGGCCGCTGTGGCTTGCTCCACCATTGCCGGCACGGCTATGACCACGCCGGTTGCTCTTGCTGAGGTCGCGCCGCGCTATGCCGAGCTTGCGCCCACCGCGTATGCGCAGATCGCCACCGCCGTCATCATCACGGCCATCATGGCCCCGATTCTGACCGGCTGGGTCGATAAGAAGTTCTGCCACGGCGAAGAGGATCTGTCGGTCGAAGGCGTCGAGGCTATTGAGGAGGCCGTCGCGACTGACATCGATGGCGAGTAGCAATCGATACCCATCAATGATGCCGGCGTGTGCAATTCGCGCCGTATGGGCGCCCGAACAGAAACTGTTTTGCAGTGATGTTCGGGCGCTCTGCTATTATCCCCTTTACCCCTGCGGAGTAAAGGGGTGTTTATTGCCCTGATTCGAATTGGGCGATTCTGACCACTTGGGTATTGAAGGGATGGCGCTAGTGGTTAAGGCACTCAAGATTGAGATATTCGTGCTATGCATGATTGTTCTTATCGGGCTTGCCGTGCGAAGTCGTCGCTCCTTGTTCTCGAGCACCCAGCAGCTATTGTTTAGCATGCTTGGCTACACCTCTGCCGCGTACATATTATTCGATATGATCTGGACGCTTTCGGACGGTGTGGACGGCACGTTGGGCATTGCTGCCAACTGGATTTCCAACGCGGTTTCGTTTTCGCTCTTTGCTATCGCGTGTCTCATTTGGTTTATCTATTCCGAGACGGTGCAGGGTTCTCGCCTTTTGACCTCGCGCTATAGGGTGGTGCTTGTAGCGTTGCCTACGGCTCTGGTGGTCGTGCTGGCGTTTACCAGTTACTGGACGCACGCCCTGTTCTATATCGATTCGCAGGGCGTGTATCGTCGCGGCTTTGCCTATATGATCCAGCCCATCGTCAGCTACTGTTACGTTATACATACGTCCCTGCATGCGTTTGTGCAATCTCGCAGGGTCGAGAGCCTGCAGACGAAGGCCATCTATCGAACCTTGGCATTTTTCGCCATTCCGGCCCTGGTGGGCGGTACCTTTCAGGTCGTATACTCGGTGCCCGGCCTTTGTGTCGGCATAATGATTAGCATGTTGCTGCTTTACATCATCTACCAGGAGCAGCTCATCTCGACCGACCCGTTGACTGGACTTAACAATCGCAACCGTTTTGAGACCTATATGCTGTCGCTCTTCTCAAATGTGGATCAGGCCGAAGATGTATATCTGCTTATGATGGACGCCGACGGCTTTAAGCAGATTAACGATCGCTATGGGCATGTGGAGGGCGACCACGCTCTTCAGGTCATATCCGCTGCGCTCAAAGAAGTCTGCTCGGCGTCTGGCGGCTTTATCGCACGTTATGGCGGCGATGAGTTCGTGGTGCTCCAAAAGGCGACGGCGGAGCAGGACATCATAAGCCTGTGTGCGGCAATCAACGATGAGCTCGCACGTGCCGACGTGCCGTATCTGTTGCGGATGTCCATCGGCTACGCACGGGTCGGTGACGGTGTCGATACCTGGCAAGACTTGCTTCGCGCTGCCGATGCGGAGCTCTACCGCGTCAAGGCCGAGAAAAAGAAAGCCGGCGTCCAGATACGCTAGAAAAAGGGGCGCACGCTTGCGTGCGTGGTGGCCTTCAGCTCACCGATGTACTCCATTAAACTAAAGTATGTGAATCTCTCTGCTAAATAAGGGCAGTTCGCTAGGCTTTTTTGGGTTTGTTGACGATGATGATGCCGCTGCAGACCAAGAGCAGGGCAACGATGACGGTAACGGGGCTCGTGCCGGCGCCCTCGCCAAGCAGCAGTGCGCTCAGCAGTACGCCAAAGACCGGGTTCATAAACCCAAAGACCGAGACGCGGCTGACGGGGTTGACGGCAAGCAGGCGCGACCACAGCGAGTAGGCGACCGCGGAGATAAGCGCCATGTAGATGATGAGCACGATGGCGGGGACAATCGCCGTGGGGGAGAGCGCGCCACCCATCAAAAAGCCGATGGCGGTGAGGACCAGGCCGCCGACCAAGAACTGCCACCCGGCAAGCAAGACGCCGTCGTGCTTGCGCGAGAAGATGCCGATCAGGCAGGTCGAAAGAGCACCCGCGACAGTGGAGGCTAGGATAAAGCCCTCGCCATCGAGCCTGAAGCCAAAGGTGCCATCTGCGCCCGAGAGGTTGACGAGCGCGACGCCGGCAAAGCCCAGCGCACAGCCAAGCACCTTGGCCGTATTGAGCTTCTCGGTGTGAAATGCCAGGGCGGCAAAGAGGATTGCGAGGAAGTTGGCGCTGGCCTCGATGATGGAGCTCGACATGGCGCTGGCGCGCGAGAGGCCCAGATAGAAAAAGAAGTACTGCCCGATAGTCTGGAAGAGCGACAAGACAAAGATGGGCTTGATGTCGCGAGCCTGCGGAATGAGGGGGCGGCGTTGGGCCGCACTCATCCCAACGATAACCAGGGCGCCGGCAAGCGTGAAGCGCAAGCCCGCAAAGAGCAGCTGCGAGGCGCTATCGTGCGCCGGGATACCAAAGAGTGCGTAGCCGATCTTGATGCAGGGAAAGGCCGATCCCCAGAGTGCACAGCAAACAAGACAGCTCAGGATGAGTCCGGGCAGGGTGGCGAGATACGGCTTGCGGCTTTCCATGATGTCCTTCCTGCATGCGCGAAGCAAAAAAGAACCCGCCACCGGATGTGTCGGTGGCGGGTGTTGTTACCCGAGGGGATTGTACCCGATGGGAAAAGTTTAAGCGAAGTAGGCCACGCCGCTCTCAAAGATCGGCATGAACTTATCGCCGGGGACATGCTCGGGCACGTTGCGGTACAGGTTGTCGCCGCGACGCTCGGCATGGCCCATCTTGCCCAGGACGCGGCCGTCGGGGCTCGTGATGCCCTCGATGGCGAGTGCGGAGCCGTTGGGGTTGACGGAGAGATCCATGCTGGGCTTGCCGTTCTCGCCCACGTACTGCGTGGCGACCTGGCCGTTGGCGATCAGCTGGGCGAGCACTTCGTCATTGGCGACAAAGCGGCCCTCGCCGTGGCTGATGGCGACGGTGTAGGGGTCGTCCAGGCTGCACTGCGACAGCCACGGGGACAAGTTGGACGAGATGCGGGTGCGCACCAGACGGCTCTGGTGGCGACCGATGGTGTTGAACGTCAACGTGGGCGCATCGGGCGTGGCGTCGACGATGTCGCCGTAGGGCACCA
Source organism: uncultured Collinsella sp. (assembly GCA_900541685.1). Lineage (GTDB taxonomy): Bacteria > Actinomycetota > Coriobacteriia > Coriobacteriales > Coriobacteriaceae > Collinsella. Next base: position 44,520 of record UQKM01000012.1, read on the forward strand.
GACCGAGCTTGATCAGGGCCTGGAAGCCGTTGCAGATGCCCAGCATCAGGCCATCGCGGGCCTTGAGCAGGTCGCGGACTGCCTCGGTGACCTCGGGAGCGCGGAAGAACGCCGTGATGAACTTGGCGGAGCCGTCGGGCTCGTCGCCGCCCGAGAAGCCGCCGGGGATCATGACGATCTGGCTTGCACGGATGCGGCGGGCAAGCTCGTGGGTGCTCTCGGCGACGGCCTCGGGCGTGAGGTTGTTGATCACGAAGGTGTCGGCCTCGGCACCGGCGGCACGGAAGGCGCGGGCGCTGTCGTACTCGCAGTTGTTGCCGGGGAACACGGGGATGATCACGCGCGGGCGGGCGATCTTGGCGCCGCCGTACACGTGGATATCCTTGGCGCGGAAGTCGATGGTCTCGACCTCGGGGGTCTCGCCGGCGCTGCGGTAGGTGAAGACGCCCTCGATGCCGCTCTCCCAGGCCTCCTGGAGCTCGGAGAGCTCGATGACTTCGGAACCGGTGTCGATGACATAGCCCTCGACGGTGGTGCCCAGGGGCTCGACGACAACGCCGTCGGCGACCTCGGGCAGCTCGGCATCCTCGGCGAGCTCGACAATAAAGCTGCCGTAGAGCGGGGTGAAGAGGCTCTCCACGTCTACATCCTCGGCAAGCTCGATACCGATCTGGTTACCGACGCACATCTTAAAGAGGCTCTCGGCGCCGCAGCCGTAGCCGGGCGTGGAGATGGCCAGGGCGTTGCCGGTAGCAGTGAGCGCCTCGACGGCGTCAAACGCGGCGAGCAGCTGCTGAGCATCGGGGCGGTAGTCCTCGCCATAGGTGGCGGGGGCGATGCGGACGACGCGGTGCGTGAGGCCCTTGAACTCGGGCGAGACGGCGCGGGCGGCCTTGCCCACGGCGACGGCGAAGCTGATCAGGGTCGGCGGAACGTTGAGCTCGCCGGCCTCGTCCTCAAACGAACCGCTCATGGAGTCCTTGCCGCCGATGGCGCCGGCACCCAGGTCGACCTGGGCCATAAGGGCACCCAGGACGGCAGCCATGGGCTTGCCCCAGCGCTCGGCCTCGGTGCGCAGGCGCTCGAAGTACTCCTGGAAGGAGAGGTAGGTGCGCTTGTGCTCAAAGCCGGCGGCAACGAGCTTGGCGATGGACTCGACCACGGACAGGTAGGCGCCCGCAAACTGGTCGGCCTCCATCAGATAGGGGTTGAAGCCCCATGCCATGGCGCTCGCCGTGGTGGTCTCGCCGTCCACGGGGAACTTGGCGACCATGGCCGAGCTTGGGGTGAGCTGCGTCTTGCCGCCAAAGGGCATGAGCACGGTCGCGGCGCCGATGGTGGAGTCGAAGCGCTCGGAAAGGCCCTTGTTGGAAGCGACGTTGAGGTCGGTGACGAGCGAGGTCATGCGCTCGGCGAGCGTGGTACCGGCCCAGCTGGGCTGCCACACACTGCGGGCGCAGACGTGGACGACCTGGTGCTTGGGCGCACCGTTGGAGTTGAGGAACTCGCGGGACAGATCGACGATGGCGACGCCGTTCCAGGCCATGCGCATGCGCGGCTCGGCGGTAACCTCGGCGATAACGGTCGCCTCCAGGTTCTCCTCGGCGGCGTAGCCCATGAACTCCTCGACGTCACCGTCGGCGACGGCGCAGGCCATGCGCTCCTGGGATTCAGAGATGGCGAGCTCGGTGCCGTCAAGACCGTCGTACTTTTTGGTCACGGTATCAAGGTCGACATACAGGCCGTCGGCAAGCTCGCCTACGGCGACCGAGACACCGCCGGCGCCAAAGTCGTTGCAGCGCTTGATCAGACGGCAGGCATCGCCGCGGCGGAACAGGCGCTGCAGCTTGCGCTCGACCGGGGCGTTGCCCTTCTGGACCTCGGCGCCCGATGTCTCGATGGACTCGGTGTTCTGGGTCTTGGAGGAGCCGGTGGCACCGCCGATGCCGTCACGGCCGGTGCGGCCGCCCAACAGGATGATCTTGTCGGTGGGGGCGGGGCACTCGCGACGCACGTGGTTTGCCGGGGTAGCGCCCACGACGGCGCCGACCTCCATGCGCTTGGCGACGTAGCCGGGGTGATAGAGTTCGTTGACCTGACCGGTGGCAAGGCCGATCTGGTTGCCGTAGCTGGAGTAGCCGGCGGCAGCAGTGGTCACGAGCTTACGCTGCGGCAGCTTGCCCTCGAGCGTCTCGGACACGGGGACGGTGGGGTCGCCGGCGCCGGTGACACGCATGGCCTGGTACACGTAGCTGCGGCCCGACAGCGGGTCGCGGATGGCACCGCCCACGCAGGTGGCGGCACCGCCGAAGGGCTCGATCTCGGTCGGGTGGTTATGGGTCTCGTTCTTAAAGAGGAACAGCCAGTCCTGGTCCTCGCCGTCGACATCGACCTTCACCTTGACGGTGCAGGCGTTAATCTCCTCGGACTCGTCGACATCGGTCATGACGCCGGTCTTCTTGAGGTACTTGGCGCCGATGGTGCCCATGTCCATGAGGCAGACGGGCTTGGTGTCGCGACCGAGTTCGTGGCGCATCTCCATGTAGCGGTCGAAGGCCTGCTGCACCACGGCGTCGTCGATCGTCACGTCGTCCAGGACGGTGCCGAAGGTGGTGTGGCGGCAGTGATCGGACCAGTAGGTGTCGATCACGCGGATCTCGGTGATGGTGGGGTCGCGATCCTCATCGCGGAAGTACTGCTGGCAGAAGGCGATGTCCGCCTCGTCCATGGCAAGGCCGCGCTCGGAAATAAAGGCGGCAAGGCCGGCTTCGTCGAGCTCGCGGAAACCGTCGAGCACCTCGACGGGCTGGGGCTCGACGGTTTCCATGTACAGCGTCTCGGGCAGGTCGAGCGAGGCGATGCGCGCCTCGACGGGGTTCACCACGTAGTGCTTGATGGCATCAATGGCGGCCTCGTCCAGAGCGCCCGAGATCATATAGACCTTGGCGGAGCGCACGGCGGGGCGCTCGCCCTGGCTGATGAGCTGCACGCACTCGCTGGCGGAGTCGGCGCGCTGGTCAAACTGGCCAGGCAGGAATTCGACGGCAAAGACGGCGCCATCGCTTGCGGGGAGCTCGTCGTAGGTCACATCGACCTGGGGCTCGCTAAAGACGGTCGGCACGCAGGACCGGAAAAGCTCCTTGTCGATGCCCTCGACGTCGTAGCGGTTGATAATCTTCAGGGCCTCGATGCCCTTGATGCCGAGAATTTCGGTCAGCTCGCCCTTGAGCTGCTGAGCCTCGACGTCGAACCCGGGTTTCTTCTCCACGTAGATACGAGAGACCATTGGTTCCTGCCTTCCTGATCGGTTGGGCGTACGGTACGGTATGCGGCAGCGGTCGGTTTGCGGGGTCTGCCCTGCGGTCGCCTTGAGCCACATGTTTGTAAACCTCACTATGATACGACAGCTCGCGGCGCGTTGAGGACGGCGAGGGTGCTACAGTGAAGCGCAAACAAGAGAAAGGCATCACATGGCATTCGTTTCGCTCGCCATCATCGCACTCGTGGCCTTTGCGAGTCCTTTTATCGCCTCGGCGATTCCCGGAAAACCCGTTCCCGAGACGGTCTTTTTGCTCGTGCTCGGCGCGGTACTGGGACCCCATATGCTCGGCGTCATCCATGTAGATGCTGAGGTCTCGCTTGTGTCCGAGCTGGGCCTGGCCTTTTTGTTCCTGCTTGCCGGCTTTGAGATCGACCCCAAGAGCATCACAGGCGTCGAGGGGCGCTACGGCTTGGCGACGTGGGTCGTCACGTTTGGTATCGCCTGGCTTGCCGTGCGCTTTACCCCGTGGTTCTCAGTCAGTCATTTCGACGGTATCGCCGTGACGCTTGCCCTCACTTCGACGGCGCTCGGTACGCTTGTGCCCATCATGCGTGAGCGCTCGCTCACCGGCACGCGCGTGGGCGACTCGATTCTCGCGTATGGCACTTGGGGCGAGCTCGGTCCCGTGCTCGCCATGTCGGTGCTGTTGTCTGCCCGCACTGGTATCCAAACGCTCGTTATCCTTGGCTTGTTTGCGGTGGTTTGCGTGTTGCTGGCCGTGGTCCCGAGCCGCTCCAAGCGCGTCGGCAGCCGCTTCTTTGCATTTGTTGAGGAGCGCGCCGATACCACGTCGCAGACCTTCGTGCGCCTGACGGTGCTCATCCTGGTCACGCTCGTGGCATTCTCGGCTGTCTTTGATCTCGACATCGTGTTGGGTTCTTTTGCCGCCGGCTTTGTCCTGCGCTATATCATCCCCGAGGGCAACCATACGCTCGAGACCAAGCTCGACGGTCTGGCCTACGGTTTTTTGATTCCGGTGTTCTTTACCGTATCGGGCGCAAAGATCGATCTGACGGCCGTGGCGTCGCGCACGGGTCTGCTCGTGGGCTTTATCGTGGCGTTGTTGATTATTCGTGCCGTGCCCATTCTTATTTCCATGAGCATTTGTCCTGCGACGCGCGATGTGTCGGCGTATGGTCGCATTACCGTGGCCCTGTACTGCACCACGGCGCTGCCGATCATCGTTGCCGTTACGAGCGTTGCCGTCAACGCGGGCGCGCTGTCGCAAGATATTGCGTCGGTCATGGTTGCCGCCGGTGCCATCACGGTGTTCTTGATGCCATTGCTCGCGCAGCTCTTCTACCGCGTGGTGGATGCCGCACCGGTCGCCGCCGTGGCAGAGGTTGCCGAGCATCCATCCGATGCGCTCGACATCTTGCGCGCCCACCACGACCTAGCGAGCTTGCTCGCGCGCGAGCACGAGCTGCTGACCTCGCATGGCCATGGTCGCGTATTCGAGGGCCTGCCTACGCTCGATACGATTGCCGAGCGTCTTTCCGCCGAGGCAGCGAGCGGCCACATCGATGCCCGCATCGTGGACGCGGCGCACCTGCTTGCCGATAAGACCTATGGAGACGAGGTCGACCCGTCCGAGCTGACTCCGCGTGAGCGCCGCCGCCTGGAGCGCGCCAAGCTCGCCGTGCATGAGTATCGCCGTCGCATGCTGGAGCTTTATGCGCATGAAGAAGCCGACGAGGACGACGGCAAATTGCCGACGCTGGTGCGGAGGTGACATTCCCGTTTGAGGACGGACGCGAAACGGGACGCAGTTTCCCTTCAAACAGAAGAAGACGCGCTGCCCGCAGTTGATGCGGGCAGCGCGCCTTTTTTGGTTGAGCTATGTTGGGGCCAGGGGCCAAAGCTTGTGGCCTCTTAGGAGCGGGCGGCTCCGTCGACGGGGAGCACGGCACCCGTAACATAGGAGGACATGTCGCTCGCCAAGAAAACAAAGGCGTTGGCGACATCCTCGGGCTCGCCCATGCGACCCAGCGGAATGGTGGCGATGATGGGCTTGATGACCTCTTCGGGCAGGTTGGCGACCATATCGGTCTTGGTTACGCCAGGTGCGACGGCGTTGACGCGAATGCCCATGGGGGCGAGCTCGCGCGAGAGCGACTGGACCATGCCGTTGACGGCGAACTTGGACGTGGGATAGCCGACGCCGGAGGGCTGACCGTACTTGGCGACCATCGAGCTCGTGGTGGTGATGGTGCCGCCGTGGCCGGCCTCGGTCATGATCTTGGCGGCAGCCTGGTGGCCATTAAAGACGGCGACGACGTTGAGGTCCATGACCTTTGCAAACTCCTCGGCCGTGTAGTCCAAGAGGGGTGAACGCTGGGAGATACCGGCATTGTTGACGACCGTGTCCAAGCCGCCCATGTCGGCTGCAGTCTGCGTAAAGGCCTCAGTCACGGCCTCGAGCGAGGTGAGATCGCAGGAGCGACCCCAGACCTTGGCGTCGGGATAGGCGGCTGTCAGCTTCTCAACGGCCGTGTCGGCAGTCTCCTGGCGCGAGCCAAAGACGGTGACGGCAGCGCCTTCCTCGATAAAACGGCAGGCGATGGCATAGCCGATACCGCGTGTGCCTCCGGTGATGATTGCTTTCTTGCCCTCGAGCAACATGGTGCTTCCTCTCATCGCGGGCGGACATTCGCAGCACAGCGTAGCGGTAGTCGGAATCGGCCGCGTTTGCATATCGGTGAACGGTAGCCCGCGTTACCGATGAGCGGCTCGCGCAAATATGCTTTGCCGTTGTGCTTAGGGCAGGTGACAAAAGGGCTCCCGTCCCACATCGGACGGGAGCCCTCAAGGCGCGTATTGCTAGGCGAGCATTGGGCTAGTTCGCCATGACGCCTTCGGTCCAAGCCTCAACGTCCTCGATGCGCAGGACGTTGGCGACCTCGGCCACGCAGCCGACGCTGGCAAGCTCGGCGGCGGCAGCCTGGACGTCCTTCTCGAGCGCGCGGTGCGTCAGGAAGATGACCGAGCAGGCATCGCTGACGCCCGATTTGCCGTCCTCGACCTGGTTGATGAGCGAGATCGAGATGTTGTGCTTGGCAAAGATGTCGACCGTCTCGGACAGGGCGCCCACGCGGTCGGCGACTTTCAGGCGCACATAGTACTTGGTCTGGAGCTCGTCCATGGGCTTAAAGGTGAGGTTGTGGCCATAGGGCTCAATCTCGGGCAGCGGAGCCACGCCACGGCTGATCTGCTCGGAGAGCGACAGGATATCGCCCACGACGGCGCTCGCGGTGGGGAAGGAGCCTGCGCCCGCGCCGTAGAACATGGTCTCGCCCACGGCGTCGCCTACCACGTAGACGGCGTTCATGGCGCCGTTGACCTTGGCGAGCATATGGTCTGCGGGGATCAGCGTGGGATGCACGCGAACGTCGACGCCAGCGTCGGTGTTGCGGGCGATGCCGAGCAGTTTGATGGTGTAGCCGAGCTCGCGGGCCTGGGCGATGTCCTCGGCGCCGATGGTGCGGATACCCTGCTGGTACACATCATCGGTGGTAACGCGGGTGCCAAAGCCGATGGAGGCGAGGATGGCCGTCTTGCTGGCGGCATCGAAGCCGTCGACGTCGGCGGACGGGTCGGCCTCGGCATAGCCCTTAGCCTGTGCGTCGGCGAGCACGTCAGCGTAATCGGCGCCCTCGGCGTCCATGCGCGACAGGATGTAGTTGGTGGTGCCGTTGAGGATGCCGGCGATGGTCAGGATCTTGTTACCCACCAGGTCGTGCTCGAGTGTGCTGACAATGGGGATGCCGCCACCGCAGCTGGCCTCGCACTTAATCTGCACGCCGCACGCACGCGCCTTCTCGGCAAGCGTCTCGACATGGCGGCCCAGCAGGGCCTTGTTGGCGGAGACGACATGCTTGCCGTTCTCGAAGGCAGTGGTGAAGATCTCGGTTGCGGGATGCTCGCCACCAATCAGCTCGACGACGATGTCGACGGCGGGGTCGGTGACGACATCGTGCCAGTCGCTCGTAAAGGCCTCGCGCTCAATGCCTGCCGCCTCGGCCTGCTCCCAGGCAAGCGCGCAGGCGCGGGTCAGCTTAAGGTCGATGCCGTAGGCTGCCAGGTACTCATCGTGGTGGCTCTTGATCAGACGGGCCACGCCGCCGCCGACGGTTCCCAGACCGATCAGACCGACGTTCACGGTGCGCAGGGGTTCGCTCATAGATAACTCCTTCGTGCATCTTATGGATGGATAAACCGCTTAAAGGTTGAGTGCATTCTAGCGTGAACCGGGGGCGCGTGCTCGCCAGGCAACAGGAGCCGCACAAAACGGCACCCCCGAAACGCTGCGGAAACATTGGAAACATGCTCGCTACAAATGAACTTCCGTAACAAACTGTCAACGTTTGCGCCATAAGGTTTGCCCCGTACCGCAAAACAGCCGCACCGCGGCCAGCGAAAAGGGGGACACCATGTTTATTAAGAGCGGGAACGCTTGTAACAGAATGGAAACATTACTTTTACACAATAAAGTGGCATTACTGCATAAAAAAATAGAAATACGCAGAAATATGGATAAATGAACAAATCCAAAGAAAAGTTGAAATATTCGCCACTTTTCCTAACTAAAGCGTCTACTATTTTGCGAACGCCGAACACGGCGAAGGATGGCCTGTCGGGTAACCGAAACCCGACGAGATTTGAGAGGAGAGCCGCATGTCGAGCCTCACCGGTAAGTCATTGAACCCTGTTATGAATCGCAGGAGCGTTATCGCGAGCGCAGCAGGTCTGGGGGCGATGTCCATTCTAGCTGGCTGCTCCTCCAACGGCGGCGACAGCGGTTCCGCGTCGGGCGACGCTTCGTTTAAGATCGGCACCATCGGCCCGCTGACCGGCGCCAACGCGTCCTACGGCAAGTCCGTTACACAGGCTGTCGAGCTTGGCTGCAAGGATTTCTCGACTAAGGAGCTGCCGCTTGTCAGCAAGGCCGAGGACGACCAGGCTGACGGTGAGAAGGCCGTCAACGCCTTCAACACCCTGCTCGACTGGGGCATGCAGGCCCTCGTCGGTCCGACCACCACGGGTGCGTCGGTCGCCGTTGCCGCCGAGTGCGGCAACGACCCCGAGACGTTCATGATCACCCCGTCTGCGTCCTCCGAGGACGTTACCAAGGGCAAGGATTGCGTCTTCCAGGTTTGCTTTACCGACCCCAACCAAGGTGTCAACGCTGCCAAGTTCCTGGCAGAGAAGTATGCGAACGAGAAGTTCGTGCTGTTCTATAACTCCGGCGACGCCTATTCTTCGGGCATCGCAGATTCCTTTAAGGCCCAGGCCGCTAAGTCTAAGCTTGAGATTGTCGACGAGGAGACCTTTAAGGACGACTCCGCCACGAGCTTTACCAACCAGCTGACCAAGGCCAAGCAGGCAGGCGCCACCATGATCTTTGCGCCGATCTACTACACGCCGGCGTCCGTCCTGCTCAAGAACGCCAAGGACATGGGCTACGACGTCAAGATGATGGGCTGCGACGGCATGGACGGCATCCTGGGCGTTGAGGGCTTCGACACCTCTCTTGCCGAGGGTCTGCTGCTCATGACCCCGTTCTCCGCCGACGACGAGAAGAACGCCGACTTCGTCAACGCTTACAAGGATAAGTACGGCGATACCCCCGACCAGTTTGCCGCCGACGCCTACGACGGCGTGCATGCTGTGGTCGAGGCTCTCAAGGAGGCCGGCCTGGGCGTCGACGCCGACCCCACCGAGGTTGCCGAGAAGCTTCCTAAGGCTATGCTCAAGATTACCGTTGACGGTCTGACTGGCAAGCTCTCCTGGAACGACAAGGGTCAGGTCCAGAAGGACCCGACGGCGTACGTCATTACCGACGGCAAGTACGTACAGGCCTAATAGGCCGCCTTATATAGAGCGGTTTTGATCCCAAGCAGGGGAGGTTTTGGCCTTCCCTGCTTGCTTGGTATCTAGGGACGATGTAACGTCCCTGTTTCATACATCAACTGGAAACCTATTCGAAAGGGGGATGTGGAACATGACGGTCTTTATCCAATACTTGGTCAACGGCCTGTCCATGGGCAGCGTCTACGCCATCATCGCGTTGGGCTACACCATGGTCTACGGTATCGCCAAGATGCTCAACTTCGCTCACGGCGACGTCATCATGGTCGGTGCCTATGTCTCGTTCTGCGCCACGTCGTATCTCGGCCTCCCGGGCTGGGCATCTGTAATTCTCTCTTGTGTGGTCTGCACGGTTCTCGGTGTTCTCATCGAGGGTCTGGCATACAAGCCGCTGCGCCAAGCAGGCCCTCTGGCCGTTCTGATCACGGCCATCGGCGTGTCTTACTTCCTGCAGAACGCCGCGCAGCTTCTGTGGGGCGCCACGCCCAAGAACTTCACTTCGCTCGTCACCTTCCAGGTGCCGGAGTTCTTGGCCAAGTTCAACGTAAGCGCCGTCTCGCTCGTCACCATCGTCGCCTGCCTGGTTATCATGGCCGGCCTGATGTTCTTTACAGGCAAGACCAAGATGGGCAAAGCCATGCGCGCCGTGTCCGAGGACAAGGCCGCCGCTCAGCTCATGGGCATCAACGTCAACCGCACCATCTCGATGACGTTCGCCATCGGCTCCGCCCTTGCCGCCATCGCCGGCGTGCTGCTGTGCTCCTACTCGCCGGTGCTGCAGCCCACGACGGGTGCCATGCCTGGCATCAAGGCCTTCGATGCCGCTGTCTTCGGTGGCATCGGCTCCATCCCCGGTGCCTTTGTCGGTGGCATTCTCATCGGTATCATCGAGGCGATGGCACAGGCTTATATTTCCACGAGCCTTGCCAACTCCATCGTCTTTGGTGTTTTGATCATCGTCCTGCTCGTCAAGCCTGCCGGCCTCTTGGGCAAGTACGTCCCCGAGAAGGTGTAGGTGAGCGTTATGAAGTTTCTTAAAGACAAGCAGACGCGTCACGACTTTGTTACGTACGCCATGTGCCTTGTGGCGTTCGCCATCGTGTTCTTTATGCAGTCTAACCACATGATTCCGCGCATGATCGCCGGTCAGCTGGTTCCCATCACGGCCTATATCGTCATGGCTATCTCCCTTAACCTCGTCGTCGGCATCGCGGGCGACTTGTCGCTGGGCCACGCGGGCTTTATGAGCGTCGGCGCCTATACAGGCATCGTTACCGCGGTCGCCCTCGAGAGCGCCGTTCCCTCCGATCCGATACGTCTTGTCATCAGCATCGTGGTCGGCGCCATCGCTGCCGCCATCCTGGGCTTCTTGATCGGCATCCCGGTCCTTCGCCTGAGCGGCGATTACCTGGCTATCGTGACGCTGGCCTTTGGCGAGATTATCAAAGAGATCGTCACCTGCCTTATCGTGGGCGTCGACTCCCGCGGCCTGCATGTGATCTTTAACATTACAGGTAACTCCACGATCGACGACCTGCACCTGCTCGAGGACGGCACCGCCATCATCAAGGGCGCCCAGGGCGCATCGGGCGTGTCGACGTACTCGACCTTCCTCGCCGGTGCCATCCTGGTCATGGTCGCACTCGTGATCGTGCTCAACCTGGTTCGCAGCCGTACCGGCCGTGCCATTATGGCCGTGCGCGACAACAAGATCGCTGCCGAGTCCGTGGGCATCTCCGTCACCGAGTACCGCATGATCGCCTTCGTGGTTTCCGCCGCTCTCGCCGGCGCTGCCGGAGCCCTCTTCGGCGGTAACTTCTCGCAGCTTTCCGCCACCAAGTTCGACTTCAACACGTCCATCCTCATCCTGGTATTCGTGGTCCTGGGCGGTCTGGGCAATATGCGCGGCTCCGTCATCGCGGCGGCGTTGCTCACGGTGCTTCCCGAGCTGCTCCGTCAGTTCTCGGACTACCGCATGCTCATCTACGCCATCGTGCTGATCCTGGTCATGATCTTTACCAACAACCCGCAGCTCAAGGCGTTCTTCGCACGCATTAAGGACCGCTTTGCTTCCAAGAAGGAGGTAGCAGCCGATGCCCAGTAAGTTTGAGTTCAACAAGGGCAAGATGGTCCCGTATCCTTCTGGCGCCATCGTTCCCGACCGCGACCTGGGCCAGCGCCCGGCGCTCGAGTGCATCCACTTGGGCATTGAATTTGGCGGCCTTAAGGCAGTCGACGACTTTAGCCTGACCATCGGTAAGACCGAGATCGCCGGTCTGATCGGTCCCAACGGTGCCGGTAAGACCACGGTCTTCAACCTGCTCACCAAGGTGTACCAGCCCACGCACGGTACTATCCTGCTCGACGGCGAGGACACCTCGGGCAAGTCCGTCTACCAGGTCAACCGTATGGGTATCGCCCGTACGTTCCAGAACATTCGCCTGTTCAACACCATGACGGTGGAGGACAACGTTAAGGTCGGCCTGCACAACCAGGAGCGCTACTCTGGTTTTGAGGGCGTGCTGCGTCTGCCGACGTACTGGAAGCACGAGAAGGCCGCCCACGAGCGCGCCATGGAGCTGCTGTCCATCTTTGATATGGAGCACCTGGCAAACGAGCAGGCCGGCTCGCTGCCTTACGGCGCCCAGCGTCGTCTGGAGATCGTCCGCGCGCTTGCCACCAACCCCAAGCTGCTGCTGCTCGACGAGCCTGCTGCCGGCATGAACCCGTCCGAGACCGCGGAGCTCATGGAGAACATCGTCAAGATCCGCGACACCTTTGGCATCGCCATCATGCTTATCGAGCACGACATGTCGCTCGTCATGAATATTTGCGAGGGCATTTGCGTGCTTAATTTTGGCAAGGTCATCGCCAAGGGCACGGCCGAGGAAATTCAGAACAACGACGCCGTTATCGAGGCATATCTGGGCAAGCAGGATAAGGGGGAGAACTAAATGGCAGAGCCGATGCTTTCCGTCTACAACATCAACGTCTGGTACGGCGCTATCCACGCCATCAAGGACATCTCCTTTAACGTCAACGAGGGTGAGATCGTGGCCTTGATCGGTGCTAACGGCGCCGGCAAGTCCACAACGCTTAAGACTGTCTCGGGCCTGCTGCGTTCCAAGACCGGCTCCATCAAGTTTATGGGCGAGGACATTACCCATACGCCTGCCGACAAGCTGGTGGGCAAGGGCCTGGCCCAGGTGCCCGAGGGCCGTCGTGCCTTTTTGCAGATGACGGTCGAGGAGAACCTGGAGATGGGCGCTTACGCGCAGCCCAAGTCCACGGTGGCTCCGGGCCTTGAGCGCGTCTACGAGCAGTTCCCTCGCCTTAAGGAGCGCCGTCGCCAAGTCGCCGGCACCCTTTCGGGCGGCGAGCAGCAGATGCTCGTTATGGGCCGCGCCCTTATGAGTAACCCCAAGCTGCTCATGCTTGACGAGCCTTCCATGGGCCTGGCGCCGATTCTGATTGAGCAGATCTTCCAGATTGTCGAGGACCTGCACAAGGCCGGCACCACGGTGCTTCTGGTCGAGCAGAACGCGCAGATGGCGCTCTCGATCGCCACGCGTGGCTACGTGCTCGAGACCGGCAAGATCACCATGACCGGCACGGGCCAAGAGCTCCTGCACGACGATAACGTCCGCAAAGCCTATCTTGGTGGCTAGGAGGTTCCGCCGTTCTACCGAACGGCGGACCGGCCGACGCTGCGCGGGCACCAGAGCGACAACTAGTCATTCAAAGAGGACGGCATGACCAGAAGGTCTATGCCGTCCTCTTTTCATGCCAATTTGTTCGCTCTGGTGCCCGCTCGCTGTCCGTCCTCTGCTTGCGGCGCTGCTTTGGTTCTGGCATTTGGGGTAGTTGCTGGGGACGTTCTTGAAAGACTAGTCGTTTAAGAACGTCCCCAGCAACTAGGTCAAAAGGCTTCGAGGGCGGCGTGCTTACGCCCGTCGTGGTGCGCCCGAAGGGGGATGGCTGCTACGAGTTCGATCATTTGCGAGGAGAAGACGAACCAGCCGTTGCAGATCCAATATGGATCTCGCCAACCTCGGCAAGCTGCTCGATGAGTGGAAGCCCTGTCGGGTCGTCTATTTCAACACCACCCAGAATGATGGTGTCATCGCGCAGGTCGATCTGTGTGTTGAACACAGCGAGGTTAAAGCCGGAGGCCACAAATCCGATAGCAGCCAGGACGAGCCCCGTGGCAACAAGCCCACCCGCTACGGCAAGGTAAATCTTTTTTACGCTGGACATGTTTGCACTCCTTCCTATGCCGTAAGCGGCGCCGCTTCAGCGCCCCTGCGGCTCTTACTGCCTCGATCTTTCCAGAAGGGCGAAACGGCTTTCTTCGCCCAAAGGGCAGAGAGGCGCGCGATCTGCTTGGACGCCGTCCAGGCACCGGCTCCCGCGAGGAGCGCCACACCGATGGAAGCGAATCCCATTCCCATCGAGGTTAAAACGTACGGAACATGCCCGATAATGATGCCGTCCACGGTGAACAGGAGCCCCACCACGCCCGCGCCCCCGAATGCCGCGGCCACGATCCACACGCAGAGCGCAAGAACCCAAATGCAGATGTAGACTGTAGCGGCAACGGCGACGAACGCGAACAGCAGCGGAATCCATACCGGAGAGCCCACGATGGCGAGCGCCCATAGAAGCGCCGTGCTCTTGCGCTTGGTCCTCGCAATTGCGCGCGGCACGGCGGGCAGTTCGTCGAGCGTTGCCTCGGCGACCTCACCGAGCGTGCCCATGGCGGCCACAGCCTCGGCCTCCGTCATGCCGTCCTCCATACGGTCGGCGATGGCCTCCGCGTAGAACTTCTGCGTTTCCTTTACCTGATCTGCCGGCAGACAGGCCAGAAGCTCGCCCAGCCGGTTCAAGAACTCATCGCGCGTCATGGTGCGCTCCCTTCACGTAACTGTAGATTTCCTGCACGGATGGCCATTCGGCGAGGAACTCGGCGATACGCTCATGCCCGGTGTCCGTGATGCGGTAGTACCTTCGCAGCCGCCCGTTGTGCTCGGCGGAGCGCGCCGTGATGCACCCTGCCTTCTCCAGGCGCTTGAGCAACGGATAGAGCGTGGACTCCGTGAGCCCCATGCTCGCGGGCACGTCCTTCACGATCTGATAGCCGTAGGATTCCTCGCCCGAGACGGCCGCGAGCACGCAGGCCTCGAGGAAGCCGCGCTTCATCTGTGCCTCCATCCGCACACCTCCTTTCGTAGTATACTGTGTAACACCTACTATATGACACATAGTATATGATGTCAACAGTTGTCGTATAGGGAGCCCGGTCTGTCTGTCCCCTGCGGGTACTCATTGGGGACGTACTTAAATGAGTACCCATCGCTCAAGGTGGCACCTGGGGACGTTCCTTATGTGCCGGCACTTTGGGACACTCCTTGTCAAGGTTTTGTTCCATCGTGCGGGTTGCTATTTAACGTGCGACAATGCCGTGTGGAAATCGAAATGTCTTCTGGGGGCTATCTATGCTATACGAATTTTGCGCCGAGAACTTTGAGCGGGTGCCGGCGGCCATCGAGGCCGGTGCAAGGCGTATCGAACTGTGCGACAACCTTGCCGTCGGTGGTACCACGCCCTCGGCCGGCGTTATCAGCACTACGGTCAGCTATGCTCACGAGCATGACGCGCGAGTGATGTGCATGATTCGCCCGCGTGGCGGTGACTTTCACTACAACCAGGACGAGCTGCGCATGATGGAGATGGACTTGGGTCTTGCCGTGAGCGCCGGCGTTGACGGCCTGGTCTTTGGCTGCTGCAAGCCCTGTGCCGGCGGCTGGGCGCTCGACGAGCTCACCCTCGGCGCCCTCGTGATGGCTACGGGCTGCGCGACCGAGGAGTGCAAGCGCGGGGCCATCGATATCACCTTCCACATGGCCTTTGACCAGCTCTCGCTCGAGGCTCAGCTCGATGCCATTGACACACTCGCCGACTGCGGCATCACGCGCATCCTGACGCATGGTGGTGCTGCTGGAACGCCGATCGAGGACAACCTGGAGTACCTGTCGCGTCTTGTCGAGTATGCGGGCGACCGCCTGACCATCCTTCCCGGCGGCGGCATTTCTACGGCCAACCGCGATACCGTGGCGGCGGCATTGAGCGTCTCCGAGCTCCATGGCACCAAGATCGTGCCGTTGGAGGTATAACCCGTGGCGCTGGTATTTGACGTTCAGCAGGCGAACGGTAAGCCCGACGATAATCGTCGCCCTGGCACCGCGTGCCCCTTTTGCGACACGGAGGGGCTCGCCAACATCATCGAGCGCGATGGTGACTGCATCTGGCTCGAGAATAAGTTCAAGACCTTGCGGGCCACCCGTCAGACCGTATTGATCGAGTCGGCCAATCACGACGCCGACCTGGCGACCTATGAACCGGATGAGCTGCATCATGTGATGCGGTTTGCCCTGGGCTGTTGGCAGCAGATGATCGATTCCCAACAGTACCTCAGCGTGCTCATGTACAAGAACAAAGGCCCGCTTTCGGGCGGCAGCCTCGTCCATCCTCACATGCAGATTGTGGGTTTGGAGCAGGAAGACGGCTATGCTTCGCTGACTTCCGCCAATTTCGAAGGCATCAATGTCTGGCGGCAGGGGAGAATCTCGGTCAACATCTCAACCGAGCCGATCATGGGATTCTTTGAGGTCAACGTCTCGGCTCCACAGGGAATCGCCGCCAGCGACGACGCCTGCGACCAAGCCGAAGCGGACCTGTTTGCCGATGCGATTCAGGTGGCCCTGCGCTATATCCTGCACGAACACCACGGCGGTCGCGCGGAGTCGTACAACTTGTTCTTCTACCACATGGACGGCCGGACCATTGCCAAGGCGTTGCCACGTTGGGTGGTATCGCCCTACTTCGTGGGCTATCGTCTGGCCCAGGTTAATGCCGAGACCACGCTCTATATCGATGCTGAGCGCCTACGCGCGCATCTGGAAACGCTCGTATAGCAAGGCGAGCGCCTGCGAAAAGTGTGCTGCCTAGCGTGCCATCGCGTCGCGCCCAGCCTTGACCCGCTTGCGCTGTTTGGCGCGCTCCTCGCCGGTCAGTCGCTCAAAGAGATGTCCGATAACCGAGGCGAGCACCTGCTGAAACAGCGTTCCGCACATGACGGGAAACACGACCTCGCCGGGAAAATACTGCGTGGCGATGACGGCGCCCGAAGAGATATTGCGCATGCCGCAGGTAAAGCACATGGTGGTCGTCTCGCTATACGGCAGGTGCAACGCGCGGGCGACCAGAATGCCGACGACAAAGCCGCTGATGGCGAAGGTCAAAATAAAGAGGGCAACTTCCAGGCGCACCGCATTCATGTGTAGCACGTACTCGCTCATGGCGGTGGAGTTGGAGGCGATGACACCCATCATCATAAACTTGCAGGCGGGCGAAAGCGCGGGGGAGAGTTTCTCGTGTCCCCATCCGCGCGTGAACTCGTTGATCACGATGCCGAGCACGGCGGGGATGGCGATCATAAAGGCCATGTTCTGCATCATGCCCGTAACATCGATTGCAACGGTGGCACCCAGCAGGAGCTTAAGCGTGAGCGGAATCGTGACGGGCGAGATGACCGAGGACGTCAGGATGATGGTGAGCGCGAGCGGGCCGTTGCCGCCGAACATACTGATCCACATAAAGGCGGTGACTGCCACGGGTACGCTGTACTCGAGCACGATGCCGCAGACAAGGTTGGGGTTGGAGCCAAAGAATAACGATCCCATGGCATAGGCTGCGATAGGGATAAGCACCGCCGAGACGAGTAACGCCAAGACCAGGTGCAGCGGACGGCGGAACACCTCGGTTACCTGGTGAAAGGTGTTGCTGAGCGCACCCTGAAACGTCATAAAGGCAAACAGGGTGGGAACGATGGGCTTGAGTACGCCAATCTGTTGGGGAAAGAGCACGCCGAGCGCCACGCAAATCGGAACGATGACCTGCATGTGCCCCGCGAGAAACTTGCCCAGTCCAACCCATTGCTTCATATGCGCTTGTGACTCCCTTTGCCCGTGAATCCGTTTTGAATAGATATGCTAGACGCTCGCATGCGTCCGTGCGTCAGAAACGCTCGAATATTTCGAGGCTATTACCGGCATCGTTTACCGAAACCGCGGCGTGCTGCGGCGATTTGCGTCTGCTCTGCACGGTATAATAAATCCGTTCAACAGATCTGCCTGCCGAAGCGGGCATACACAGAGGACTCATCGCTATGAACCGTGAGAGGTATCGCGGCGACCTGCCCCTATCGGGGGTGGGCGCCTATGTCATCGCTTAAGACGACGCATCGCTGGGCGGTCGCTCGGCAAAACCCCGAGCTCGAAAAGGAGCTTTCGGCTGGCTTGGGCATACCCGGGCTGGTGGCGCGCATTATGGTCGCGCACGGCATTACATCCATCGAAGAAGGCCAGCTGTTTTTGACGCCTTCGCTCGATCGCGACTGGGCGGACCCGCTCGTTATTCCGGGCATGGCGGTCGTCGCCGACCGCGTTGAGCGTGCTATTCGCAGCCACGAGCGCATCGCCGTCTTTGGCGATTTTGACGTCGACGGCATTACGTCGACTTGTCTGTTGACCGAGGCGCTACGTTCGTTTGGCGCCAACGTCACGCCGTTTATTCCGCACCGTTTTGACGAGGGCTACGGCCTGTCGCGTGCGGCGCTCGACCGCGTCAACGAGCTCGCTCAACCCAACCTGATTGTGACCGTCGATAACGGTATTGCTGCCAAGGAAGAGGTTTCCTATCTGGAGAGCCTGGGGATCGATTTGGTGGTCACGGACCATCACGAGCCGTCCGACCAGGTGCCGCAGGGCGTGCCCCTGACCGACCCCAAGCTCGAGGACGAGGGCCCCTCGCGCGAGCTTGCCGGTGCCGGCGTGGCGCTTAAGCTGGTACAGGTCCTGGGCGAGCGTTTGGGCAAGCCGTCGTATTGGCGTTCGCTGATAGAGGTCGCGGCGCTGGGCACCGTGTCCGACATGATGCCGCTCACGCCCGAGAATCGCGCACTGGTCGCCGAGGGCATCCAGCAGATGCGCGTGACGGCCCGCCCCGGTTATATTGCGCTTGCCGCACTTGCCAAGGCCGACCTTTCTACCATTACGGCCGACGGCCTGTCGTTTTCGCTCATCCCTCGTCTGAATGCTGCCGGCCGCATGGCTGATCCCAAGCTGGCGCTCGACCTGCTGCTTGCCCGCGACCCCATCGAAGCGAGTGCGCTTGCCGCCGAGCTCGAGGAAATCAATCGCCAACGCCGCGAGATCGAGGCGGAGCTCACACGCGATGCCATGGCAAAGGTCGAGGAGACGTATGACGGCGGTCGCGCGATCGTCGTGGGTGGCGAGGGCTGGCACGAGGGCGTCAAGGGTATCGTAGCGAGCCGTCTGACCAACCGTTATCACGTGCCGGCGCTGCTGTTCTCGATCGAAGACGGTATTGCTCGCGGTTCGGGTCGCTCGGTGGGCAAAGTCAACCTGTTCGACGCGGTCGAGCGCTGCTCCGACCTGCTGATTCGTCGCGGCGGGCATGCGGGTGCGGTGGGCGTGACCATCGAGGCGTCCAAGCTCGACGAGTTCCGTCGTCGCCTTTCCGCCGTGCTGTCCGAGCTTCCCGCCGAGGACTTTGAGGACGCCGACGAGGTCGCCGCCACCGTCGACCTTTCCGAGCTGAATATCGAGACCATCGAGCAGATCTCCCGTCTTGAGCCGTTTGGCCAGGGCAACAAGGTGCCGCTGCTGGCCGCCGAGGGCGTGACAATGTGCGATCGCGCCGTGGTGGGCAAAACCGGCGAGCACATGCGCTTCGTGGCGACCGATGGCGCCGCGAGTGTGCCGGCCATTATGTTCCGCGTGCCGCAGATCGATAAGCTCATCAATTGCGATAGCGCCGTCGATTTGGTGTTCGAGGCGGTGGCCGAGCATTGGCAAGGTCGCGTAAAGCCCAAGCTCATGATCAAGGATGTTCTGGTCCGCGATACCACGCTGCCCAGCGTCGACGATCCGGCATGCGAGCTTCGTCGTGGCGTGCAGCCGGCGGATTCCGGCCTGCGCCTGGAGTCCCGCAAGCGCCAAACGCTCGCCCAGCTTTCCTATACCGAGCTCACGCGCTCGCTTATCCATAGCTTTATCGGCTCGAATCAGCCGCACCGCGCGCAGGTCGAGGCGCTCGATGCCCTGGCCGATCACCAAAGTATTCTGGCCGTTATGGGAACGGGGCGCGGCAAGTCTCTTATCTTCCACGTGCATGCCGCGCGCGAGGCGGTCCTTCGCGGGCGTGCGAGCATCTTTGTCTATCCGCTGCGCGCGCTCGTTGCCGACCAGGCCTATCACCTCTCGTCGACGATGGCTGCGCTCGGCATTGGCGTTGGCGTGCTGACCGGCGAGACCGTGGAGGCGGCGCGCGATGACGTGTTTGCCGGCTTGGCTTCGGGCCGCACCGGCATCGTGCTCACGACGCCTGAGTTCCTGTCCATTCACCGCGACCGCTTTGCGCGTTCGGGGCGCATCGGGTTTGTCGTTATCGATGAGGCACATCATGCCGGTCTTGCCAAGGGCGGCGACCGCAGCGCATACCTCGACATGCCCGATATCCTCAAGGCCTTGGGCGATCCGGTCGTTCTGGCCACGACCGCCACCGCAACGGCTCCGGTCGTGTCGGAGCTTGCCCGCGTGCTGCCGATTACCCGTACGGTGGTCGACGAGACGGTGCGCGAGAACTTGCAGCTCGAGGATGACCGAGATCTTGCGAGCCGCGAAAACCGCCTGGTGTCAATCGTGGCGACGGGGGAGAAGACCGTCATCTACGTCAACTCGCGTGATCAGTCCGTGGCGCTTGCCAAGACGCTACGCAAACGCGTTCCCGACTACGCGTCGCATATCGCCTTTTACAACGCGGGCCTTACGCGCACCGACCGCCATCGCGTAGAGGAGGCGTTTCGAGACGGCAGCCTCAGCTGCATCGTTTCGACATCTGCCTTTGGCGAGGGCGTCAACCTTCCCGATATTCGCCATGTCGTGCTCTATCACATGCCGTTTGGCGGCATTGAGTTTAACCAGATGAGCGGCCGCGCCGGTCGCGATGGCCAGCCCGCCGTGATCCACCTGCTCTATTCGTCGCGCGACGCCCGCATTAACGAGCGCCTACTCGACTGCTATGCGCCCGAGCGCGACGAGCTCGTCACGCTCTATCGCGCGCTGCAAACCATGTGGCGCTCCAACCGCGGCAAGACCGGGGACGATTCCTTTAGCGCGAGCGATATCGACATCGCGCAGATGTGCCTTGCCATCGATGCTCGCACGCCGGTCGACGAGCGCTCGGTGGAGAGTGGCCTGGGAATCTTCGAAGAGCTTGGTTTCTGTCGCGTTTCGGGGTTTGACGACACCCGTCGCATCGCGATGGCCGAAAACCCCGGCCGTGTGCAATTGAGCAGGTCAATTCGCTATTTGGAGGGCTTGCGTTCGCGCATGGAGTTCTCGGCTTTCCGGAGTTGGGCGCTCGATTCGTGCGCTTCTGATATGCTAGCCAAAGTTAATCGCCCGATCGTACCGCGGGCCTAGGGGAAGGGGACCTCGATGGATGCCGCAGCCCGTACCGCCCATGATTCCGCCCTCCAGCCGTTCTCGGAGATGGAGCACTATAAGCATGCCGATGAGCTGCCGCCCGAGATTATGGCGGACAGCTACGACAAGCTGGAGCGCCTGTGCCTCAAATATATGAATGAGGACGACTTTTCTAAGGTGGAGCAGGCCTATTGCTTTGCTGCCGAGAAGCACTGCAACCAAAAGCGTCGCTCGGGTGAGATGTACATCAACCATCCCGTTGAGGTGGCCATCATTTTGGCCGATCTCAAGATGGACTGCGATGTGGTGTGCGCCGCGCTGCTGCACGATACCGTCGAAGATACTGAGACCTCGCTTGCCGATGTTTCCGGCCTGTTTGGCGATACGGTGGCCGAGCTCGTCGATGGCGTGACCAAGCTCACTAACATCGAAGTCGACAGCATGGACGAGAAACAGGCGCTCACGCTGCGAAAGATGTTCCTCGCCATGTCCAAGGACATCCGCGTCATCATCGTTAAGCTTGCCGACCGTCTGCACAACATGCGCACCCTTGCAGCCCTGCGTGAGGACCGTCGCCTGTTTAAGGCCCGCGAGACCATGGACGTGTATGCGCCCCTGGCCGACCGTCTGGGCATGAGCTCCATTAAATGGGAACTCGAGGACCTGTCCTTCTTCTACCTTGAACCCGACGCCTACCAGCGCATCGCACGCATGGTGGCGGAGTCGCGCGAGGTCCGTGAGCGCTATCTGGCCGAGACCATCAAGACACTCACCGACGAGCTCAACCGCATTGGCCTGGAGGACTTCCAGATCAACGGCCGTTCCAAGCACTATTGGTCCATCTACCAAAAGATGAAGCGCAAAGGCAAGGAATTTTCCGAGATCTACGACCTGGTGGCACTGCGCGTCATCACGCATTCGGTGCGCGATTGCTACTCCACGCTCGGTGCGGTGCATACGCTGTGGCACCCCATGCCCGGGCGCTTTAAAGACTATATCGCCATGCCCAAGGTCAATAACTACCAGTCGCTCCACACGACGGTTATCGGCCCCACGGCTCGTCCGCTCGAGATTCAGATTCGTACCTACGAGATGCACGAGCAGGCCGAGTACGGTATTGCCGCCCACTGGCTCTATAAGAAGTCGGGCGGATCGTCTGCGTCTAAGACCAATGATGCCCAGCGCTTGGACGACCAGATTAACTGGCTCAAACATTCGCTCGATTGGGCTGCGTCTGATGAGATCACCGACGCCAAGGAATACCTGCACTCGCTGAAGGTTGACTTGTTTGACCAGGAGATTTTTGTCTTTACGCCCAAGGGCGAGGTCATGGCACTTCGTGCCGGCTCCACGCCGCTCGACTTTGCCTATGCCGTTCACACCGAGGTGGGCAACCACTGCGTCGGCGCTAAGATCAACGGTGCGGTGGCCCCGCTCACGCACGAGATCAAGACGGGCGACCGTGTCGAGATTTTGACTAACAAGAGTTCCAAACCGTCGCGCGATTGGCTCAAGATCGTCAAGACGCCTTCGGCCAAGTCTAAGATCCGTCGCTACTTTGCCGCCGCGACTAAGGACGACGACGCTGCCGCCGGTCGCGATATGCTGGCCAAGGATCTGCGTAAGCGTGGCTATGGCATTTCTACGCCGCGTTCGACGCGTGCGCTCAACGCCGTGGCGGAGCAGTTTAACTTCAAGCAACTCGAGGACCTGTTTGCTGCCGTCGGCGCCGGCAAGGTTGCCGCGCGCGCTGTGGGCAATAAGGTCGAGCAAATCTTGGACCCCAAGCCCGAGGAACAGCTCACCAAGGCCGAGGCTATCGCCGAGGTCGTGAAGCAGCCCGCTCGCGGCTCCAACCGCAAGCCGCAAAAGCGCGGCAAGAGCGCCAGTAACGGCATTATCGTCAAGGGCGAGAGCAACAGCGGCCTGCTGGTCCGTCTGGCTCATTGCTGCAACCCCGTGACGGGCGACGACATCGTCGGCTTCATCACGCGCGGTCGTGGCGTTTCGGTGCATCGTGCCAACTGCCCCAACGTCAAGGGTCTTATGGAACATCCCGAGCGCATGATCGATGTGGAGTGGGACGGCGCTGCCGACACCCTCTTCCAGGTCGAGATTGTGGTCGAGTGTCTGGATCGTATGGGCCTGCTCAAGGACGTTACCATCGCCATTGGCGATGCGGGCGGCAACATCCTTTCCGCCGCCACCTCGACCAACCGCGAGGGTATTGCAACCCTGCGCTTTATGGTCGAGATCTCGGACGCGAGTGGTCTGGATCCGCTGCTGGCCTCCATCAGCAGCGTTGACTCGGTCTACGACGCGCGTCGCCTGATGCCCGGCGAGGGTGGAGCCCAGCTCAAGCGCCGCGTTTAGTGGCGACGAACGTGCCACATTATCGATATTCGCTACACTCGATGCATCATTTGGTGCCTCGAGTTCTATAGAGAGGAGAGGGTCATGAGCGCTGTGTCCTTGGATGTAACTCCTAAGGGATCGGTCGAGATCGAGACGCTCGTAAACGGTCCCATTCAGACCAATAGCTATGCTGTTATTTCGGACAATGAGTGCGTGATTATCGACCCCGCATGGGAAGGTGAGCGCTTGGTGGAGCATATTCGAGCCGAACATCCCGGCGTACACGTGCTTGGCGCCGTATGCACTCATGGCCATGCCGATCATGTTGGTGGTGTTGCCGGCGTGCGAACCACCGTTGGCGAGGGCTGCCAGTATGAGCTGTGTGCTAAGGATGCGGCGGTGCCGCATGCGAACATCAAGGAACAGCGAGCTATGTGGGGCATTGAGACGCCCGACCCCGGGGAGCCGACGTGCCTGCTCGCCGAGGGCGATGCTCTCGAGGTGGGCGATATCTGCCTGCAGGTGATCGAGACACCAGGGCATACGCCGGGCGGGATCGTCTTGTTTGCTGCCACCGAGCAGGGGAACATTGCCTTTGTGGGTGACACGCTGTTTCCCGGCAGCCACGGCCGTACCGATCTTTCCGGCGGAGACGAGGCAGCGATTCTGCGCTCGCTTTCCAAGCTCGCCCGGCTTCTCCCGCCCGATACCGTTTGCCTAACCGGCCATGGCGATTCGACTACCGTGGCACGCGAGCTCATGCAGAACCCTTTCATGCAGATGTAGCTTAATAGTCGGCTTTGAAGCACGAGAAGTGTCCAAACGTCAAGCTATTTTTCCCCAACGGGTCGATTCCGTAGGGCAAACGGTCAAAAAAAGTCTGTTTGGACGATATTCGTGAACAAACGAACGTTTACGCTCGGGTGCGCCGTGGTAAAATTTCAGGCGTTATCGGAGCAACCTTACAGGAGGTTTCTTTTATGCTCGTCAACGCAGCAGACATGCTCAAGAAGGCCGAGGCCGGCAAGTACGGTCTTGGTGCCTTCAACACCAACAACCTCGAGTGGACCCTGGCTATTCTCCAGGCCGCCGAGGAGGCCAAGTCTCCGCTGATCCTTCAGTGCACCGCTGGTGCCGCTAAGTGGATGGGCGGTTTCAAGGTCTGCGCCGACATGGTCAAGGCTGCCGTCGAGGCCACGGGCGTTACCGTTCCCGTCGCCCTTCACCTCGATCACGGTTCTTACGAGGACTGCTTCAAGTGCATCGAGGCCGGCTTCACGTCCATCATGTATGACGGCTCTCACGAGGAGACCTTCCAGCTTAACCTCGACCGCACCAAGGAGCTCGTTGAGCTTGCCCACTCCAAGGGCATGTCCATCGAGGCCGAGGTCGGCGGCATCGGCGGCACCGAGGACGGCGTGACCTCCAGCGGCGAGCTCGCTGATCCTGCTGAGTGCAAGCAGATCGCTGACCTGGGCGTCGACTTCCTCGCCTGCGGCATCGGCAACATCCACGGCGTGTACCCTGCCGACTGGGCTGGCCTTTCCTTCGAGCGTCTGGGCGAGATCAAGGCCCAGACCGGCGACCTGCCCCTCGTCCTGCACGGTGGCACCGGCATCCCCGAGGATCAGATCAAGAAGGCCATCTCCCTGGGCATCTCCAAGATCAACGTCAACACCGACCTGCAGCTCGTCTTCGCCAAGGGCGTCCGCGAGTACATCGAGGCTGGCAAGGATCAGCAGGGCAAGGGCTTCGACCCCCGCAAGCTCCTCAAGCCTGGTCGCGACAACATCGTTGCCCGCACCAAGGAGCTCATGGAGGAGTTTGGCTCCGTCAACAAGGCGTAAGTAGCGGTTTAACTTTCCCGTCGGAGGCCCCGTTCACCCTACGCTTTTCCCTTGCGCTCACCTGGCTTTGCCAGAAGTCGCGCAATGGGAAAAGCTTCGGGTGAACGGGGCCTCCTTCGTTAGCTCGCTGCAGGGTTACTGGGCTGAATTCATTTTTTATAGGTACCGTTTATCGGTGTTGATGGCTCCCTTGTTGGGGCTTTCTTTTTTATCTCGCTACAATGGACTTCAAGAGTTCTAATGACTTGGAGTTTGGTATGGCTGTTATTAATGTGCTGCCTTCGGATGGGAAGGTTATTGACGAGGGTCCTGTTGGTTGCTCTATTGATGTTTGCTGTGATGACTTTCGTCATCTCGATATTGGACTGCCGCCCGAGATTCTTCGACTCAAGGATGCCGGATATTTGGCGCAGGCTGTTGCGGCTTGTGATCGTCTTTTGGGGCAGAATCCTGAGCCTTCGCTGGCAGCCTGCGTTCGTGCCGAGCGGTATCGCATGCTTGAGACGCCGCTTCATTTTTCGGTGTCGCGCGATCGAGCTATTGCGATGATTCGCGAGGAGTGGCCTGAGTTTACCGAGGAGCAGTTTGACGACCTGATTGACCGTAAGCGTATTGACTGGCGCTTTATCGATGGCGAGCTGTTCGTTCTCGACAACTTCCTCGATTCGCTTCGCGTATATCCCAAAGAGGTCCCCGGCATGCGTCCCGATCCTACGGACGGAATTGCACTGCGCAACGAGATGCTCAAGGAGATGGAGTCGCAAAACGGATTGGCTCGCGTCATTACGCTTAAAGCGTCTGTGTCTGTCCCCGGCGCTCTAGAGGGGGAGACCGTTCGCGCTTGGCTTCCCGTTGCCGCCACCTGCCGCCAGCAGTCTCGGGTCGAGATTCTCGACATGACGCCGGAGGGTGCTGTTGCTCCCGCGAACGCTTCGGCGCGTACCGTCTCGTGGTCTTCTTCGAGTGAGCGCTCATTCTCGGTGACCTATCGCTATCACATCGATGCTGCTTATTGTGATGTCTACGGTGGCACACTTCCGGTTCATCCGCGTATGGACGCGCCTCTGTCCGAGGATATTTCCGAGGACCGTCCGCACATTGCATTCACGCCGTATCTGCAGCAGCTGACGGCCAGTGTTGTTGACGGACTCGAGGATCCGCTCGATCGCGCCCGTGCTATCTATGATTACCTGACGCAGCATATCGACTATCGCTATCAGCCGCCGTACTTGCTTTTGGGATCTATTGCCGATGACTGCGCGCATTCGCTCCGCGGCGATTGCGGCGTTATGGCGCTCACGTTTATCACCATGTGCCGTATCGCGGGCGTGCCTGCCCGTTGGCAGAGCGGCCTGTACGTTGCGCCCGATTCGGTGGGGTCGCACGACTGGGCAGAGTTCTATACGCCGCAGGCCGGTTGGCTCAACGCCGACGTGTCATTTGGATCTTCTGCTCGCAGGATGGGGGAGGAGTGGCGCCGCCGTCACTACTTTGGCAATCTCGACCCGTGGCGTATGGTGGCCAACAATCGATTCCAGGCAGAGCTTGAGCCCTCTTTCGACGGCATGCGCGAGGACCCTTACGATAACCAGATGGGTGAGGCTTCGGTCGACGGTCGCGGATGCCGTCAGCGCGAGATGCTCCGCACGGTCGAACTCATCGAAATGGTTGAAGTTCCATTTTCAGACTAATCGGCAGAAAGCTGTGATAAACTAACTCACGCATTGCGTGCCCGAGTGGCGGAATTGGCAGACGCAGTGGACTCAAAATCCACCGTTGGCAACAACGTGCGAGTTCGAGTCTCGCCTCGGGCACCATACATGCAAGTGAGCGTTCAAGGGGGTCAAGGCCCCCTTTTTCGTGCCGAACTCGCGTGAGCGCGCGGAGCGTTAAGCAAACAGGCCTGCGGCCTGTTTGTAGCGGAGCATGGCGAGGGCGCCATGCGCCCGAAGCCCGGGGCTTCGCGAAGCGAAGGCCCTTCGAGTCTCGCCTCGGGCACCATACATGCACCTGCGCTTCAAGGGGGTTGCGGCCCCCTTTTTCGTGTACGTAATGTGATAACGCGCGGTACGTGTTATTATTCACAAGGCGTTGTTCCCGCAATGCCCTAAAGAGGAACCCGAGGGTTCCCACCTTTTGGCGCCAATGAGCAGCTGACTGGTCATACAACTTAGATTCTCTTCCTCAAATCGAGGATGTCTATGTGTACGACCTGGCTGCAAAGAAGCGCCGGGTTATTTTTTTATGAATGGAGGTAGGGAAAATAGCTAAGTCTGATGACACCCGCATCAACGACGAGATCACTGCATCTTCGTGCCGTTTGATTGGCGTCGATGGCTCACAGCTCGGCCTGTTCGCCATCCGCGATGCCCAGCGCGTCGCTGACGATCAGGGTCTCGACCTGGTCGAGATCGCTCCCAACGCGGAGCCGCCGGTCTGCAAGGTCATGGACTACGGTAAGTTCAAGTACCAGCAGGCCATGAAGGCCAAGGCCGCTCGTAAGAACCAGTCCAAGGTCGAGGTCAAGGAAATGAAGTTCCGACCTAAGATTGACGTTGGCGATTACGAGACCAAGAAGGGCCACGTTCTGCGTTTCCTCAAGAAGGGCGCACGCGTTAAGATCACCATCATGTTCCGCGGCCGTGAGATGGCTCATCCGGAGCAGGGTCTTAACGTTCTCGAGCGTCTCGCCGAGGATCTCAAGCCTTACGCTACGGTCGAGTCCAAGCCTAAGATGGAAGGCCGTAACATGCTTATGCTGCTCGCCCCGATTAAGGGCGCCTTCGATGAGGATAAAGCGGCAAGCGATACCGAGTAACTAGTGTTCTGTAACCGATTAAGGAGTATTTCATGCCTAAGATGAAGTCCCACAGCGGCACCAAGAAGCGTTTCCGCAAGACTGGTACCGGCAAGCTTATGCGCGCCAAGGCTTTCAAGAGCCACATCCTGAGCAAGAAGTCCACCAAGCGTAAGCGTGGCTTCCGTCAGGAGACCGAGATCGCCGCTGCCGACCGCAAGGTCATCAAGTCGCGTCTCGCCTAAGTTCGCGTTCCCGTTTTTCGTTTTACCGTCTAGGAGTTGATAGAACATGGCACGTATTAAGCGCGCTGTTGCCGCCAAGAAGAAGCGCCGTACCGTTATGCACCGTGCGAAGGGTTACTACGGTGCCGCTTCGCGTACTTACAAGCATGCTAAAGAGCAGGTCCAGCACTCCCTGCAGTACCAGTATCGTGATCGCCGCAACAAGAAGCGTGAGATCCGTTCTCTCTGGATCACCCGTATCAACGCCGCCGCTCGCCTGAACGACATTTCTTACTCTCAGTTCATGCACGGCCTGAAGGTTGCTGGCATTGAGCTCGACCGCAAGGTCCTGGCTCAGATGGCTTACGAGGACATCGAGTCCTTCAACGAGCTGGCTACCATCGCCAAGAAGGCCCTCGAGGCCTAATTGATTCTCTTGAATCGCTAGGGGAGTGTCGCGCTGTGCGCGGCGCTCCCTCTTTTTATCTAGAGCGCTGGTTTATATAGCAAAAGCGCGGGTAGATAGACATTTACAGGTGACCGATCTTTATATATCTCTTAATCGAAGGGTCATCATCTGATACGTGCAGTATTTCTGCACCAGCCTTTCTATTACTTATATAGGAAGCGATATGTTGTGTAGAACTTGTGAAGAGTGGAATTGACGTCCCACAGAGCTTCTCGGTCTGGCAATATATCTCCTTGCCGCGCGGCCCGGTCGGACCGGATCAGCCGCC
>UQKM01000013.1 GCA_900541685.1 uncultured Collinsella sp.
TTTTTAGTGCCCTCGGATTGGGTCATAGTGTCTGTCGTTGCCAAAACATCGGCGTTGCCTTGGCCGTCAATAGTCATTGGGGACGTTCTTAAACGACTACCCAACGGCTATTGAGCACATGGCTCGCATGGCAGCCGTCTCTTTTATGTTTCCTTTAGCCGTTGCTGCCTAGGATGGGGGTTAGTCGATAGGAAGGGAGCACCGGGATGGACGATGCGAGCGAGCGCGCAATCGAAAAGGACATGCTCGATCAGTTCAATTACTTTGATGATGAGGACGAGGAGCTGATCGACCGTCGCGAGCCAGCGCCGCTTGATTCCTTTGATCTGGTCGATGAAGAGGCTGATGAGGTTGAGGGTGAATCAGTGGAGCCCCCACAGTCTTCGCGCCTTGACTCGCTGCTTTCGAGAGCCCCCATGCACCACGGTGTTCGTGCCGGCGCACTCCATATGAAAACAGACTGGCACCAGATCGTGACGGCAGGCGATGAGCTTGCCGTCGATGCGCCGCTCACCGATAAGTCATCCATCATCTGCCGCACCGGTATGCTTATGCTCGCGAGCGGAACGGGTGCCTGGCGTGTACGCGATACCATGAATCGCGTTGCCGCCGTACTCGGTGTCACCGTCCACGTTGACTTAAGTCTTCTGTCGTTTGAGTGCACCTGCATCGAAGATGGCCACTGCTTTAACGAGGTTGTCAGCCTGCCCACAACGGGAGTCAATACCCATCGCATTTGGATGATGGAGAGCTTCCTAAAGGAAATCGAGACGTATGGGCGCCGGTTTACCGTGCACGAATACCACGAGATGCTCAAGACCGTTGAGAGTTCAAAACCCGATTACTCTCCCTGGCAACAGGGCCTTGCGGCAGCTTGTGCTTGCGGCGCCTTCGTCTTTTTGCTCGGCGGCGGCCCTATCGAGATGGCCTGCGCATTCGTAGGCGCTGGTGTTGGCAACTTTGCTCGCTCTCATATTCTCAAGCAGGGTCTTGGCCAGTTTAGCGCGCTGACGATTGGCGTTGCGCTCGCTTGCGTTTCGTATCTGCTGGCATTGCTCGGCCTTGGCCAGGTCGTACCGGGGGCAATGTCGCACCAAGAAGGCTATATCGGCGCCATGCTCTTTGTGATTCCCGGCTTTCCCCTCATTACGGCAGGCCTCGACATCGCTAAGCTCGATATGCGAAGCGGCATTGAGCGTCTTTCGTATGCCGTGTCGATTATTGTGATGGCGACCCTTGTGGGCTGGATGGTTGCAGAGTGTGTGGGGCTGGCACCGGATGATTTTGCCCCGCTCGGCCTTTCGCCGCTTGCCCTTACGCTCCTGCGCGTGGTGATGAGCTTCGTTGGCGTATTCGGCTTCTCGGTGATGTTCAACAGCCCGGTAAAGATGGCCGCGGCAGCTGGGCTGATCGGCGCCGTGTCCAATACCTTGCGCCTTACGCTCGTCGATGCGCCGGCGCTGTTTCCCTTTCTGGGCCTGAGCGTAGGTATGCCTCCCGAGGCGGCAGCGTTTATTGGCGCGCTGGTATCGGGGCTGCTCGCGAGCTTAGCCGAAATCAAGCTCACCTACCCACGTATCGCCCTCACGGTGCCATCGATTGTCATTATGGTGCCGGGCTTGTATCTGTATCGCTCGATGTATTACATGTGCACCTTCGACACGGTCAATATGCTCGGCTGGTTTGTGCGTGCAGTGCTCATCGTGGCGTTTTTGCCCGTTGGCCTGGGTGTGGCGCGTACGCTCACCGACCCTCGCTGGCGCCACACCAGCTAATTGGTGCAAATGAAACTGATCCGCAAAACATGAACGTGGATAATCTCCCGTTTTTGGCCTGTTTACGGGCTCAAAACGGGAGATTATCCACGCTCGTGGAATGGGTGTCCGAAAATCCACGCTCGTTGGGCCGATGCAGACGCACCTGGCAATTCCTTTTTTGTAGACGTTGTCGTATGGCTGCATGCGGAAAAGGCCCCAGCGGTTAACATATACTCCATATGGGTAAAGAGACCAAAGCGCCGCCACGAGTGGCGCTTTGCGTTTTAAAAAACTAGCTCGTCTAAGAGGAACTAGCATGTTAGACCGTTTTACCGATCGCGCGCGTAAGGTCATGTCCATGGCCAAGCAAGAAGCGCTCGATCTTCACTCAAATAAGGTGGGTACCGAGCACCTGCTGCTCGCACTCGCCAAGGAGGACGAGGGCATTGCCGCCGAGGCTCTGCGTTCGCTCGACATCTCCTACGATGACATCATGGACACGCTCAAAGAGGTCCAGACCACGGTTCCCGAGCCCAGTGAGGAGACCGAGGCGGCCAAGCTCGCCTTTACGCCGCTCGTCATTAGCGTGATGGAGCGTTCATTCCGCGTGGCGCGTGAGAACAACCAGACCTACGTGTCGACCGAGCACTTGCTGATCGGCATCGTCGAAGAGGGCAACGGCATGGCCATGGACATCCTCATGCGCCTGGGCGTGTCGTCCGCCTCCATCAAAAAGGCTATCGAGAAACTCACTGCCAAGGACCAGGACAAGAAGCGTCCGCTCGCCGGTGCCGGTGCTGGTCGTCCCGGTGCGGGCCTGCCGTTCTTTAGCGGCTCGGATGCCTCTCAGCAAAAGGGGAGTGGCACCGATACGCTTAAGCAGTTCGCGACCAACCTCACGCAGAAGGCGCGCGACGGCGAGCTCGACCCTGTAATTGGTCGCGAAAAGGAAGTCCAGCGTATGATGGAAATTCTTTCGCGCCGCACCAAGAACAACCCGCTTATCCTGGGCGACCCCGGCGTGGGCAAGACGGCCATCGTCGAGGGCCTGGCACAGCAAGTCGCTGCCGGCAATGTGCCCGAGAACCTTATGAACCAGAACATCTGGACGCTTGACCTGCCGGGTCTTGTCGCGGGCGCCAAGTATCGCGGTGAGTTTGAGGAGCGCCTCAAGAACGTGATCCAGGAGGCGACCGAGGCCGACGACGTCATTCTGTTTATCGACGAGATGCACACCATCATCGGTGCCGGTTCTGCCGAGGGGTCCATCGATGCAAGCTCCATGCTCAAGCCCGTGCTCGCGCGTGGTGCCTTCCAGATTATCGGCGCCACCACGGCCGAGGAATTCCGCAAGTACCTCACCAAGGACCCAGCCTTCGAGCGTCGCTTCCAGACCATCGATGTCGAGGAGCCGAGCGTCGAGGACACGGTCAAGATCCTGACTGCGCTCAAGCCGCGCTACGAGGAGCACCACCACGTGCGTTACACGCAGGGTGCCATCGAGGCCGCTGCGAACCTCTCCAACCGCTACATTCAGGATCGCTTCCTGCCCGATAAGGCCATCGACCTCATTGACGAGGCCGGTGCCCGCGCTCGCATCGCCGCGAATCGCGCACCCGAGCCGGTGCGCGAGGCCGAGCATCGCATCGAGGAACTC
Source organism: uncultured Collinsella sp. (assembly GCA_900541685.1). GTDB lineage: Bacteria > Actinomycetota > Coriobacteriia > Coriobacteriales > Coriobacteriaceae > Collinsella. Next base: position 3,415 of record UQKM01000013.1, read on the forward strand.
AAGGCTGCCGCACAGGAGGCTACCGAGAGCGACGACATGAACAAGGCCGCCGAGATCACCGAGCAGCAGAAGGCCGCCGAGATTGAACTCGCCGAAGCCAAGGCCGCCTGGACCGCTGAGCTCGACGCCAGCCCGCTCACCATCGACGTGAGTCAGATTGCCGACATCGTGTCCGTGACCTCTGGCGTGCCGGTTTCCTCGCTCACCGAGAGCGAGAGCCGTCGCCTGCTGCAGACCGAAAGTGTGCTCAAGACCCGCATTATCGGCCAGGACGAGGCCGTCGAGGCCGTCGCCAAGGCCGTGCGCCGCAGCCGTTCGCCGCTCAAGGACCCGCGTCGCCCCGGCGGCAGCTTTATCTTCCTGGGTCCCACCGGCACAGGCAAGACCGAGCTCGCCAAGACGCTCGCCGAGTACCTCTTTGGCAGCAAGGACGCGCTCATCAGCTTCGACATGTCGGAGTTCGGCAGCGAGTTCGAGGTCTCCAAGCTTATCGGTAGCCCTCCGGGCTACGTCGGTCACGACGAGGGCGGTCAGCTTACCAAGGCCGTTCGTCGTCACCCGTATTCGGTCGTGCTGTTCGACGAGATCGAGAAGGCGCACCCCGACATCTTCAACATCCTGCTGCAGGTGCTGGAGGAGGGCCGCCTGACTGATAGCCAGGGCAAGACGGTCGACTTCCGCAATACCGTGATCATCATGACGTCCAACGTGGGCGCCCGCGAGATTGCGCAGGATGCGAGCGTGGGCTTTGGCACCACCGGCGAGCAGGGTCTCACGTCGAGCGAGATCCGCGGCCGCGCGATGGGCGAGCTCAAGCGCCTGTTCCGCCCCGAGCTGCTCAACCGCATCGACGACATCGTGGTGTTCCAGAAGCTCTCGGGCGAGAACCTGACCAAGATCGCTCACCTGCTGGTGGACGATCTGCGCCAGCGCCTGATTGCCAACGGCATGAACATCAAGCTCACCGATGCGGCCTATGACAAGATCGTGGCCGAGGGCACCGACCTCACCAACGGTGCGCGTCCGCTGCGCCGTGCTATTCAAAAGCTCATCGAGGACCCGCTGTCCGAGGAGCTTCTGGCCGGCGAGTGGGGTGAGGGCGATACCGTCCTGTGCGACGTGGCCGATGGCAAGTTTGTCTTTAGCCATGGCACGGGCGAGATCCCGGCACCGCGTCCGGCAGGTACGCTCGGTGGCGATACCACCCCGGCGGCACCGCACACTGGCAGCGCCGCGCCTGTGAGTAGTGGCGTGACCTCGGGCCCCGGCGGTATGATGCAAGCTGGCTCCGGCGCGCTGTAGGGCGTGGCGACAATTTGATACGCTCAATCGAGGCGCTCTGGCAAGGGCGCCTCGATTTGTAGAGCTGCGGTGATTGTGACCGTTACGCTATACGGTCCACCGTTAGCCGATGATGCAAGGGCGCTCGGCGTTTTCGACTGGTTTATGCACGCAAAGTCTGGGAATATACAAGTCGCATATCTTACTGTCTAACCAGTTGCGCCAAGGAGGCACCATGGACTACAAGATTACCGGCTACGAGCCCGCTCAGCTGTTCCATTTCTTTGAGGAGGTCAGCGCGATCCCCCGTGGGTCTGGCAACGAGAAGGGCATCAGCGATTTCCTGGTTGCGTTTGCCAAGGAGCGCGGCCTCGACGTGTATCAGGACGAGGTCTACAACGTCATCATTCGCAAGCCCGCATCTGCCGGTGCCGAGAATGCCCCGACCGTGATGCTGCAGGGCCACATCGATATGGTGTGCGACAAGTTGGGCTCCGTTGAGCACGACTTTACGACCGACGGTATCGACCTGGTCGTCAAGGACGGCGTCCTCACCGCTAACGGCACCACCCTGGGCGCCGACAACGGCATTGCTGTCGCTCTGATGCTTACCGTGCTCAACGACGATTCGATTGCTCATCCGGCCCTCGAGTGCGTGTTCACCACCGACGAGGAGACTGGTCTGGTTGGCGCTGAGACGCTCGACAAGTCCCAGATCAGCGCCCGCACCATGATTAACCTTGACTCCGAGGAAGAGGGCGTTGCCACCGTCAGCTGCGCCGGCGGCGTCGTCGTTACCTACACCTGCCCCATCGCGCGCGAGCACAAGACCGGTAGCACCCTCACGCTCGACATCTCCGGCCTGCTGGGCGGCCACTCCGGCAGCGATATCCACCTGGAGCGCGGCAACGGCAACCTCATCATGGCCCGCATCATCGACCGCCTGATGGTTGCCGGCGAGCCCGCCATCGTGAGCTTTAACGGCGGCACCAAGGACAACGCCATCAACCGTGAGTGCAAGGCTGTTCTGGTCTATGCCGACCACGCTGCCGCCGAGGCCGCGGCCCAGATCGCAAAGGACATCATCGCCGACGTCACTGCCGAGCTCGAGGTCTTCGACCCCGGCTTTACCTGCACCGTCGAGATTGCCGACGACGCCGAGGTCGAGGCCATGGACCAGAAGTCCGCGCTTGCCCTCATCCGCGCCCTGCGTCTTGCCCCTAACGGCGTGATTCGCCGCAACGTCGCCACCGACGGCTCCGTCGAGGTTTCCTCCAACATCGGTGTGGTTGCCACCTCTGACGACGAGGTTAAGATCATGCTTTCCCCGCGCTCCTCGATCACCTCGCTGCAGAACGAGTTCAAGGATCGTTTGCAGACGCTTGCCGATGTCCTGGGCTTCGACGCCAAGTTTGAGTTCGAGTATCCCGGCTGGAGCTATGCCGAACATTCGCCGGTCCGCGACGTCTTTGTCGAGAGCTATCGCGAGCTCTTTGGCTCCGAGCTGCGCATCGAGTCCATTCACGCCGGCCTTGAGTGCGGCCTGTTTGCCGAGGCCCTGCACGGCCTGGACGCCATCGCCGTGGGCCCGACGCTCTCCGATGTCCACACCCCGGACGAGAGCATGGAGCTCGCTTCTGCCGAGCGCTTCTACGAGCTGCTCATCGACGTGCTCAAGCGCCTCGCCGCGTAAAGGTTGCGCTAGCAGCAGCCCGAGCCACGTGCTAGCGGATTGCAAATGACATTACGAGAGGGGGGCACCCGAGCTTTTGCGACGGGTGCCCCCTCTCTTCTTCTGGGAAATAGGAAATTGCGGGCGTCTAGCCCATATCCGCCTTGATGAGGTCGAGGGTGCGCTGGCAGTTTTCGCGGACGGGGCCGAGCATATGCTCGCGTAGGTCCGCCATGCCGGGCAGGTCGGCGTATTCGTCCATGACTTCTTCCATGCAAATGGGTACCTCGTAGGCGAGGTCCATCATGGTCGCAAAGCAAAACTTCTCGGATAGCCCGGCATCGGTGAGCGCCGCCTCCAGCGCGGGGCCGCCCATACCGTGGTATCGGCGGATCGCGTTGGGCCCGATGCGCCCCACACGGCTTTCTCCGCCAACGCTCATGGCAAGGCGCGCCCGACGTCGCATGCGCTCATATGCCAAACCCGATGCCACGTCGTACATGGGTGCGAGCGCCGCGTTTGTGCCTTTGCCTAGGATGAGCGAGTAATTCTTAGCGTGTGCATCGGGCGCTCCGATAATGGCGTTATAGAACAACATATAGGTAAAAAGCACAAGATTCATATGGTGGGGGACCGTGCTGATCAGTCGTTCTTGAATGTCTCGCGTTGTTGGCCCTCCATCGGCGGTGTATTTCTGGCTCGGCAATACACCGAGTGCCTGGCAAAAGTCCTCTTGATGCAGCCTTTCGACACTTCCGCTGCTATTGACCCTTCTGTCGTAGCGCTCAACGATGAGTGCGGCTTCGTCTTCAAATGTGCAATAGGAGACGTTGGCGGTTGGAATGCCAACACGCTGAGCCGTTTTCATGCAGACGAATTCGTTTAAGGCCTGATGTTTGAACCCAACGACACCATTTTTGAAGATATGGGTAGTGGGGGACGACCCTAGACATTCGCACCATTGGCCGTCATGCCAGGCTAGTGCAAATTTGCCTTGGTTGCCGCCCAGGGACCAGCTTTCGTTGGAGCCCATCCATGTTTCACTTTCGTCATCGCGAATTGCTTTGAGTCTGCGAGCAATTTGAGAATTGGTAAGCGGGCGGTATGTCGAGATTCTGCTGTGGGCAGCATCTAATTGATCGATTTGACAAAACTGAACGGCGCCCGCGCAGTCAAGACCGATATGACGCAAGAGGGCGACAGGGTTATTGGAAGCAACGTCATACTCGGCGGCAATAGCGCGCCGCTGCTCTTGACTGTCAGGCAAAAGGCCAAATAAGAACGGGCGGACGATGCTATGACTATACGTGCGATTGGAAAGCGGCATTGTAAGCGATAGCGGTGCCCCGCAATAGGTTGGAGCGTACGCAAAGCTGCAGAGTCCTTGCTTGTCTTGTCGGAGTGTGCCGGCGATTTCGCCACAAATGAGGGTCGTAAGTTCCATCACTGCCATTTATTTCACAACCTTACACCCAAAGGAGAGATTCGAAGTGCTGGAAAGGCCTTGCTCGGCTGCGATTTGGGCCAGCAAGGCACCGTAGGAGGATGGCGTTCCTTGTCGAGGAGGCCGTCTGCCTACGTTTGGCTTTGGCAGGGTATTTGAGCTTGCGATAGGGAGGTCTGCTGCCGTCGTTGGTTGTTCGGTGTGTGATGCGATGGAGTCGTTATTGATTTGCACAAAGAGACCTATGCCGAGTGCGTTAAAGACGGTCAGCAACTTGTCGAGTCGAATGCCGGTGGCGTCTCCTAGCTCGAGCGATGCGAGCAGGCGCTCCGAAACACCGGCCTTTTTGGCGAGGGCGGCACGGGTGAAACCCTGAGTCTCGCGTGCCTGGCGCACGTAGATGCCAGCTTGGCGCGGTGTGGTGATGGGAAGGTTATCCACGGCGATCTCCTAACGTGCAGACTTTTGCATATCAGTATGACATGCAAAAGTCTGCACGAAAAGGCATTATGCAAAACTCTGCATGAGACCGCTACATTGACGTTGGCTTATGAGAGGCGTTTTTTTATATCGCGAGAATCCCCAGATGCTCAAGTAAGATCTTAAGCCCGATGAGGATGAGCACGACGCCGCCCACGATGGTGGCGGGTTTTTCGTAGCGCGCGCCAAAGGTGTGGCCGATCACTACGCCGGCGACGGAGAAGATAAACGTTGTGACGCCGATAAGCGATACAGCGGGAACGATGTAAACCGAGAGCGCCGCAAATGAGATGCCCACGGCCAGGGCGTCGATTGAGGTGGCGATGGCGAGGATCAGGTACTCGCCCAGGTCAATCTTTTCGGCATCCTTGCCGTCGCCTTCATCCTCGTCCTCGGTAAAGGCCTCCCACAGCATTTTGCCGCCAATGAAGGCGAGCAGGATAAAGGCGATCCAGTGGTCGATGGGGCCGATGATGCCCATAAACTGGCTGCCAAGCGTCCATCCGATCACGGGCATGACGGCCTGGAAGCCGCCAAAGAACAGGCCGAGCACTACGGCGACCTTAAGGTTGATCTTCTTCATGCCAAGGCCCTTGCAGATGGATACGGCAAAGGCGTCCATCGAAAGGCCAACGGCGAGCAGCACGAGCTCTGCGAGTCCCATAGTCTGGCTCCCTCTCTGCGGGCGGGCCCGCGTGTACCTCTTGGGGGAGCAACATAAAGACTAACCTTGGCACATGGTTGAGTGGGTAGTCAAAAGAGCCCGTCCCAAATTAGCTATCTTAGCGGTGTTCGCTCATTCTGTAAGCATCGGATTTCGCGAGCGCCGCGGGGACAAACCGTGAGAAACTATTTAGCGTTTATGGAGCGTATACGATGGGAGCGATGCCTTGGATAAGAACGAGCTGCAAAAGCGTATGGAACAGGCCATCCGTCTGACGGCACCTGGTCAGCCGATCCGCACTGCCCTCGACATGATCATCGCCGGTCACCTGGGCGCCCTTATCTGCGTTGGCGACACAGAAAACGTGCTCGCTGCCGGTAACGACGGCTTCCCGCTCAACATTTCGTTCACCTCGAACCGTCTGTTCGAGCTCTCCAAGATGGACGGCGCCATCGTCATCGACGGCGACCTCACCCAGATCCTGCGCGCCAACTTCCATCTCAATCCCGATCCCTCGCTTGCCACGAGCGAGACGGGCATGCGTCATCGCACCGCCGCTCGCATGTCGGTGCTCACCGATGCCATTGTGATCTCGGTCTCGGCCCGTCGTGCCGTCGTCAACGTGTACGTTCACGGCAAGAGCTACGAGATCCAGCCCGTCACCACCATCATGAGCTCGGTCAACCAGCTCGTCGCCACGCTCCAGACTACCCGTCAGTCGCTCGACCGCTCCCTGCTGCGCCTGACGGCCCTCGAGCTCGACGACTACGTTACGCTCGCCGACATTACCGGTATTTTCTCGAGCTTCGAGATCATGCAGCAGGCAAAGACCGAGCTTAAGGATTGCATCGTCAAGTTGGGCAACCAGGGCAAGCTCGTGCAGATGCAGCTCGAGCAGCTCGCGGGCTCCAGCATGGATACCGAGTATGACCTGATGATCCGCGACTACGCAAGTGATTCTTCCGAGGCTAATGCCGAGAAGATTCGCGCCAACCTAAGCCGTATGACACCTAAGGACCTGTCCGACCCACAGCATGTGGCGGCGGTTCTGGGTTACGACGACCTGGACGAGGACTCCGTCATGACACCGCTGGGCCTGCGCACGCTTTCGCGCGTGTCCGTCGTGCGCGACGGCGTGGCCGAGAAAATCGTCGACGAGTATGGATCGCTGCAGGAGCTCATGGACGACATCAGCGAGGATCCGGAGCGCCTGGGCGACTTTGGCGTTAACAACCCTGCCATTCTTGCGGACTCCCTGTACCGCATGAAGGGCACCAAACAGGGGAACGCATAATGGCTCCCGTATGCGCCGTGGTCGTTGCCGGCGGCAGCGGCCAGCGCTTTGGAAATCCCGGCGGCAAGCAGCTCGTTAACGTGGCGGGTCGTCCGCTCATGAGCTGGTCCATCCGCGCGTTCGATCGTAGCGACAAGGTCGGCCACATCGTGGTGGTGTGCCCTGCCGAGCGCCGTGCCGAGATGCGCCGCCTGGCCATCGACCCGTTTGACTATGACACGCCCATCAGTTTTGCCGATGCCGGCGATACCCGCCAGGACTCCACCCGTGCCGGCGTGCATGCGGTACCGACGGGTTTCGAATATGTCGCTATCCACGACGGCGCCCGTCCGCTTATCACGACCGAGGCCATCGATCATGCGATCGACGTGCTTGTGGGCGACCGCGCCCTCGACGGTGTCGTGTGCGGTCAGCCCGCGATCGACACGCTCAAGATCGTCGACGGCGACAATATCGTCGAGACGCCGCCGCGCGAGCTCTACTGGGCCGCGCAGACGCCGCAGATCTTTAACGTCGACGCCATGAAGCGCGCCCACACCGCAGCTATCGCCGAGGGCTTTATCGGGACCGACGATTCTTCGCTGGTCGAGCGCATGGGCGGGCGCGTCCGCTGTGTCCAGAGCCCGCGCGATAACCTTAAGGTGACGGTGCCCGAGGACCTGCGTCCCGTAACCGCGATTCTGCTTGGCCGTATGGCCGAGGGAGAGGACCTTCCCCATGTTCAGTAACCTGCGCATTGGCCACGGCTACGACGTCCACCGTTTGGTGGAGGGGCGTCGATGTATCATCGGCGGGGTTGACATTCCCTACGAGCGCGGCCTGCTGGGTCACTCGGATGCCGATGTGCTCGCGCACGCCTTGGCCGACGCCATTCTGGGCGCCTGCCGCGGGGGAGATATCGGCAAGCTATTCCCCGACACCGATCCCGCCTACGAGGGTGCCGATTCGATGGTGCTGCTCGCTCGCGTGATGGACTATGCGCGCGAGCTGGGCTTTGAGTTTGTCGATGCCGATTGCACCATTGCCTGTCAGCAACCCAAGATCACTCCGCACCGCGATGCCATGCGCGCCAACCTTGCCCATGCCCTGGGCGTCGACGTGGAAAACGTGGGCGTCGCCGCCACTACGACCGAAAAGCTCGGTTGGGAAGGCCAGGGCGAGGGAATCGGCGCCTGGGCCGTCTGCCTGCTACAGAAAACCGTTAAGGAGTAACGAATGCGTATCTACAACAGCGCTACCCATAAAAAGGAAGAGTTCCAGCCCATCGAGTCCGGCAAGGTCCGCATGTACGTGTGCGGCCCCACGGTCTACGACAACATCCACATCGGCAATGCCCGCACGTTCATCAGCTTTGACGTGATTCGTCGCTGGCTCATCGCGAGCGGCTACGAGGTCACGTTCGCCCAGAACCTCACCGATGTCGACGACAAGATCATCAAGCGCGCCAACGAGCAGGGCCGTACGGCTGCCGAGGTCGCGACGGAGTTCTCCGACAAGTTCATCGGCGTCATGCGTGCCGCCAACGTGCTCGATCCCGATGTGCGCCCCCGCGCCACCAAAGAGATCGGCCCCATGATCGCCATGATCAAGACGCTCATCGAGCAGGGCCACGCCTACGCCGCCGATAACGGCGACGTGTACTTTGCCGTGCGCAGCGATTCCAACTATGGTCAGGTCTCGGGCCGCAACATCGACGACCTTATGGTTGGCGCGCGCATCGAGGAGAACGAGGACAAGAACGACCCGCTCGACTTTGCCCTGTGGAAGGCTGCCAAGCCCGGCGAGCCCAGCTGGCCGAGCCCCTGGGGCGAGGGCCGTCCCGGTTGGCACACCGAGTGCGCCGCCATGGTGCATCGCTACCTGGGCACCCCGATCGACATCCACGGCGGCGGCTCCGACCTTGCCTTCCCGCATCACGAGAACGAGTGCGCCCAGGCCACCTGCGCCTGGCACCAGGGCTTCTCCAACACCTGGATGCACACGGGCATGCTGCTGGTAGACGGCGAGAAAATGTCCAAGTCGCTCGGCAACTTCTTTACGCTGGCCGAGGTCCTCGAGCAGCATTCCGCTGCCGCCCTGCGCCTGCTGATGCTGCAGACGAGCTATCGCTCGCCGCTCGACTTTTCTTGGGAGCGCTTGGAGGGTGCCGAGAACTCGCTCACGCGTATCGCCGGTACGGTCGAGAACCTGCGCTGGGCCGCGAACCATGCGACGGCCGATGCCGATGAGGCAGCATCCGAGGCGTTTGCCGCCAAGGCCGCCGAGACCCGTGCCACCTTTAAGGAGTGCATGGACGACGACTTTAACACCGCCGGTGCCATGGGTGCCGTCTTTGGCTTTGTGACCGAGTGCAACCAGTACCTGGAGCAGGCGGGCGACGCTGCCGACAAGGCCGCCGCGCTTGCCGCCGCCGATACGCTGGTCGAGCTGCTCGATACGTTTGGCGTTGAGCTCCCCGAGCCCAAGGTCGAGCTGCCGCTGGGTCTGCTGGGTGTTGCCGCCGGCCTGGTCGCCTACACGGGCGACGACGTGGACGAGGCCGCTGCCAAGATTCTCGAGGCCCGCGCCGAGGCCCGCGCTGCCAAGAACTGGGATCTGGCCGACGCCATCCGCGACCAGCTCAAGGACCTGGGCCTCACCATTGAGGATACTGCCGCGGGCACTCGTATTAAATCTCTCTAATCCCCGCGGGTTTCCCAAGCACCCGACCTTGCCGTTCAAACCGTCGCTCGCGTACTCAAGTACGCGTCGCTCCTCTTTCACGGCAATCTCGGGCACTTGGAAAACCCGTACCGACCGCTTGAGCTATTCGTCTTAAGCGGTCGCTTCTTTTGTCCTGTTTGAAAATTTTTTAAAGGAGGCCGTTTTATGGCCGACAATCGCAAGCGTGCGCCTCGTGGCGGCAAGCAGACTGCTTCTGGCTCGCGTCCGATTCGCCGCAACGACCGCGCTGCCACTCCCAAGGGCCAGCGCGATCGCGCCCAGGCCGCACGTCCGCAACGCGATCGTAACCGCGACGCTGTCCAGGTTCCCAAGGGCGAGTTTATCGAAGGTCGTCGTGCTGCCGCCGAGGCACTGCGCACCGGTTTTCCCATCAAGTGCGCGCTCATCGCCGAGGGCGGGGAGCGCGATGCCGCTCTGTCGCGCCTGGTCGATGACCTCAACGCCACGGGCGTCCGCATTAAGTATGTGCCGCGCGCGCAGCTCGATGCGCTGTCGAGCCATGGCGCTCACCAGGGCATTGCGCTCGAGGTGGGCAACTTCCCTTACGCCGATGTCGCCGACATCCTCGACCGCGCAGGCGAGGGCCCGGCGCTTGTCGTGGTGCTCGACCATGTGACCGACGACGGTAACTTTGGCGCCATCGTGCGCTCTGCCGAGGTTGTGGGCGCAGCGGGCGTCATCATCGCCAACAAGCGTGCCGCCGGCGTGACCGTGGGCAGCTACAAGACCTCCGCCGGCGCCGTCATGCATCTGCCTATCGCGCAGGTGCCCAATATCGCCCGTGCGCTCGATGTCCTCAAGGCCGCCGGCTTTTGGGTGGGTGGCGCTTCCGAGCATGCCGAGGGCAGCTGCTGGGATGCTCCCTTCGAGGGCCGCGTGGCGCTCGTCATGGGCTCCGAGGGCGACGGCATCTCGCGTCTGGTGCTCGAGAAATGTGACTTTTTGACCAAGCTTCCCCAGCGCGGCATGACCGAGAGTCTCAACGTGGCCCAGGCGACCACCGCGCTGTGCTTTGAGTGGCTGCGCCGCAATGCCGGCGAGCTCATGGGGGAGGAGTAGCGCATGTCCAAGAAGAACCGCGCCAAGTCCAAGGCCAAGCGCTTTGGCGAAGGCTCGGCCAAGCCGATTGTTTCGGCCGCGACCTATGGCGTGGGCGGCAATGCGTTTGCGCAGGCCATCGCCGACCCGGTCTCGACGGTGCACTCCAATAAGCCCGAGCTGCTGGTGGTCGACGGCTACAACGTGATCCACTGCACGCCGCGCTACGAAAAGCTCGTCTACGACCATTCCGATGATCCGTATTCCAGCGACGTTCACGATATGGCGCGCACGGCACTCATCAACGATGTTGCCGCGTTTGCCCAGGGCCGCTACGAGGCCGTAATCGTGTTTGACGGCGCGGGCAATATCTCCAGCGAGCGCCCCAACCTGCCCGCCCGCGGCGTGCGCATCGAGTTTTCGCCGACGGGCGTGTCGGCCGACACCGTGGTGCAGAAGCTCTGCATCGAGGCGCGCGAGGAAGGCCGCGCGTGCTCCGTGGTGTCGAGCGACGGCACGATCCAGGCCGTCGTCATGGGTAAGGGCGTTACGCGCATCTCGAGCCGCATGCTGGTGGACGAGATCAAACAGATCGACAACGACGTGCACGAGGCCGAGGAAGCCCCGCAGATCAAGATGACTCTGGGCAGTCGCCTGAGCCCCGATGCCCTGGCCAAGCTCAAGGCCCTTCGCGGGAGGTAGGGGAGTTGCGGCAGAGGACCGTTTCCTAGATTGGCCTACCCGCTGATTTGTAATCAGTGGGTTGCGGATTTGACGCTGCCAAAACGAATGAGTTTATGTTATGGCGAACAGATAAAACTGTTCGTTCTGACGAATAGTTTTTGAGATGTGGTCGGTCGAAGGGCCTGTTGCGCCCCGTCCTCAATTCCTTTATCCTAAACAGGCTTCGCGCGAAAGCGCCAAGTGTGCCAGTGTGGCGCAACGGTAGCGCAACTGATTTGTAATCAGTGGGTTGCGGGTTCGATTCCTGTCACTGGCTCCATGAGAGTTTCGGGCTCTGTTTCTATATGGGACAGAGCCCGTTTCTATTTAGGTGGTGCGCCATCGGGTTAGCGCCCATCCCGTTTTTGGTTTGTCTCGTCCTCCAGTTTGTCTAAATCTGTAACACCAAGACCGATATTCGGCATCTAACTGTTACAGATTGAGATGAAACTTAGGGTGTTTTAGGAATATCTTGATCTGTAACATGTAGAAGCGGAATAGGCCTCTTGCTGTTACAGATCGAGACAAGGGCGGGCGCGGATCTGGATGTCCTGCTCGAGCGTGGATTTCTGGATACGCGAGCTAAGAAAATCTCCCGACCGGAGAACGAGCGTGGATAATTAACTTGGATAGGGAGCTAAGGTAAACACCGATTGTCTATCGACGGCTTTAGAAACAACGACCCCGATTTCATTGTGGAATCGGGGTCGTTTGTGCCTCAGGAATCCGAATGGATTAATCGAGCTCCTAAGGAACTTTTTGGGTTCTTGCTAATGGTCTGCCGAGGATGTCCCCAATGTAAACAGCGGGCATCTACTCAATATAGCTGGGGTTCTTCTTGATGATCACGCGTGCAGCGATGAAGGAGACGACGATGGCGATGATGGCGACAACGCATGCCAGCACGAAGTTACCCATGGACCCATCGGGAGCGATAAAGATGAGTGCCGAAAGAAGGCCGGGGCATGCTCCCGCAACATACTCTTTCAGAACAAAGATGCCTGCAGGGAGTCCAGCGCAGAGCGCGCCGATTGCCGTGCCGACAAGCAGGCGGGGACGCTCGATGAGGCAACCGTAGAACGCGGGCTCGGTTACGCCACAGAGTGCGGTGACGGCAACCGTGGTGACCATACCCCTCTTCTCTTTGTTTCCCTTCATGGCAGTTGCCAGGGCGAGGCTCGTGCCGCCAATGCAGAGGTTCGAGATGAATCCAAAGATAATGGGAGCCCAACCGAGCTGCGCCAGGCTCGTAACTTCGATTGCGATGTAAGCCTTATCGAGACCGAGCATGACGAAATAGGGGTTAAGGGCTGCCAGGATCGGAGTAGCGATAAATGCCACGTTGTCCATAAGCCACGTGACGGCATCGCTCAGCGCGTAGCCCATCATGCTGCCGGCGGGGCCAAGGATAATAAGCTCGACGGGCACGACGATGATCATGGTGAGCAGCGGCTTCAAGAACAGTTTGGTAACGTCGGGAATGATCTTCTGAAGGCCGCGGTCGACAAAGTACATGAATACAACGCCCAGTACGATGGGCACTACCGTACTCGAATAGTCGTTCGTCGGGATGGGAATACCAAGAAAGTCGAGACCCTCGGCACCGCTAATGGACGAGCTGATCATGATCGCGCCCAGCAATGCGCCCATGATGGGCTGCATCTTCATGACGGCCGCGAGCTGATAACCAAGATAAACGGGTAAGAAGCTAAACGAAGCGCTAAAGATCGCCAACAGGACCTGGGCGGTTCCGCTATCGGTGCTCAATCCGCAATAATTGACCAGGAGATTCTTGATCGAAAGAATGAGTCCGCCAACGATGAGCGCCGGGACGATGGGCATGAATACCTGTGCAGAGACGTTCCCGAATTTCTCAATCAAGCCCATGGCGGTGTTACCGCTTTTAATGCCTTCTGCAAGGTCTTTGGCGGTTTGGGCATCGTCGGCAACCGTGCCACCGCCGACTTCGATTCCCGCGAAGTCGAGGAAGTCGTTGTAAGCCTCGGTGACGTTGGGGCCGATGATCACCTGAAGCTGGCCACCGCTGACTACTGCCCCGAGCGCCTGATCGGCCGATTTGGCGAGCTGGAGATCGATGATCGAGGTGTCTCGTGCGTCGATGCGAAGGCGCGTCGCACAATGAGTTACCGATGTAATGTTCTCTTTGCCGCCAACAGCCTTTAGGACTGTTTCGGACATTGCCTGATATTTCATCTCTTTCTCCTAACCTTCCTGCTCCTGATACTTCGAGATAAGGTCTCGGTACCAATACCAGCTCTTTTTGGGGGTGCGCTCCAGATTGTTCTCGAAGTCGATATGGACAAGTCCGTATCGTTTTTCGTAGCCGTTGATCCAGCTATACAGATCCATCGTCGACCAGAGGTAGTAGCCCTCAACGCGCGCGCCGTCGCGCTTAGCCCTCATCATGTGCTCGATGAACTGGCCCAGAAGCTCGATGCGGTCATCATCGTGGATCATTCCGTCTGCGTCTGGTTGCTCATAGGCGCCATGTCCGTTTTCCGTAATAAAGATGCGGGGCGCGTCATAGCGCTCGTGGACATCCATGATGGTTGAATACATGCAACCTGGGAGTATTTCGCGGCCCCATTTATTGCGGGGAACATTGCTGTCGCGGGCGCTTTCAAACAAGGGCGCAATGCATTTTCCTTCGACCTTTTTGCTCGAACCGCCCTTATTGTTCGCCGAAACGGCAAGCTCTCCACCGTGCCAGTCGGTTACATACTCTCGGCAATACACGTTGAGTCCAATAAAATCGACTTTACCGTCTCTGAATTCTTCTACGTCATTTGGGGATCGATAGAGCGAGACGCCAAGTTTTTCAAGGATTTCGTCCATTTCTGGCGGCAGTTGACCCTGAAGCGCTGGTGCCAGAATCATGCGATTGGCGAAAAAGTCTGCGTATCGAAATACGTCATCAGGGTGCTCGGTTGCCGGGTCGAGTTCGACAACGCCGCCATCGTGGACGGCGCCGATGATGCCGTCGTAGCCCATTTGACGATATGTTCGGACTGCGAGTGCGCTCGCGCGCATCAGGTTGTACTGAAACTGCATGTACGACTGAACGTCGAGCGATCGATTGGGGGGATAGTTGCCCAACATGTTTACGCAGTAGCTGTAGAAATGCGGCTCGTTAACGGTAGCCCAGATTTTGACGCGGTCTCCAAAGCGCTCAAAGCAAATCTTGGCGTATTTGCAGAACCACTCTGCCATGTCGTTGTTCAGCCATCCGCCTTTGCAAGCAAGCGTGAATGGTAGATCGTAATGGAACAGCGTAACGTTGGGCTCTATGCCATTTTCGAGGCAACAATCAATGACCCGATTATAAAAATCGATACCCTCTTCATTCACTTCGCCGATACCCGTGGGGATGATTCGACTCCATGAAAGAGAGAAGCGATAAGTGTTTTGTCCGCCTTCTTTCATCATGCGGATATCTTCTTCATAGCGATGGTAGAAGTCGCAAGATACATCACCGTCAACATGGTTGATGTTCTTATTGCTTGTGTGGCTAAAGAAATCCCACTCGCCAAGGCCTTTGCCGTCTTCGTTCCAGGCACCCTCGCACTGATAAGACGCCGTGGCGGAACCCCAGAGAAACGGCATGTTGTTCACGTTGTCCATGAATCCCCTTTCCATCATTCAACACGGTGGATACGTGTGGCGGAATTACGATTAAGATGACGTCAACTGATTTGAATCATAGGAGAACGACCAAAGCTGTTTGATTCAATAAATGAACCATGATTTCGAGGAGAGCGGAAAGAGGGATCACGTGAATATCAATGACTTCGATGTGCTCAATCGCATTAGCTCAATCATCAACAGCGAGTTTGGGTCAAACGATGCCGCCATCGCTCGATATCTCATCGCTCACATTAGGCGTTCGAGCGAAATCAATGTTGCCGCAATAACCCGCGATGCATTCGTGACCCGTTCCGCTGTTCGTCGTTTCTGCAATCGATTGGGCTACCAGTCTCTTAGCGATTTGAAAGAATCATTTACTCAATCAGTCTTTCCAAGCGACTTAAGCCATCGAGAGGAGGAATTTGGCTACGAGGAGTACAGGGCAGAGCTCGACGTTCGCATGATCGAGATGTTCGCTGAGGTTGAAAGCGGCGTGTCCGATATCGCTATTAAGCACCTTGCCGACGAAATTGATGGCCATAAAAACGTTGAAATCTGGTGCACCAATAATGTGAGCGCCAATCTCGTACGATTTCAGCAGGAAATGTTTTATGCGGGCAAGATAGTTCGCATAGTTGCTGGGGCTAACGTCGCGGAATTGAAAAACATGGGAGACGTTTCGCAGTCATTGATAATTCTCGTATCGGTCTCCGGGCTATTTGCGTCACAGGCACGTGAGTATCTTGATTGCCGTTCGGGCAGGAAGATTCTAATTACTGCGTTTAGCAACGATGACAAATCGAGGTCTTTTGACCGTGTATATCGTCTTGGTAATGCGGGAAACGGAATTGACCGACTCGGCGTTTATTCGAAATATGCCATGACTTATTTCTTCGACTTGCTATCGTCGTGTTACTTGAGTCGCTACCCCTGCACCAAGGGGGAGCCGCTCTATGGGTCTACTTTGGCCTGGCCCGAGTAGTTCGGCTCTATAGTTCTCCCGCCTGGAGAATGAGCGTGGATAATCTGCCACTTTGGCCTTAGAGCCGCGCTAAAAGCGGGAGATTATCCACGCTCGATCGTGCCGTGGAAGCCCGATTGCAACCTATGTAATAGTTCAAGAGGGTCGTTATCGAAGTTCGTTCCAGCCAGCGTACTCCACTACGACAAAGTGTTCCCTCGGGAAATGTCACCGCTACATGCAAATTCACCGTCCTTCACATCCAAACTCAACAAAACCGCAGGTCACGGCTATATAGATACGCCCGGAACCGTGTATCTAGAGGTTTTCGTTGACAGCCCCCAAGGTTGCATCGTATTATCTTTTTCGTTCGCGGGGGCGGCGGTCCAAAAGACCAAAGGACCTGCGGATACTTGAACGATTGGGAGTTTGCCCGAGTGGTTAATGGGGACGGGCTGTAAACCCGTTGGCTCTGCCTACATAGGTTCGAATCCTATAGCTCCCACCCGTCAAGTGCCTGTATAGCTCAGTCGGTAGAGCACTTCGTTGGTAACGAAGAGGTCACCAGTTCAAGTCTGGTTGCAGGCTCCATCCGGCGGTGTAGCTCAGTTGGTTAGAGCACACGGTTCATACCCGTGGCGTCACTGGTTCGAATCCAGTCACCGCTACCATAGGTAACACGGTGGCTTCTCAATAGTATGTTGAGAGGCCACTATGGTATAAAGGCAAAGTCCCGTCCGGGGACGACCTGTTTAGAGGAGGGCTTTATGGCCAAAGAGAAGTTTGAGCGCACTAAGCCGCATGTTAACATCGGCACCATTGGTCACGTCGACCACGGCAAGACCACGCTGACCGCTGCCATCACCAAGGTTCTCTCCGAGACCGAGGGCTGCAAGGCTGACTTCACTGCGTTCGAGAACATCGACAAGGCTCCCGAGGAGCGCGAGCGCGGCATTACGATCTCCGTCTCCCACGTCGAGTACGAGACTGCTGCCCGTCACTACGCTCACGTTGACTGCCCGGGCCACGCTGACTACGTCAAGAACATGATCTCCGGTGCTGCTCAGATGGACGGCGCTATCCTGGTCATCGCCGCTACCGACGGCCCCATGGCTCAGACCCGCGAGCACATCCTGCTCGCCCGTCAGGTCGGCGTTCCTTACATCGTCGTCTTCCTGAACAAGTGCGACATGGTCGACGATGACGAGCTCATCGACCTCGTCGAGATGGAGACCCGTGAGCTCCTCTCCGAGTACGATTTCCCCGGCGACGACATCCCCGTCATCCGTGGTTCCGCTCTGGGCGCTCTCGAGGGCGACGCCAAGTGGATGGACGCTATCCGCGAGCTCATGAACGCCGTCGACGAGTACATCCCGACGCCTGCTCGTAACAACGACCTCCCGTTCCTGATGGCCGTTGAGGACGTTATGACCATCTCCGGCCGTGGTACCGTTGCTACCGGCCGTGTCGAGCGCGGTGAGCTCAAGCTCAACGAGCCCGTCGAGATCGTCGGCATCAAGGATACCCAGAACACCGTCGTTACCGGTATCGAGATGTTCCGTAAGTCCATGGACTTCTGCGAGGCTGGCGACAACGTCGGTCTGCTGCTCCGCGGCATCAAGCGCGAGGACATCGAGCGTGGCCAGGTTCTCTGCAAGCCCGGTTCGGTTACCCCGCACACCAAGTTCACCGGTGAGATCTACGTTCTGACCAAGGAGGAGGGCGGCCGTCACACCCCGTTCTTCGATGGTTATCGTCCTCAGTTCTACTTCCGTACCACCGACGTTACCGGTACGGTCAAGCTCCCCGAGGGCACCGAGATGGCTATGCCTGGTGACCACATCACCATCGAGGGCGACCTCATCCACCCGATCGCCATGGAGGAGGGCCTGCGCTTCGCTATCCGCGAGGGTGGCCACACCGTCGGTTCGGGCATCGTCTCCACGATCATTGAGTAAATTAGCTCTTTGATATAGCTGACTTAGAGAACCCGGCACTTATATGGGTGCCGGGTTCTTTTCTGCAATGGATATTTAGCCGTTGCTGGTGTCGAGAGGATCGATAATGGTCCTGGATGCACCGTCGATTAGATCTCGATGGCTTCATTGATGTGTTCCAAATATGAATGGATCCACCGAGAACCAATTGACTCGAGGTTTTCGTTGACAGCACTTACGTGGAGCTGATAAAGTAACAACTCGTGCCCGTACGGGGCGGAAATGAAAGGTTCAGGATACATGCGTACTCTAGTTACTCTTGCGTGCACTGAGTGCAAGCGCCGCAACTATACGACCACCAAGAACAAGTCGACCATGCCTGATCGTATGGAGATCAAGAAGTATTGCCCCTGGTGCCGTCACCACACGCTGCACAAAGAGACTCGCTAGTCTCTAGTCATATACGCCAGTAGTTCAATTGGTAGAGCATCGGTCTCCAAAACCGAGTGTTGAGGGTTCGAGTCCTTCCTGGCGTGCCAGTCATTATTCCGTAAGCTCCCACTTGGGGGCTTACGGTTTACTCATGTATAAGCGCATTGCGCGGAGGTAACCCAAATGGCCAACAAGAAGAACAAGAAGAAGGCACAGCAGCAGGCGCCTGCCAACAACGCTGCCGCCAACTCCAAGGTTGAGGCCAAGAAGGCCGTTGCCAAGAAGAGCGAGAAGGCTGCGAAGTCTAAGAAGAACGAGAAGCCTGGTTTCTTCGCCCGCACCAAGAAGTATTTCGCTTCGGTGAAGTCCGAGATGAAGCGTGTCACGTGGCCCGATAAGAAGGAGCTCGTGAACTACTCGGTCGTCGTTTGCGCTTCTCTGATCGTCGTCGGCGTCGTCATCGCTCTGCTCGATGCTGGCTTTGGCGAGGCTCTTGCTCTGTTCTCTGGATTGAGGGGCTAAACCATGTCTAAGCGTTGGTACGTCGTTCACACTTACTCTGGATACGAGAACCGCGTTAAGTCCGATCTCGAGCATCGCATCGAGACCATGGGCATGCAGGACCGTATCTTTGATATCGAGATTCCTATGGAGCGCGTCACCGAGATCAAAGAGGGTGGCAAGCGCGAGACCAAGGATTCCAAGATCTTCCCGGGTTATGTCCTGGTCCGCATGGAGATGGATGACGATGCTTGGACGTGTGTTCGCAACACGCCCGGCGTCACCGGTTTCCTAGGCGGCAACGGCAAGCCCGCTCCGCTTTCCCGTGACGAGTACAACAAGATGACTCGTCGTCCCGGTAAGGGCGATTCGCCCAAGCGCACCTCGGTTGATATTCAGGTCGGCACGTCCGTCCGCGTCACCGATGGCCCGCTTACCGACTTTGATGGCAAGGTCTCCGAGGTTAACACCGAGGCCGGCAAGCTCAAGGTCACGCTGATGATCTTTGGCCGCGAGACGCCGGTCGAGCTCGACTTTAACCAGGTCGCTGTCATCGCTTAAGTTTTCGTCCGTTCGCGCGAGCGTGCTTCTTCTGTGACTGCTCATCTCAGGAGTGCTTCTAACACGTGCGTGCTTACGATATAGCAAGTACTTCACACTCGTGATTCGAAAGGAATGACCATGGCTGAGAAGAAGGTTGCCAACGTCATTAAGCTCCAGATTCCTGCTGGTGCAGCTAACCCCGCTCCTCCCGTCGGCCCCGCCCTGGGCGCTGCTGGCGTGAACATCATGCAGTTCTGCCAGGCCTTTAACGCCGAGACGCAGGACAAGAAGGGCGACATCATCCCCGTTGAGATCTCTGTCTACGAGGACAAGTCCTTCTCCTTCATCACCAAGACCCCGCCGGCGGCTCACCTCATCAAGAAGGAGCTGAACCTCAAGTCTGGTTCCGCTAAGCCCCAGGCCGACAAGGTCGGTCAGCTCTCCCAGGAGCAGCTCACCAAGATCGCCGAGATCAAGATGCCGGACCTCAATGCCAACGACATTGACGCCGCCAAGAAGATCATCGCCGGTACCGCCCGTTCCATGGGCGTCACCATCGCTGAGTAGCGATTTCTTTAGGTAATGATGGGTGCTCCGACCGGGGCGCCCGTTAAATGTGTGCAATAGGGCACACGATACGATGTGGGAGGGCTCACGCCCGTTTAACCACAGGAGGTAATGCACATGGCTAAGCATGGTAAGAGCTATAACGCCGCTGCCGAGAAGATCGACCGCGCCACGCTCTACACCCCCCTTCAGGCTGCCAAGCTCATCAAGGAGCTCGACACCGCCAAGTTCGACGAGACCGTCGAGGCCCACTTCCGTCTGGGCATCGATACTCGTAAGGCTGACCAGAACATCCGTGGCTCCATCTCCCTGCCCCACGGCACCGGCAAGACCGTTCGTGTTGCCGTCTTCGCCGAGGGCGAGAAGGCCCGCGAGGCCGAGGCTGCCGGCGCCGACATCATCGGTTCCGACGAGCTCGTCGCCCAGATCCAGAAGGGCGAGATCAACTTCGACGCCGCTATCGCTACGCCGAACATGATGGCCAAGGTTGGCCGCATCGGTAAGATCCTTGGTCCCCGTGGCCTCATGCCGAACCCCAAGCTCGGCACCGTGACCATGGACGTCGCCAAGATGGTCTCCGAGCTCAAGGCTGGCCGCGTTGAATACCGCGCCGACCGTTACGGCATCTGCCACGTGCCCCTGGGCAAGAAGTCCTTCTCTGAGCAGCAGCTCGTCGAGAACTACGCTGCCCTGTACACCGAGATCCTGCGCGTCAAGCCCTCTTCTGCTAAGGGCAAGTACGTCAAGTCCATCTCCGTGTCTTCCACCATGGGCCCTGGCGTCAAGGTTGATCCCGCTGTCCAGCGCGACTTCCTGGCTGAGTAACTTTTAGTTACTGCCTGAGCAAAGCAAGCATTGCTAAAGATACCCGGTTCTGCCTCGTGCAGGACCGGGTCTCTTGCTTTTGAGTCAACGAAACCACCACGAAGGGGACAGGCACCCTTGTGGTGGTTTTACTTGTGTTGTACTTTAGCGCGATGTAGTACTACCCGAGGCCGAAGGGAGCCCAACATGTTTAAGAACACGCAACAGCTCCTAGGCCTAGCGCTACTAGATTGGATAGCGCGCTAGGGTTGTAATCTCGCTATAACGATTTGTTGTACCCGGGTGCGCTATCGTCTGCCGCTTTCAGGCGTGATGAGCGACACGGGTATTTTTCTATCTCTAGGCCTTCTCTCTCTCCTGAAAGCCATCTGTCATAAAACGGTCAATCAGGAGGAACATATAAGCCGCAAAATCACAATCTTTGACGCCACCCTGTGCGACGGTGAGCAGTCGCCGGGCGCCAGCATGAATACCGAGGAAAAGCTCTTCATCGCCCGCCAGCTGGTGCGCATGAACGTGGACGTTATCGAGGCGGGCTTTCCCATCTCGAGTCCTGGTGACTTTCGCTCCGTACAGGAGATTGGCAAGATTGCGGGCGACCGATGCACGGTATGCGGCCTGACGCGCGCTGTCGACAGGGATATCGAAGTGGCTGCAGAGGCGCTCAAAACGGCCCAGAGGCCCCGTATCCATACAGGGCTGGGTGTGAGCACCAGTCACCTGCGCGACAAGCTCCATATGGCTGAGGAAAGGGCAATTGAGTGAGCGATCCATGCCGTCAAACATGCTCGCAAGTTCGTTGACGATGTTGAGTTTTATGCCGAGGATGCCGGCCGCTCCGATCAGGAGTTTCTGGTGCGCATTATCGAGGCGGCCGTAAAGGCCGGTGCCACGGTCGTGAACATCCCCGATACGATGGGCTACAACATGCCGTGGGACTTTGGCGCCCGCATCCGTGACCTGCGCGGGCGCTGCGGGTGCGGCCGGTCAGCGTGCGGTCGACGTGATGGAGTATCGCGAGTACGAGATTGAGCGCATTGCGCGCCAGGCATTTGAGGCGGCGCGCAAACGTCGCGGCAAGGTGACGAGCGTTGATAAGCGCAACGTGCTGGAGACGAGCCGCATGTGGCGCGAGATCGTGCATCGCGTGCAAGACGAGGAGTACTCCGACGTGGAGCTTGAGGACCTGCTCGTCGACAACGCCGCCATGCAGCTCATCAGTCGACCGGCAGACTTTGACGTCGTGGTGACGGAGAACATGTTCGGCGACATCCTGTCCGATGAGGCGGCTCAGATTACCGGATCGCTCGGTATGCTTGCCTCTGCCTCGCTGGATGATGGCGTATCGCTGTTTGGGCCGAGCGCTGGCAGCGCTCCTGACATCGCGGGGCTCGGCGTGGCCAATCCGCTGGCTCAAATCTTGTCGGTGGCGATGCTGCTGACCTACGCGCTCGACATGGGCGAGCAAGCCGCGTGGATCGAGAGCGCCGTGGCGCGCGTGCTCGACGAGGGCTGGCGCACCCGTGACATCGCCGATGTCAACACCCCGGCAGATAAGATCCTCGGCACCACGACGATGGGCGACAAGGTCGTCGCCGCGCTGTAGGCGATGCCGATTCAAGCTGTCAAATATCTCAATCTGTAACATCTAAGGGGCAAAATCGTTCCTACCTGTTACAGATTGAGTTTTTCGGCTGAGCATCCGTGGTCTGTCTCGATCTGTAACAGCTAACCGATTATTTGGGCCCTACCTGTTACAGATTGAGACAAACCGTTGGGACAGGTCGGACGAGTCAGCAAAACCACCACAAAGGTGCCGGTCCCCTTCGTGGTGGTTTTTAGCGCAACGAGGTGTTCCCAGCCGACCATACGGGCGGCCTTGCGCTCACGCTGCTCGATGACAGCGCATCTTTAGACGCGAAGTGCGGAACCGGGTGCATATACGAGCCGCGTAGCGTTACGAATTCATGGGAATGACCGTATCGCCAATTTGTACGCTTGCAATCTTGTCTGTGTCACAAACTTGCGAGAACGGCCAGGTCTTGTGGACATCAGTGGTGCCGTTATCCAGTTTATTTGCGAAATAGCCGCTGTGGCTGGTTGCGTCCTCAACATGACCGTCTTTGAACGTCACGATGAGGGGTATGTTGCCAACGGCATCCATAGACTCCTCCATGTTTTGAGACATCTTGCCGCTGTTGTTGTCGTGTTCGATGGAACGATCTATGTTGTAGCGGACTGAAACGCCAACGCAGGATACGGTGGCCTCTTGAATCGTCGCCTTGGTGCCGTTAAAGTTGACCGATTTGGGCGCGGGAATCGTAACGGATGTATCTTCGTAATTCAGCTGGAACTTAAGATCCCATGGGCCCGTAAGTATTTTCTTATACTCGGGAAGCTCTTTGCCAGCACGTGGCACAACGAGAGAGTTGATATGCGTGCGGACGGTCCTGCCCATAAGGCCGGGTGATTCAACGCTGAACTGTGCAAAGTATTGAATGCTGGAGTCATTGGGGTTCTTGTCAATGAGCCATGATTGGCCTTGGCCGCCATGCTCGCCATCAACGTATACGTTTCCATCGACACTTCCGGCGATAGTTCCGTTCTCGCCCGGCTCGGAAAGCTTTTTCAGGGCAGCGGGATCGTCGAACGTAAGCGTATAGGCGATGGTAACCATATCCTTGTCGCCCATGATGGCGTCGGCAGTCACGGTGACTCCGTTGTTGGAGCAGCTAGCACCGACGGGCCGGCCAATACGGTCGATGATCTCGGTTTGAGAAGCAGGTCCGTCAAAGATGTCGGAAAGCATGTCAGAAGGAAGCGGCAGGACGCCTGTTGCCATAGCCGTGCCAGCGCCTCCAATGACGATAGCGAGGACTGCCGTTACAGCGGCAATGCGAGCGACTGTTCTTACGGGATGGCGGGCGATGCGCGGCTTGCGTCGCGTGCCATTAAAGTTGCTTTGAGCGGTCGCCGCATCGCTTGAGGCGACGGACTGAGCAATCGAGTTTGCCATGTGCTGCTTCGCATTATCGGTAAACGAAATGTGCTCCAGGGCGTGGCGATAGTCATTCGAATTCGTAGTCATTGTGGTCTCCTTTCAAGGAAAGCCGAAGTGACGCACGTCCGCGGCTAAGGTGCTGGGCGGTTGCAGCTGGCGTCGCGTGAACGGCGTCTGCGATTTCCCTGATGCTCATGCCTGCGTAGTAGTGCAAAAAGATGGCGATGCGCTGTGCTTGAGGCAGGGCCGTGACAGCGGAAAGAATGGCGCAGTCGCGTTGCGCGAATTCTTGCTCGGTATGTGTTACGGGTGCGCAGAAATCGGGGAGCGAATCGAGGTCGACAACCGGGTGATTCGCGTGCGTACGGCCGATATCGCGACATGCGTTCAGTGCGACTCGGATCACCCAAGCACGTTCGTGTTCGAGCGAGTCGAACGGTTGAGTGCGTTGGAGAATCTTGATCAGCGTGTCCTGGCAGATGTCTTGAGCGTCGTCAGCGGATCCAAGGGCCGAATAGCACAATCGAAGGATGAGGTCGGAATACGTGTCGACCAAGCGCTTTGCTTCCCGCTCGATCTGATCGGCATCGCATCGGAGCGTGCTATTGCGGTTACGGCGTGCAGGCATAGTGTCACCTCCAATTGGTCGTGGTGGATATAGGGAAGGCGTCTCGCGAGGTCCCTCTACATACAACACGGTCGAGACTGCATAAGTTGACAAAAAAAAGACGGCACGTGAGCGCCGTCCTTACAAAACAATGAGTGTTCTCGTTAATTCCACAAGCACCGTGATGGACAGGTCGGACGAGTCAGCAAAACCACCATAAAGGTGCCTATCCCCTTCGTGGTGGTTGTTGGCAGTTACCAGGGTGTTCTGGCGGCTGAGGACTCGATGGCCTCGTGACGCTTGAGCTCGCGGCGCATAGTTTGCGAATTGAGCCAAGCTGCCTGCCAGCCACGGATGGGGTAGCGCGCTTCGTCAAGCTCAAACTGCGCATAGCCGCAGGCGTTGATGATCGTTGTCCCGCATGCATGCTGGCGCTCACGCTGAAAGTCGCGACCATAGCATTGGTGCACATGCCCGTGCACCATGTAGTCGGGGTTCCAGGATTCGAGCGCTGTGTTGAAGCATTCGAATCCTCGATGTGGCAGATCATCCAGATCGCCCACGCCGGCGGCGGGCGCGTGGGTGAGCAAGATGTCACAGCCGCCGACCATCCTCACTTTGCGGGACAGTTTGCGCATGCGCTTGGTCATCTCGCGCTCGGTATACATGTTGGCACCGTCTCGGTAGCGCATGGAGCCGCCAAGCCCCGCAATGCGGACGCCGCGATACACGTACACGGTGTCTTCGACACAGATGCAGCCGCCCGGTGCATGACGCGCATAGCGGTCATCGTGATTGCCACGCACGTAAATGAGCGGTTTGTTGATGACGGTGACCAAAAACTCAAGATAATCCGGGTCCAGATCGCCAGCGGACAAAATCAGGTCAACACCCTCAAAGCGCTCCTTGCGAAAGCACTCCCATAGGCATCGTTCTTCGGTATCGGCTATGGCAAGGATTTTCATAGGGCGCGGACCTTCGGCTCATCGTCGAGTTGCGGAATGGTGCCCACCACGTTATCGGCCAGCCAGTCCATCTCGACGATTTGCGTGCTCGGCAGCGGGGGAAAGCCTTCGATCTGCACCACGCCGTCTTGGCTATGGAGCTCGCCGCCAAATGGATTGATGGAGCCCTCGACGATGCCATTGCGGAGCAGCTGAACAAGCTTGCGCGTCTGATAGGGCAGGCCCGGAGCGTAGCGAATGTCGATGACGCCCGAGCTCATACCATACCAGTAGTTGACGGCGCGAACCTGGCTGTCGTCACTGGTCTCATCCCAGGTGCCATGCAGCAGGCTTCGCACGATAAGCTCGTAGTATCGGCCCCAGTTCCATACCGGCATGGCGATGCCGACGACCTTGCCATCGACCAGGCGGTGAAGTCCGTAGGCCGTGGGGTCCTCCAGCGACTTGGACATGTCAGCGCCGGTCATGACGCTCACACCTTCGCGGCACATGGCCTCGGCAAGACCGCCGGCGGGCACATCGCCCCAGGTCAGGATAATTTGCGCGCGGGGGTCGAGCAGCGAGGCGCCAATTGCAAAGGCGTTGATCTCGCTAAGCGCGCCCGACGCAAAGACGGACGCGTGGTAGCCAATGCGATGGTTGTCCGCCATGCTGGCCGCAAGGGCGCCCAGCAGAAACTTTGCCTCGTACATCTTTCCAAAATACGAGCGCACGCTTTGGTGGGGAAGGCCGATAGAGCAGTTGAGGAACCGAACCTGGGGATACTCAACGGCAGCCCTGAGCGTGTATTCCATCAGGCGATGCGAGGTCGAGAAGATGACGTTGTCTCCATGTTTGACAGCCGTTTCCACGGCGGCGTAGAACACGTCCGGATCGTGGCAGTCCTCAAACGCCTCGGTGCGCACAATACCGCCAAAGTGCTCATCAAGATACCGGCGGCCCTGGTCGTGTAGGCTGTCCCAGCTCGACGTGGCACAGGGAAACTCGTGGATAAAGGCGATTCGCATGGGATTGGCAGTGGAGTAGACAGTCTTGCCCATAAAGAAGTTGAGCACGCCGGAGGTGGACTTGGCGGGTGCCTCTTCCTCATCGACGCTCGGCGCTTCGACAAGATCGACCTTGTCCTCGTCATTTTTGCCGGCAATGACCAGCTCGCGCCAAATCTTGCACAGGCGGTTTACGACGATATCAGTCGGCGTATCCAGCAGGCGGTCTTGGTTGTACACGTTGAGGTAGACGAGCATAGCGTCGGCGGGCGTAATGTCCAGATGGTCGCCGCCGGCGCGCAGGTAGGCTCGTTTAAAGAGTAGGAAGGTGTGGCGCAGGTAGTCGACCTTTTTCTGCGGCCATTTTTCGATAAGGTTCTGACCGAGCATCTTGGCGAGCGTCTCGTAGCTTCCTTCGCGAGAGAACTCGATCTCGTATAGGGGGCAGACGCGCCAAAACGCGCAGAACTCGCCGTACAGGCGGCTTTCGACGGATTCCCATGTGCCGGGGTAGAGACGGGTGACCTTGGCCGAAATCGTCGGGGCGTCCAGGAATTTGAGAACGCTGACGCGCTTGTTGCCCTCTTGGACGTAAAACCGATGCATGAACTCGGTGACGATGACGGGATCGCGATAGCCCTCGGTCACCTGGATGTCGTAGAGGTTAGACCACTTGCGGGCGAACTCGGTGCTAAACGGCAGCAAGGGCATAAAGTTGCATGAGAAGGCGGACTGACGGCCCTTGGTAACCGTGCCGACGACCATTTCGAGCGGAATATCTCTCAGGCCGACATTCTCTCGCTGGCCTAAGGGGAGCTGGGAAACCAAGCTATCGAGGTCCGTGAGATACGGATGCTCGCTTTGACTAATGGCGCGTCGACGTCCTTGCTCGCCGCGCTTGCGTGCTTGACGATAGGCCTCTTCCATAGTTTTGCTCCCTTAGTCGTTTAAACAACTATATGAACCATGGTACCATCGTCTCGGTCGCTCGAAAAGGGGCAGCTCGTAAAGGGCGGCTGGGCCATTGAGAAATAAACCGCTCATTTGCCCAGATAAAACCAGCCTAAATAAACCTGTCCTTATTTGGTGGGTTGGGCAATGATGGGGGCGATGGCGCGGATGCAGGCGTCGGCAGCGGTGAAAGTGGTGCTGTCGTCACTGACGATAAAGATGATCTTACCCTTAATGCCAAAGTCGCCGATCTCGCTAAAGAGCACGTAGGGTTCCTTGTCAAAGCCCGAGATGGGTGAAACGGCGACCTTGGTGGCACAGGCGAGCTCGTCTGCCAGCGCATCGAGCGAGTCCCACTTTGACGTGTCCTTCACCGCGACGGGAACGACAACGCGTCCAAAGGGCATGAGGTGCACGAGTGTGTTCTTGGAGATGTTGGAGTTGGGGACGATGATGGTCTGTCCGCAGGCGTCCTCGATGGTCGTGTGGCGCCAAGTGATGTCCTGGACCACGCCCGACACGCCGCCGACCTCGATATTGTCGCCGGGCTTGATGATGCCCATAAAGGTCACTTGCATACCGCCGATAAGGTTTGATAGCGTGTCCTGAAAGCCGAGCGAGATGGCGATGCCGCCGACGCCAAGAGCGGCGACGAGCGCGTTTGCTTTAATGCCAAAGCAGTTGTCGAGGATAAAGCTGCCGCCGATCATCCAAATGACGGCACGCGCGATGTTGATGAAGATGCTCGATGCGGGAAGCGGGTTGTCGTCTCGGTTGAGTAGGTGGCGCAGGGTCTTGGATGCCGCCTTGGCGGCGATGGCGGTGACTATTACCAAGATGACGGCCCAGATGATGTTGTGGACCCAGCGCTGCTCAAAGAAATGAAGAATCGGTTCAAACAATTCCATGTAGGGAAAACCTCCTAATGATCATTCAACCATGATACCCACCAAAAAGCCCGTCCGATCACATCGGACGGGCCGATAACTTGAGATGGGGTGGCCGCGGTGGCGTAAGCTGGGCCGCCGGCGAGCACGCCGGCAAGGAGTGCGGCGGTCAAGCAAGACGGGGAAGGAGTCTTCTCATGGCAGTTTCCTTAGTTCTTAACCAGTGGTTCCTGCTGACGCTGGATTATCGACATGATATGCGAAAACCGTCGCAAAGGTATCTGTCCCTTTGCGGCGGTTTTGACGTTTGCGCAGATAAAACCTGCCAAAATAAACCTGTCCCTTATTGGCAGGTTTTAGCTCAGCAGCATGCGGTCGTTGGCGAGCTCGCCGCCCGAGACCTCCTCGAACTTCTGCAGCAGGTCGGCTACGGTGAGCGACTTCTTCTCGTCGCCGGCCACGTCGTAGATCACATGGCCCTCGTGCATCATGATCAGACGGTTGCCCAGACGGATGGCGTCATTCATGTTGTGCGTAACCATGAGCGTGGTCAGATGGTTTTCGTCGACAATCTCCTCGGTCAGGTTGAGCACCTTAGAGGCCGTCTTGGGGTCGAGGGCCGCCGTGTGCTCGTCGAGCAGCAGCAGGCGCGGCTTGGTGAGCGTGGCCATCAGCAGGGTGAGTGCCTGGCGCTGGCCGCCCGAGAGCAGGCCGACCTTGGCGTTGAGACGCGTGTCCAGACCGAGGTCCAGGCGCTTGAGCAGTTCAACGTACTCGTCCTTCTCGGCCTTGGTGACGCCCCACGAAAGACCGCGACGCTGGCCGCGGCGCTTGGCGAGGGCCAGGTTTTCGGCAATTTGCATGTCGGCTGCGGTGCCGCGCATGGGGTCCTGGAACACACGGCCCAGGTACTTGGCGCGCTGCGACTCGCTCAGACGCGAGATGTCGGTGCCGTCGAGCTCAATAACACCAGAATCGAGCGGATACACGCCGGCGATCATATTGAGCAGCGTGGACTTGCCGGCGCCGTTGCCGCCAATCACGGTTACAAAGTCGCCATCGTTGAGGGTGAGGTCGACGCCGGTGAGCGCGCGCTTCTCGGTGACGGTGCCCTTGTTAAAGGTCTTCTTGACGTGCGAGAGCTTAAGCATCTGCCTCATCTCCCTTCGTGTAGGAGCTGCGGAGCTTATAGCGCTCCCAAATCACGGGCACGCACAGGGCCACGGCGACGATCGCGGCAGAGAGCAGCTTCATGTCGTTGGCGTCCATGCCCAGCTGCAGCACGATGGCGCGGATAAGGAAGTACACCACGGAGCCAAAGACGGCGGAGGCAAGACGGACGCTAAACTGCGTCAGACCGCCGGGCAGCAGGCGACCGAGCACTTCGCCGATGACGATGGCGGCAAGACCGATAACGATGGCGCCGGTGCCCATGCCAATGTCGGCATACTTCTGGCTCTGGCAGATGAGCGCACCCGAAAGGCCAATGAGGGCGTTGGAGAGCACGAGGGCGATCATTTTGGTGGTGTTGGTGTTAACGCCCAGGGCGCGGATCATGTACTCGTTGTTGCCGGTGGCACGCAGTGCCGAGCCGATCTCGGTGCCAAAGAACCAGTACAGGATGGCGACGATGGCCACGGCCAGCACGATGCCGAAGATAATGGCAACAGTGGACTGCGGCAGGCCCGTCATGTTGCTGACGGATGAGAAGATAGTGCCCTTGGCAAGGATGGGCGTGTTGGACTTGCCCATGATGCGCAGGTTGATGGACCACAGACTGATCTGGGTGAGGATTCCGGCGAGGATTGCGGGAATCTCAAAGACGGTGGTCAAAATGCCCGTGACCGCGCCCGCGATGGCGCCGGCGCACATGCCGGCCAAAACGGCGAGCAGCGGGTCGACGTCGTTATTGACGATGAGCACGGCGCAGACACAGCCGCCGAGGGCAAAGCTGCCGTCGCAGGTCATATCGGGGATGTCGAGCAGGCGGAACGTGATAAACACGCCAAGCACCATAATGCCCCAGAGGACGCCCTGCGAAACGGCGCCCTGCAATGCAATGAGCATGCTTCATACCTCCTAGGATAGGGTGGACACGTGATTTTCCATAATAGCGGTACCAATGCATAAAAGAGCTGCGGACGGATGTTTTGTCTCATCCGAAACAAGCAGGGCGAACGCCGGTCTTTAGCGTTCGCCCCAAGGACTCAGATATTGAATAACGCGGCTGTGGCGCGCGTGCGGGCCCTAGACGCGTTACCGCGCATGGCGCTACTCGTCCAGAGCGGAAAGGTCGATGCCTAGGGCCTCGGCCATCTCGTCGTTCTTGACGACGACCAGGTCCTTGCTCGAGAGGTGCTTGATCGGCATATCCTCGGGCTTGGCCTCGCCCTTCAGGATCTTAACGGCCATCTCGCCCGCGGCGTAGCCCAGGTCCTTATAGTTGATGGAGAGGGTGAACAGGCCGCCGGCCATGCACATACCCTCCTCGCCGGTCACGAAGGGGAGCTTATTCTCCTTGCAGATCTGGCCGACCTGCGAAGCGCCCGCGGCGATGGTGTTGTCAGTGGGGGAGTACAGCGCGTCGACCTTGCCCACGGCAGACTCGACGACGGACTGAATCTCGTTGGAGCTCGAGACGGTGAAGTCAGTGTACTCGAGCCCCAGCTTGTCGAGCTCCTTCTTGGCGGCCTTGATCTGGACGTCGGAGTTGGACTCGGCAGTGCAGTAGAGCAGGCCGACCTTTTTAACGTCGGGCAGGACCTTCTGCATCATCTCGAGCTGCTCGGCGACCGGGGTGAGGTCGGAAGCGCCCGTGACGTTGGTGCCGGGCTTGTCGTTGTCCTGGACCAGGCCGGAGGCGGCGTAGTCGGTGATGGCACAGCCCACGATGGGGATATCGGCCGTGGCGCCGGCGGCAGCCTGCGCGGCGGGCGTGGCGATGGCATAAATCAGGCTGACGTTGTCGCCCACAAACTTGTCGGCAATGGACTTACACGTGGACTGGTCGTTCTGGGCGTTCTTCTGGTCGATCTTGACCTTAAGGCCGCTCTCCTTGATGGCCTTGACAAAGCCATCGTTGGCGGCGTCGAGTGCGGAGTGCTCGGTGAGCTGCAGAACGCCGATGGTGTAGTCGGAACCGGCGGCAGCAGAGCCGGAACCAGAGTTGCCGCCGCATCCGGCGAGCGGGGCGAGCGCGAGCAGGCCAGCGGAGACCAGAAGGCTCCTGCGGCTGATGGTGATGTCCTTCATATCATTACCCCCAGTATAAAAATGGCTGGAAACACTGCACTGGGACAAAGTGCAAGTGGGACTATAGTAGCGCTGATGTCCATTTTTACAACAGCCTGGCGGGTTTTTTAATACAGAATCGGATGGGCGGTACGGGTAGTCGAATGGGCGGCGGAGGGTCTTATGCGGCGGAGGAGGCATCGTCCTCGTCCAGGGCGGCGAAGAGCTTCTTGCCGTCGAGGAGACGTGTGGTGACGTTTCTCATTCGGCCGATCTCTACGGTACGCAACGTGTCATCGGCGCCTCGCGCGTCATAGACCGTTCCCAGCAAATACGAGATGCCGTCTCGTTGCTTGATGGCAAAGGGCCGGAGTGTCATCCGTGCCACTTCGACCTCTCCGCGTGCCGTGACACTCGAAATATCAAAACTCACCGTGGTTCCGTGGTCGATGGCCTGCTCGATGAGCTCGCAGGCATCGATGCGCTTGACGGGCGTGCGTGTGGCCTTGGTGGATTTGTCGCCTGCGCTTGGAGCAGGCTCGGGTGCATCGAGGTAGCCGCGAACGTCGGCACTCGCCATGGCGACCAGGTGCTGCGCCATGCTCTTTCGAATGGCGATGGGCGTGGAGCGGTTGCGCATGACCATGCCGTGGAGCCGGATGATCTCTTCGTCGGTGAGCGGACGGGTCAAGAGTCGATAGCCCACGCCGCGCTTGTACTCAATTTCGTATCCGGCATGGCGAAGTGCGGAGATGGCGGTGTAGATGCTGCGCCGCGCCGCCGAGATGGGCATGCGGGCGGGGTCGTCGGGATGGGCGAGGCGCCGGATCAACTCATCGGAAAGCATGGCCTTGTCCTCGCCGGTGTTTTCGCTTAATAGTTGCAGGATGCGAACGGCGCGATAGGCTGCCATCGAGGCGGCGCCCCTCGTCGTAGTCTCGTAAGTTTCAACAGCGGTTTCGGTCATGGCGCCCACGTCCTTTCCGTTTTGGGTGGCGACGGTATGGAGCCTAGGACGCGGGGCTTTCCCAGGGGTGCAGGACGCCCTGGGCGGTCGGTAGCCGTCGGCAAGCGGCGGGTCGAGTTTTCAACAGCCCTGCCCAACTGACCAAAAACTTGCCAAAAGATTGACGGATGCTGTTGAAAAAAGCGCCCCTCGGCTTGCCGAGAGGCGCTGGCGTGATGCGCTGGAACGTGTTTGGTGGCGCTGTGGCGATTAGAAGTCGGCGTTGCCCACGGTGCGCGGGTGCGGCAGGACGTCGCGGATATTGCCCACGCCGGTCAGATACATGACCAAGCGCTCGAAGCCCAGACCGTAGCCGGCGTGCTTGCAGGAACCGTAGCGGCGCAGGTCAAGGTAGTACTTGTACTGCTCGGGATTCATGCCCAGGTCCTTGATGCGGGCCTCGAGCAGATCCAGGCGCTCCTCGCGCTGGGAGCCGCCGATAATCTCGCCGATACCCGGCACCAGGCAGTCGGCGGCGGCGACGGTCTTGCCGTCCTCGTTCATGCGCATGTAGAACGCCTTGATCTCGGCCGGGTAGTCGGTTACGAAGGTCGGGCGCTTAAAGTGCTCCTCGGTCAGGAAACGCTCGTGCTCGGTTTGCAGGTCGATGCCCCAGCTCACGGGATAGTCAAACTTGTGACCGGCGGCGACGGCCTGCTCCAGGATTTCGACGGCCTCGGTATAGGTGACGCGGGCAAAGTCGGAGTTTGCCACGTGGTCCAGACGCTCGAGCAGACCCTTGTCCACAAACTTGTTGAGCATATTGAGCTCGTCGGGGCAGGTGGCCATAACGTCCTTAAGGACGTACTTGAGCATGGCCTCGGCGTTATCCATGTAGTCGTTAAGGTCGGCAAAGGCCATCTCGGGCTCGATCATCCAAAACTCGGCGGCGTGGCGCGTGGTGTTGGAGTTTTCGGCGCGGAAGGTGGGGCCAAAGGTGTACACGTCGCCAAAGGCCATGGCAAAGTTCTCGGCATTGAGCTGGCCGGACACGGTAAGGCTCGCGTGCTTGCCAAAGAAGTCCTGGCTCCAGTCGACCTCGCCGGACTCGGTGAGGGGCGGATTTTTGGGGTCGAGCGTGGTCACGCGGAACATCTCGCCGGCGCCCTCGCAGTCACTCGTGGTGATGATGGGGGTGTTGACGTAGACAAAGCCCTGCTCCTGGAAGAAGCGGTGGATGGCGGCAGCCGCGACAGAACGGATGCGGAACATGGCGCGGAACAGGTTGGTGCGCGGGCGCAGGTGCTGCTGGGTGCGCAGGAACTCGACGGTTGCGCGCTTCTTCTGCAGCGGGTAATCCGGGGCGCTGACGCCCTCGACCTCAATGGAGGTGGCAGAAAGCTCGAAAGGCTGGGGCGCATCGGGGGTCAGCTTGACGGTGCCGGTGCAAATGAGTGCGGCCGAGACGTTTTGATGGGCGATCTCGTCGTAGTTGTCGAGTGCCTCGCGGTTCATGACGACCTGCAGGTCGCGGAAGCAGCTGCCGTCGTTGAGCGTAACAAAGCCAAAGTTCTTCATGTCGCGGATGGACTTGACCCAGCCGGCGACGGTGACGGTCTGGCCGCCAAGCGACTCGGCATCGGCGTAAAGCTGCGCGTTTTTGGTGCGGTTCACGTATCCTCCCATAACGGTTGAATGATAGTTATCCATACAGTTCGATATTCTAGCAGCTCGGCTCATTTGGGCTATACGGATAAGGCATTGGCGGGATGGTTTTTCAAACGAAAAGCGCCTGCGGCCAAATGGTCGCGGGCGCTTGACGAGGTGCCTTTTGGCTGTGTGGCGCGGGGCCTGGCTACTTGGTCTTGGCTACCAGCAGCGGGTCGCCCAGCTTGACGAGCGGGTTGCCGCCGATAAGCGTGCCGGACTCGCCGACATGGTCGATGCTCTTAAGACGATCGAGCTCGGAGACGATGACGGTCACGATGTCCTCGTGACCGGCGGCCTTGATGGCCTCGCGGTCGAAACTGATGAGCGGCTGGCCTGCCTTGACCGTGTCACCCATCTCGACAAAGCGGGCAAAACCTTTGCCGTTCATTTCCACGGTGCCCAGGCCAACATGGATGAACACGCGAAGACCGTCCTCGGTGATCATGCCGATGGAGTGGTTGGTGACGGTGGTGGCGCCGATGCGGCCGTTGGCGGGCGCATAGATGGTGCCGGTAATGGGCTCGATGCCGTAGCCCTGACCGAGCATACCCGAGGCGATGGTCTCATCGGGAACCTCATCGAGGTTGACGAGCACGCCGTTGACGGGGGCGTAGATGACGCCTTCGCGGGTGGCGAAGCTTGCTGCGGGCGGAACGGATGCCTCGCCCGTCGAGGTGAAGGTGGACTTAAGCGAATCGAGCAGACCCATAGTTGCCTCCAACTTAAATAGGCGCATATCGCGCGCTTGGTTTGCCGGAAACGTTTCATATGTGTTTCGCGGCTTGGTCAACGCCCCTATTTTACGCTGCTCAACGATACCTCTGAACTGGGATTATGTGATATATCAGTTGAAGGGAAACTTATTGCTGGAGTGTTTCTTCGCCACGGGCTCAAGTGGGGTACGCTTAGACGCGAAAAACAAGGGCGCATAATCTGCGCGAAGGGAGCACATATGATTGTCGAGAACCATGCGCTGTGGGGCGAGGAGCCGACCGAGGAGTATCCGGCGACGTTTACGTATTTGGGTGCCGAGCCGCTGCCCGATAAGCCGAATGGCCGCCGCCCTGCCGTGATTATCTGCGGCGGAGGTGCGTTTACGCATATCGCTCCGCATGAGCAGGATCCCGTGGCGTTTGCGTTTTTGGACCGCGGCTACCAGGCCTTTGTGCTCAACTATGTGACAAGTGGCACGGGCGACGTGAGCTTTCCTCACCCGCAGGCAGACCTTGCCAAGATGGTCGCCACGGTTCGCGCCAACGCCGACGAGTGGCATGTCGATCCCAAGCGCGTGTGCGTCGTGGGCTTCTCGGCAGGCGGCATGATCTGCGCTTCGCTGGCAACGCAATGGAAGACTGGTCCCTTCGCGGCGCTTGCCGGGTCGCGTCCGGACGACATTCGTCCCGATGCCGTGGTGCTGGGCTATCCGCTGCTCGACTTTGCCTATGTGCGCGACATGCAGACGCGCGACCCGCGCATCGACCTGCGCGTTCCCAAGACGGGTGGCAAGACGGGGCGCGATTTGCTCAACGACTATCTGTCGATGGTGACGGGCGGTGAGGCGACCGACGAGCACCTGGCCGACATCTGCCCCACCACGCATGTTTCGCGTCAGATGCCGCCGACCTTTGTGTGGGGCGTGTCCGACGACAAGACGGCGCCGATCGCGCAGGTCTATCCGTTTGCGCAGCGCATGGCCGAGGAGGGCGTCGCTTGCGAGATGCACGTCTTTGACCAAGGTGGTCACGGGCTTTCGCTCGGCAACGCCAACACCGCGGTCGATAACGAGGACAAGCAGGTGGCGGTCCGTCCTTGGATCCGCCTGGCCTTCCGTTTCCTGGAGCGCCACGGCTTCTAGTTACGCGGTTTTACCAAACCGCGTAACAGCTCGACGCTGCAAACCCGCCAGAGCGGCAATCTGCCTTTCAACTGCGGCGGCATGACCAGAAAGTCAATGCCGCCTCGCTTCGCGTCACCTTGCTCGCTCTGGCGGGCTTTTGCTGTCGGCGTCAAAATATCGGTGTTGTCTTGGCTGCCAAAAGAATGACCCCTCGGGGACGGAGGAAAACGGATCAGTTTGGGCGGTGCTGGCGCCAAGGTTTAAGACCGACGTTGTCCCTTGTTGCTTTCCTACCAGACAGTGAACTGGGCGTTTTCCGTGTTCCAATGGACATCGCGAACGTAGTCGCGCACGCCCGTCGCATCTCGTGCTTCGAACAACTCAAGAATATGAGCATGTTCGTTGTTGGCTTTATTGAGCAGCTTACACGCCGTCTCCTGGTCAACAGTCTCGTAATCGCGCTTGATAAAGCAACGCTCGAGCTGCGAGATCATATCGCGCAGACGGTCGTTGCCACAGCGGTTGAAGTACGTAAGGTGAAAGTCTCGCTGAATGTCGTCATACTTACGGATGAGACCGCCTTGGATCGCGAGGTCCATGGAGCCGACGAGAAATTTCAGCTGCGTAATATCGTCGTCAGTTAGATTCGGACAGGCGAGATATGCGGCCTGCCCGTCGAGCGGCCCCATAATCTCAAAGACTTCAACGGCGTTTTGCTGATCGAACCCACGGACGCGGAATCCGCGGCGGGGGAGATTGTCCAGGTAGCCATCGCTTGCCAGCTGGATGAGCGCCTCGCGGACCGGCGTGCGCGACACGCCCATGGCATCGCAGATCGCTTGCTCGCTCAGCCGGTCGCCGGCGGACAACTCGCCGGCGTCAATACGGCTCGAAATATAGTCGTATACGTGGTCCTTCAGGGGCCTTCTGAGCGTTTCCATGAGCTTGTGTTCCTTAACGGTATATTTCTAAAATTAAATACGTTTCGCTTGAATAGCTCAGTCGAATTATAGAACGACCAGCTAAATCGTGCTACTTTGCGCCGATAAGCAGGAATACGCTTACCGAGGATTATCTACCGTTCGGGATTGTATACAATATACAAAACAGCAAAGACACCCTAAGATAAAGCCATCGGAAGGAAGGCGGACGCAAGGAAGTCCGCTCAGTACTATGAGATCCAAGGAGGATCATCATGACCAAGTTCAGCCACGTCATCATCCGCCGCCCCGGCAAGTCCCTGAGCAATGGCATCACGAGTGCCCCCGAGCTTGGCCAGCCCATCTACGAGCGCGCCATCGAGGAGCACTACGATTACGAGCATGCGCTCGAGCAGTGCGGCGTTGACGTGTCGGTACTGCCGGCACTCGAGCAGTATCCCGACAGCTGCTTCGTCGAAGATCCGGCCGTTATCACTCGCTGCGGCGCCATCATTACCAACCCCGGCGCCGACAGCCGCAACGGCGAGAAGGACGAGATCGAGCCGGCCGTCCGTCGCTTCTTTGACGACGAGCATGTCAAGCACATCGTTTCTCCGGGCACGCTCGACGGCGGCGACGTCATGATGGTCGGCGACCATTTCTACGTCGGTCGCTCCGCTCGTACCAACGAAGAGGGTATCCGCCAGTTCTGCGAGATTCTTGAAGGCTGGGGCCTCGAGGGCTCCGAGGTTCCGCTGGAGGAGGTCCTGCACCTCAAGACGGGCGTCAACTACATCGAGGACAACAACATGCTCGTCTCCGGTGAGTTCATCGATAAGCCCGACTTTGCCCAGTACAACAAGATCGTCGTGCCCGAGGACGAGGCTTACGGCGCCAACTGCATCTGGGTCAACGGTACGGTCATCGTTGCCGAGGGCTATCCGACCGTGCTCAAGGCCGTGCAGGATCTGGGCTACAAGACGCTCGTCGTCGATACCTCCGAGTATCGCAAGGTCGACGGCGGCCTTTCTTGCCTGTCGCTGCGCTTCTAACGCGATAGCTGCAACAGCCTGATGATCGCTTGACCGATGGCCCGGCACCCGATTCGGGGCGTCCGGGCCATCTTTCGTTCGATCACATGATGAAGGGGGTGCACATACAATGGCCTCTAAAGCTCAAAACGACGAGATTATCGACCCTAATGGCCTCGATCTCTTTCGTCTGACCATGATGGTCATTACCGCCAGTATTTGTGGCGGCATCTTTTCGCTTGCCGGCGATATGGCAGCAGGCGGGGCAAATACCGGTGCGGTTATCGTCTCGTGGGGAATTTGCTTCATTGGCGTCTTTGCGCTGATGATGGTGTTCAACGGTTTGTCTCAGGCCCGTCCCGACCTGACCGGCGGCATCTATGCATACGCTGCGGCCGGTTTTGGCGATTACATTGGATTCAACTCCGCCTGGGGCTACTGGATCAGCGCATGTCTTTCCAACGTGAGCTTTGCGCTCTTGCTGTTTAGCGCGCTGGGCTATTTCTTCCCTGCGTTTGGCGCGGGTAACAACCTGCTTTCCATCGTCTGCGCCAGCGTGTTTTTGTGGTTCCTTACCGCCCTTGTGCTTCGTGGTGTTAAGGAGGCTGCGGGCATTAACACGATCGTCACGTTGGCGAAGCTGGTGCCGCTGGGGCTCTTTGTGCTGAGTATCGTGCTCCTGGGTAAGTTCAACGTCGATATCTTTATGGACAACTTCTGGGGAGAGCCGGCTGGTCCTGGCTTTGGCGAGCAGGTTGTCTCGACCATGATCGCCCTTGTCTGGGTCTTCACGGGCATCGAGGGCGCTGTCGTTATCTCGGGCCGTGCTAAGTACGTGCGTGACGTCGGCCGCTCGACGGCGCTCGGATTTGCGGCTGTATTCACGCTGTATCTGATCATCTCGATGCTGTCGCTCGGCATTATGCCGCGCGAGGAGATGGCACAGCTCGCAACGCCCTCCATGGCGGGAATTCTCGAGTGCGCAATCGGTCCGGTTGGTGCTGCCATCGTAAACCTTGGCGTTATCCTCTCGCTGGTCGGCGCGATGCTGGGCTACGTCATCATCGCTTCCGAGACGCCGTTCGAGGCGGCGCGCCAGGGTTCCTTCCCGCTGGCGTTTGCTAAGACGAACAAGCATGATGCCCCGGTGGTGACGATTCTCGTGAGCTCCGGAATCACGCAGCTCTTCTTGATCGTGTCGTATGTGGCGGCGAGCACCTACCAGTTCTTCTATAGCTGCGCGGTTAACACGATTCTGGTTCCGTATGTCTGCTCGGCTGCCTATTACATGGTGATTGGTTGGAAGAAGGAGCATCTGGACGGACCGTATGCGCCAAGCGTCGGCAAGGCGCGATTCTTCGGCACGCTCGGCTTCATTTACACATTGTTCCTTGTGTGGTCGACGGGCCTCCAGGGCGTCATGATCACGACGATCCTTTTTGCTCCGGCCATTCCCGTTTATATGCTGGGCGAGCGAGGTCGCGGTAAGCCGGTACTTCCGCACCTGCACGACAAGCTGATCGCAGCGGTGGTCATTGTCGTGGCGGTCATCTCGCTGTATCTGCACTTTGCCGGCATTGCGCCGATAGTCTAAGACTGCGGCAAGCTTCATCGCTTGGTAAGCCGACGGAGGCGTCGCGTGCCGGTGCCGTTCGGTAATCCATAACTGACGTGGGCCTCTGTAACGTGCCTTTGTGAGCGCCCACCAAGCCCGCGCAGGTGACATTTGTTGCCAGCGCGGGCTTTTGCTGTTGCGGCGAAATAGTTCCTGTTTTTGCTGGTTAAAGCATCAAACAGGAACTATTCCACCGCAACTTGTTTTGATTCGCTGGGGGACGGAGGAAGCGGCGATCCGGAATCCACCTGCACAGTCGCTCCGCATCCCGTCCGTTGGCGCAAGTGGTGCCAAATGTAATCTGCCCCCCCCTTGCACGCTTGTCCTCCTTGCAGCAATCTGTTGGTTGAACGTCGTTATGTGCTTGCAGTTTCTGGGCAAGCCGTCTCGCAGCAAAGTAGACTAGATGGCCATTTCAAAAAGCCTACTCAGAGGAGGAACCATGCTTGAGGGTACGTATGTGGTTTCGGCCCAGACGCCGGTGGGGAGTAGACGCGGCGAGGTGACGTTTTCACATGGGGTGAACGGCGCGCTCAGGGCAGTACTAAACGTCAGGGGTCTCAATATCGCTCTCTCGAGTGCCCGTGCTGAGGGCGATTTCTTTGAGCTCTTGGGTACTATCTCCCACGTCTTGATGGGCAAGGCGCCCTTTACATGCACGGGGTCGGTCGAGGGTGATCAACTCACTGCTACCGCGCGGTCGGGTTCCGTTTCGATCTCGCTGAGCGGTATGCGTAAAGAGCCTTCGGGGCGCACCGCATAAAGTTTGCGCAGGTAAACATCGGTATTTGACTTTATAAAATAGTTCAGAGCGCTATCATTTGTCGTTACGAGTTGGTTAACCCCGGTAAACGGTTAACCGCGTCTAACGAAAGGATGAGCGCGTGAAGCTCGATACACTCGAGATTGGAAAGGACGCCGTTGTCGCATCGGTGACATCCGACGACCAGGCGCTCCGTCAGCATATTTTGGACATGGGCCTGACGCCGGGCACCGAAGTCACCATGATGAAGTACGCCCCCATGGGCGACCCGCTCGAGATTCGCCTGCGTGGCTACGAGTTGACGCTGCGCAAGGACGATGCCGCTCGCATCGAGCTCGTGGGTATTCACGACACCGATACGGGTCCGCGCGCTAACGCCGCAATCGGCACGACGGAGCATCCGGCCCTGGGCGAGGGGACATATTCGCCCCGTGCGGCAAAGACGGCCGTGCCCGAGGGCGCGCCGCTGCACTTTGCCCTCGCTGGCAACCAAAACTGCGGCAAGACCACGTTATTCAACCAGCTGACGGGCTCCAACCAGCACGTCGGTAACTTTCCCGGCGTGACTGTCGACCGCAAAGATGGCACCATCCGTAACCATCCCGAGGCGAGCGTTACCGACCTGCCTGGCATTTACTCCCTGTCGCCGTACACAGGCGAAGAGGTCGTGAGCCGTCAGTTCATCCTCGACGAGCGCCCGGACGCCATCATCGACATCATTGACGCCACCAACATTGAGCGTAACCTGTACCTGACACTGCAGCTCATGGAGCTTGACCGTCCCATGGTCATCGCGCTCAACATGATGGACGAGGTGACCGCCAACGGCGGCGCCGTAGACGTCAACTTGCTCGAGAGCCTGATGGGCGTGCCTGTTGTCCCCATTAGCGCTGCCCGCAACGAGGGCATCGGCGAGCTGGTGGACCACGCCCTGCACGTGGCACGGTTCCGCGAGCGTCCTGGTCGCCTGGACTTTTGCGCGCCCGACGGTCCGGACGGCGGTGCGCTGCATCGCTGCATCCACGGTATTGCTAACCTGATCGAGGACCATGCCGTGACGGCGCACATCCCGGTGCGCTTTGCGGCGACTAAGCTGGTCGAGGGCGATGAGCTGGTAACCGAGGCGCTTCACCTGGATCGCAATGAGCTCGACGCTATCGAGCACATCATTACCCAGATGGAGGGCAAGGCCGGCACCGACCGCCTATCTGCGTTGGCCGATATGCGTTTTAGCTTTATCGGCGACGTGTGCGGGCGTTGCGTCGTCAAGCCGCACGAAAGCCGCGAGCACGTGCGCTCCGTCAAGATTGACCGCATCCTGACAGGTCGTTACACAGCCATTCCGGCGTTTCTGGTGATCATGGACCTCGTCTTTTGGCTGACGTTTGGCGTGATCGGCGCGGCGTTGCAGGGACTCATGGAGGACGGTATCGCTGCCATCATCGCCTCGGCCGATGCGGGCCTCAAGGCGTTCGGAACCAACGACGTGGTGCGCTCGCTGGCTGTCGACGGCGTGCTTACGGGCGTGGGTAGCGTGCTGACCTTCCTGCCGATTATCGTCGTGCTCTTCTTGTTCCTCTCCATTCTGGAAGACTCCGGATACATGGCACGCGTGGCCTTTGTCATGGATAAGGTGCTGCGTCGCTTTGGCCTGTCGGGCCGCAGCTTTGTGCCCATGCTCGTCGGTTTTGGCTGCACCGTGCCGGCTATCATGTCGACCCGTACGCTCCCATCCGAGCACGACCGCAAGATGACGGTCATGCTCACACCGTTCATGAGCTGCTCGGCCAAGCTGCCGGTTTACGGCTTGCTGTGCGGGGCGTTTTTCCCACAGGCGACGGT
The DNA here is from genome assembly GCA_900541685.1 of uncultured Collinsella sp. Lineage (GTDB taxonomy): Bacteria > Actinomycetota > Coriobacteriia > Coriobacteriales > Coriobacteriaceae > Collinsella. Next base: position 45,438 of record UQKM01000013.1, read on the forward strand.
TCCCGCCATGGTCTCGCTCTATCTGATTGGTATTGCGGTTGGTTGCATTGCGGCTCTGGTGCTCAACCGTACGGCATTTAAGGGCGACCCGGTGCCGTTTATCATGGAGCTCCCCAATTACCGCCTGCCGAGCGTCAAGACGACGGTGATGCTGGCATGGGATAAGGCCAAGGACTATATTACCAAGGCCTTTACCATTATCTTTGCCGCTACGGTGGTCATCTGGTTCCTGCAGACGTTCGATATCCGCTTTAACGTGGTCGCCGACCAGTCGCAAAGCCTGCTTGCCGGTCTGGGTAGCATCATCGCGCCGGTGTTGGCCCCGCTCGGTTTTGGCGACTGGCGCGCCTCGACGGCACTCGTCACGGGACTTATTGCCAAGGAGAGCGTCATCTCGACGCTCACGGTGCTTTTGGGCGCAACCTCTCCCGCGGCACTGTCAGCCATGTTTTCGCCGTTTACCGCCTACGTGTTCTTGGTCTTTACGCTGCTGTACCCGCCTTGCGTGGCGTCCATCGGCGCCGTCAAGAGCGAGTTGGGCGCGCGCTATGCCGTGGCCGTATTCGCGTTTCAGGTGACGGTCGCCTGGATCGTGGCGTTTGTCGTGCATTCGGCGGGCATATTGCTGGGGTTGGCTTAGGGGCGCGTTGATGCTCCGCGCTTTTGGGCGAGCAACAATTCAATAAATATGAGCCAAAATACCGGTAATTGTCGGCCTGCGGGGACTGTCCTACGCTGCAGGTTGCCGTTCGCTGCCTATTTGCTGCCGTTTACGGATTCGTAAATACTTGCAATCGTCGGTCGATTTAACCGCATTACGCGATGCCGATGCGCATTTTGTGTGCCCCTTTCTACAATCACTTTGTGTCTATTGCCGAACATGTCTTCCGTTTCGCCTGTGTGGGGACGTGGGGTGCAATAGTCGTTTGTAGAGGCTCATTGAGGAGGGAATTGATGAAAGAAAAATTCCAATCGTTCGGAAAGGCAATGCTCGTTCCGATTACGCTCATTGCCATTTCCGGTCTCTTTTTGGGTATCGGTAGCGTTTTTACGACCGAACTGACCCTTGTGTCCCTTGGCGTTAATTGGGACTGGTATGCCGCTTCGCCGCTCTTTACGTTCTTCTCGGTATTTAAGGGTCTCGGCGAGGTAATCATTGGAAACCTCGGTGTTTTGTTTGCCGTCGGCTGCGCCTTCTCCTTGTCTCGCAAAGAGAAGGGCTGGGCTGCCTTTTCTGCCCTTGTCTGCTATCTCACCATGCTCAAGACGGTTGAGATTCTGCTTGGAGCAGCTGGCTTGGCTGCCGACAATACAACGGTGGAAGCTCTTCAGAAGGTCGGCCTTACGTCCATTCAGGCGAGTGAGCAGTCCGCACTCTACACTACCTCGCTCGGCTTTTTTGGCTACAGCTCTGGTGTCTTTGGCGGCATTATCGTGGGCTGCCTGGTCGCCTGGATCACCGGCCGTTTTTACAAGACCAAGCTTCCAACGGCGCTGGCGTTTTTTGCGGGCAGTCGAACGGTTCCCATTGTATCGCTGGTCGCCGGTGGCGTCCTGGGCGGCATCATGTACTTCGTTTGGCCCGTCATCGGTGGATGCTTCTCGGGTATTGCGACGTTCGTGAAAGGCTCCGGTCTGGTCGGTACGTTTGTCTATCGCTGGGTGCTCGAGAGCCTTGTGCCGTTTGGCTTGCATCCGCTGCTCGAGACGCCCATGTATTGGACTGAGCTTGGCGGCTCCATGGTCGTCGACGGAACGCGCGTGGTGGGCAATAGCGCTATTCAGCTTGCACAGCTCGCTTCTCCCAGTAGCGACAAGCTCTTGGTTAGGGCCTTCATGGCTGGCTATGGCATTAACGATTACGCGTTGTTCCCGGGCATCGCCCTTGCTATGTGGTCTTGTGCCAAGCCCCAGAACCGCAAGAAGGTTGCTGGTCTTTTAATCCCCACAGTGATTTCGACTGTTTTCTTTGGCGTTACGGAGCCTATTCTCTTTACGTTCCTGTTTGCCGCCCCCTGGCTCTACTTTGGCGTTTACGCTCCGCTTTCCGGACTGGGTGAAGTTCTCTCGGAGGCAATGGGCGTTTCGGTGTACCAGGGAAATATCAAGGACCTGATCCCATTCTTATTCCGCCCCGAGAAGCTTAATCTGCTTCCGTACCTTATTCTGCTCCCCGCCTTTTTCCTGGCAGCTTTCTTCCTCTTCCGGTTCTTTATTACTAAGTTCGATATCAAGACGCCCGGTCGAGACGATGGTGACGATATTGAGTTGATCAACAGCAGAGCCGAGTTCGAGGCAAAGGCCGCTGAGGCAAAGGGCGAGTCTGATAGCACTCCCGAGAAGGCAGTCCAGGGCCGTGCGACCAAGGACAGCGCGCTTGCTGTTGGCATTGTCGAAGCGCTTGGTGGAGCCGACAACATTGATGATCTTGACAACTGCATCTCACGTCTTCGCGTGATTGTCAAGGATGGTTCTAAGGTTGCAGACGACGAGGTGTTCACCAAGAATCTTGAAGCTATGGGCGTTATCCGCCTGAGCGACAAGGCAATCCAGGTCATTTACGGTCCTCGTGTCGGCGAAGTCGCTTCTGAGGTGCACGAAGTTCTCGGTGACGAGTAAAACGCGCAAGTGGCTTTCAATTGCATAGCGCAATTCCAGGGCTTGGCTTCCTATCGCATGATTTAGGGAGCCAAGCCTTCTTGTTTTAGATTGTCAAGGCAGATACTCAATAGTTCTTCGAATGCGAGAATACAACTTCCGGTAAAGCAGTTAGGCTTAACGTTCTTAAGATCCATTGGGTGATCGTCATGTATCGTAAAGATCGCGTCTGCCGTCTTGGCGAGCTCGCTGTCTTCGTTGCCGGTAAACGCGAGGGTCGTAATGCCCGCGTCGTGGCATGCCCTTGCGGTTTCCAGGATGGCTTCTGTCTGGCCCGATTTGGATATGAGCATCATGCAGCTGAGCGTATTTCGGTTGGATTCGACAAACTGATCGGTTTCTAGGAAGTCCTGTATGACGGCCAAAAAGCCAAGTCCAACGAGCTTGGTCGCCATGTACTGCGCAACGATGCGTGAGAAGCCCTCTCCGTTTACTCCGATCATTCTGTTGCGATGCAGTGCGGCGATGAATACGTCTACATCTCCGGTGTGGCATACGAAGTGGACGCTACTGTCTTTGAGTGATTGATTCATTTCGCGGGAGACATGCTGAAGGTGCTTGAGATCGTACATCATTTCGCGGTAGCCACGGTAGCCGAGCTTTTTCGAAAGCCTGATGACTGTCGTCATGCTGGTAAAGCATGCCATGGCGACGGGTTTTATGCCAATATCATCGAGGGTGTCGATATTGTTGAGCAGGTATTCGAGTACGCTTTGCTCGGTTTCGGATAGCTTTGCGGCTGAGTAGAGCTTGGAAATCTGCTTTTTATCAACCATCGGTGCTCCCTTCCCGCCGGACGTGTGTGGCCGCTTCCGTTGCGTAAATAATAACTCCTTGGGGAATTCCTTTCCCGCCTTGCAGCCGGGGCGGGAAGCGGCCCTCCATGCTGGATACAATATCCATACACAGGCGAACCATGCAATATTGAATGTGCTAATTGGGGGTTTCGATATGAAACTTACGGTCATAGGCGGCGGTGGCGTCCGCTCCATGTTTTTGGCAAAGAGCATAGCCCAGCAGGCGTCATCGCTTGGAATCGATGAACTTGTGTTTATGGACAATGATCCCGAGAAGCTGCGCATCTACGGTGGCCTTGCCGCCCATGTCTCGGGCATGCTTTGCCCCACGCTTAATTTTTCATTGACGGGCGATGCAGTCGAGGCCGTTAAGGACGCCGATTACGTGATCACGACGATTCGCGTCGGTGGGGACCATATGCGCGTTCGCGATGAGCGCATTGCTCTCTCACATGGGGTTCTTGGCCAAGAGACGACTGGCGCAGCCGGCGTGTCTTTTGCCATGCGCTCCGTCCCTGCGCTTGCTTCGTATTGCGAGTTAATCAAGAAGTACGCAAAGCCGGGCGTCAAGGTGTTTAACTTTACTAATCCCGCTGGCGTCGTATCTCAGGCCTTACGCGATATGGGCTACGATTTTACTTATGGCATTTGCGATGCCCCCTCGGGCATGTTGCATCAGTTTGCCGAGTATAAAGGCGTTGATCCCGCATCGGTTCAGGGCGAGTGCTATGGACTCAACCACCTCTCGTTCTTCCGCAATGTGACGGTTGACGGCGAGGACATCATGCCCGACTTGATCCACGACGACGGGGCATATGCTCATACGGATCTTAGGTTCTTCGAGAAGGATCTCGTTCTAAATCGCGGATGCGTGCCAAATGAGTACCTATACTATTTCTACTATCGCGAGCGCGCCGTTGCCAACGTTCTCTCTTCGCCCCAGACGCGCGGCGAACTAATCGAAGAAATTAATCGAGAAATGACGAGCGAGCTTGCATCTATCGATATTGAGAACGACTTCGAAAAGGGCCTCGCGTGCTTTGAGAAGTGGTACGGAATGCGCGAAAACAACTACATGGCGGCCGAGACAGGTATTCACCGCGACAAGCCGTGGACGTTTGACGTGTACGGCAAAGATGCTGGCGGATACGCAGGTGTTGCGCTCCGTTTCATGGATATTGCTCGCTCTGGCAAGACGCAGCAGATGATCCTGTGCACCCCCAACAATGGCGCCATCCCCGGCCTTCTCGATACAGATGTCATCGAGTCAACGTGCGATATCTCCACCGATGGCTGTGTACCGCATCGCGTCGAAGCCGATTCTGTGCCCGCGGGAAACCTCGAATTGATTCGTCGCGTCAAGTACTACGAGCGCACCGTGGCGCGTGGCATCGTTAACCGATCGAAGCGCGACATTGTCGAGAGCCTCGCGATGCACCCGCTCGTTAATTCGTACTCCTTGGCGAAAGACATCGCCGCGCAGTACTTTGAGCTTAACCGCGACTACATCGACGGCTGGACAGACTAGTCTGGACGTTAAAACTAGAAATCATGGATGGGCGGACCGGCGTTTATATTGGCGCTCGTTCGCCCTGCCTAGTAAGAAAACGGGTATAGAGTGAACTTGCGAGAGAACTTCAATGTCTTTCTGGAATCGGGCGATCGGGCGAAGGGATGCCGGAGTGGCTGCACGATGGCGTTATATATCCCCTTGTTTGTTATGAGCGCGCTTCAAATTGGTGTATCAAACGTTGCAACTGAGCTCGCCTATATCAATCCGTCCATTACGCTTATTTGCACTGTGGTCGCGGCCTTTTTAAACCTGCTTCTATCGAATGTGGCTTTTTCATTATTTGCCGTCGACCGGTCCAAAGAGACGGTGCAACCTGCTCGAACCCCTCCGGTTTATCTCTTGGCCTCGACGGTTCCCCTCCAGATTTCTGGGGCGCTGCTAATTTATTTGGTTCACTTGATTTTATCGGCAATTGTAGTCTTTGCCTCGCTTGCGAGCAGCCAGCTCGGGGTGTTGTGCTCGCTTGTGGTGGCAGTAATCGTGACGCTTCTTTCCGCGTCGTTCGTATTCGTGTTAATTGAAGATGCGGACGTGGAGCAGAGGGGACTACGAGGCATTCGGTTTGCACCACGCTACATCATGCGTTCGGTCACGGTGCTTCGTTCCTCCTGCAGGGAAATCGCGCGTCCCGCAACGCTGCTGGTGGCATGGAACCTGGTTGCAAGTTGCGCTATCCAGGTTCTTGTTGGATGGGTAGTTTCGAGTGCGGCGCTGCCGTCGGCACTTTCAGTGACGGCGCTTGTACATGAGGGACTTTATTATGGGGCGTTTGCTTATATGCTGCTTTTGCTAGTTCATTGTGCGGTTGCGAGTTGGCTCGAAATTGACGTGCTCATGGGGGTGTCCTTGTGCGTATCCGAGCAGGCGCGATAGCCCGAAGATGAAGCCGCGTTTTCGACATTGAGTTTCTGCGTACCTTGCTTTCTAAGCAGAATTGGCGCGCCATCTGTTAACGATCGTTTTCCAAGAATTCTTTTGTTGCTCATTTTATAGACTTCTCATTGCTATAATCGCCCACCGCTCTAGATGATCGGAGAGGTTTTCCTATATGGCTCAAACAAAGCAAGGTGGTATCGCACTCAGTCAGTGGCTCCCGCTTATCGGGCTCGCCTGCTGCGCGTTCGTGTTCAACACGTCGGAGTTTATGCCCATCGGCCTTCTGACTGATATCGCCGCATCGTTCTCGCTCACCGAGGCCCAGGCAGGCATCATGATCTCGGTCTATGCTTGGGGCGTCATGCTGCTGTCGCTGCCACTCATGGTGTTTGCCTCGCGCTTTGAGTTCAAGTGGATGCTGCTCGGCGTGCTCGCCGTGTTTTCTCTGGGTCAGTTCCTGTCCGCTGTGGCACCGACATATCCCATCCTGGTCTGTGCGCGCCTGGTGGTCGCTTGCGCACATGCCGTGTTCTGGTCGGTCGCCTCGATTATGGCCTCGCGCCTGGTTGACGCCCGCCACGGGGCGCTCGCCATCAGCATGATCGCCACGGGCTCGTCTATCGCGCAGATTTTCGGCCTGCCCCTCGGTCGTGCCATCGGCCTGGCCGTGGGCTGGCGCATGACGTTTGCCGTGGTCGGGGTCTTCTCTGCCGCCGCGGTGGTGTACCAGGCAGCGGTGTTCCCGGCCATGCCGGCGGGTGAGCGCTTTACCGTTAAGCAGCTGCCCGAGCTGCTCAAGAACCCGTTCCTGATCGCGCTCTACGCGGTCACGGTCTTTATGGCGACCGGCTATTACGCAAGCTACAGCTATATCGAGCCCTTCCTGGCGCAGGTCGCGCACGTCGATGCGGGTGCCATCACCATGACGCTGACGGCGTTTGGCTGTTCTGGTCTGCTCGGAAGCTGGCTGTTTGGCCGCCTGTTCGATGGGCATCGCTTCCCGTTCTTGGCTATCACGCTCTCCGGCGTGCCGGTGGCTCTGCTGCTTATGGCCCCCGCAGCCTCGGCGCTCGTGTTGGTGCTTGCCGTCTGCGCACTATGGGGCTGCTGCGCCACGGCCTTTAACGTGGCGTTTCAGGCCGAGCTCATCAAGTACACGCCGGCGGACTCGTCGGCCGTCGCCATGTCGATCTTCTCGGGCCTGTTTAACCTTGGTATCGGCACGGGCACCGCGATCGGCGGAGCCGTGGTTTCGGGTCCCGGTATCGCTTGGATTGGCTTCGTGGGCGGGGCGATTACCGTCGTGGGCGTCATCCTCGCCATCACCGTACTGTTCCCGGCCATACGCCGTGCCAAACCCGTTGCCTAATCACGTCCTCTCATCAGTTGCGGTGGAATAGTTCCTGTTTAAGGCCTCTGAAGGCCCAAGCAGGAACTATTCCACCGCAACTTATTTTGGGGGAGAGGATACAAGCTGGGCATACAATGGATGTCGTTGTGTTGGGCTTACCGGGAGGTTGCTATGTGGGCATACGAGACGACGTTCTACCAGATCTATCCGCTGGGTTTTTGTGGAGCTCCGCGCGAGAACGTCGCGCCCGTTGCCGAGGACGAGCTCTCCCAAGCTGCCGGTACCGCGTCCAATCCCGATGCCCCCATCATGAAAATCGCCCAATGGGCCGATTACCTGCAGGAGCTCGGTATCGGTGCCGTGCTGATCAACCCTCCGCTTGAGTCCGATAGCCATGGCTACGACACGCGCAGCCTGCGCCATATCGACCGTCGCCTGGGTGGGGACGCCGACTTTGCCGCCGTATGCGACACGCTGCACGCCCATGGCATCCGCGTGGTGCTTGATGCCGTCTTCAACCACGTCGGTCGCGGCTTTTGGGCCTTCCGCGATGTGCAGGAGCGCAAGTGGGACTCGCCCTACAAGGACTGGTTCCATATTAGCTTTGACGGCGATTCCTGCTATGGCGACGGCTTTTGGTACGAGGGCTGGGAAGGCCATTTTGAGCTTGTGAAGCTCAACCTGCAAAATCCCGCTATGGTCGATTACCTGCTCGAGTCTGTGCGCCGTTGGGCCGACGTCTTTGGCGTCGACGGCCTGCGCCTGGACGTTGCCTATATGCTCGACCGCGACTTTATGCGCCGCCTGCACGCCTTTGCCCGTGAGCTCAAGCCCGACTTTGTGCTGATCGGCGAGACGCTCCACGGCGACTACAACCAGATCGTCAACGACGAGATGCTCGACTCCTGCACCAACTACGAGTGCTACAAGGGCCTGTACTCCAGCTTTAACTCGGTCAATATGTTCGAGATCGCCCATTCGCTGCACCGCCAGTTTGGCGGCGATCCGTGGTGCATCTACCGCGGCAAACATCTGCTGTCGTTTGTCGACAACCACGATGTACCGCGCCTGGCGAGCATCCTCACCGACAAGTCCTGTCTACGTCCTGCCTACGGCATGCTCTTTGGCATGCCAGGCATCCCGTGCGTCTACTATGGCAGCGAGTGGGGAATTGCTGGCGAAAAGGGCGGCCCCGATGGCGACTGGGCGCTGCGCCCTGCGCTCGATGAGCCTGCGCCCAACGAGCTGACGGCGTTCATCACGCGGCTTGCGCACCTTCGCTCGGCCGACGACGCGGCTGCCCGTGCTCTCAACTACGGTGCCTATCGCAACGTGGTGATCCAGAACAAGCAGCTGCTGTTCGAGCGCGCCTGTGACGGCGCGACGGTGCTCGTGGCGGTGAACGCCGTGGACGAGCCTTACACCTTTGGCGCCGGCGAGCTCAACGGCTCCTTTGTCGATTTGCTTGCCGACGATGCACCCACGGTCGAGCTGACGGGTACCCTTGAGCTTGCACCCTACGAGGTGCGTTATCTGTTGAGGGCCTAGGCCATGGCTGCTGCCGACGAGGGCTATCAACATATTGAGCATGGGTTTGAACCCGTGTTTGACGAGCGCTCGCGCGTTTTGGTGCTGGGGTCGTTTCCCTCGGTGCTCTCGCGTACCAATGCCTTTTATTACGGCAACCCTCAGAATCGCTTTTGGCGTGTGATGGCCACGTGCCTCGGTATGCCTGTGCCGCCCAACGAGGGCGATCCTTTGGCAAGCGGTGAGCCCGCGACGCTCGATGCCTCCATTGCCGCCAAGCGATCCATGCTGTTGAACGGTGGCGTGGCCCTGTGGGATGTGATTGAGAGCTGCGACATTAAGGGCTCGAGCGACGCGAGCATTCGCAACGTTGTGCCGGCACATATCGAGTGCATTACCGATGCCGCGCCGATCGAGGCCGTTGTCTGTAACGGCGGCACGGCAGGGCGACTCTACAAACGCTACTTGCAAGATCGGACGGGGCTGCCCGCCATCGTCCTGCCCTCGACAAGTCCTGCCAACGCGGCGTGGCGTTTGGAGCGGCTTGTCGAGCGTTGGAGTGAAGCCGTTGACTGGGCAGCTCATTAATTTAGATTATTGATTGAGTGTGGGCGCCGAGGTGTTTCAGAACGCCTCGCCAGACCGGCGCGGGCACGGCTGGCTCGGCGCAAACCATGCCGTCGGCGTCGACGTTGGCGGCATTGCCGCCGCCAAGTCGCTGTGCATGCTCGACGGAGCAGCCCATGCGCACAGCGCCCACAAGCTTATCCATCGCTTCCGAAAATGATCGGCGTAAGAGGCCCATGCGTGGGGAATGGCGAAGCGCTGCGATACCGCTGCCGGCGCAGATGGCAACGCCGCCACACCACAATTGGTCATGGCGCTCGCATGCCTTGTGCAAGCGAACGGCGGTCCCACGCGCCTGCTCAGCGCCCTGTTGTGCGGCTCTAATCACGGCGTAGACACGCGTTCCCGTACTGCCAAAGCGCTCAAGCGCCTGCTCGATGGCTGTCAACGTCTCATCGTCAGCCATATCTTCAATGGCCAGCACGATGCCATCGGCAACGCTGCCGGCGTCATTTGCCTTCAAGTCGACTGGGCGGGGGAGTGCAGTGCCGGAAAGCTGTGCATAGGCGGCGATGGCATCCTGCAGGTCCCAAAGCAAAAACTCAAGATCGGCGCTCTCGGGAATGCTGATATACGCAATGGTTTGCAGTGTTTTTGGTACGTCGCTACGCGCGGTCGTCTCCATGCCATCTCCTTTCCGGCTCGTTTCCGTTTAGGTTACACCGTCTGGCGGCGCCCCGCCGCGCTATCCTAGTGCAACCCTTACGAAAGGAACGCCATGCGACTGCCCATGAATACCTCGCTTGCCACGCTCAAGCCCTCCGGTATCCGCCGGATCAACGCGCTCGCCGCCCAGCACCCGGGGTGCATCGCGCTTGCGCTCGGCGAGCCCGATTTTCCCACGCCCGATGTGATTAGCGCCGAGGTGACCGCCGCGCTGGACCGCGGTGACACGCACTATCCGCCCAACAACGGTCGCCCCGCCCTGCGTGATGCACTGTCCAAATATATGGATGACGCGGGCCTGGCGTTTTCCGCCGATGAGGTCATCCTGACCGACGGCGCGACCGAGGCACTGTCGGCAACATTCATGGCCATGCTCAACCCCGGCGACGAGGTCATTATCCCCACGCCGGCCTTTGGCCTGTACGAGAGCATCGTTGTGGCCAACCACGCCAAAGCGGTCTTCTTGGATACGGAGCCCGCGCAATTCCAGATTGACGAGGATGCGCTTCGTGCTTGCGTGACGCCGGCGACCAAGGCCATCGTCATCTGCTCGCCCAACAATCCCACGGGTTGCATCCTCGACACGGCATCGCTCGACGCCGTGGCGCACGTGGCGGAGCAGGCGGGCATCTACGTGGTCTGCGACGACGTATACAACCGCCTGGTTTATGTGGATGGCTACGAGCGCTTTGCCCAGCGTCACCCGGAGCTGCGTGAGCAGACGGTCGTCATCGAGAGCTTCTCCAAGCCCTGGGCTATGACCGGCTGGCGCCTGGGCTGGCTCGCAGCAGCGGCACCCGTCATCGCCGAGATCGCAAAAGCTCACCAATACTTAGTATCGAGCGCCGTTTCATTTGAGATGGACGCTGCAGCTCGAGCTCTGACCGTCGACCCCACCCCCATGCTCGAAGTCTACCGAGCTCGTCGCAAACGTGTACTCGCAGCCTTAGAGGCCATGGGCCTCGACGTAGTGGAACCGGCAGGTGCCTTCTACGCCTTCCCCAGCATCAAACAATTCGGCCTAACAAGCGAAGACTTCTGCATCAAAGCCATCAAAGAGGCAAACGTAGCCCTAGTCCCGGGCGACTGCTTCGGCACCGAAGGCCACGTCCGCCTCAGCTATTGCGTTTCCGATAAAGACCTGGACGAAGGCCTCCGCCGCCTGTCCACCTTCCTTTCAACCTTGTAGCCATCAGGGACGCAACATATCAGCCCACCGACTTAAGGCTTATGAGTGGGGGCGCCGGCCAACGGGAAACCGGGCTGCCCCAAAGTCACCGCAGGCCGCGCCGCCGAAGGCCAGGCGCAAGGTTTTCGTAGATTCCGCACGAGCCGAAGAGCACTTAATGTGCTCTTCGTGCGAGCTCAGGACCTGACCGAGCGAAAACCTTGCGCCTGGCCTTCGGCGGCGCGGCCGGATGGTGGAATTGTGTGCAGCCCGGTTTCCCGTTGACCGACGCCGGGGTCCCCGCCATAATATTTTCGGTTCACGCACGAATCCGCTGCCAGAGACAGCCGGCGCAAACGGGTCTTACCCGCGAGCTTAATGGGACTTCCCGCCAGCCGAGGTGGTCGAGTAGATATGTCTTCTCGCCCCCGTCGCTCATGCAGCGCGGGGGCTTTCTTTTTGGACATGCCCCCGTCACGTCCTTGTGGCGGACCGTGCCCGGAAAGAATTCGAGGAGGTGTAATTCATGCCCCAGCAGTACAAAATCGACAAGGTTGCAGAGATCGAGTCCCGTATCGCCGAGAACGCCGGTCTGTTCGTCGTCAACTACAACGGTCTGACGGTTAAGCAGGCTCAGGAGCTGCGTCATCAGCTTCGCGAGTGCGGCGCCGAGATGAAGGTCTACAAGAACAACCTGGTCAAGATCGCTCTCAAGAACCAGGAGCAGCCCGAGCTCGACGAGATCCTCGCCGGCCCCGTCGCTTATGTGTTCTACGAGACCGAGCCGGTCGAGGCCGCTAAGGCCCTTAAGGACTTCTCCGCTAAGTCCAAGGGCGTCCTTGAGATCAAGGGCGGTATCTCCGACGGCAAGGCCGTTTCCGCTGATGATGTTAAGGCTATCGCCGAGCTGCCCACCAAGGATCAGCTTCTCGGCCAGATCGCCGGTCTCATCTCCGGTTTCGCTCGCGACATCGCTGTCTGCGTCAACGGCGTTTCCTCTGGTCTCGCTCGTTCGATCCAGCAGGTCTCCGAGCAGAAGGCAGCCTAGTTGCTGTTTTCACCCGCGGCGGCAACGCCGCACCCCTGGCGCATTCGCGCCGTGTTTTAACTGATCTCCGTGCATCCGCACGGAAACCGAAAGGACTTAGAAATGGCTAAGCTTACCACCGATGAGATCATCGATGCTCTTAAGGAAATGACCCTTCTCGAGGCTTCCGAGCTCGTCAAGGCTATCGAGGACACCTTCGGCGTTTCCGCCGCTGCTCCTGCTGCTGTTGTCGCCGCTCCCGCTGCTGGCGCTGCTGAGGCCGAGGAGAAGACCGAGTTTGACGTCGTGCTCGAGGGCTTCGGCGACAACAAGATCCAGGTCATCAAGGCCGTCCGTGAGCTCACCAACCTTGGCCTGAAGGAGGCCAAGGAGGTCGTCGAGGGCGCTCCCAAGGCTGTTCTCGAGGGTGCCAAGAAGGAGGACGCCGAGGCTGCCAAGGAGAAGCTCGAGGCTGCTGGCGCTGCTGTCACCCTCAAGTAATCAGGCTTTCTCGCCAGATTCCTTTGCAGACGGGGTTCGCATTGCGAGCCCCGTCTTTTTTGTTTATCGGTCCCTCGGCATCGGTTGCTCAAACTGCCATGTTCTGTGATTTGGGTCGTATCGGGTGCCCTGCCGTTGGGCAATAAAATTGCACCATTCGAGCAATAATTTGCGTTGACCTGCTGAAGAATTGTCTCTGCCTTGTAGCGACATATAGTTCCAGCGGTAAGATGCTTGAGTATCGCAATTTGGTCTGCGGCTGTGTGCCGCACGCATGGGGCGCTTTTGCGCCTGCGAAAGGATCTTTGAATAACATGAAGGCAATCATCCCCGCCGCCGGTCTTGGCACGCGTTTTCTGCCTGGCACCAAGTGCACGCCCAAAGAGATGCTGCCGGTGCTCGACAAGCCCGTCATTCAGTACGTCGTCGAGGAGGCGCTCGAGCCCGAGGAGGTCGACGATGCCATCATCGTTACTTCTCCCGGTAAGCCCGAGCTACTGAACTACTTCCAGCCTGATCGCTCGCTCGAGAACCTGCTGCGCGAGCGCGGCAAGAACGCCTATGCCGATGCCGTCGCCCACGCTGGCGGTATGCCGGTCGACTTCCGTTATCAGTACGAGCCCAAGGGCCTCGGCCATGCTATTCGCTCTGCTGCCGACGCCGTGGCAGGGGAGAACTTCCTGGTTCTTCTGGGCGACTACGTTGTGCCTAACCGCGATATCTGCGACAAGATGCTCGCCGTTTCCAAGGAGCACGGTGGCGCTTCGGTTATCGCCGTCGCTGCTTGCTCGCCCGAGGAAGTCAGCCGCTACGGCGTTATCGCCGGCGAGCGCGTCGGTTCGCTCGAGGGCGCCGAGGGCGTTGCCGATGCCGAGCCGGGCGCTGTCTGGCGCATCGGCGGTCTGGTCGAGAAGCCCGCTCCCGAGGCGGCTCCGTCCAACCTGTACATCGTCGGTCGCTACCTGCTGAGCCCGCTGGTCATGGACTTGCTGGCAGATCAGCAGGCCGGCAAGGGCGGCGAGATCCAGCTCACCGACGCCATGGCCCGTTCGCTCGACCGCGAGGCCATGTACGCCGTCGTCATCGACCCGCTGTCGGGCTACGACACTGGCACTCCCTCTGGTTGGATGGCCACTAACGCCCTCATGGCTGCAAACGACCCCCGCTTTGCCGATGCCTTCTGGGACGCCATCGACGAGCGCGGCGGATTGATGCGCAAGTAAGCCTTCGGGCACCGACATTTACGGGCGTGGACCTCGGTTCGCGCCCGTTTTTTATAAGAGCTGCGATTGCTGGCTCTCTGTTCACAGAAAATATATGAACAGATGTTCGATATACATACATCTACCTGCGTGTTTTCTGTCGAAAAACTTTGCTACTCCAAAAACTCAATCGCGTCAAGGCTTTTCTTGCCCAACGGTCGGTACCTGATAAACTATTAGGTTGCGATAACTGGCGAAGCTATGCCTCGCCAACCCACCGAGCATTTCCGTGAAGGAGGAAAAACCTGGTGACCTACGCATACACTGCCACTGAGCGCAAGCGCGTCAGCTTCGGGAAAATCCCGGAGGCCATGGAGCTCCCCAACCTTATCTCTGTTCAAAGGGAATCCTTTGAGCGTTTTAAGGACGAGGGTCTTCGTGAGGCGTTCAAGGAATCCAGCCCCATCCAGAGCCAGAACCATGTTCTCGAGGTTACCTTCGGCGAGCATCAGTTCGGCGACCCCGCGCACACCGTCGAGGAGTGCCGCGAGAAGGATATGACCTATCAGGCTCCGCTTCTGACCGACGTCCGTCTCACCAACAAGGAGACCGGCGAGATCAAGGAGCAGCTCGTCTTCATGGGCGACTTCCCCATGATGACCGATCAGGGCACCTTCATCATCAACGGTACCGAGCGTATCGTCGTCTCGCAGCTCGTCCGCTCCCCGGGCGTGTACTACAGCTCCGAGATGGATTCGGGCAAGCAGATCTACAAGGCCCAGATCATCCCGTCCCGCGGTGCCTGGCTTGAGTTTGAGGTCGACAAGCGCGACCAGCTCATGGTCTCCATCGACCGTAAGCGCAAGCAGAGCGCCACGATGTTCCTGCGCGCCCTTGGCATCGCCGTCACCAACGACGACATCATCGAGCTGCTCGGTAACTCCGATGTGATCAAGCGTACCCTGGAGCGCGACACCGCTCTCACTCGCGAGGACGCCCTCATCGAGATCTACCGTCGTCTGCGCCCGGGCGAGCCTCCCACCGTGGACGCTTCCCGCAGCCTGCTCGAGGGCCTGCTCTTTAACCCGCAGCGCTACGACCTGGCCCGCGTCGGTCGTTACAAGGTCAACAAGAAACTCAACCTCACCACCGAAGAAGAGGTCACGGTGCTCACCGACGAGGATATCGTCGCGACGCTGCGCTACCTCCTGTCCCTCGCTGCCGGCGAGCAGGGCTTCAAGGTCGACGACATCGACCATTTCGGCAACCGCCGCATCCGCACCGTCGGCGAGCTCGTCGCCAACCAGTTCCGTATCGGCATGAGCCGTATGGAGCGCGTCGTCCGTGAGCGCATGAGCTCCCAGGACATCGACGAGATCACCCCGCAGTCGCTCATCAACATCCGCCCGATCGTGGCCTCCATCAAGGAGTTCTTCGGTTCCTCGCAGCTCTCGCAGTTCATGGACCAGGCGAACCCCCTGACCGGTCTGACCCACAAGCGCCGTCTGTCCGCACTCGGCCCTGGTGGTCTTGCCGGCCACAAGTCCGGCTCCAGCCGCCGCACCAACGTGCCGACGGCCGTCCGCGACGTTCACAACTCGCACTACAGCCGCATGTGCCCGATCGAGACCCCCGAAGGCCCCAACATCGGCCTGATCGGCTCGCTCGCCCTCTACGCCCGCGTCAACGAGTACGGCTTCATCGAGGCCCCGTTCCGTCGCGTCGAGAACGGCGTTGCCACCGACCAGATCGACTGGATGACCGCTGACGAGGAAGAGAAGCACGTCATCGCGCCGGCCAACACGCCGCTCGATCCCAAGACCAACGAGTTCATCACGACCGATGCCGAGGGCAAGATCGTCCGTCCGCACACCGTGATCGCCCGTACCCGCGACTTCGACGGCTCCTTCGGCGCTCCCGCCGACGTGCCTGTCGAGGACGTCGACTACATGGATGTCTCGCCGCGTCAGATGCTGTCCGTCGCAGCCACGCTGATTCCGTTCCTTGAGCACGACGACGCCAAGCGTACGCTGATGGGCGCTAACATGCAGCGCCAGGCCGTGCCGCTGGTTCACCCCGCCGCTCCCTATGTCGGTACCGGCATGGAGCGTCGCGCCGCTCTGGACTCCGGCGAGGTCACCCTGGCCAAGAACGCCGGCGAGGTCATCTTTGCCGACGCCGCCAAGATCATCGTCAAGCATGCCGGCGGCATGGACGAGTATCACCTGGCCAAGTACCAGCGCTCCAACCAGTCCACCTGCATCAACCACCGTCCGCTCGTGCGCGTCGGTGACACCGTTGAGCAGGGCGAGCCCCTAGCCGACGGTCCTTCGACCGATCACGGCGAGCTCGCACTGGGCCAGAACCTCACCGTGGCCTACATGCCGTGGGAAGGCTTTAACTACGAGGACGGTATCGTCGTGTCCGAGCGCCTGGTGGCCGAGGACCTGCTGACGACCATCAACATCACCCGTCACGAGATCGACGCCCGCGACACCAAGCTCGGCCCCGAGGAGATCACCCGCGAGATCCCGAACCTCTCCGAGGACATGCTTGCCAACCTCGACGAGGACGGCATCATCCGCATCGGCGCCGAGGTCGGCCCTGGCGACATCCTGGTCGGTAAGGTCACGCCTAAGGGCGAGAGCGCTCTGACCGCCGAGGAGCGCCTGCTGCGCGCCATCTTCGGTGCCAAGGCCCACGATGTCCGTGACACCTCCCTTAAGATGCCTCACGGCGCTTACGGCCGCGTCATCGACGTCGTCCGCTTTAGCCGCGAGAACGGCGACGACCTGGCCCCCGGCGTCAACGAGCAGGTGCGCGTCTACGTCGCCCAGCGTCGTAAGATCCAGCAGGGCGATAAGATCGCCGGCCGCCACGGCAACAAGGGCGTTATCTGTAACGTTCTGCCGGTCGAGGACATGCCCTACATGGCTGACGGTACCCCGATCGACGTTATCCTCAACCCGCTGGGCGTTCCTTCGCGTATGAACGTCGGCCAGCTGCTCGAGTGCCACCTTGGCTGGGCTGCTGCCTGCGGTTGGGATACCGAGCAGGCCGACTCCGACAAGTACGTCCCCGGTCCGTTCTTCACCGCGACGCCCGTCTTCGACGGCGCCAAGGAGGACGAGATCGCCGAGGTCATCCGTCGTGCCAACAAGAACATGCTCAACAAGGCCACCGCTGCCTTTGGCGATCACATGCGCCCCGAGTTCGTCACCCAGCTTGACGAGCGCGGCAAGACCCGTCTGTTCGACGGCCGTACCGGCGAGGAGTTCCGCGAGCCCATTACCGTGGGTACGTCCTACATCCTCAAGCTCGGCCACATGGTCGACGACAAGATCCACGCCCGTTCGACTGGCCCTTACAGCCTGGTTACCCAGCAGCCTCTGGGCGGCAAGGCCCAGTTCGGCGGCCAGCGCTTCGGCGAGATGGAAGTTTGGGCACTGTACGCTTACGGCGCTTCCAACGTCCTGCAGGAGATCCTGACCGTCAAGTCCGACGATACCGTGGGCCGCGTCAAGACCTACGAGTCCATCGTCAAGGGCGAGAACGTTCCTGTCCCGGGTATCCCCGAGTCCTTCAAGGTTCTCGTCAAGGAGATCCGCTCCCTCGCGCTGGACATCGAGCCCATGCACGATGCCGACGAGGACGCCTCCGCCCCTGTGACCGCCGAGGAGACCTCTGCTCTCGACGACCTGGCTGCGCTCGCCGGCGTTGACACCGACGTCGAGGCCGAGGATGCCGAGACCGCCGAGGCACCCGAGGCTGTCGCCGCCACGACCACTGATAAGGAGTAGTTGACTGTGGCAGATTTCGAAGCTACTGATTTTGACTCGGTAAAGATCTCCCTTGCCTCCGCCGACCAGATCCGTTCCTGGTCGCACGGTGAGGTCAAGAAGCCGGAGACCATCAATTACCGTACCCTCAAGCCCGAGAAGGACGGCCTGTTCTGCGAGAAGATCTTCGGTCCCGCCAAGGACTGGGAGTGCTCCTGCGGCAAGTACAAGGGCATCCGCTTTAAGGGCATCGTCTGCGAGCGCTGCGGCGTCGAGGTCACCTCGGCCAAGGTGCGTCGCGACCGCATGGGCCACATCGAGCTCGCCGCTCCCGTGTCCCACATCTGGTACTTCAAGAGCCCCACGAGCTTCCCGATGAGCCGTATGCTCGACATCAAGTCCAAGGACCTCGAGAAGGTTCTGTACTTTGCCAGCTACATCATCACCGAGGTTGACTACGAGGCTCGCGAGGCCGACGCTGACGACCTGCGCGAGGAGCTCGCCGCCGATCTGGAAGAGATCGATGCCGAGTGCGCCCGCCAGATCGAGTCCCTCAAGGAGCAGGGCGACCCCGAGAACTTTGACGAGTTCTCCGACGAGGAGCCGCTGACCCCCGAGGAGATCGCCTCTGGCATCGTCGACATCGAGGAAGAGTGCAAGGACGAGAAGCAGCTCCGCACGGACGCCTTCAACGCCTTCATGAAGCTCACCGAGCGCGACCTCATCTCCGATGAGCCGCTGTTCCGCGAGATGACCCGCTACTACTCCATGTACTTCAAGGGTGGCATGGGTGCCGAGGCCGTCCGCGACCTGCTCGCTGCCATCGACCTTCCTTCCGAGGCCGAGAAGCTCAAGGCCATCATTGCCGACGAGGATTCCCAGAAGCAGAAGCGCGAGAAGGCCGTCAAGCGCCTTGAGGTCGTTGACGCCTTCCTGAAGGGTGGCAACAGCCCCGCGAACATGATCCTGGACGTCATCCCGGTCATTCCGCCCGATCTGCGCCCGATGGTCCAGCTCGACGGCGGCCGCTTCGCCGCGTCCGACCTCAACGACCTGTATCGTCGCGTGATCAACCGTAACAACCGACTCAAGCGCCTGCTCGACCTGGACGCCCCTGCGATCATCGTGAACAACGAGAAGCGCATGCTCCAGGAGTCCGTGGACGCCCTGTTCGACAACGGCCGTCGTGGTCGCCCGGT
The DNA here is from genome assembly GCA_900541685.1 of uncultured Collinsella sp. Lineage (GTDB taxonomy): Bacteria > Actinomycetota > Coriobacteriia > Coriobacteriales > Coriobacteriaceae > Collinsella. The sequence goes on from UQKM01000013.1 coordinate 64,389, forward strand.
CTCTGGCCGTGGCGGTCGCCCGCTCAAGTCGCTCGCCGAGGCCCTCAAGGGCAAGCAGGGCCGTTTCCGTCAGAACCTGCTGGGTAAGCGTGTCGACTACTCCGGCCGTTCGGTTATCGTTACCGACCCCAAGCTGCTGCTGCACCAGTGCGGTCTGCCCAAGACCATGGCGCTGGAGCTCTTCAAGCCCTTCGTCATGAAGCGCCTGGTCGAGCTTGGCAAGGTCGAGAACATCAAGGGCGCCAAGCGCGCTATCGACCGCGGTGCCACCTTTGTGTGGGATATCCTCGAAGAGGTCATCGACGGCCGCGTCGTGCTGCTCAACCGCGCACCGACCCTGCACCGTCTGTCCATCCAGGCCTTTGAGCCGGTTCTGGTCGAGGGCAAGGCTATCCACCTGCACCCGCTGGTCTGCTCGCCCTTCAACGCCGACTTCGACGGCGACCAGATGTCTGTCCACGTGCCGCTGTCCAGCCAGGCTCAGGCCGAGGCCCGCGTGCTCATGCTCTCTGCGAACAACCTGCGCTCGCCGGCATCCGGCAAGCCGGTCAACATCCCCTCGCAGGACATGATCATCGGTGTGTACTACCTCACCCAGGTCCGCGACGGTCTGCCGGGCGAGAACCACGTGTTCTCGAGCTTCGACGACGCGCTGCACGCCTATGACTGCCGCTCCGAGGTCGACATGCAGGCCAAGATTCAGGTCCGCGTGTCCGCCGAGAACGCCAACGTCATCAACGAGGACGGCACCCGTATCTTCCGCGTCAAGAATGGCAAGAACGAGTTTGTCGACTACGACGTCACCGGTAACAAGACCGCACGCTTCGAGACCTCTATCGGTCGCATCATCTTCAACCGCCAGTGCCTGCCCGAAGACTACGAGTTCATGAACTACAAGATGGTCAAGGGCGACGTGGCCAAGCTGGTTGCCGACTGCTGCGATCGTTACCCCGAGGCCAAGGTCGGTCCGATCCTCGACGCCATCAAGTACTCCGGCTTCCACTACGCTACCCGCGCCGGCCTCACCATCTCGGTGTGGGACGCTCTCATCCCTGCCGAGAAGCAGGAGCTGCTCGACCGCGCCCAGGCTAACGTCGACCAGATCAACGAGTACTTCGAGGAGGGCTTCATCAACGAGACGGAGCGCCACATCGAAGTCGTTAACGAGTGGACCGCTTGTACCGACAAGGTCGCAGCGCTCATGCTCGACTTGTTCGACGAGGAGAACCCGCTCTACATGATGGCCGACTCCGGCGCCCGTGGTTCTAAGACCCAGCTGCGTCAGCTCGGCGGCATGCGTGGCCTGATGGCAGACATGTCCGGCGAGACGATCGACCTTCCCATTAAGGCGAACTTCCGCGAGGGCCTGCTGCCGCTCGAGTACTTCATTTCGACCTACGGCGCCCGTAAGGGCCTGGTCGATACCGCATCCCACACCTCGGACTCTGGTTACCTGACCCGTCGTCTGGTCGACGTGGCCCAAGACGTCATCGTCCGCGAGGAGGACTGCGGTACGCACGAGGGCGTCACCTACAACCTCATCATCCCCGGCACCACCGACCTCAACACCGACCTCGTCGGCCGTTGCTTCATTGAGGACGTCGTGGCTCCCGATGGCACCGTGCTCTTTGAGCAGGACGGCTACATCGAGAAGGTCGCTGACATCCAGAAGATGGTCGATGCCGGCCTTAAGAAGGTCAAGCTTCGCGCGCTGCTCACCTGCCGCTCCAAGTACGGCGTGTGCCAGAAGTGCTACGGCTGGGATCTTTCCACCCGTCGTCCGGTCGCCATCGGTACCGCGGTCGGCATTATTGCCGCCCAGTCCATCGGCGAGCCCGGTACGCAGCTTACGATGCGTACCATTCACTCCGGCGGCGTCGCTGGCGTCGACGATATTACGCAGGGTCTGCCTACGGTCAGCCGTATGTTCGATATCGTCGGCAACGTCAACGAGAAGATCCTGGGTCGCGAGGCCGAGCTGGCTCCGTACTCTGGTCACCTCTCGATTAAGCCCGAGAAGTCCGAGTACGTGCTGACGCTCACCGACTCCGAGGATCACACCCGTGTCCTCGACGAGCGTCGCGTCCCCGCTTCGGTGCGCTTCATGCCCGAGATCGAGGACGGCTGCGAGGTTCGCGCTGGCGACCAGATCACCAAGGGCTTCGTCAACTTCCGCAACCTGCGCAAGCTGACCGACATCGAGTCGACGATGCACACCTTCGTCGAGAGCGTCAAGGACGTCTACACCAGCCAGGGCGTCGACCTGAACGACAAGCACATCGAGGTGCTCGCACGCCAGATGCTGCGTCGCGTTCAGATCACCAACCCCGGCGACTCCAAGTACCTGCTTGGTCAGTACGTCGACCGCTACGAGTTTGCCGACGAGGTCGAGCGCGTTGCCCGTCTGGGCGGTCAGGCTCCTGTGGCCGAGCCCGTCATCCTGGGTACGCTCAAGGTCGCGTCCAACATCGACTCCTGGCTGTCGAGCGCTTCGTTCATTCGTACCGCTGGCGTCCTTACCGAGGCTGCCATCGAGGGCAAGGTCGACCACCTGCTCGACCTTAAGTCCAACGTCATCGTCGGTAAGAAGATCCCGGCTGGTACCGGCCTCAAGCCGTACGCCAACGCCAAGCTGACGTATCGCACGGCCGACGGCTACGTGGACATCGACGGCCCGGCTTCGCCCAACGCCAAGTCGCTGCCCGAGTGGGCTCCTGTGGAGCTCAAGGACCTGGACGAGCAGCTCCCGCAGCAGCTCGACTGGGCCGGCTACGACGAGTTCGGTGGTGCTGACGGTTCGTTCACCCGCAACGGCCACACCATCTCCGCCGAGAAGGCTCGTCTGTACCTGTTCGACGATCTGGGCGTGTCGCAGCGCTGGACCAACAAGTTCAGCGAGGTTGGCATCGAGACGGTCGGCGACCTGGTTGGCAAGTCCGAGGAGGATCTGCTGCGCATCGATGGCATCGGCGCCAAGGCGATCGAGGAGCTCCGTGACGGCCTGGAGGCCCACGATCTGCTCTACATCCTCGAGAACAACGACGACGTTGCCGACGAGGAAGACCTCTCGCTGCTGCTGCAGATGGTCTTTAGCCCCGACGGTCCGGACGATATCCTGCTGGGTACCTCCGCTCCGACGCATCACGCCGACGCCGACGAGGAGCTCCTGGGCGCCCCGATCGACGACAAGAAGGCTCCCGCCAACGGCGCGATCAACGAGGACATGGCTTCCCTCGACGAGCTGCTCAACCAGCTCGTGGACACCGACGACGCCGAAGAGGCCAAGGACAACGACGAGGAGTAATTAGTTCCGCCGTTCTAACGAACGGCGGCGACCTCCGTCGCTGCGCGGCCCCCAGAGCTACAATCTGTCATTCAAAAGGCAGGGCATGACCAGAAGGTCAATGCCCTGCCTTTTGAATGACAGATTGTACGCTCTGGGGGCCGCTCGCTTGCGTATGATCAACCTGTTGCGTTCCGTTGATCCCTTGCCAAAAAGGGACGGATTAATTTTGGTAGGTTTTCCCTGCTTGAATTTGAAACATTTAGTCCGGCAAGAGCGTATCTATGGTGAGGGCCCCATCAAGAACCATCAGTGTCACCGGGAGGTGATTATGGAAGAACAAGCTTTTAGACAGGCGGTCGAGGATCACCGAGATGTCGTGTTCCGAATCGCCTTGACGTATCTGCGTGATCGCGCTGACGCCGACGATGTCGCTCAAGACGTCTTTCTAAAGTTACTCAAAAGCGATACGCATTTTGAAAGCTGGGAGCATCTTCGTCGATGGCTCATCCGGGTCACGATCAATGAATGCAAATCTCTCTTTCGAAAGCCGTGGAGGCGCGTGGAGGATATTGAAAGTCTGACCGATTCGCTCTTGACGGCGCAGGACGAGACCAAGGCCGTCCTATTAGACGTCATGCGGCTTCCGGAACGATTCCGTATCCCCATCGTGCTCTATTACTATCTGGGCTTCTCGACTTCAGAAATTGCCGAGTTACTGCATGTGCCAGCCGCGACCGTTCGAACGCGTTTAGCTCGCGGCAGATCGAAGCTCAAGTTCATCCTAGAGGAGGGCGACCGTGAAATCCAACCAGATCAAGCAGGCCTTCGAGTCCGTCCAAGCCGATAGCGATCTTGCTGACCGTGTTCTTTATGCCGCTGCTGGCGAGCCGCTTCGCCGAAAGGGTCACGCGAAGCCTCTGTATGTTGCCGTAATCGGATGTCTTGCCGGAGTGCTGGCGACCGGAGGGGTCGCCTACGCTGTTGTCAATTCCAGTTATTTTGCCTCTGCCTGGGGAAACCATGGCAACGGAGAGTCCGTTACCTGGACAAATGGCGGCTCGTCGGGGACGAAATATACCTACACCAGAGAGTTTGGTGATGGTATCGCGCCCCAAAGCCTGGAGGGTGCAGTCCAGAAGGTCAATCTGTCCGTCGAGGGCAACGGCTATACGCTCGACATTCATGAGATGGCAATCGACGAGAACGGTTGCGGTGCTGTGACGTTTACATTGTCCAATCCGAATGGCGTTAACTACTACAAGCCGGCGGCAGAGCTTGGCGAACTTGTTCTCTATGGTGAAGAAGAAGGGGGCGTCAGTACACCCAGCATGAACTTCGGCGAGGAATGGGCTGATACACGCTGCACCATTGATAAAGACACATCAAGCGACACGGTCATTAACGGCACGATGTACTTTGCATCTTGGAATCGCGATCGAGATTTACGACATGCGGTCACCTGGAATATCAGTTGGACGGAGGGCAAAGGTGAGGATGCGAAGGTGATCGAGGTATCGACGCCAGAGTTTAACGTCGGAGCGCACGTCGATACAAAAGAACTCCGCTCCGATGACTCGCCTCTCGAGATCAGTCCGTTTTCCATCCAGACGCACATCGATGATCTGGGCTATGAAGCAGTTGATCATAAACTGACCGTCACCTACAAGGATGGGTCAGAGCAGATTATCGAAGATGACGACGCAGGGGCGTACAATTTCTATGTTTCGATGGGACGCAATAGCGGAGAGAACATTTGGGTGCCAACGAAGTTGATTGATGTCGACCAAGTGGTTTCAGTAACGCTCGAAGGCACACGCTGCACTTCAACAGGGGGCGCCGAAACGTCGGAACCCTTTACCATCGTCTATTCGTAAGATTTGGGGCCGCTTTCTACTAGGGGAAGCGGCCTTCTTTGCGGTAAATGGGCGGTTAGACCGCACGATATTCGCCTGCATTCCTGAAGTATGCGGCAAAATCTTGATGGGTCGACCACACCGTATATGCTCAAGCGCTCTACCTGCGGGTTTATTATCGCAAAACCCCGGTGCGCTCGGCGGGTCCAGAATTTGCCGCATACTTCCGAAAGCGCCGCCGATTTCCATGCGACAGGTGAGAGCAGATCACCGTTGGAGCGCGACGTTTCCCCAGATAAAACCGACCAAAATAAACCTGTCCCTTTTTGGCGGGTAACGTTGCCCCGACGAGCACGTCGGATTTCCGGCCCGGGCGGCCCGCCGTTTAAGTTTGTCGCGAGTTCCGCACGCAAAGGAAAGCACTTAATGTGCTTTCCGTC
>UQKM01000014.1 GCA_900541685.1 uncultured Collinsella sp.
GGCCCGTGGGTTATACCCTAAGAGCAAACCACCCTTTTTAAGGGTGGTTCTGATTGTCTTGAGGGGCTATTGAATGGTTGTCGGTTGATACTGGCTTGCAGGGCGTATCGAGAGCTTCCGTGGCCCTTGAAGACGGGTGGCAGAACTGCCGAGTTCATCATCGAGACTTGCATCAAGCGCGTTGGCATAGCTTTTGACGGTAAGGCTTGGACGATTATTGTCCTGGCTGATGTGCACGGCGATGAGTTGTTCGGTGCGATCGGTAACAAGTTCGCGCGCGGCTTCGGCGGCCTGGTTGTTGGAGAGGTGCCCCTTTGTGGCCAGGATGCGCTCCTGAAGAAAGCGGGGGTACGCTCCTTCGCGCAACATAGTTACATCGTGGTTACTTTCGAGCGCGAGAACTCGACAGTCTTTGAGGATGCCTATGGCCTTGCTCGATAACTCTCCGGTGTCGGTGGCAAACCCAATGGAATCATCGAGAGCATTAAATCGATAGCCGACAGGATTGATGACATCGTGCGATGTTGAGTAGGTTTGCACGTGGATGCCGGCAATGGGGAGCGTGTCGCCGGGGTCAAATTCCTCTACGGGCAGCCGCGTGAGGTTTTCTTTGCATGAAAGGGTGTCCCTGCTGGCAAAGAGGGGACCATGCCAGTGCTTGCACCATACATCGAGCCCCTTGATATGGTCACCATGCTCATGGGTGATTACAAGAGCGGCGACGTCGTCTGCCGAGAGGCCAAGCTCCGCCATGCGTTTAAGTGTCTCGCGGCGGGACAGGCCGTTGTCGATCATGATGAGCCCCTGAGGTCCCTCGACGAGTGCGCAGTTGCCTTTTGAGCCGCTGCCGAGGATATGAAGGTGCAGGCGAGACATAAGATTCCAAAGGATACAATGAGTGCGGACGAATAGAGGAGGAAGCGAATGCCAACGGTATCTCAGCACTATGGACATCATGCCGCGCCGAGGACGGATAAGAGCGCCCTGGCAACGCGGCAGGCCGCTGCCCCCGTAGTGCTTATGGTATCAGGCGGTGCGGACTCGACGGCGCTGCTCCTTATGGCTTGCACATCAAAGCTGGATATCCAGGACGGGCGCGGCGTCGCTCCCATTGCGCGCGAGCGATTGCACGTGCTGCATGTAAACCATCATCTGCGCGGGGAGGCATCCGATGGCGACGAGGCCTTTGTACGTGACCTGTGCGCACAATACGGTTTGCCGCTGTGTGTTGAGCATGCCTATTTTGATGACGAATCGGGCAATATCGAGGCTGCGGCTCGCGAGGTGCGCTATGCCGCGGCACGGAGATACGTTCGCGAACTTTGTGCCGAATCGGGCGCACCGCGGACGGCGGCTCGTATCTGTACCGCGCATACTTCGTCGGACCGCGCGGAAACATTTTTGATGAATGCCATTAAAGGGTCGGGTCCCGCGGGTCTATCGAGCATTCCGCGCCGTCGGAACATTGTGGTTCGCCCCTTGCTCGACCTCACGCACGATGAACTCGTGAGCTATCTGCAGGTGCACGGTCAGCCATGGCGGGAAGATGAAAGCAACGAGGACGTTTCGTACCTGCGCAACTATGTACGCCATCGGGTGATGCCGGTGGTGGCACAGCGCAACGCGAGCGTCTGTAAGACGATTGGCGCCGCTTGCGAAATTCTGGGCGACGAAGACGCCTTTCTTTCCCAGCTTTCGGCACAGGCGTTTCGAAGCTGCCTGCGCAAGGAAGCGGCGGGCGCACTTGTGCTCGATGCGCGCCGTCTTGCCGCCGCTGAGGTTGTGATTGCACGGCGTATCGTGCGATTGGCGATTAAGCGCATCGATCCCGACGCGCGACCGGAGATGCGGCACGTGGAGCGCGTGCTCGCCTGCGTCGCTGCGGGCTCGGGCTCGGTTACGCTTCCTGCGGGAATTGATGCCCGTGTGGAGTTTGGCACGCTGGCGTTCAAGGCCCCGGCGGCGCGCGAGGGTTTAGTGGCCGATTGGATCTCCGTTCCCGGTCGTCTGCCGCTGGGGGCGGGGCATATGCTGACAGCGGAGCCGATGGCTGTGGAGCCGGGGTGCGATATCGTGCACCGTGCCCGCGAGCTTGCTGCTGCCGGAAAGGTTGCGGCCTTGGTGGATGCGGCGGCCCTGGGGTTTGCCGACCGCGATAGCGAGCGGATGTTAGCCGGCTCGCGCGGGGAGATTCCCACCGAGGCACGATCGGCGCGCCTGTGGGTGGATAGCCCTGTGCCGGGAGACGTGATGTGCCCGTTGGGGATGAACGGCCGAAGCAAGAAAGTGTCAGACCTGTTAAACGAGGCGCGCATTCCTGTTTCAGACCGCTCTGGCGTACCCGTGGTAAGAACGGCTCCGGGAGGTGCCGTAGTATGGGTCGCGGGCGTTCGCGCGGACGAGCGTTTTAAATGCACGGCCGCAACGCGCGTGGCATATCTGCTTCGTGTGGTCGATGCGGAATAGCGCTTCGCGCCAGCTATTCTGTGCGACGTTGACGGTATTCCCGCGCTGATGGCGCACGTGCTGGTAAATATACCCCGTGCGCTGCTAGAATGTGTAGTTCGCGTCCATGCGGCGGTGCGTGGGCGATAAGCACAAGAAAGGGTTGTCATGGCTTCTCAACATCCGGATATCGAGAAGGTTCTGTTTACGCAGGAGGATATCGACGGTATCGTCTCTCGCCTAGGCGAGCAGATTACTCGCGACTACGCGGGTAAGGATCTGGTGCTGATTGCGGTCCTGCGCGGCGCCGTGGTCTTTATGGGCGACCTGATGCGCAAGATCGAGCTGCCGACCAACATCGATTTCATGGCTGTTTCGAGCTATGGCGACGGTGTGAAGTCCTCGGGCATCGTGCGTATCATTAAGGACCTGGATATCGACATCCGCGGTCGCGACGTGCTGATCGTTGAGGACATTCTGGACTCGGGCCTGACGCTCAAGTATCTGATGAAGAACCTCGAGAGCCGCAAGCCCGCCTCGCTGGAGGTTGCCGCCTTCCTGTGGAAGGACGTTGAGGACCGTACCTCGGCCGTCACGCCCAAGTATGTTGGAACCCATTGCCCCGATGCCTTTGTGGTGGGCTACGGCCTCGACTATGCCGAGCGCTATCGTAACCTTCCGTATCTGGGCATTTTGAAACCGGAGGTTTATTCGTAAGATGCCCGACGACCGTAACGATAACAATTCCCAGACTCCCCGGGAGCCTAAGATCCCGGGGATGCCCGGAGGCAAGAAGCCCGCGCGTACGGGCTGGCTGTATTTTATTTTGGCTTGCGCGCTTCTGGGCTACGCCTTCTTTAACATGGGCTCCGGCTTTGCCAATTCCAGCAATACCGTTAAGCTTGCGACGAGCGAGATGGTGAGCGCCATTAAGCAGGATCGCGTTGAAGATTTGACCTATACGGTTCAAGACGGAAGCGTGGCGGGTCATTACTGGAAGACGAAAAAGGACAAGGGTGATACGAGCGAGCTCAAGAGCTTCTCCTCGACCTATGTCGGCTCCGATTCGCTTGCCGAGCTTATGGCGGAGCACCCCGACACCAAGTACATCGTCAACACCAACGACCCCGATTTTTGGGGCGACTTGGCGATGAGTGTGCTGCCGACGATTGCCCTGATCGCCATCATGTTCTACTTTATGCGCCAGATGATGGGCGCCAATAATAGGAACATGCAGTTTGGCAAGACCAATGCCAAGACCAACGAGGCTACGCGTCCCAAGGTCAAGTTCGAGGACGTTGCCGGCGTGGACGAGGCAGTCGAGGAGATCCGTGACTTTTTAAGCGATCCGGATCGCTATCGCAAGCTGGGCGCCAAGATCCCGCGTGGCGTGTTGCTGGTGGGCCCTCCGGGCACCGGTAAAACGTTGCTGGCCAAGGCCGTTGCCGGCGAGGCGGGCGTGCCGTTCTTTAGCATCTCGGGTTCCGACTTTGTCGAGATGTTCGTGGGTGTCGGCGCCAGCCGTGTGCGTGACCTCTTTAAGGAGGCCAAGTCTCAGGCTCCGTCGATCATCTTTATTGACGAGATCGATGCCGTGGGACGTCAGCGCGGAGCCGGTCTGGGCGGCGGTCACGACGAGCGCGAGCAGACGCTCAACCAGCTGCTGGTCGAGATGGACGGTTTTGAGGAAAGCGAGTCGGTCATCCTGATCGCCGCGACCAACCGCCCCGATATTCTGGACCCGGCATTGCTGCGCCCCGGTCGTTTTGACCGTCAGGTTACGGTCGACCGTCCGGACGTGAAGGGCCGCGAGCAGATCTTGCGCGTGCATGCTGAGAACAAGCCGATGGACGAGGACGTTAAGTTTGAGAAGCTCGCCCAGATGACCGTTGGCTTTACTGGTGCCGATTTGGCGAACCTGCTCAACGAGTCTGCGCTGCTGGCCGCTCGCCGCCATCGTTCCGTGATCTCGATGGACGAGGTCGAGGAGTCGATGGAGCGCGTGATTGCCGGACCGCAGCGCAAGGGTCGCGTGATGACCGAAGCCGAGCGCACCACGATTGCCTACCACGAGAGCGGTCATGCCCTGGTGGGTCATATCCTGGAGCACTCCGATCCGGTTCACAAGATTTCGATTGTCAGCCGTGGCCAGGCTCTGGGCTACACACTGCAGCTTCCGCAGGAGGATCACTTCCTCAAGACCAAGAACGAGATGCTCGATGAGCTTGCCGTGTTATTGGGCGGTCGCGTTGCTGAGGAGCTCATGTGCGACGACATCACGTCGGGCGCGAGCAACGACCTGGAGCGCGCGACCAAGATGGCGCGCGAGATGGTCACGCGTCTGGGCATGAGCGAGGAACTGGGCACGCAGGTGTTTGGCGAGGCGCAGCATCAGGTGTTCCTGGGCCGCGATTACGCCGATCACCAGGATTATTCCGAGGAGACGGCGCGCCGCATCGATATCGAGGTTCAGCGCATCATGCGCGAAGCCCATCGCCGTGCGGTCGAGATTTTGGATGCCCGTCGCGATCAGCTCGATCTGATGGCGAAGGTGCTGCTTGAGCGCGAGACCGTCGAAGGCGACGCCGTGAACGCCCTGCTCGACAACGAGTGGGATGCTTACCTTGAGCGCGAGGGCGATATCCTGGCGGCCAAGGAGGAGCGCAACGCCAAGGCGGCCGGCATGCCGACCAAGAAGTGCTCGCCTCGCATGAGCGAGGAGGAGCTGGCGGCTGATGCTGCGGCCTTTGCGCAGGCGGCCATGCAGGAGGATGCCGAAGCCGCATCCGATGATGCCGGTGATGGCAATGCTGTCAACGCTGACGGCAACACCGACGCCGACAAATAGTTCTTGTAGCGAAAGCCTCTGCGGGGAAACCTGTGGAGGCTTTTTCTTTTGAGCGATATGTTGATTGGGGACAGACTTAAATGAGCGTTTTCACGCATTTAAGTCTGTCCCCAATCAACATTGTGGCGCTCTAGTTGGCTAAAGCGTACAATAGCGCCTATGCGAAAGGGGAACAGATGATCAACGAAACTATGTATGCTCGCGGTGCGGAAAGCTCCATCATCCGCGAGATCTTTAGCTATGGTCTTGAGCGCAAGGCGCAGATCGGTGCGGAGAACGTATTCGATTTTTCGCTGGGCAACCCGAGTGTTCCGGCGCCAGCTGCCGTGGCGGAGTCCATTAAGAAGGCCTTGGGGCTGCCGAGCGACCAGTTGCACGGCTACACCCCCGCTCCGGGCCTGCCGCAATGTCGAGCAGCCGTCGCCGAATCGCTCAACCGCCGCTTTGGAACGAACTATGAGGGTAAGGACGTCTTTATGACGGTGGGTGCCGCGGCTTCGCTCACCTGCACGCTCAACGCCGTTACGAACCCGGGCGACGAGGTTATTGTTATCGCCCCATACTTTCCGGAGTATCGCGTGTGGATTGAGAAGGCCGGCTGCACGTGTGTTGAGACGCTCGCCGATGAAGACACGTTCCTGCTGAGCGTGGACAACGTGTTCAAGGCGATCACCGACAAGACGGCAGCCGTCATTATCGACTCGCCCAACAACCCGACCGGTGCCGTATATACGCGCAACACGCTGACGCGACTGGCCAATGTTCTGCGCGAGGCCAACGCTCAGCGCGATCCCGAGAACCCGATTATGCTCATCTCGGATGAGCCGTACCGCGAGATCGTGTACGGTGCCGAGGTGCCTTGGGTGCCCTCGATCTACGAGCACACCATCGTCTGCTACTCGTATTCCAAGTCGCTGTCGCTGCCGGGCGAGCGCGTGGGCTGGATTTTGGTTCCCAACACCAACCCGCAGGCGGCGCGTCTAATGCCCGCCGTTGCCGGTGCCGCCCGTACGCTGGGCTTCGTGTGCGCGCCGGCGCTCTTTCAGCGCGTAATTATCGACTGCATCGATGAGCCGAGTGACGTTGAGGCCTATGCACGCAACCGCACCGCGCTTACCGACGCACTAGCGGAGTACGGCTACACCTATGTTGAGCCGGATGGCGCGTTCTACCTATGGGTGAAAGCGTTGGAGCCCGATGCGAATGCGTTTTGCGAGCGCGCAAAGAAGTATGAGTTGCTTGCGGTTCCCTCGGACAGCTTTGGTATGCCGGGTTGGTTCCGCCTGGGCTATTGCGTGAGCTACGAAACGATTGTCAATTCGCTACCCGCTTGGAAACAGTTGGCGGACGAGTATCGTTAAAAGTAAAGCGCTCTGCCTACAATGTTTTACGTGAAACGGGGTTTGGTGTTAAGCCGGACCCCGTTGTCATGGACGTTGTGTCTTTGGGATGGAGTGGTTTTACGACTATCGAAGGCTATGCGTACAATGAATATAAGCGACGGCCGTGCCAGATAAGGAGACCTGATGCCCTACCTGCTTTCTTGTGACATTCATACCCATACGATGTTCTCTGCGCATGCATATTCGACCATTGAGGAGAATGTGTACTGGGCGGCAGAGCGTGGTCTGCAGGTACTCGGATCTGCCGACCATCTGAGCTCTATGGTTACGGCTTGCCCCAATGACCTGCGCAGTTACCAGTTCTTTATCAACCAGGATATCTGGCCGCGCATTTGGAGCGGCGTGCTGGTGCTGCGTGGTGCCGAGGCCGATATCGTTTCGCTGGACGGAAGCCTGTTTGGCGAGGACACTCCTGTCACGCTCGATATCGCCGGCGATTCGTACAGCCGTCAGCATTCACTGTTCGATTTGGTTACGCGTAATTTGGATTATTTGGTTGCAAGCGTGCATAATCCGCAGATTGCTGAGGGCGCGACGCTGGCCCAGGCGACCGAGATGTATATCAACGCCTTGGAACACCCCAAGGTGTTCATGCTGGGCCACACGGGTCGCTCGGGCGTGCCGTTCGATATCGACGAGGTGCTGTTGGCGGCTAAGGCCAAGCACAAGATCATCGAGATCAACAACCATAGTCTTGAGCATGGTACCGATGCCGAGCATTGGGGCGCTTGCCGCAAGATTGCCGAGCGCTGCGCCGAACTGGGCGTGGGGATTGGCGTCTCGACCGACGCGCACATTGGTATGGCAATTGGCAAGCTCGACCAGGCGCGCAAGATGCTCGATGAGATTCACTTCCCGCTGGACCTGATCGTGACGCGCGATCGCGAGACGCTGCTGCGCGAGATGGCGGCAGCCGGCGTGTGTGACCTGCGCAAGAGCATGTAACGGGCTCATCTGCCCAACGAGAGGGGGCGGTCCAGACGGGCCGCCCCCTCTCGTTGGGCCGGTAGATTTTAAGGCATGTCCCAAAAATCTACTGGGGTGGGTTAGCGGCGCTCGAGGATCGCTACGGTTTCGGTGTGGTCGGTATGGGGGAACATGTCGACCGGCGTGATCTTGAGCAGGCGATAGCCTCCGTCGAGGAGCTGGTGCAGGTCACGCTCTTGGGTCACGGGGTTGCAGCTGATATAGGTGATGCGGCGCGGCTTGAGTGCGCAGGCGGCTTCGAGGAACTCGGGGGTGGAGCCGGCGCGCGGCGGGTCGATGGAAAGGACGTCGACGCGTTCGTTGTTGTCGGCGGCATCGAGGATGTAGTCGGTGGCATCGTCGGCCATAAACCAGGCGCTGCGGGTAAGGCCGTTGAGCTCGGCATTGCGACGTGCGTCGGCAATGCCCGCCGGGTTGCGCTCCACGCCGAGCAGCATAATGCCGACGCCCCTGTCCTGGGCATCCTTCGCGGCGCACAGACCGATGGTGCCGCTGCCGCAGTAGGCATCCATAAGCACATCGCCCTGGCGCAGGTCCATGCCTTCGATGGCGAGCCGGTAGAGCAGTTCGGTCTGCTGCGGGTTGGTCTGGTAGAACGCGGTGGGGGAGATGTCGAACTCGCAGCCGAGCAGCTGGTCGCGCATGCACTCGGCGCCAGAGACGATACGAGTCTCCTCACCCAAGATGGCGTTACCGGGACGGCCATTGATATTTTGGGCAACGGTGACGATATGCGGATCGAGTGCCGCGACGGCCTCAAAGAACTCCTGTGCATGCGGTAAGTCACGCTGGGCGGTCACGAGCGTAACCATGACCTGGTCGGTACGCCAGCCGCAGCGGACGACGGCATAGCGAAGCAAACCAAGATGCTTGTCCTCATTAAAGGCGGGAATATGCAGCCGCTCAGCTTCGCGCGCGATGCCGTTGAGAATCTGACGGGCACCTGGCGCCTCGACAGGACACTCGGGTACGGCAACGATCTTGTGCGTGCCACGCTCAAAGAAACCGCAACGGACAGCGCCCTCCTTACCGGGAGCAAAGGGAGTGGCAGCCTTATGACGAAAGCCACGCGGCGCAGGATATTTACCCGGGTCGCCCAGGGTAACACCCATACCGCGAATGGGATCAACGGCAATACCCTCGCGCTCGCAGAGCTCAGCAAACAGCTCTTCCATAGCAGCCTGCTTGCCCGCCAACTGCTTCTTATAAGGACGATTGAGTGCCGTGCACCCACCACAAGCCCGCATGATGGAACAGGGCGACTTGGGATCCACGGCCTTTCGCGCAGGCGAAACCGAATCTTTATGTGGGCGCTTGGTGCGAGTCTGAGATGCCTTGTCCTCGCTCCGACGAGAGCCGGGACGCTTGGCCTTAGTCTTGCCCTTAGCCGACTTGCTTTTTGCAGCTTTAGAAGACTTGGATTTCGTAGAGGATTTCTCCTCTTTTGACCCCTCAGCCGCTTCCACCAAAGCACGACGAGCCCTACGCTCCGCACGAGATTCTGCCATCAATAACTCCACTAATTCATGAATTAAAGCTGCAAGTATTGTACCGTGCCAAGCCAGCAGACGATATGCAAGCGGTTTATTCGTGTCAGTGATAAGCCCAACGACGGTTGCCCGCCGCGTGAGGGGTGTGGGGGTTAAGTTTATCGCGAGTTCCGCACGAACAGGAGGCCACTTAATGTGGCCTCCGTCGTGAGCAGGACTGTAGAGCAGGAAACTTAACCCCCACACCCCTCACGCGGCGGGCAAATTCGCCTTGTGCTCTATCACGCTAAAGTGTATGATTCTGAACGTTACATGACTCACTTTACTTAACTAAAGTGCCACCAAGGGGGAATACCATGAATACCGATATGTCTCGTCGTCAGTTTGTTGGTCTAGCCGGCTCGTTTGCCACGGTGCTTGGCCTTGGTCTTGTCGGCTGCGGCGGTGGTGCCGGCAAGGGCTCCGCTGCTGGCTCTGCCGCGGCCAAGGATACGAAGGGCGCCGCGGAGTCCAAGAAGCTCGTGGTGGGCTTTGATAAGTCCTATCCTCCGTACGGCTTTGTGGGCGACGATGGCAAGTACACCGGCTTTGACCTCGACCTTGCCAAGGCCGTTGCCGATAAGCAAGGCTGGGAGGTCAAATACGAGGCTATCGACTGGGATGCCAAGGACACGCTGCTCAACTCGGGTGCCATCAACTGCATCTGGAACGGCTTTACCATGGAGGGCCGCGAGGGCGACTACACGTTCTCCGAGTCTTACATGCTCAACGAGCAGGTGCTCGTGGTCAAGAAGGACGCGGGTATCAAGAGCTGGGACGATCTTGCCGGCAAGACCGTGATTACCCAGACTGATTCCGCCGCACAGGACGTGCTCGAGGGCGACCAGAAGGATCTGGCCGCGACGTTTGCCACGCTCGATACCATCGGTGAGTACAACACGGCGTTTATGCAGCTCGAGAGTGGTGCAGTCGATGCCGTTGTCTGTGACCTCTCGATCGCTCAGTATCAGCTTGCCGCCAAGCCTGATGCCTATACGCAGCTCGACAAGCCGTTGTCCAGCGAGCACTACGCCGTTGGCTTTAAGAAGGGCGACACCAAGTCCGCCGATGCCGTGACCGAGTCGCTCAAGGCGCTCTATGAGGACGGCACGGTCAAGGACCTGTGCGATAAATATGCAGATTACGGTCTTTCCTTCGACAACTGGGTTTTGAAATAATGTCTATTCAGGTCATGATGCAGATGCTTGGCCAGGGCTTCTTGGTCAGTTTGCAGCTGTTTGTGCTGACGCTGCTCGGATCGATTCCGTTGGGAATCCCCGTGGCGTTTATGCGTATGAGTAAGATCGCGCCGCTTCGCTGGATTGCGCGCATCTACATTTCGGTCATGCGTGGCACGCCGCTCATGCTGCAGATGTTTGCCATCTACTTTGCCCCGTACTACGTGTTTGGCATTTCGCTCACGCCCGATTCCAAGTGGACGGCGTGCGTTGTGGCATTCATCATCAACTACGCCGGCTACTTTGCCGAGATCTATCGCTCGGGCCTGCAGTCCATTCCGCGCGGTCAATACGAGGCTGCCGAGGTGCTGGGCTACTCGCGCATGCAGACGTTTCTGTATATCGTGATGCCGCAGGTCGCCAAGCGCATTTTGCCGGCGATGGGCAACGAGATCATCACACTGGTCAAGGACACGTCGCTGGCGTTCGCCATCGGCGTGGGCGAGATGTTCTCGACGGCCAAGGCGCTGGTCGCCTCGCAGGTGAGCATGGTGCCGTTTGCGATCGCGGCGCTGATCTACTGGGTCTTTAACTTTGTGGTCGAGATGCTGCTGGGCGCTGCCGAAAAGCGACTTGACTACTACCACGACTAGCCTGTTCCGTCGTGCTTTTCAAACACATGGAGGTTCCCGTGTCCGGAACGGTAATGAATATAGCGAACGCACGCAAGGCGTTTGGCGGCAATGAGGTGCTCAAGGATATCTCGCTCGAGGTAAAGCGTGGCGAGGTCGTGGCAATTATCGGGCCTTCGGGCGGCGGTAAGTCCACGCTGCTGCGCTGTGCCACGCTGCTCGAGACGCTCGATGGTGGCTCGCTCTCGTTTGGCGACCTTGCCGTCGCGACGGATGCGGGTTCGGGCGCGGTGTACGCAAAGGGCGATGTACCTAAACAGGCGCGCTCGCGGTTTGGTCTGGTGTTTCAGAACTACAATCTGTTCCCGCACTATACCGTGATGAAAAACATCACCGATGCACCGATCCGCGTGCTTAAGCGCCCGCGCGAGCAGGCGGAGGCCCGCGCACACGAGCTTATTGCACAGATGGGGCTTACGGGTAACGAGAACAAGGTGCCCTGCGAGCTTTCGGGCGGTCAGCAGCAGCGCGTGAGTATTGCCCGCGCCTTGGCGCTCGACCCGGAAATCTTGTTCTTTGACGAGCCGACCTCGGCGCTCGATCCCGAGCTAACGGCCGAGGTGCTGCGCGTCATTAAGGACCTCGCTGCGCAGAATATGACGATGGTGATCGTGACACACGCGATGCAGTTTGCCCGCGACGTTGCCGACCGCGTGGTCTTTATGGACGGCGGTCGTATTGTCGAGGAGGGACCTGCCGAGCAGGTCATCGACCATCCGCGCGAGCAGCGCACGCGTGAGTTCTTGAGCCGTATCGAGGGATAGGCTCAGGTATTTACTCAACTATTAATTGAGGCGAAGCCGCCGCAGGTCTTACGGTCTGTGGCGGCTTTTTGTTTGCGTCGACGGGGTTCAATAATCGACTCACAAGCTTGTCTCTTCCTCTCGCCGCCTGTATTCCTACGTGCGCCGAAAGGTATGCATGGACAGCCGCCCGTGAGGGTAGGGTGGTGGCATAGGACATTTGGAGGGTGAGTCGGCTCGGCTGCCGACCATGCTGCTCCCAGGACGGCACCGACCGCGAACTCTCCCCGTTGGCGTCGCGCATTGCGCGCGGCCCTGCAAGGAGGTCATCATGGGTGCTCCCAAGACCGGTAACGTAAGGAACGTGGTGCTCGTAGGCCAAGGCGGGGTGGGCAAGACTTCACTCGCCGAGGCCATGCTCCACCTTTCCGGCAAGACCGCCCGCCTGGGCGGCCACGACGGCACCAAGCCCACGCTCGACTATGACCCCGAAGAGGTCAAGCGTGCATTTTCCATCTCGACGACCATTGCGCCGATCGACTGGAAGGGCGCGCGCATCAACGTGCTCGATGCCCCGTGCTATCCCGATTTTATCGGCGACGCCTATGCCGCGATGAGCGTCTGCGAGACGGCTCTGTTTGTTGTCGACGCCGAGGCCGGCCCGCAGCCTACGACGGTTAAGCTCTGGTATGCCGCCGAGGACCTGCGCCTGGCGCGCGCGGTGTTCGTAAACCGTCTGTCGCGTCCCGAGGCCAGCTTTGCGTCCACTATGGAACTGCTGCAGGAGCGCTTTGGTACACGCTTGGGTGCCGTGACCCTGGGCTGGGGCGAGGGCGAGGACTTTGACGGTATCATCGACCTGGTGCGCATGAAGGCGCGCCATTGCAACGGCGCCGAAGCCGTTGAGTCGGAGATCCCCGAGGAGTATCGTGCCCAGGCCGAGGAGGCCCATGACCATCTGTGCGAGTTGGTGGCCGAGGCCGACGACGAACTGATGATGAAATACCTGGAAGGCGAGGAGACGCTGACGCAGGAAGAGCTCGAGGGCCTGCTGTCGAAGGCGATTGCCGAGCGCATTTTTGTGCCGGTCTTTGCGGGCGATTGCATTAAGGAGCAGGGCGTCAACTCGCTGATGGACGACATCGCCACGTACTTCCCGGCGCCGACCGACTACGGCGAGATGCCGCTTATCGACGGCGACTCGCTCAAGATCTCGAGTGACGATGACCGTCCGGTGGCATTTGTGTTTAAGACCCTGGCCGATCCGCAACAGGGGCGCATCAGCTTTATCAAGGTGCTGACGGGTACGCTTGAACCGGGCCTTGAGCTGGTCAATGCACGCACGCGCAAGGGCGAGCGTCTGGCTCACCTGTATGTGATGTGCGGCCGCGACATGACCGAGGTCGGTCACGCCTATGCCGGCGATATCATCGTGGCGCCCAAGCTGGCTGCCGAGACGGGCGATACGCTCTCGATTACCGGTAAGGTCGAGGCTGCGGCGTTTAAGTTCCCCAACTCGCAGTACCGCATCGCCATTGAGGCCGAGAATCGCGGCGACGAAGAGAAGCTCTACACGTTTATCGAGAAGGCCTGCAAGGCCGATCCGACCATGAGTATCGACCGCGACGAGGAGACCGGGCAGACCATCATCTCGGCGGTGGGCGAGGCGCAGGTTTCGGTGCTGCTCAACCGTTTGGAGGACCGTACCAAGGTTGTGGCAAAGAGCGTGCCGATCCGCATTCCGTATCGCGAGACCATCCGCCGCACGGCAAGCGCCCAGGGTCGCCACAAGAAGCAGACCGGCGGCGCCGGTCAGTACGGCGACTGCTGGCTGCGCGTGGAGCCGCTCATTGGGCCCGACGGCACGAGCGACGGCTATGAGTTTGTTGACGAGGTCGTGGGCGGCCGCATTCCGCGTTCGCTGATCCCTGCCGTGGACAAGGGCGTCCAGGAGACTATGAAGGACGGCATCATCGCCGGCTACCCGCTCACGGGCATTCGCGTGGCTGTGTACGATGGCTCGTATCACAGCGTCGACTCCAACGAGATGGCGTTCCGCGCGGCGGCCCGCATCGGCCTGCGCAAGGCGTGCGCCGATGCCGACCCGGTGGTGCTGGAGCCCATCGAGGAAATCACGGTGACTATCCCCGAGAGCTACGCCGGCGCCGTGATGGGCGACATCTCGGCCTCGCGCGGTCGCGTGACGGGCATGGAGACCGACGAACGCGGCGATACCGTGGTCATTGCCCAGGCGCCGCTGGCCGAGCTAACGGATTACTCGACGCGCCTGCGCTCTATCACGCGCGGCACGGGCGACTTTACCATGAAGCCTGCAGGCTATGAGCAGGTGCCTTATGACGTTCAGGCCAAGCTGGTCGAGCGCTATGAGGAGGGCCGAGCTAAGTAACGTGTGGCTTTGTCTGCAATGTAGGTGCTGACGAAAAGGCCGCCCTGGGTAACCGGGGCGGCCTTATTTGATCCCTTGGGGACGGAGGAAAACGGATCATTTTTGGGTTACGGGCGGCGCGGTCGGTACTAGTCTCCGGGTGCCTGGTTGCGGCCGGTGGCGTAGTCGATCTGCACGTGCGGCTGCAGGTTGTAGCAGTACACGTGGAAGCACAGGGTCTTGCCGTGGTCCTCGATCGATTGTGCTTCCAGACGAATGCCACGACAGACGAGCTCCTCCTCGTTGTACATAGGCGTGACGCGATAGAGCACGTGGTTGCCCGTGTCGCGGACGTAGTCGAGGATCTGCTCTTCAAACGGCAGCATGCCCGTCTCGTTGAGATAGCGCGTGCCGGTGAGGAGATTCTTGCGGTTGGCGTTTTCGCCGCAGAGTGACCAGGCGATGAGGTGGCAGCGGTTGTAGAGGCTCTGGCCTGGAATAAAGTCGTAGCGCTGCTGGTGCCAACCGGCAGGATGGATACGCGAGATATCGCCGCGCTTGCCCTGACCGAGCGATTCGGGGCCCACGCAGGCGAGCGCCTTGCGAGTGCGGCCCAGGCTGTCGAGCTTGGAGAATTTCTTAAAGCAGCCCTCTTCGGTGGCACGATCGTATTCATCGAGTGTGAATGACGGCGTGCCGAGCGGGTGCGTGCTGTCGGCGCGAAGGGCAACGTAGGGGTTGCCGGCGTAGTCGGGAATGCTGCTGAGATAAACACCACGGGCGCGGTTGAGGTCGGGGTTTTCCACCTCGTCGATGGGGGCGGCGGCGCTGTCTGTGGAAGCGTCGTCGCCGGTGTCGGTTGCGACGGAATCGGAGCCATTGCCGGAGTCCTCGGAGCTCGCTGTTCCCGATTCGAGCCGGGCGACCAAGTCCGCTTCGTCGTCGGTACGGCTGGGACTCTCGTTTTGCTTTTCGGCCAGAGCCGCCGCCTGCTCATCACTTTGCGGCGACAGCAACTTGGGCGCCCCATCGAGCGATCCCGTAAACAGCGCAAACCCCAGCACCACGGCGGTGCCGATGGAAAGTGCTTGCTTGTAGGCGGACTTGCGCAACATGGGGGCTCCTGGATGGACGGTTGGGAATCTACTAGTCTAGCAGGAGACGCCGCAGACCGTTTTCCCAGATAAAACCTGCCAAAATAAACCTGTCCCTTTTTGGTAGGTAAAACGGGAGCCGTTTCACCGCAACTTAGGGTGCGGTTGGGATGTGTACGCTTTAATGAGCGGCGCCCATGGTTAGAGAGATTACGCTCGTCTCTCTAAATGTCTCTCTAATGGGAAGCTCGGTTAGAGAGACGGAATGCCAGTTTTCGTCCGTCCGTTACCATCTGCCAAAAATGGCGGATAAAGGACTCATTGAAGTAATGGGTTCATCGACGAGCCGCAACCGCCGCTATCGGAAGAGGTAGATGTGGCTGAGTCGCCTCTCTAGTGTCTCTCAAAGATAGATGGATGCTAGAGAGACGGTTGCCCCGCGATATTTCCCCAGATAAAACCTGCCAAAATAAGCCTGTCCCTTTTTGGTAGGTTACTGGTTCATGTTGCCGTGGATGTAGGGGGTGACCTCGGGGGAGATATGGCCGCAGCCTAGGTTGCGCAGGGCAGATTCGATGGCGGCGGGAAGCGGGGCCTTGCCCTCGTCGTTGACCGCGGTGCTGCCGAGGGCGGCGATCTTGGCGACGTCTGCCGGCGCGGCCTCGATATGCATGCAGCCGCCGACGAGGCGTGCGCGGACCTGGTCCAGGCCAAGGTCGTGCAGGTAGTCCTCACAGGTGCGGATTACATCGACCTTCTCGCGCGTGAGCTCCTCGCCCGTGGGGACTCGCGTGGCCAGGCAGGCTCCTGCCGGCAGGTTCCAGACGGGATAGCCCCAGGCGCGTAGCAGCTCGCGCTCCTCGTCCTTGGTAAAGCCGACCTCCATAAGCGGCGAGCGCACGCCGAGCTCCTGGGCGGCGCGCATGCCGGGGCGGTAGTCGCCGCGGTCGCTTGCGTTGCTGCCGTCGATGACGGTGGGAAAGCCCAGCGACTTGGCGTGGTTGATGATGGCGGTAAAGCCGGCGCGCTTGCAGTGGTAGCAGCGGTTGGCGTCGTTGCAGGCTACCTGGGGGAGCTGCAGCTGATCGACCGAGAGGTTGAGCACGGGGAGCTTAAAATGCGGCCCCTCATCGGCCTGCCCGTCAACCGCCCGCTCAAACGAAGCCTGCTCGGGCGTGCCGATGAGCGGCGTGGTGAGGTGAACAAGAAGCGTGCTGGCGGGCATGATGCGGGCGCAGACCGCGGCCAAAAAGCTGCTGTCGACGCCACCGGAAAAGCCGATGGCGACGCGTCCGTATGCTAAAAGCAGCTGCTCGAGCGCTGCGTGTTTGTCCTGAAGCCCCTCTGCGGGTGCGGTGGTGTCTGAAAGCATGAATTGATCCTTACCAATATGTACTCGGTCGAAAACTATAATCCTACTGGACTGCTTGTCATAAGACTTCTATCTATGTAACGAAAGTGCAATATGCTATATACGTTATATACAAGTTTACAGGTGCGGTAAAGTTGCGGGAGTACAGCAGCGCGAAGCGATGGGGGACCGATATGATCAAGGCCGTTATTTTTGACATGGACGGAACGCTGGTCGATACCGAGCGTTTGGGTATCAAGGCGTGGAAGGCGGGCGCGGCCGAGCTGGGATTCGCGATTGATGATGCGCTGATCCATCAGTTTATCGGTCGCACGTTGCCCGATGTCATGGAGATCCTTGATGGACATTACGGCAGCCGCGAAACCGCTGAGGCAATCTATCGTCGCCATAGGGAGATTCGCGACGAGATGGTCAAGACCGATCTGGAGCTTAAGGACGGTGCCGCCGAGTGCCTCGACGAGCTGCTGGCTGCGGGCTATCACGTGGGCCTTGCGACGTCGTCGCGCCACGTTACCGCCGAGCGCAACCTTAAGACGGTTGGCCTCTTTGACAAGTTTGAGACGGTGACCTGCGGCGAGGACGTCGTGCACGGCAAGCCCGACCCCGAGATGTACCTGCTCGCCTGCGAGCGCGCGGGCTTTGCCCCCGAGGAGTGCGCCGTGGTCGAGGATTCCCGCAACGGCTGCGTCTCGGGCATCACGGCCGGCTGCCACGTCTTTGCCGTCCCCGATATCGTGCCGCTGCCGCAGGACGTGGTGGATGGCTGCGAGGCCGTGCTCGATACGCTGTTCGATCTGTCGGCGGCGGTCAAGGCTGTGCGCTAGCGTTTGCCGCGAGTCGCCATGCCCCGCGCCCGATCCCGCAGGACGGTGACGGTAGCGGCGCCTGCGCGGAGGCACTGTTCTAAAAAATGGAATTGAATACATTTTTGCAAAAAAGCTAATGAAAAATGGATTACATTCCATAAAAATCCGTAGCCGCAGGTTCGGCTAAACGGGGAAGGCCCGTGGGGTCAGCAAAAACGCCGCAGCGGGGCTGTTTCCGTTGCGGCGTTTTTTGTTACAGGTAGGCGCCCAGGTTGATGTCGGTTATAGGGGCCGCGGATGGGCCCGTCGGTTGCTGCTCGGCCTTTTGGGTGCTCACACGCTCGAGCAAGAAGGGGCGCACGAGCTCCTGACGGTTAATGTCCTCGGTGGCCGTGACCGTGGTGACGGTGCGCGCGGCGGAGCCGATGCGGACTCGTTTGGTCTTGGCGGCAGGTTTATCCTCGATTTGTTCCATGAGCAGCTGCACGCCCTTGCGGCCGATCTCGTAGCCCGGCGGTGCTACCGTGGTGAGGGGGACCGATCCGCTCCAGGCAAGCGGGTTGCCATCGCAGCCGGCAACAAGAATCTGGCCGGGGACGGAAATGCCTTTGTCGGTCAGCGCCGAGATAACGCCCGAGGCCAATACGTCGGTCAGGCCGATGACAAAATCGGGGCGCTCGTCAGCAGGGCGTTCGGCAATCTGGGTACCGATGCTGTAGCCGTCGGCTGCGGTATTCCACTCTCCGGCATCGATGACCTCAATTTTGATATCGGGATGCAGGGCAAGTGCCTTGTGGATGCCAAGGACGCGCAGGGTGAGCTGCATAAATGCCGCTCGGCCTACAACGACGATGCGGTGTGCGCCGCGGGCGATGGCGAGCTCGGCGATAATGCGCCCCTGTGCCTCGTTGTCGGCGGCCACGTAGTAACCGGGTTCTGAACAATGGACGTCCAGATGGACGATGGGGACGGGAATCTTGGTCATGGCGGGGTGCCAATCGGGGGACGCCATGGGCTGAACCATGACGCCGGACATCTGCGTGCCCATAAAATAGCGCAGGTAATGATCCTCGAGAATGTCGTCGTTATCGGCATTGGCGATGAGCAAGTCATAGCCGTGCTTGCGTGCCTCGTTGTGGGCACCGCTGGCAATCTGGAGCGAAAAGCCGTGGTCGAGACGGGGGAGGACCAGGCCAAAGGACTTGGTGGCGCCGCCCGCGAGCTGACGGGCGCTTTGGTTGGGCAGGTAGCCAAGGCGATTAATGGTCTCGTTGATGAGCTTAAGGGTTTCGGGGCGCAACTTTTCGGGGTGGTTGAGCGCGTTGGATACCGTGCCCAGCGAGACCCCTGCCTCGCGCGCGACGTCGCTGATTTTTACCTTTGCCATAGCGGCCCCTTTGATGCGTTTCAAGTACAAGCCAGATTGTAGCATCGCCCGCCCCTGGGGTGTCAAAACCTGCCAATTAGGGACAGGTTTATTTTGGTAGGTTTTATCTGCGGAAACGCCGTTGCCAGCGCGACCACCACGAAGGGGACAGGCACCTTTGTGGTGGTTTGAGACGCCCGGGCCTTCAATTGTCTCGATCTGTAACATCTGGACGGCAAAACCGCCTCCACCTGTTACAGATCGAGACATAGTGCTGGGGCCGAACCGTAATGTCTCGATCTGTAACACTAAGCCGGCTTATTGCGGCCCAGATGTTACAGATTGAGATCTTTCGCCGGGATAGGCCGCCGCGCCGGTCCAAACCACCACAAAGGTGCCTGTCCCCATTGTGGTGGTTTGGACCGGCTGGGCATGTGTGCATCGGGTGGTATCTAAGTTGAGATACCACTTCTGGTATATCAGCTTACGCTTGCGTGAGTACAATACTCGAACGTTATACGTCTCAGCGCCCCCTGTGCGTGGACGTCTTGCAGTCACGCGAACGAAGGGATTTATCCTATGTGCGGAATTGTCGGCTATACCGGCTCTGATATTGCAAAGAACATCCTGGTCACAGGCCTTAAGCGCATGGAGTATCGCGGCTATGACTCCTCGGGCGTCGCGCTCGAGGTGGGCGAGGGCGCCGCGGCGCACCTCGACGTTATCCGCCGCGTGGGTAAGGTTGCGGGCCTGGAGAGCGAGCTTTCCAATATCGATAGTGACGCAACCTGCGGTATCGGTCACACCCGTTGGGCCACCCACGGCAAGCCTTCCGTCGTTAACGCTCATCCCCACACCAGCTGCGACGGTCGCATCGCCATCGTCCACAATGGCATCATCGAGAACTTCGCCGAGCTGCGCGAGGAGCTGGAGGGCCGCGGCCATCACTTTAAGAGCGAGACCGATACCGAGGTCTTCGCACACTTAATCGAAGAGGCCTATGCCGAGACGCACGACCTGATGGCCTCCGTGCGTGAGGCTTGCACCCACGTGGTAGGCGCCTATGGCTTGGCCGCCGTGTGCGCCGACGAGCCTGGCGTGATTGCTGTTGCCCGCAAGGACTCCCCGATCGTGGTCGGCGTGGGCGAGACCGGTTCCTACGTTGCCTCCGACGTCATCGCGCTCATTGACGCCACCCGCGATGTCGTGGTGCTCGAGGACGGTCAGTTTGCCAAGCTTACGCCTGCGGGCGTCGAGTACACCGACGAGGCCGGCAATGTCATCGAGCCAAAGGTCACCCACATCGATTGGGATCTGGACATGGCCGAAAAGGGCGGCTATCCCGACTTTATGCTCAAGGAGATCCACGAGCAGCCGCGCGTCGTGCGCGACACGCTGGTGGGTCGCATGACCCCTGCCGGTGAGCTCGACATCGATGAGCTGGGCCTTTCGCTCGAGGAGCTCAACGACATCGACCGTGTCTACGTGATCGCCTGCGGCACCAGCTATCACGCCGGCCTCATCGCAAAGAACCTTATCGAGGGTTGGGCTCGCATCCCCACCGAGGTTGAGGCTGCCAGCGAGTTCCGCTATCGCAACCCCATCATCACGCCGACGACGCTTGTCGTGGCTGTGTCCCAGTCGGGCGAGACGGCCGATACCCTTGCCGCCATTCGCGATGCGCGCATCAAGGGCGCCAAGGTCTTTGGCATCACTAACGTGGTGGGCAGCCCGGTGGCGCGCGAAAGCGATGGCGTCATCTACACCAAGGCCAACAAGGAGATCGCCGTCGCATCAACCAAGAGCTTCATCGGTCAGGTCGTGAGCCTCACGCTTTTGGCCCTGCTGCTGGCGCAGGTGAAGTACCGTCTGACCACCAAGCAGACGCGCATGCTGTTCCGCGAGCTTTCTGATACGGCCGAGCAGATCCAGTGGATCCTAGATACGCAGACCGAGGCCGTGCACGAGGCCGCGCTTGTGTGCAAGGACGCGCAGTCCGCACTGTTCGTGGGTCGCGGTATGGGCGCCGCCATTTCCTATGAGGGCGCACTCAAGCTCAAGGAGGTCAGCTACCTGCATGCCGAGGCATATGCTGCCGGCGAGATGAAGCACGGCCCCATCGCGCTGATCGATCCGGGCTTCCCTGTTATCGCGGTGGCAACCAAGAGCGCCACGTACGATAAGACGGTGTCGAACCTCATGGAGTGCAAGGCTCGCGGCGCCAAGGTGATCGTCGTTGCTACTGAGGGCGACGAGGAAATTAACAAGATTGCCGACTGCATCATTCGCGTGCCGTCCGTCCGTGACGTGTTCAGCCCCATCACGGCGAGCGTTCCGCTGCAGCTGCTCGCCCGCGAGGTGGCCATTCTGCGCGGTTGCGACGTTGACCAACCTCGAAACCTCGCTAAGAGCGTGACCGTCGAGTAATTGTTGTTCCGGCGTTTTACCAAACGCCGGAACTGTTCGACGCTGCGCGAGCCGCATTCACGCCAATCTGACGTTCAATTTCGAGGGCGCGACCAGAAGGTCAGCGCCCTCTCATTTCACGTCACCTTGGCGCAAATGCGGCTCGCTCGCTGTTGGTGACTGACATCGACTATTCCGCAGTTGGTGCTATTTAACAATTGAGGCCCGGCTCCGTTGTGGCGGAGTCGGGCCTTGTTGCGTTTGCCCAGATAAAACCTGCCAAAATAAACTTGTCCCTTTTTGGCAGGTTAGCGGAGCTTGCTGGTCTCGAAGTACTTGGGATATTGGTCCAGGACCTCGGTCTGGTTGCGGAACATCATATGCAGGTGCTTGCTGACCAAAAAGCTCGCCTCGATGGGGTCGCGACCGGCGATAGCGCGGCGGATTTTCTTGTGCTCGTTAACAATCTCCTGATTGTCGAGCCTCTGCGTGGCGGCGCGCAGCCAGCGGAAGCGCTCCAGGTCGGCATTGGTCGCCTCGAGCCACGACCACACGGTGCTGCGGCACGCGATGTTAAAGATCATGCGGTGCATGAGGTTGTCGCTTAAAAAGAAGCCGATGCGATCCTCTTCGGCCATGGTCTTTTCCTGCAGCGCGATGGCTCGGTCGAGCTGCTCGATGCCTGCCGAGGTGGCACGGGCGCAGCACTCTACAATCACCTGCTTTTCCAGGTGCTCGCGAATGTAGCAGGCGCTCTCGGCAAGAGTGAGGTTGATGGGCGAGACATAGGTGCCGCTTTGGGGCACGGTACGCACCAGGCCCTCTTGCGCCAGACGCACCAGCGCCTCGCGCACAGGGGTGCGCCCCATATCCAGGTCGTCACAAAGCTGCTTGACGCCCAGTTTTTCGCCCGGTTTGTAGTCCAGGTAGACGATTTTGCGTCGAATGGTGTGGTAGGACTGGTCCTGTAGGCTCGTTTCCTGCTCGCCGACGTGCATCGATTCTTCCATAGCGCCTCGCAACCGTTCTATCACACTGATATGTCAGCTGTTAATTATGCCGCGAATCGGCTCTCCGCGGTGGGTAATTCGACTGTTGCCCAAGAACTATTGCGGCATCTTGGTCTGTGTTTACGCATGGCTGTGCTCAATGTTGCCGTATCATAAGCCGTCGCAAACGTGAAATAGAAAGAAGGAATCCCATATGCAACTGGCGAATATCGTACGCGAGCGCTGGAAGGGCGTATTGTTCTGCCTGATCGTCGCCATCCCCGCGACGTTGCTCGGCAAACAGGTTGAGGTGGTCGGCGGGCCGGTGTTTGCCATCCTCTTTGGTATGGTCCTGGCGCTCGTCTTTCCCAAGAATCGTCGCGAACAGCTCGCCGCCGGTGTCACCTATACGTCTAAAAAAGTCTTGCAGTACGCGGTAATCCTGCTTGGCTTTGGCATGAACCTCTCGCAGATTCTGTCCAAAGGCGCTCAGTCGCTGCCGATTATCGTGGCGACGATTTCGACCTCGCTTGTCATCGCCTTCGTGCTCTGCCGCGTTGTGAACGTGCCGGGCAAGATCGCGACGCTTGTGGGTGTGGGTTCGTCGATTTGCGGCGGTTCTGCCATCGCCGCGACCGCGCCCGTCATCGATGCCGACGATCGCGAGATTGCCCAGGCTATTTCGGTCATCTTCCTGTTTAACGTTATCGCGGCGCTCGTGTTTCCGACGCTCGGCGGCATGCTCGGGCTGACCAACGAGGGCTTTGGCCTGTTTGCCGGCACCGCCATCAACGACACCTCGTCGGTAACGGCTGCGGCGAGTGCCTGGGACAGTATGCATCCCGGCGCCAATGTGCTCGAGAGCGCCACAGTGGTCAAGCTCACCAGGACGCTGGCCATTATTCCCATTACGTTGGCTCTCGCATGCTGGCAGATGCATCTGGCGCGCAAGGCCGGCGGCGACGCCAAAAGCACGTTCTCGCTTAAACGCGCGTTTCCCATGTTCGTGCTGTTCTTTGTGCTGGCGAGCGTAATCACCACGGTTCTTCAGCTTCCTGCATCCATTACGGCGCCCATCAAGGAGCTGTCGAAGTTCTTTATCGTGATGGCTATGGCGGCTATTGGCTTTAATACCGATATCGTCGAGCTGGTCAAAAAGGGCGGCAAGCCCATCGCATTGGGCTTTTGCTGCTGGATTGGCATTGCGTGCATGAGTTTGGGAATGCAACACGTGCTGGGAATCTGGTAGAGAAGTAGCTTATTTGCGTGCTGCGTGTTGGCGAGCGCATCCTCGCGGTGGAGCGATAGGAGCTCTTGCGGGTATGGCTTTTCCGCAGGGTTATAGGGCCCGAAGAGCTCTTATCGCCCCGCCAGGATGGCGATGCGGGGCAACTCATATACTCGCAGGACGGCGGCTTCTGCCCTATAGTGTTTGGTGAGCAATATCGTTCAATTTTGAAACACTCGGTCGTGCGACCGTCGGCGGTTGCACGTCGCCGCGGACAGGGGCAAATCATGGATAGCGATGCCAAGCTGAACATCTTGACCGAGGCCCTGGCTGCTGCCGGGGCCTCGGCATTGGCAATCGATGCGCGTGGGGACGTCGCGATTTCGACCATGAATGACGCGGCGCTTGAGCGGGATGTGGCGGCTTTTGTCGCTGAGCGCCTCGACCGTATAGGAGACGGCGCGCGTCTGGTTATGGGGCGTGCGGGTACGCGCCTGAGCCTGACCGTTCGCCCCACCGACAAAGAAGGCGGGGGCCTTTGGGTCGTCGTGGTCCGCGAGGTACGCGGCGCCGCGGCACATGCGGGCATCGAGTGGCTCAACGCCGACGAAGTTGAGGCCCGCTACGAATCGAGCGCGTACGGCATCGTTGAGGGGGCGGCCTCGGTAGCTGCGCCGGTCGCCGAGAGTTACGCGCGCGGCGTGCCCCTTATGCTCGAGGGCGAGCTGGGAGCGGGTCAGGTCGAGATCGCCAAGCGCCTCTATCTGGACGGTCCTTTTGCCGATCAACCCTTTGTTGCCGTTGCGCTCGATGAGCTTACCGATCGCGGTTGGCGCCACGTGCTCAAAAGCGCCGAATCGCCGTTGTTCCAAACGGGGCTGACACTTTGCATTGAGGGCTGGAACACGGTTGGCCCCCAGCGTCTCCGCGAGCTCGTTTCCACGATGGCCGACACCGCGTTGGCGACGCGCTGCCATGTGGTGCTGACGGCGAATGACATGCCGGGCGGCAGCGAAAGTGATCAAGCTGCCTTTGTGACTGAGCGCTTCGCCTGTGCGGTGAGCGTGGCGCCGGCAATCGCCGAGCAGGGAGCCGCGTCGACGAAGGTTGCGCGCTATTTGGAATATCTCGCTGATGCATTTGGGACGGCAGCGCCCACGTTGTCTGCCGCGGCGGCAAAGACGCTCGATGTTTACCGCTGGCCGCGCAATTATCTGCAGCTCCGCGAGGTCTCGGAACGACTGTATATATTGGTGGGGGCGGGCACGGTGGACCGCGCTGTGGCGGAGGAAGTGCTCGCCCAAGAGGACGTGATTAAGACCGCAACCTTTGGCGCCCCGACACTCGAAAGCGACCTGTATATCCTGCGACCGCTGGCCGATACCGAGCGAGATATCGCGCATCTGGTTGTAGATCATCTCCACGGCAACCGGGCCTGTGCGGCGGAGGTGCTGGGCGTAAGCCGAACAACGCTGTGGCGCTTGCTGAAGGACGATGACCGTTGAGCGAGGCGCCCGTGACCGCGCGCGACGCGTGTGCTACAGTCCAAAGCGTTATTGTTTCGATTTGGTTACGGCGTGCGGGGGCGTATGGCTGAGACTACAAAACCGAGCCGCAGAAGGCGGAGTGCCGCGCCGGTTAACCGACGCACAACATCGGTGACGTGGGGCAAACACGCCTCGGGGTTTGACGGCTCGTTCAAGCGCACTAAATACGGCTATCCTTCGACAGGTGCTCGCTTGGCAATGCAGGCAGAGTCCTCGCTGTGGGGCCGCAAACGCGTGGTGGGCTCAAAGCTCAAGCACGACGGCACGCTCGGCTACATCAGCCGCGGGGCGGCTCGCCGCAGTGGGCTCAATCCTGCTGGTTGGCATCGTTATGTGCCGATCGCGGTCGTCGTTGCAGTGATCGTCATCGCACTCGCTGCGCTTGGCTACGCCGGCGGTGGCGCCAACTTGGACGCGGTGTTTAAATCGCCCGAGCTCGCGCATGCAGGCACAGAAGTTGTCGAGGGCGCTCAGACCCAGACGGGCGTCGCGCCCCAGCGCGGCATGGTCGCGGCAGCCTCCACCATCGCCGACGCTCAAAAGGACGAGGACGAGCAAGACGACGACGCCGAAACGACCCAGACGAACGAAACGACGACAACTCCATCGGCAAGATAAGTTGCGAGCGGAGCAGCAAATTTGGGACGGGGCCTTTTAGCTGCCCAAGTGTCGAATGTCAACAGTGGCGCACCTGATGTCAGTCGCCAACAGCGAGCGAGCCGCATTTGCGCCAAGGTGACGTGAAATGAGAGGGCGCTGACCTTCTGGTCGCGCCCTCGAAATTGAACGTCAGATTGGCGTGAATGCGGCCCGCGCAGCGTCAACGGGTCCGCCGTTCGTTAGAACGGCGGAACATACACCACGTTGTCGCGGCGGGGTTTGGCCCCGGGGAGTGCGTCCTCGGCGTAGCCCAGAATGCAGTTGCCCACACCGCGTAGGCTTCCGTCGGCGGGCAGACCCCACTTGGCCAGCAGCTCCAGTCCCTCGGGTGAGTCAAAGACCTCGTGCGCGCGGTGGATCCAACACGAATCGACGCCCAGCGCATAGGCTGCGTTGAGCAGGTTGCCCATGGCGAGCGAGCCGTCTTCCAGGTGCGTGGGCACGCTACGGTCGACGAGCACCACCACAACGGTCTTGGCGCCGTAGAAGGGATCTCCCTCGCTGCCCATAACTTGGGCGTTGAGCTGCGAGAGGCGCTCAACGGTCGCGGGGTCGGTAACGGCGACAAACGTCACCGGCTGGCGTCCCATGCCGCTCGGCGCGTACTGGCCGGCTTCGATAATGCGTGCGAGCTTCTCGGCCTCGACAGGGCGATCGCTGTAGTTGCGGCAGCTGCGGCGATGGATGAGCGCTTCGATGGTCTCCATGTGTCCTCCTGACGTTGGTTTCGATGCCTCGTTCTTACCCGCCGAACCAAAACCGTAATCGCGCAGCCGGCCTCAAACAATGCAAGCTACCAAGTGGAAAAGTTGGTTTGTATAAAACTTCAGCCAGAATGTGACAAACCGGTGGGATGATTAAACGTTTTATCCCGTCTACCCTGCGGTTTTTTACCACTTGCCTAAATGATGCGCGCATAAGCTCTGATAAAGGTTTTACTAAAGGAGTACCAACGTTTATCAGCGCGCCATGGTGGCGCCGGGCCAGGAGGTAACATCATGTTCCAGGCTGGAGATGTCGTCGAGACCGACTTCGAAGGATTTCTGAAGCTGCTGCGTTCCAAGACGCGCGCTTTCGTGTCGATCAACGATCACGAGTACTACATCACGCACACCGATGGCTATTGGCGTGTTCAGGATTGCGAGGCCCTCAACGATAAGGGCCACTTTACTGACTGCTCCGAGCTGGTCAACACGGTCTGCGAGGTCGTCGAACTGCCGTGGATCTGTGGCAAGAGCCTGCACGACAGCTTCTCGGGCGCCACGGTCTACGAGGCCGTCGCTGCGTAACAGCCAACAATCGATATTCTCTCGCAACCGCCGGCGCCGCCCCCGCGCCGGCGGTCTTTTTTGTCGACATGCCTATGTTGACCTGACCATATATAACGAGCTTATTGACGATAGTCAAAACTCGGACTAATGTAGAGATGTAAATTGGTCAAAACTCGGACAATCGAATGGTGGGATAGATGAATAGTGCGGTTACGCTGGTCGATTTCGACCGGATGCTCAATGGACTCGACCATATCTATTCGGAGTTCTCGCGCACCTGCGGTCTTTCGGATTGCGCTTATTGGATGCTCGTCGACACGAGTGCGGCGGGCGGAAGCGTTGCCGTGAGTCGGCTGACGAGTGAATGGTTCTACAGCAAACAGACCATCAATTCGGCAATCAAGACGCTTAGGGCGCGAGGGCTTGCGACGTTGGAGTTTGCCGAGGGCAGTCGTAAGAACAAGGTTGTGCGACTGACCGCAGAAGGTATGCAGTTTGCCAAGCGCTACGCGTTGCCGGCGCAAAAAGCCGAGCAACAGGCATTCGAGGCGCTCGAGCCGTGGGAACAGCGCGAGATCATGCGCTTGGTCGGTAAGTTCTCCCATGTTCTTAATGAAGAGTGCGAGGCATTTAAACGGCAAGTGGCCGCCGAGAACGAGGCTGACGATAAGGGCGAGGGGGAGACATGCGACTCTTAATGAGGTTTATGAGGCCGTATCGCGGGCTGATTGCGGTGACGCTGCTGGTGCTGCTAATCGACAACGTCGGTACGCTGTTGGTGCCTACAATGTTGGCGAATATGGTCAATACCGGTATCACGACGGGTGATGTCGACTACATCCTGCGCAACGGCCTGTACATGTTTATCGCGACCGGCATGGCCAGCGGTGGTGCGGTGCTGGGCTGTTATCTTTCGGCCCGCCTGGCGGCCAACGTGGCCTGCGATATCCGCAACGCCGTGTACGACAAATCGCTCGAGCTGTCCGCCAGCGACTTTGAGCGCTTTGGCACGGGTTCGATGATCACGCGCTCGCTCAACGACATCAACGTGATCCAGCAAGCGATCCTGCAGACGATTCAGCTGGTGCTGCCGGTACCGTTCTTGGCCGTGGCGGGCATCATCTTTGCCTGGTTTATCGATCCTGCCATGGGCACGCTGCTGGGCGTGGTCGTTGCGATCGTGCTGGTGGCGGCGGTCTTTACCGTTGCCAACGCCGCGCCGATCTTTATGCGCCTGCAGAGCTTTATCGACCGCATGAACGTGGTGCTGCGCGAGAATATCGTGGGCGTGCGCGTCATCCGCGCATTTAACAAGGAGCGCCACGAGGAGCAGCGCCTGGACGAGGTGTTTAGCGATTACGCGGCCAATGCCATCAAGGTCAACCACCTGTTTGTGGGTCTCGACAGCTCCAGCTTCTTTCTGATGAACATCGCCGAGGTGGCGGTGCTGTGGGTGGGCGGCAACCGCGTGGGCGTCCATGCCATGCAAATCGGCAGCATCTCGGCCGTGCTGGAGTACGCGATTCTGATCCTGTTCTTTGTGATGATGGCGCAGATGGTGGTGCTGACGCTTCCGCGCGCCGCGGCGTGCCTCAACCGTGCGCAGCAGGTGCTCGAAATCGAGCCGAGCATTGTGGACGGCAAGGCTACGCTGGGCGACGGGGCGCCTGAGTCCGCAGATAGGGCCGACGTGGTGGCCGTGTTCGACCACATGTCGTTCCGTTTTGACGATGCCGACGAGGACACCCTGTGCAACCTGAGTTTTGCCTGCCGCCGTGGACAGACGACCGCGATCGTGGGCTCAACGGGCTCGGGCAAGTCAACGGTGGCCAAGCTCTTGCTTCGCTTCCACGATGCCACGAAGGGCGCCATTCGCCTGAACGGCGTCGACCTGCGCGACCTTTCGCAAGACGACATCCGCGGGCGTATCGCCTATGTGCCGCAGAAGGCATGGCTGTTCTCGGGTACCGTGGCGAGCAACCTGCGCTTTGGTAACGAGGGTGCGACCGAGGCTGACATGCTCCATGCGCTCCAGGTTGCCCAGAGCACCTTTGTACTCGATCAACCGCAGGGGCTCGACACTCCGGTGGCGCAGGGCGGTACGAACTTTTCGGGCGGCCAGCGCCAGCGTTTGGCAATCGCCCGCGCACTCATGAAGCGCGCCGACCTGTATATCTTCGACGACAGTTTTTCGGCCCTGGACTTTAAGACCGATGCGGCACTGCGCCATGCGCTGCAGGACGAGACGTGCGATGCCGCGGTGCTCATCATCGCCCAGCGCATCTCGACTATTTTGCATGCCGATCAGATCGTGGTGCTCAAGGACGGCGAGATCGTGGGCCTGGGCACGCACGACGAGCTCATGGAAACCTGCGAGGTGTACCGCGCTATCGCGGAATCGCAGATGAAGGGAGGTGAGTAGCATGACCGAGGAGCTCAAGAAGCAGGGCATCGCCGATGACGCCGCGGTTGCAGAGACAGTCGAGGAGACGGGCGCCACGCCCGGCCTGGACGAAGCCGCCAAGGCGGCGGAGCGCGAGGCTCGCCGCCAGGCGCTCTACGAGGAAAACGAGCGCGCCGAGGACGAGCGCGCCCGCGCCGAGGCAGAGCGCATGCGCGATGTTGACGACGAGGACGAGGACGAGACGCCCCGCGACACCTGGGCGACGGTGCGCCGCCTGTGGAGCGAGGCCGCCGGCGACCATTGGCGTTTCTATATCGTGTTCGCGAGCATCGTGTTCTATGTCATCTTTAACACCGCGGCGCCGGCTTACAGCGCTCGCGTGATCGATGAGCTGTGGGGGCATATGAAGCTGGCGTTTGCCAACAACACTACCTTCAGCATTACCTGGGAGAACTGCGGCAGGACCATCTTCATCTACTTTATGATTTGGACCGCCGCCGCCTCGTTCTACGCACTCCAGAGCTTTTTGATGTCGAGCGTTGCCGAGCGCCTCAACCTGCGTCTGCGTAACCGCATCGCTCAAAAGCTCAACCGTCTGCCGCTTGCCTACTTTGACGCGCATCGTCCCGGCGAGGTTGTCAGCCGTGCGACCAACGACTTGGACAAAATGTCCGAGAGCATGCAGCGCGGCCTGCTGCAGCTTCTGGTGTCGATCGGTACCGTGGTGGGCGCCGTGAGCGTGATGTTCGTATTTAGCGTGCCGCTCACGCTCGTCTTTTTGTTCTTTACGGCGCTTTCGCTGCTGGTGACGAAGGTCGTGTCGCGCCGCACGCACGATGTGACGGGCGAGCGCCAGGAGTGGGTGTCCAAGATTACGAGCGCGGTCGAGGAAGGCTACTCGGGTCGTCTGGTGATTCGTGCGTTTAACCGCGAGCGCCAGAGCTCTGCCGAGGTACACGAGGCTTCGAAGGAACTGGCGCGCGTGAGCACCAAGGCCGACTTTATGATTAACGCCGTCGGCCCCGCGGTGCGCTTTATCGGCCGTTTGGCGCAGATCGTGATTGCACTGGTGGGCTGCAGCATGCTGGTTGCCGGGCATATGACCGTCGGCGTGTTCCAGGCGTTCTTCCAGTTTATCTACGAGGCGTCCGAACCCATGACGCAGCTGTCGTTTACCTTTAACTCGCTGCAGAGCGCGCTGGCGAGCGCAGAGCGCGTGTTCGACCTGCTCGACGAGTCCGAGATGGAAGCCGATCCGTTGCCGGCGGACGCCGCCAAGCTGTCGGGCAAGGTGGAGGGCCGCGTCGCTTTTGAGCATGTGCGCTTTGGCTATGCGCCCGACAAGCCGCTTATGCGCGACGTGTCGTTTGTCGCCGAGCCGGGCCAAAAGATCGCGGTGGTGGGAACCACAGGTGCGGGTAAGACCACACTCATCAATCTGCTCATGCGCTTCTACGAGATCGACGGTGGCCGCATCACCCTCGACGGTGTGGACACGAGCCGCATGGACCGCGGCGAGCTGCGCCAGCAGTTTGGCATGGTGTTGCAGGACGCCTGGCTGTTCGATGGCACCATTGCCGAGAACATCGCCTATGGCTGTCCCGAGGCGACGCGCGAGGAGATTGTCGCGGCCGCACGTGCCGCTCAGGTCGACTTCTTTGTGCGCACTATGCCGCAGGGCTACGACACGCGTGTGGCTAACGATGCCGAGAGCATCAGCCAGGGCCAGCGTCAGCTGCTGACCATCGCGCGCGTGCTGCTCAACAACCCGGCGATCCTCATCCTGGACGAGGCGACGTCGAGCGTGGACACGCGCACCGAGCTTGCCATCGGCCGCGCCATGGACGCGCTCATGCGCGGGCGCACGAGCTTTGTGATCGCGCACCGTCTGTCGACGATCGTCGATGCCGACCTCATCCTGGTCATGGATCACGGCAATATCATCGAGCAGGGTACGCACAAGGAGCTGCTGGCTGCCGAGGGCGCTTACGCCGACCTCTACCTAAGCCAGTTCGCATAAGGTGACAAAGGGGCAGTCCCGCATGTCGCATCGAAAAGAAGGTGCGCCGGGGGCGGATTCCCTGGCGCGCCTTTTGTGTTGGCGTTCATGCTGTGGCGGCTGCCCACGGCCCTAGCGCTCGTCCACGAGCTTGGCGACGAGGGCTTTGAGCTCGGCCACCTCTCGCTCGAGTTCCTTGACGCGACGGGCGTTTTCGTTGATGCCCTGGCGGTTGAGGGCGCTCTGCTCGGCGGCATCGTCGGGCATGTATTCGCGATGCTGCTTGGCGTCGAAGCTCTCCTCGAACACGCGGCAGCCGTTGCGCTTGATGATGCGCCCGGGCACGCCCACGACGGTGCAGTTGTCGGGCACGTCTTTGACGACGACCGAGTTGCCGCCGATTTTGACGTTGTTGCCAATGCGAATGTTGCCGAGCACTTTGGCACCGGTGCCCACGGTGACGTTGTTGCCCAGGGTGGGGTGGCGCTTGCCGGTCTCGTTGCCGGTGCCGCCGAGCGTGACGCCCTGATAGAGCACGCAGTTGTCGCCCACAATGGTGGTCTCGCCGATGACAACGCCCATGGCGTGGTCGATAAAGAAATGTTTGCCGATCTGCGCGGCGGGATGAATCTCGACGCCGGTGATGTGGCGGGTGATTTGCGAGAGCACGCGGGCGAGCGAGCGATGGCCATGTTCCCACAGCCAGTGCTCGGGCACGTGGTTCCACTTGGCGTGCAGGCCGGGGTAGGACAGGAAGATGACCAGGCCATTTTGCGCAGCGGGGTCTTGCGCCTGGACGGTCTTGATGTCCTCGCGAATGGTATTGATAAAGCTCACCGGCCGCCCTCCCTCAGCGCCATGGCAATGCGATTCAATAAAGTATAGCGATTCGCTAGGGATTAGGAAGGGCGATCTTGCTTTGCTTTGGGCGACAGGTGTCAGTTATGCAAACTTGCTGGTAATGGAGTCATGCTTTTGTGGGGTTGCGCACGAGGGGGCGCCGCAACCGTATACTGGTCAACTTGGACGTGTCCGCGCCCACAACTGAGAGGTTTTACTTCATGGGTTTCATCAATTTTATCGCCGAGTTGCTTAAGGATCCACGCACCGCGATTGCCAGCTGGATCGCCGCCGGCCCGCTCATGGCCTACGGCTGCGTGTTCCTGATCATCTTTATCGAGACGGGCGTAGTGTTCTTCCCGTTCCTTCCCGGCGATTCGCTGCTGTTCGCCTCGGGCTTCTTTGCCCACAACGGCGGCTTTAACATCGTGGCGCTTCTGGCCACCGCATGGGCCGCTGCCATCTTGGGCGATCAGTGCAACTTTATGATCGGTCATTTCTTTGGCAAAAAGATCATTGCTTCGGGCAAGGTGAAGGCCATGACGCCCGAGCGCATCAAAAAGTCCGAGGATTTCTTGGACAAGTGGGGTCACCTAGCCATCTTCCTGGGCCGCTTCTTCCCGTTTATCCGCACCTTTGTGCCCTTTATCGCCGGCATGGGCGGCATGCACTGGCGCAACTTTGTCATCTTTAACGTGCTGGGCGGCATTACCTGGTCGACGGTCTTTACGCTGCTGGGCTACTTCTTTGGCGGCATTCCCTTTGTGCAGGAGCACTTTGAGCTGCTGATTATCGGCATCGTCGCCGTGTCGATCATCCCGACTGTGGTCGGTCTGGTTAAGGCTAAGCTGGGCAAAAAGAACGCGTAGCTCGAGCCAGCGCGCAAACCGTGCCGTTGAGGCCCGTCACCGCTTACGGTGGCGGGCCTCTTTAGTTTCGGTCAAATGAAAATACTTTACTTAGTTAAAGAAAAGCGTTTTATCAGACGCGTACGGGGAGTACAATCTCGTGCATGCGAATCGACGTGCCATCGGCTTTGATGCTGCTCGCGTGTCCTGCCCGGCTCTACGCTCCGGGTATGCGACGTTGCGACGCGGCCTGCTTCGGTCCTTGCGTGCGGGTTCGCGAGTATGCAACCGCGTATGTAAGGAGCGACATATGACTGTCGAGAAGAAAGATATCGATTGGGGTAGCCTCGGCTTTGGCTACATGAAGACCGATTACAGCTACGAGGCTCATTGGAAGGATGGCGAGTGGGACGAGGGCGGCCTGACCACCGACCACACCCTGCACGTCTCCGAGTGCGGCGGTATCTTCCACTACTGCCAGGAGGTCTTTGAGGGCCTGAAGGCCTACACCGCCGAGGACGGCAGCATCGTCTGCTTCCGTCCCGACATGAACGCCGAGCGTATGTACAACTCCGCCCAGCGTCTGGAGATGCCCCCGTTCCCCAAGGATAAGTTTGTCGAGGCCGTCAAGCAGGTCGTCTCTGCCAACGCCGCATGGGTTCCGCCCTTCGGTTCCGGCGCAACCCTGTACGTGCGTCCATTTATGATCGGCTCCGGTGACGTGATCGGCGTGGCTCCCGCTCCTGAGTACACGTTCCGTATTCTCGTGACCCCGGTCGGTCCGTACTTTAAGGGCGGCCTCAAGCCTGTCAAGCTGCGCGTTTCCGAGTACGACCGCGCCGCACCGCACGGCACCGGCAACATCAAGGCCGGCCTCAACTACGCCATGTCCCTGAAGCCCACGATGGAGGCTCACCGCGAGGGCTATGCCGAGAACCTGTATCTCGACTCCGAGTCCCGCACCTATGTCGAGGAGACCGGTGGCGCCAACATCCTGTTCGTGAAGGAAGATGGCACGCTTGTTGTCCCGCAGTCGCACACCGACTCCATTCTTCCCTCCATCACCCGCCGTTCGCTCGTTCAGGTTGCTCAGGACCTGGGCATGACCGTCGACCAGCGTCCCGTCGAGTGGGCCGAGGTTAAGGCCGGCACCTTTGTTGAGTGCGGTCTGTGCGGCACCGCTGCCGTTATCTCCCCGGTCGGCGAGATCGACAACAAGGTCTACGGTGCCGACGAGACTGTGACCTTCCCGGCTGGCTACACCGAGATCGGTCCTGTGATGAAGAGGCTCCGCGAGACCCTGACGGGCATCCAGTCTGGTGCTGTTGAGGATAAGCACAACTGGGTTTACACCGTCGCGTAAGCTGTCTTAGCTGTCCGGGCCGAGGGCGACCTTCCTTTCCGGCGCGTCCTCGGGCCTGCGTTACCTCGGCGCTGCCGTTACGGGCAAAATAGATCTGAAAAAAGATGGCGCGCGGCCTTTTAGGCCGCGCTTTTGTTTTGCTTCGTGCCATGTGGGGGCGGTGGCGACGTGCATTTTTGCGAGTATTCTGCAATCGAAGGCCCCTGCATACCGACGTTCGGGCAAAAATCCGTGCTCGTCGATGCTTTTCGCGAATAATAGGCGGGGTTATGGGCCGACAGCACTTGATTTGCAGGGATATTCGCGGTCTTTGGCCTTCGTCATGGCGCCCGATGCTCTTGGTTATGTTGAATACTCCCAAAAATGCACGGCGCTTAGAGGGGGACCTACGCGAAAAAGGAAACCGCTCCGTCGAAGTATGCATTCGACGGAGCGGTTTATGCATATAGCCGATTCAGGATGCGTTGCCAACTTGTTAGAACTTGACGGTCGGTGCCTGGCGGGCGGCCTCGGCTGCCTCAAAGCCCTGGCGCTCCTTAAACTGGAAGATGCCGGCAAAGATAACGGCAGGGAACGTCTGGATGGCGTTGTTGTAGCTAAGCACGCAGTCGTTGTAGCTCTGGCGCGCGTAGCTCACCTTGTTCTCGGTGTCTTCGAGCGTGGCTTGGAGCTGCGTAAAGTTGGTGTTCGCCTTAAGATCGGGGTAAGCCTCGGCCACGGCGAAGAGCTGGCGCAGGGCGCCGGTCAGCACGTTGTCGGCTTCCATCTTGGCTTCGGGCGTGGTGGCGCTCACAGCGGCGTTGCGCGCGTTGACCACGGCGGCAAGCGTGTCCTGCTCGTGTTTAGCGTAGCCCTTGACGGTCTCGACTAGGTTAGGGATCAGGTCGTTGCGGCGCTGCAGCTGCGTGTCGATGTTCTGCCAGGCGTTATCAATGCGATTGCGCTTGGTGACCATGTTGTTGTAGATGCCAGCGATGGCGCAGACAATCACAACGACAACAACGATACCGATGATGACGGGAATCATGGTGTCTCCGTTTCGAATGGCCGCGGCGTTTTCCGCCGGCTGCCGTTGGTGTAACGCTACTAGTATACCCGCAACCTTTGGCGATACCGAACTTTCCGGTAAGCGTTATGTTTCCACCAAGGTGAGGCCATTCGCCAAGGGTGGGCGATACAGGTGTAAGATATGCGACAGATTAGTGAGCGCTGTCTTTTCCTTGAGGAGGGCGATACGTATGGACCTTCGCATCAAGAAAACCTATCGGGCCCTGTTCGAGGCCTTTACTGAGCTGCTCGAAGAGCATCGGTTTGAGGACGTGACGGTTGCCATGCTGTGCGACCGCGCTATGATTCGTCGGACGACGTTCTACAAGCACTTCCGCGACAAAAACGATTACTTTGCCTTCTATATCGATGAACTCATGTCGGGCCTACCGCAAAAGCGAGCCGATGCGGATGGCGCGGAGGGCGCCGAGGACGTGCGAGCGCTTCGCCACGAAGTGTTCGCTGATGCCATGGATCTGATTCTGGCGCATGAGCAGCTCATGGATAACATTTTGGCGAGCAGTATGTCGGGTATGCTGACCAGCATGATTTGCGACCGCATCGCGCGCTCCATACGCGGGCGCGTGATGAGCGCGCTTGACGAGGATGCGCTCGCGCCCGTATCGCTCGAGACAACGTCTGAGTTTGTCGCCGGCGGCATTATTCGGCTCTTTACCATGTGGTGGGAATCGGGCCACGTACTAGAGCGCCGATCCGAAATCGCCGACGTGGTCGATGCGCTGTTCGAGCGGACCATGACGCCGGTGAGTCACTAAGAGTGGCGGAGAGAGGGGGATTCGAACCCCCGGAACGCTCTCGCGCTCAACGGTTTTCAAGACCGCCGCATTCAACCGCTCTGCCATCTCTCCGTGAGTCGTAATGATAGCATCGTTTTGAATTTGCAACAGGGAAGGCGAACGATGACGATCACCGAAATCGACGAGAAGTTCATGCGCGAGGCGTTGGCGGAGGCGCGAGCCGCCGCGGCGGTGGGCGAGGTTCCCATCGGAGCCGTAGTGGTGCGCGACGGCGAGATCGTCGCGAGGGCGCATAATCGTCGCGAGCTCGACCAGGACCCTTCGGCGCATGCCGAGTTTGCGGCCCTATGCGCCGCCGCGCAGTCGCTCGGTCGTTGGCGCCTTTCCGATTGTACGGTCTACGTGACGCTCGAGCCCTGTTGCATGTGCGCGGGGCTTATGGTTAACGCGCGCGTGGGGCGCTGCGTGTACGGCGCGAGCGACGCCAAGGCGGGCGCGTTGGGATCCCTATACGATTTGAATGCCGACTCGCGCCTGAATCATCGGTTTAATGTGACCGCCGGCGTGCTGGCAGACGAGTGTCGTGAGGTGTTGAGCAGCTATTTTAGTGGGCTGCGTGGCACCGATGGTGCTGGCTGCGGTTGTGGGGCCGATCTTGAGGCGCATGCCGCTCACGCCGCAGCGCTTGCAGGTGCCGGTGAGGATGCTGGCGCGGCAGTTGACTTTGGTCCTGCGTGCCGCCGGCCCCGCCGTGTGCTGATGGCGATTGACTCCTTTAAGGGCAGCGTGTCGAGCGCGCAGGCGGAGGCGGCAGTTGCCGGGGGCGTGCGCCGCGTGTGGCCCGATGCCCAAGTAAGCGCGCTGCCGCTGGCGGATGGCGGTGAGGGAACGCTCGATGCCGTTGCCGCGTGCGGCGGTGAGATTGTGACCTGCGAGGTGGCAGGTCCCTTGGGCAAGAGCGTGGCTGCCCGGATGCTGGTGGACGGCGAGCACGAGTCGGCTGTCATTGAGATGGCCGAAGCCGCGGGCATCGGGTACTCGCCGTGCACGGAGTCGGCGGCGTTGGCCGCGACGACCTATGGCGTGGGCGAGCTGATGCTTCGTGCGGTTCGCGCGGGGGCGAGGACTCTATATATAGGACTGGGCGGCAGCGCCACCAACGACGGTGGCGCCGGCATGCTGCAGGCGCTGGGCGCGTGTCTTGTCGATGACCGTGGCTGCGATATCGCGCCGGGGCTCGCGGGCCTTGAACCCGTGGCGAGTATCGATTTGGCACCGGCGCTACGGGCACTGAATGGCGCGTGTGTCGTGGTGTTTTCCGATGTCGAGAACCCGCTCGTGGGGCGTCGCGGGGCACTTGCGGTGTTTGGCGGGCAAAAGGGCCTGCCGACAGACGATGTCGAAGCACTGGGCGGGTACGACAGCTGGATGGTTGGTTACGGTCGCCTGCTCGATACGGCGATTGCCGAGGCACGGGCTCAGGGGTTACTGCGCGTGCCCGAGGGTGCGCGGACGTTTGGCTCGGTGCTCGGCGTGCCCGGCGCCGGTGCCGCTGGCGGTCTGGGCGCCGCGCTGCTAGCGCTCGGTGCAGAGCTACATTCGGGCGTGGAGACGGTGCTTGATCTGATTGGGTTTGACGAGCGCGTGCGGGATGTCGATCTGGTCATAACGGGCGAGGGCAATATGGACGAGCAATCCGCCGCCGGCAAAGCGCCGGTGGGCGTGGCCCGCCGTGCCAAGCGCTATGGCAAGCCGGTGGTCGCCGTCGTGGGCGGTCGCGCTGACAACCTGGATGCGGTGTATGAGCAGGGCGTCGACCTGGTTTTGACGATCTGCCGCAAGCCCATGGGCCTTGAGCTGGCGCTCGATCCCCAAGAAGCCATAACCAACCTTATCTGCGCCGGCGAGTCTGCCGCTCGATCCTACGACCTCGACCGCCTCTAAAACCAATTCGAAGCTGGCTGCCCTGGGCCTTGCGTCGGACCGTTTGCCTCGAAGTGGTGTTGTCTGGGAATCGGAGACTATGCACTTCAGGTGTTGACGCCGCCATTTATGTGCCATTAGTAGATTGCTCTTCGTTCAGTTGTTCGCCAATTAATCATGCCAATTAATTACCATTTCGGGCGAAGACGTGGATTATCTCCATGATGGGCCTCTTTGGGCATAATGTTGTCTTTAACTGTCCTTAATCAATAGATCGCTCTTGGGAAGAGAAGGCGACACCAGAGGGGGAGAAGGAAATTGGAGAGGAAAGTTTTCGGCGGGGGGGGGGCAGAGAGTCGCTGCTCTCTGCCTTGCGCTGGTTCTCGGCTTCGGATGTTTATCCGTTGG
Organism: uncultured Collinsella sp.; assembly: GCA_900541685.1. Lineage (GTDB taxonomy): Bacteria > Actinomycetota > Coriobacteriia > Coriobacteriales > Coriobacteriaceae > Collinsella. The sequence continues at coordinate 38,541 of UQKM01000014.1, forward strand.
CGCGACGGCCGGTGTCGCATATGCGGCCACGGAATCGCGGACTGCGTATACTGCGGAGGAGTTTGAGATCACCCAGGACGGCGTGACCTATTCGTGCGAGACCACGGATAAGGGCACGGCGGAAATCACAGGTATTGTTGCCGACGACAGTGTGACCGCGGTGAGTGTGCCCAGCTCTATCGAGCATGGTGGCCAGACCTACAAAGTCACCAAACTTTATTTCTCGTCGGGTATCGTGGCCAAGAACGTTGAGCAGCTGACGCTTCCCGACACGCTCGAAAAAATGTACGGAGGGAATTTCCGGAGGTTCGCAAAGGTCAAGGAGCTCCATATTCCTGGCTCCATCAAGAACTTCGGTTGCTCGCTGCAAAACGCTGGCTCGCTCGAAAAGCTCTATTTCGATGAGGGCGTCGAGGAGATTAGCGCCAACATGATGGTCTATGGCTGCAGCAACCTTTCGGAGATCGATCTCCCCTCCACCCTCAAAATGATTTCGGGCTCGGGCGCCTTCGAGGGGGCTACGGCCCTCACGGGCATCGAGTTTCCAAAAGATGTCGCCTTCTCCGACACCATAACGGGCGTGTTCGAAGACTGCACGTCTCTGACAAGCGTGTCGTTGCCCGCTTCGGTTACCAAGATCCCCTCGCACATGTTTGACGGATGCACCTCTCTCACGTCCGTCACCGCGCTGAGCGAAATCGAGTCCATCGGGGATGGGGCGTTTCGGAATTGCTCGAGTTTAACCGGGATCGATTTCCCGGGCACATTGACGAGCATCGGATCCTCTGCTTTCCAGGGGTGTGCCAGCCTGGTGAGCGTGCCCAATCTAAGCAAGGTAACAAAGATGGGCTGGGGGGCGTTTTACGAGTGCAAAAAACTGCAGGCGTCCGTGGATCTGTCCTCGCTTCAGAACATTCCGGACAATGCGTTCTGCTACACGCCGGTTAAGATCGTGGGGCTCTGCGACAGCCTGAGGAGTATCGGTGACTGGGCCTTTATCCAGAGCAACGTTGCCGTCCAGCTCCCCAGGACACTTGAGAAAATTGGCAACTACGCCTTCTATTACGGCACGTTGCCGGAGCAGTTTTCCATTCCGGATTCCGTGACTTCCGTTGGCACGGCGGCCTTCTCGGGCGTAGGTGGCGTGAAGGATGTGACGATCGGGCGCGGCCTCACCGAAATACCCTCGGGTATGTTTGAAGGCAGCACGGTTAAAAAGATCACAATCGAAAACAGCATGGACGACATCAAAGGCTCGGAGAACCTCCCGTTCTTTGGCGTCGATATCGTCTACACGCGCGAGTCCATCGATGACAGCGTCGGCGATACCGTGAGCGATGGCAGCACCAAGACCCTTCAGGATCTGGTCGACAAGGCCCCCGATGGCAAGGAAACCGTCATCACCCTGAAAAAGCACGTGAAGCTCGGCTCCACGCTCACGATTCCTGCCGGGAAGATGATTAAGATCACGTCGGATGAGCCCCATACCATCTTGGCAACAAAGAATGGCGGCGTCTCCGTACTGGTCAATGTTGCCGAGAGGGCATCCCTCGAGCTGTCGGGGAAAGCGTCCCTGAGAGGTCGTTACAACAAGGGCGCCATTATTTCTAGCAGGGGAGCAGTTGTGCTCTCTGACGAGGCCGTTGTGTACGACGGCACCACGAGCAGTGATAACGCGGGCGCCGTCGACGTGTCGGGAGAAAATGCCTCGCTTACCATGACGGGCGGCGTTATCGAGCAGTGCGAGCTGCGCCATTCGTATTGCGGTGCCGTTCGCGCGTCCAGTGGCGCTCATGTAGTTATGAGGGGTGGCGTTATCCGTAACAACGGAGTCGTTACCGGGGCCACCAATTGCTATTGGCTTACATCTTCTGGCGTCATTTTGTGGGGCGACGCTCGCTTTGACATGAGCGGAGGCCGCATCGAGGGCAACAACGGTTATCGAGGCAGTGCGGTGCTTGCGTACGGCCAGGGTAAGGGCGAAAAACAAAGAGCCAAGTTCACGATGACTGGTGGCCAGATTTCCGGCAACAGGAGCAGTAGGCTGGAGGCGGCCTACGATCCTTCCGGAGCAGTTCATATTGAGGGCAACGCCGAGTTCACCATGACGAGTGGAGAGATTAAGAACAACGTTGTGTCTGGCAAGGGCAAAGGCAAAGGCGGCGGAGTGTGTGTGGTTGACCCGGGCTGCCAGGGCGGCGAAAAGGGGAACACTGCTTTCACCATGCGGGGCGGGTCCATATCTGGCAACTCTGCTTCCGCCGGCGGAGGCGTCTATACCTATTCGAATGACGTCACGCTCAGTGCGGGCGAGATCAAGGGCAATACTGCTTGGAGCATGGGCGGCGGCGTGTATAGCGAAGGCAACGAATCTCTTGGCTATAGCACGCTCCATATCGAAAACGCTCTCGTTGTTGATAACCATGCGGATAAACAGGGCGGCGGCATGTGGTTCTGCCCGACCGGAGATGCCAAGGTCTACGTCCAGGACGGCGGCCTGATCGCCAAGAACACGGCTGGTGAGGTGGGAGACGACCTTGTCTTCACCGGCTTCAAAGACGCCAAATACAAACTGACCTTGGCCAACCGCGCTCCGGGCGGCGGAAAGGTCAACTGGTACAAAGACGGTGGGCTGTTTAACCCCGAAGGCACTTATGCGGCAACAAACCACGATGTCCCGCGATTCACGCCCGATGGTGACAACGGCGAGCCTCTGTCCTTTACCGACGCCACGCCGAACGTCGCGCTTAAATCTGTGATGAGTGAGGATGTGTATAACCTCGGCGGCGGCCAGACGTCGCTGACGATCTCTGGCAATACGGCGCCGTTGGGAGGCGGCATCGGCGCCAACGGCGGTGTCGTCATCGGTAAGTCCGAGAACATCAACATTCCAGTCAAAAAGGTCTGGGAGAACCCCAGGATTCCCCATCCTAATAAGGTCAAAGTAAATCTCAAGAACGGCAAGACCGTTATCGATTCGATCATCCTGAGCGAGTCCAACGGCTGGAAGGGCGCCTTCTCCAATCTGCCGCAGCGTGACGCTTCCGGCTCCGTGATCGACTACGCCGTGGCCGAGGTGCCCGTCGAGGGCTACAGCTCGAAGGTCACCGGCGACGTCGAGCGCGGCTTCACCGTGACCAACACCTCCACGGCCAAGGTCTCGGTGCCCGTCGAGAAGAAGTGGGTCGGCCCGGCGGCCGAGAAGGCCACCGTGCGCCTGCTCGCCGACGGGAAGGACACCGGCGAGTCGGCCGAGCTGTCGAAGTCCAATAGCTGGAAGCACTCCTTCGAGGGCCTGCCCAAGTACTCCAAGTCCGGCTCCGTGATCGACTACGCCGTGGCCGAGGTGCCCGTCGAGGGCTACAGCTCGAAGGTCACCGGCGACGCCGAGCGCGGCTTCACCGTGACCAACACTGTGAAGACGGGCGAGCTCGACGTCTCCAAGACCGTCGTGGCGCGCGAGGGCCTGGCGGTCGACGCGGACAAGATATTTAAGTTTGTGGTTGAGGCCACCGATGCCGCAGGCCGCAACAAAGTGTCCGGCACCTACGGTGACGCGACGTTCGAGGACGGCAAGGCGACCCTCAAGCTCAAAGATGGCCAGACGGCGAGGATCACGGGGCTGCCCGCGGGAACCGCCTACACGGTGACCGAACGTGCCGCCGATGGCTACAAAGCCGCGGTGAACGGAGCCGAGGGATCCAGGGCCGATGGCTCCATCTCGGCCGATCAGGTCGCCTCCGCCGCCTTCACCAACACCTTCGACCCCGCCCCCGCCACGGCGTCCGTCCCCGAGCTCACCAAGGTGCTCGCGGGCGGCCGCAAGCCCGGCCTCCAGGAGGGGGAATTCACCTTCGAGCTCTCCCTCACCGATGGCGCGGGCAATGTCCTCGAGGGCTACCCAATCGAGGCGAAGAATGACAAGGACGGCAAGGTTTCCTTTGGCGAGCTCAGCTTCACCAATCTGGGCACCTACCACGCGACCGTGACCGAGAAAGCAAGCGGCGATGTCCTGATTGAGGACGATGCGCATGCCTACACCTTCGACATCGCAGTGACTCAGACTGGTGCCGGCCTTAAGGCCGAGATCTTCAACGAGCGGGGCAAGAAGACCTTCACCAACACCTTCACGCCGCACGACAACACCAAGACCGTCACCAAGGCGGACGCCTCGGGTGCCAAGGTCAATGTGGATGGCAGGCTGGTGGGCGTGGGCGATACCCTCACCTATACCATCGGCTGGGCCAATAACAGCGTCGACGACAGGGGCGCCGCGCAGGCGGCTGACGTGACGGTGACCGATGTCCTGCCCAAGGGCGTTAACTATGTTGAGGGTTCTGCCGACGGTGCCGCCTACGACGCCGCGACGCGCACCCTTACCTGGTCGCTCGGCGAGCAGGCTGCGGGCGCCACGGGCACGCTCAGCTTTGACGTGAAGGTCTCCGCCGAAGCCGCCGTGGTCGACGACATCTCCAACACCGCCACGGTCAAGGTGGGGGAGAACGAATCCCAGACCAACACGACCCACAACAGCGTGTCCCGCGAGGGCAGCCTCACCGTCAAGAAGACGGTCGTCGGCGGCGACAGCCAGCGAGAGTTCGGCTTTACGGTCGCGCTGACCGACGGGGACGGCGAGCCCGTCTCCGGCACCTTCGGCAAGGGCGAGCACGCCGTGACGTTCGCGGACGGCAAGGCGACCTTCACGCTTAAGGACGGCGGGGAGAAGACCATCGCCGGCCTGCCCGTGGGCGCGCGCTACGCCGTGACCGAGGATGTCTCCGAGGGCTACACGACTGCTGTTAACGGGGCTGACGGCTCCAAGGCCGAAGGCGCCGTGACCGAGGACGGCGCGACCGTCGCGTTCACCAACACGTACGGAACGGCCACCGAGGGCAGGGACGTCTCCACCGCGGGGCTCTTCACCAAGACGCTCAAGGGTCGCGACTGGGCGGAGGGCGACAGCTTCCAGTTTACGCTCGCGGGCGAGGACGGCGCTCCCATGCCCGAGGGCGCTGCCGACGGCTCCAAGACCGTCAGCATGACGGCCGCCGCTGGCACCAAGGCGGGCGATAGGGTCGCCTTCGACTTCGGCCCCATCCGTTACACGCTCGACGACATCAAGGACGCCGGGTTCGCCGAGGTCGGCGGCAAGCGCGTACGCGCCAGGACCTTTACCTACACGGTGCGCGAGGTCAGGCCCGATGACGGTTCGACTATCGCCGGCGTGACCTACGACGGCCGCGTCGCCACGATGACGGTGACCGTGACCGACGACGGCTCCGGCAACCTCACGGCCTCGACGCCCGCGATCGCGCAGGCGAGCGGCGGCGACTTCGTCAACACCTACACGACCGAGCTCGACTACTCGGCCCGCGCGGGCGTGCGCCTGTCCAAGGCGCTCTCCGGCCGCGCCATGGAGGCGGGGCAGTTCGCCTTCACCGTGACCGCGGACTCCGAGACGGCCGCCAAGCTCGGCCTCAAGACCGGCAAGGACGCCTATACCGTTTCCGCGGCCGATGACGGTGCGGCCGACCTGGTCGACCTCATCGGCGGGACCGCGGGGGGCGACGTGAAGTTCACCGACGCCGACGAGGACAAGACCTACAGCTTCACCGTCACCGAGACCAAGCTCGGCGGCGAGGGCTACGCCAACGACACCGCGCCGCGCACGGTGACCATCGCGCCCGCCTACGATGCCGCGACGGGCAAGCTCACGGTCACGACCACGGTTGCCAGGGACGATGTCGAGCTCGCCCGCAGCGAGGTCTCCACGGCAGATGACGCCATGGCGGCGCCCGCGCCCGTGACGGTCGCGTTCCAGAACTCCTACGAGGCCACCGGAACGCTCGGCGGCGAGGGCGGCGCGGTTATCAACGCCACCAAGACGCTGGCGGGCCGCGCCGCGGCGGCAGGCGAGTTCTCGTTCTCCGTCCGCGATGCCCGGGGTAACGTGGTCGCGACCGCGACCAACCAGGCCTCCGGCGACGGCGTGGCCGCGGGGCTCGCGTTCTCGCCCATCGCCTACACCACCGACGCTCTCGAGCAGATGGTGGCGGACGGCACCGCCACCAGGGCCGCTGACGGCTCCTGGGCCATTCCCTATACCGTATCCGAGGACGGCACGGACCGGCTGCCCGCGGGCGTGACGGCGGCCGCGTCGAGCTTCGGCATCACGGTCAAGGTGACCGATAACGGCAAGGGCGGGCTGGATGTGACCGTGGTCTACCCCGAGGGCTCCGACGGCACGCTGTCGTTTGTGAACGGCTATAGCGCCGTCGAGGCGACGGTCGACATCGCGGGTACCAAGACGCTGGCGCTCGGCCAGGCCGGACTCGGCCTCACGCAGGCTGACATCGCGGGCAGGTACACCTTTAAGATTGAGCCGCTGGACGGCGCGCCCGCACCGGTCGACGCCTCCGGCAAGACGGTGACCGAGGCGACCAACGATGCCGCCGGCAACGTCGAGCTGGGCCACGTCACGTTCAGGCAGCCGAGCGACCTCGATGACGTCGAGATCGACCGCGACGGCCTGCGCGCCAAGACGTTCGCCTACCGGGTGAGCGAGTCCGGCTCGGTCGACGGCGTGGCCAACGACGCGACGGCGACCAGGACCTTCACGGTCAGGGTGGTCGAGGACACCGCCGCGGGCACGCTCGCCGCGGAGGTCCTGCCCGCAGAGGGCACGCCCGAGGGCAAGGGCGCGTTCGAGTTCACCAACACCTACGTCGTGAGCCCGACGCCGAGCTCCGTCACCGACCAGATCAAGGTGGGCAAGAAGCTCAAGGGCCGTGACCTGGCCGAGGGCGAGTTCGAGTTCCAGCTGGTCGAGATTGCCGCCGACGGCAGCGAGAGCGTCGCGTCGACGGGCAAGAACGCCGCCGACGGCACGGTCGCGCTCAGCCCCGTCACCTACACCGCGCCCGGCACGCACAGCTACGAACTGCGCGAGTCCGCCGGCACGGCGGGCGGCGTGACGTACGACAAGACGACGTACCGCGTGCGCGCGACGGTCACCGATGCCGGTAACGGCACGCTCGCCGTCAAGCACGAGCTGGCGGATGCCGAGGGCAATCCCACGGGCGACGACTCGGTGACCTTTACCAACGGCTACGAGGCCGCACCCGTCACCCTCAAGCTGGGCGCCGCCAAGGTGCTCAAGGGCGCCGAGCTCAAGGCGGGCCAGTTTAGCTTTGAGCTCAAGAGCCGGGACGGCAAGGTCATGTCGACCGCCAAGAATGCCGCCGATGGCAGCGTCACGTTCGATGCGCTGACCTTCAAGCAGGCCGGCACCTACACCTTCACGGTGAGCGAGGTCGACGACGGCCAGGCGCACGTGACCTACGACAAGGCGGTGCACAAGATCGTCGTCACGGTGAGCGACGAGGCGGCAGACGGCACCAGGACGGGCTATTTGTCGGCGAAGGTTTCCTACGAGGGCGACGCCAACCTGCCGCCGGTCTTCACCAACAGCTACGCCGAGGAGCCCGGCACCCCCGGCACCCCCGAGAACCCCGGCACGCCGGGCGGCGGCTCGGGCGGCGGTTCAGATAACGGCTCCGGCAGCGGCGCTAGCGGTGACGGCTCCAAGGGCGGTATGCCCGACACCGGCGACCGCAGCCTGCCGCTTGAGGCGCTCGGCGCCATGGCCGGCATCGGCGCGCTGACCGCAGCGGGCGGCGCGGTCCTGTACCGCAGGCGCCGCTAGCGATATGGACGAGTGGGGCGAATCCATCCGATGGGTTCGCCCCACTTGCCGTGGCGGGCGGGAGCAGGTAAGATATACCGAGCGCCTAGCGCGTTCGATGGGTTCGGATGACGACATGTTCCGAATCTGGTCAGGTCCGGAAGGAAGCAGCCATAAGGAGCCTCTGTCGGGCATCCGAATCCATCGAGCGCGCTTTTTTGCGCGGTTTTACCAAACCGCGCAATGCTCGACGCTGCGCGCCACCCAGGGCGACAATTTGTCATTCAAAAGGCAAGGCATGACCAGAAGGTCTATGCCTTGCCTTTTTCATGCCAACTTGTTCGCCCTGGATGGCGCTCGCTGACTGCGCCAAGACATCAATGGCTACGTGGTTCAAGAGGCGGCGGTGCTGTTGCTTGATTTTTTGTAGTTAAAGAGGCCCGTTTCCCTTGGTTGGGGGAACGGGCCTCTTTTGTCTCTGGGTTTGTGGATTGGCGAAGGTAGTATGCTCTGGCGGCTATTTTGAGTTCTTGAGGCGGCGTGTGGCTGTGGCGGTTATTCCGAGGCCTGCGGCGGCGACTGCTGCGAGTGCGATTGCGCTCGGCGCCGTGTCGCCCGTGTTCGCGAGCTTGCCGGCGGTCGTATCTGCTTGCTTGCCGCTGCTCGAGTTCGCCTGCTTGGTGGAGTTTGGCGGGGTATTTTTGCCGGTCGCGGACGAGCCGGTGGGCTGTGTCGCCTCGGCCGGTTGCGCCGAGTTGGAGGGAGGCGTCGTTTCGGTCGGTTGCGTTATCTCGGGCGAGGTGGCCTTGTCTGCCGCGGCCTTTGCCTCTTCGTATGCCTTGCAGGCGTCGTCATAGGCCGTTTGCGCTTTTTTCAAATTGTCGAGGAGCGCATCTCGCCAGGCTATGAACCGGTCGATATCGCCTTTATATTTCTCTACAGCACGTTCACAGTTATTAACTCGTCTTTCCTGATTTCTGAGGCGGTACTGGAACTCGCGGAGCTCCTCTTCGCAATGGCCTACTTGCGCTTTTGCCGTTACGATCTCACTGTGCAACTGCTTTATTTGCTGTTTAACAGTTTCGACAAACTCCTCGTAGCCGAGTGCTTCGAGTGTCTTAAACATCTCAAGTTTCTTGTCTAATTCTGCCTGGAGCTCGCTTACCCGGTTGATGGCCCCGTCGTATTTGGCTTGGGCTGCATCGATGTCCGCTTGCATGGTGGGAAGGAGTCCCCTCTCTTCGGCGGCTTGCGCCGCCATCTTGTCGCGGAGCTCTTGAAAACGGGCAATGTCATCATTGAATCTCGCAATTTTCTCGGGACTTGCGGCGTCTTTTGCGGCCTCGAGTTTTTTGAGCGCTTCCTGCATGGCTGCATACGCTTTTTCTTTTGCGGCGGCCGCGTCTTCTGTCTGCGGGGCGCCCGAATTGCCGTTGGCGGCGCTCGTCTGCGAAACGGCCGCACCGGTGGGGGAACTGGTTTCTGCCGCGATCGCCGTTGCGGGGGCGATTCCCGCGATAAGTGCCGCGGAAAGGGCGATGCCCAAGGTTGTTCGTCTTGCTCTTCTCGCGAGAATGTCGTTCATCTCGGCACCTCATTTCAAGGGTCGGCGACTAACTTGGTAGCACTAATGTAAGTATACCAAGCGGTCGACCCGACACTGGCTGGGCGTGCGCGTGCCTTTCCGCTTCTTTGGAAACCGAATCCCATTAGAAATGACGAGTTGTTTACGCTTCTTTTGGGGTGGCGGTACTATCATGGTTCGAATTGAATGTGGATGATGATAGGGAGCGCCTATACATGATTGAGCTGCTCAGGCGTTTTGGCGGTAAGTTTCGCCGCTATATGGTGATTGGTCCTGCGTGCAAGCTGATCGAAGTGATCTTTGACCTGCTGACGCCGCTGGTGATTGCCCAGATGATTGATAAGGGTATCGGCGCACACGACGTGAACGCCGTCGTCCACTACGGTATGGTACTTGGCGCCATGGCTGTGATCGGCATCTCGTTTACGCTCGTCTGCCAAAAGATGGCGGCGCTCACCTCGCAGGGCATGGGCACCGATATCCGTGGTGCGCTCTACCAGCACATCAACAAGCTGAGCTATGCCGAGCTCGATCGCTTTGGCACGCCGTCGCTTATCACCCGCATCACCAACGACGTCAACCAGGTGCAACTTGCCGTGGCGCTGGGCGTGCGCATGCTTATCCGCTGGCCCTTCCTGGCGGTGGGCTCCATGTGCGCGGCCCTTGCCATCGACCTTAAGCTCGGCATCATCTTTTTGATCTGCACGCCCGCCATCGGCCTGGTGTTTTGGTTTGTCATGGCGCGCTGTATCCCGTACTACAAGCAGCTGCAGGCAAAGCTTGACCGCATCGCGCTTATCTGCCGCGAGGGCCTTTCGGGCGCCCGCGTGGTTCGCGCCTTCGTGCGCGAGGACCATGAGCGCGAGCGCTTTGCCCAAGCCGCCGATGACCAGGCCAATACTGCCATCGCGGTGGGCAAGCTCTCGTCGATTCTCAACCCCGTCACGTTTCTTGTGATGAACCTGGGCGTGTGCGCCATCCTGTGGATCGGCGGCATCCAGGTCAACGTGGGCGAGCTCACGCAGGGTCAGGTCATGGCGTTCGTCAACTACATGACGCAGACCCTCACCTCCATTGTGTATGTCGCCAACCTGGTCGTGGTCTTTACCAAGTCGAGCGCCAGCGCGTCGCGTATCAACGAGGTGCTCAATTGCGTGCCGAGCATTACCGATGAGGGCAACCAGCCGGTCGCACTGCCCGAGCCGGGCGAACTGGCGGGTGGCGCTGTTCCGGTCCCTGCGTTGAGCTTTGACCATGCGAGCTTTTCGTTTGGCGTGGGCGCGGCAAATGCCGTGAGCGATGTGACGCTGGAGCTGCCGCTGGGCAAAACGCTCGGCATTATCGGCGGCACGGGCAGCGGCAAGTCCACGCTCGTCTCGCTTATCCCGCGCCTGTACGATGCGGGCACCGGCAGCGTGAGCGTGATGGGTACCGACGTGCGCACTTGGCCGCTCGACCAGCTGCGCCACGTGGTCGCGACCGTTCCGCAGCGAGCGTCGCTGGTGAGCGGCACCATCCGCAGCAACCTGACCTGGCGTGACGAGTCGGCGACCGACGAGGAGCTCTGGGCAGCGCTCGATATGGCGCAGGCGAGCGAGTTCGTGCGCAACAAGTCGCAGGGGCTCGATGCCCCGGTCGAGGCGGGCGGCAAGAACTTTAGCGGTGGCCAGCGCCAGCGCCTGACCATCGCGCGTGCCCTGGTGGGCTCGCCACAGGTCCTGATCATGGACGATTCTGCCTCGGCGCTCGACTTTAAGACCGACGCGGCGCTTCGCCATGCCGTCCGCGAGCGTGGCGTGCGCGGTGTCGCCGAGGGCGGGCTGCCGCTCACGACGGTCATCGTGAGCCAGCGCGTCTCGACCGTGCGCGATGCCGACATGATCTGCGTGCTCGACCACGGATCGGTTGCGGGCCTGGGCACGCATGACGAGCTGTATGCAAGCTGCCAGCTCTATCGCGAGATTTGCCAGTCGCAGCTGCGCCGCGAGGAGCTCGAGGGCCAGCAGGGGAGTGCGGCGCCCGCGTCTGCCCCAACCGTCCCCGCATCCGTCTGCGCAAAGGAGGGCTGCTAGATGAATCCGTATACTTCTTCCGGTTCGGTCGCCACGATGACGGCCAATGTGTCCGGTAACGACAAGCTCAACGACCTGGGCGACGGCCCGCGCCAACCCGGTGATCCCGAGCGCTATCCCGTGGGCGCGGTGACGCGCCGCCTGCTGGGCTATGTTCGCCCGCACCGTATTTCGTTTACGGCGTCGTTTGTGAGCGCCGCCATCTCGGTGATTCTGCAGCTCTACACGCCCATCCTCATTGGTGAGGGCATCGACCTGATCGTCGCCACCGGGCAGGTGGACTTCGATGCGCTGCTGCCGCTCGTTACCAAACTCGCGATTGTCGTGATGGGTGCTGCGGCCTTTCAGTGGCTGCAGGGCTACTGCGTCAACCGTCTGTCCTACGAGACGGTGCGCGACATGCGCGTGGAGGCGAGCGACAAGCTCAGCCGCATGCCGCTCGGCTTTGTCGACAGCCATGCCCACGGCGACCTTATGAGCCGCGTGGTCAACGACGTCGATCAGGTGGGCGACGGTCTGCTGCAGGGCTTTACCCAGCTCTTTACCGGCGTCATCACCATCGTGGGCACGCTTGCGTTTATGCTCTCCATTAACCTGACCATGACACTCGTGGTGGTGCTCGTCACGCCGCTTTCCATCTTTGCAGCTGGCGCCATCGCCAAGCTCTCCAACAAAAGCTTTACGGCTCAGCAGCGTATTCAAGGGCAGCTCGGCGGTCATATCGAGGAGTATGTGGGTGAGCAAAAGCTGGTGGACGCCTTCGTCTACGGCCCGCACGCTCAGCAGCGCTTCGATGCCCTTAACGCCGAGCTCTATACAGCAGGTGAACGCGCGCAGTTTATGGGTTCGCTCTCCAACCCCGGCACGCGCTTTATCAATAACATCATCTATGCCGTGGTCGCTGTGATCGGCTGCGTGGGCGTGATCACGGGCGTGCCAGCGGCGCTTACGGTGGGCGGCGTGCAGATTTTCCTGTCCTATGCCAACCAGTACACCAAGCCGTTCAACGAGGTCACCAACGTCATCACGCAGATCCAGACCGCGTACGCCTCGGCGCGCCGCATGTTTGCGCTGCTCGATGCGCGCGAGCAGGAGCCCGACGCGTCGGACGCCGTAGAGCTTGCCGCCCCGCAGGGCGAGGTTTCGTTTGAGCATGTGGACTTTAGCTATGTGCCCGACCGCAAACTGCTGCAGGATATCTGCATCGAGGCCAAGCCCGGCATGCGCTTTGCCCTGGTCGGTCCCACGGGCTGCGGCAAGACGACGCTCATCAACCTGCTGCTGCGTTTTTACGATATCGATGCCGGCCGCATCTCGGTAGACGGGCGTTCGTCGCGCGACTACACGCGCTCGAGCCTGCGCCGCGCCTTTGGCATGGTGCTGCAGGACACCTGGCTGTTCGAGGGCACGGTGGCAGACAACATCGCGTACGGTTGCCCCGATGCCACGCGCGAGCAGGTTATCGAGGCCGCCAAGCGCGCGCATGCGCACAAGTTTATCGTGCAGCTGCCGGGCGGCTACGATACGGTAATCGGCGAGGACGGCGGCACGTTTAGCCAGGGCCAAAAGCAGCTGCTGTGCATCGTGCGCGTCATGCTCACCGACCCGGCGATCTTGCTGCTGGACGAGGCGACCTCGAGCATCGATACCCGCACCGAGCTGCAGGTTCAGGCGGCATTCGACGAGCTCATGGCAGGTCGCACAAGCTTTGTCGTGGCGCACCGCCTGAGCACCATCCGCAACGCCGACTGCATTCTGGTGATGCGCGACGGCGAGATTATCGAGCGCGGCACGCACGACGAGTTGCTAGCGGCAGGCGGCTTCTACGCCGAGCTCTACCGCAGTCAGTTCGCCCAGTAAGCAAGCCCGTGGGGCATGTAACGCAGCGCTAGGGCGCGAGTGCGTCAACGGGGGCAACGATAATGCCCTCGGGCGTTGTATGGGCCGGCATGCCGAACCCGATGACGATGAGCTTGGCCGCGGGTGGTCTCTCGCCACGCTCGACAAGTTTGCGCTCGAGCCGAAGCAGGTTTGCAGATGCCTCGGGGATCTGCGGACTTCCGAGTTTTACTTCCACGGCAATCCAAGTTCCATCGCGCCTATGTATAACGGCATCGACCTCGAGATCGTCGGCGTCATGGTAGTGGGACACCGATGAGTCATTTGCGGCTGCATAGACCTTAAGGTCGTGCAGGACGAGGGATTCGAAGAGCAGTCCCAGCGTCTTCGGGTCGGATGCCAATGACTCCGGATTTGCTCCGAGCAGTGCGACGGCAAGCGAAGGGTCGGCGAGGTGCCTTTTCGCACTTTGCCGCAGCTTTACCGGAGACCTGAGCGCCGGATGCCAGGCCGGGATATCATCGATGATGTGTATTCTGCGCAAGGCATCCGTATAGCGCCGCAGCGTACTTCTCGATACATCACCGCCGAGGTCTTTCTCAAGAGACTTTTCGCCGGCAAGAGTGGATTCGTTGCGCGCAAGCGAAGACAGAAGAGCTCTGACTTTCTCCGGGTCACGCTTCACGCCGTCAACCCTCGAAACATCCGATTCGCAGACACCGTCGATGTAGGCAGCGGATATACGCATTGCATCGGCAGTCGTCTTGCCAACCGCCTGAGGCCAACCACCACGACATAGCAAATCGGCAATATCGGCGATGCCGTTGATGGATCCAAGTGCCGCTTTGATGGGGCATCCGTTAAGCAGCGATTCGAGCGAGACCGCCCCTGAGGAAACCCCGAGTTCGGCCAGAGTCATTGTTTCCATGCGCAAGCGTGATATGCGCCCGATGCCGCTGTGCATCGGTTGGTCGGCGTCGTTTGGTGTTGCTGACCCCGTAAGCAAAAACTGCCCTGGCTCACCGGTCCGACGATCGCATTCGAAACGTATCGCGTCCCACAGTTTTGGCTCTTCCTGCCACTCATCGATGAGTCTCGGCGTTGCGCCGACTATTGCTTGAGCTGGATCGATCCTGGCAAGCTGCAGTGCGGCAAAGTCTCCGGCAGGGTCGGAGAGAGACAGCGATGATTCAGCGAATCGCTGGGCCGTAGTCGTCTTTCCGCACCACTTCGGTCCCTGAATGAGCACGGCACCAAAAATGTCAAGATCGCGTTCGATTGAGCGATCGATACATCTACTCATATACCTAGTCATCGTACTTCCCGCCATTCAAAGAAACATCTCGTTTTATAGCATCTTACCAGCGCGTAAAACATTTTAACGAAAAACCATGACACAATTTGACGGTATTTCGTGAAACAAATTGACGATATTATATGAAACAATTTGACGGCGTTTTGTGAAACAGTTTTTCGGCCATTCGTGAAACGTTCTGCGGCGGTTTCAATCCGAAGTACATACTGTTCGAAATCTGTCCAAAGATGTCGTCTGCGTCGCCAATCGACAGACGGTGGTTTACATCTGTCACGTTAGTACTAAGATATTCATCTAATAAATTGCATTAGTGGCTATAGTTTTGGGGGAAACGAGGCAACGTGACTATGACGTGCTCTTTGGTGGTTAACAGCAAGAGCGGTAATACCAGGATGGTTTCGGGTGCGATCAAGCGCGCTCTGCAGGTTGCGGGCGTTGAGTTTGTCCATGCCGCGGCGTTGAGCGACGATGCGGACGCAGATCAGGTTGCGCTCGAGGCGCAGGGCGCCTGCGCGGCCGACACGGTGCTCGTCGGTTTTTGGTGCGACAAGGGCGCGTGCACGCCTTCGGTCGCGGCGTTGCTCTCCGCCTTGCACGGTAAGCGCGTCTTCCTGTTTGGCACCTGCGGCTTTGGGGCCGACCAGAGCTATTATCAGCAGATTATCGATCGCGTGACCTCCAATTTGGCCAATGATGCCGAGCTTGTAGGCTGGGCGATGTGCCAGGGCAAGATGGGTCCTGCGGTCAAGCAGCGCTACGAGGCAATGCTTGAGCAAGATCCCGAAAACGCCCGATTTAAGATGCTGCTCGACAACTGGGTTGCCGCGAAGGATCACCCCACCAAGGAGGATCTGGACAACATGGCCGCAGCCGCAAAGAAGGCCGTGCTGGGCGAGTAGCTTCGCCGTTCGCGGTCCTTCGTGCAAAACAATACAAATGTGAAAGCCTCGAAATTCTCGGGGCTTTTTTCATGACACGAGGGCGCCCCTTTATTGATGGAAGGCCTAATAAGCTGATTGTTCTATGCCCGGATGTGTGCGGAGTGGGATGGGATTTCCGGATGGGTGGGGTTGCGGAAGCTGCGTCCCGGAATTTGCCTTTGGAATGGGATGCGGTTTCCCGTTGAAGGGCTCTGTGGAAACTACATCCCAGTAATCGGTCGAGAAATGGGATGTAGTTTCCGGTTGAGGGGCTTGGCGGAAAGTGCGACCCGGAATTTGTGATCGAAGCGGGATACGGCTTCCCAACGGGGCCACAAGTGGAAGCTGCATCCCACTCCGGACGTGAATTCTGGGACACGGTTCTCAGAGGATTATGGGCTGCGAACTACATGGGGCTGTCATAAAACTCCGGTAAAAGGGGGTCGGAAATAAACGGCACTTCCAGTAGTTTGTTTTAATGTGGGGGGGGGTACCATTATTTTAGTTTCGCAAAAAATCGATCCCTCTATGGGGAAGTTGCGTAGGGGGTTAGTCACAGATATTGGATAAAACAGACTAATTTGGGGATAAATGACCACTTACGCCAAAATAAGTAGCATTTAGCGATAAAACATTGAAAAATATGTAGCACATCGCTATGTTTTTATTACGAAAAGATTCCAAATTGGCTTATTTCGGACTCACTTTTCAAGCGCCTTGCGGTTCCTGTTGAAACTTGCTGACCTTTGGATGGGTCGAATAGGTCCTCAAGGGGGATGAATTATCACTTTGACGGCGCGTAGACTCAAACGATTTATTACGCTTTTGAGTAGCTTGGCGTTCGCGCTTGTCATAGCCCTTGCCGTTGTTTCTTTTGTGCCTCGCGCATTTGGATACACGCCCTTTGCTGTGCTTTCGGGCTCTATGGAACCCGAGCTTCCCGTTGGCTCCATGGTGTTTGTCCGCCAGGTTGAGCCAACGGATATTGCCGTGGGCGACAATGCAACCTTTTACCGATCGGACGGCGCCGTGGTGACGCACCAGGTGTACGAGATCGACCCTGTGGCGCAGATGATCGGCACGCAGGGAATTGCGAACAAAAATGCAGACGGAAGCATCATGCACGATGCCGAGCACACGCCTTTTTCGAGTGTTATCGGCACTGTTTCTTTTTGTGTCCCTTACCTGGGCTTCGTTAACGCATATTGCACGACGATGCCCGGTTTGCTTGTTGTGGTGGCCGTTCTGGCGCTGCTGGTCGCGGCGTCGATTGTGCTCGATCGGGTGGTTCCCGACGAGCCTGCGGGCAAGCATGCCCGCGCGCATGCGAGGGAGCGGCGTTCATAGCGGCATGGAAAAGCGTCGGCGGCGGTAGGGGCCGTTGCCGGGGAAAGCGATTCTCGAAAGGAAGAGAACGATGGAAAACAAGAAGAAAAAGCGCTACGGCATCATTGCCGCCCTGTTGCTGCTGGTATTGGCTGCCGGCGTGGGAACGTATGCATGGCTGACGGCGCAGTCGAGCCTGCCCAACAACTTCACTACTGCGGGCATTAACAAGCCCACTACCGATCCCGATCATCCGAGTCAGCCGCTTCCGGATGATAACACTAAGGTCAACGGCAACCTGACCGAGACTAAATGGGTTGCGAACTCCAAGCTCGCCCCTGGCGTGTCTGTTCCTAAGAATCCTAATGTCGGTATTGGCAAGGGATCCGAAAACGCTTATGTGTACGTTTTCGTGAAGAACGAGACGGCGTCTGCTGGGACTGCTAATTCCAGGAAGACTTACTTCACCATTAACTCTGGCTGGAAGGCCGTTGATGCGACCACCGTTGAGGGAGAGCCGACTCATTATCTCGGTGGCCTTTTCGTTTATGTTGGCGATGGGACCGAGGCAACTCCGCTTATTGCCAGCAAGACCGAGGACAAGTGGACCGGTGAGCTGTTCAGCAATGTGACTACGCCCAAGGAGACCGAGCAAAAGGAATTCGCCAAGGATGCCAAGATGACGGTCAACTGCTTCGTTTACGCTGCAGACAGCACCACTGAGGGCTCGGCTGCGTCTGCTGAGGTTGCTGCCAAGGATTGGGCTAAGGACCTGTAGTAATCCAACCCCCTCCACTGAGATCCCGGCCCGCTCCCACCCCTATACTCGGGCCGGGATCTCGGTCCCCCTTTTATCGACGATTGGCGAACGTAATGCTCAACAATCTTTCCGACAATCAGAAACGCACCTTGGCGCTTGCCGCGATGGCGCTGTTGGCCCTGGCGTGCCTGTGCGGCACGCTGGCTTTTACCGTTGATATGGTTCCGGCGAACAACGTCCTATCGTTTGGCAGCGTGAAGGTACGAGTCTGCGAATACACCCTCAACGAGCAAGGCGAAGAGATTCCGTTTGAGGCCGACGAGCACGGGGACTATCCCGACACCAAGGCCAGTGGCTCTGACATCAGCCGCATTGTGCGCGTGGAGAACGCCGGCGCGCAGCCTGAGTACGTTCGCGCGCGCCTGCGCATGACGTCGGTGGCACCAGACGGCTCGTGCGCGGATGCCTCGGGCAACGTTGCGTTTCATGTGAATGTGGGCGAGGGGTCCCCGTGGATCGACGGCGGCGATGGGTGGTACTACTACCGCGGATTGGCCGGGCGTGGCGGCACGCTCGACCCCGGCGTCATGACGGAAAGCCTCATGGACTCGCTGCGCTTTGTGGGCGACTACCACGATGCCGCGCGCGGCGGCTCATTCAGGCTCGATATCGATGTTCAGGCCGTGCAGGCCAAAAACCAGCAGGCAAGCGATACCGCCCTCGACGTACTTGACGTTGTGGGTTGGCCGGAGGCGAACTAGCCTATGAAGATCAAGAACATGAACCGGGGTATGCTTAGCAGGCTGGTTGCCGTCGCAGCGATTGTCCTTTGCTGCGTTATGGCGCTGCCAACGGTGGTGCATGCCGAGGACGTGCCCGAGAACAAAAACGAATTCCACATCAAAAACGAGGCTGACTTTTTGTTGTATGTGGCGCTGTCGCGCGAGCGCGATACGTCCGGCTGGCACGTTTATCTCGATAACGACATTGAGCTCGACAGCGACGACATGAAAGCCATCGTTGCAAACACTGTTAAGCATCTGTCGTTTGGCAACAAGGAGCATCCGTTTAAGGGCGTGTTCGATGGTCAAAACCACACCGTTGAGGGCCTGAACTACGATAAAGACGCTTTTGACCCCGAGCGCGATACGGGATTTTTTGCCGAGACCAACGGTGCCACCATCAAAAACTTCCTGGTTAAGGACGCCAACGTGTGGGCGGACTTCCGCGGCGGCATTATCGTGGGCAAGGCCGTCAATACGCGCTTCGAAAACGTTATGGTCATGGAAAGCACGCTGCACGTGACCTGCGCCAACAACGCCCTCAACCTCATTACCAACGCAGGCTTTGAGGGCGGTCTCATCGCCGGCGAGCTCGACGGCTGCACCCTCTACAACTGCGAGGTCCGTGGCGGCCGTGCCGTCAACAATGCGACCTCGGGCGTGCAGGCGCTCGGCGGTGAGGGTCTGTATATGGCGGCGTTTGCCGGCTACGTTACGAACTCGACTATCGAGTACTGCCGCGTGACGCCGACGCGTAAGGACGACGGCTCGATTGCCGAGAAGGGCATGACCGACGTCACCAATAAGTACGACGTGGCCATTGGCGCATTGGGCGGCAACAACGTGTATGCCTCGGGTTTTGTGGGCTGCATGGCGGGTAACGCCAAGATTATCGACTGCTTCTCGACGGCGCAGTGCTACAGCTATGCCGCGTCGTACGTGGGCGTCGTTGCCGTGACGCGTGCGTGGACGGGTGGCTTGGCGGGTCGTATTCTAACCGAAAAGGGCAACGAGCTCGTTCGAAGCCATTTTGCGGGTGACTTGAGCTCGCGTCAGTACAATCCTATCGCCGTGATCCCCATCATTCAAAACGATGTGAACCTGGGCGGCATTGCCGCGCGTGCCAACAAGGATGATGCCACGGTCACCGAGTGCTACTTTAAGCCGAGCGTGAGCCTAAAAGGCAGCAGCCAGGGTACCGCGGCTAAGAAAAAGATCCCTTCGTTTGGCGGCGATGGTACCACCAAGGGCGACAGCTATGGTCCATGGGACGACGAGCGCTACACCACGCGTGAGCTGTGGGAGGAGCACGACTACGATTTTTGTGCCGGCACCATGCGCTCGACCGCCAACGACGATGCCCTGGGTGGCCAGCACACCAATGAGTGGGCGATGGATTACAAGCCGAAGATTCCCGTGCATGGCCAGAGCGTTAAGGCGACGATCGATTTTCCCGGTGCGGGTACCGCGACAATTACGGCAACCAAACTCGGTATTGATCAAGCGACCTCGGATCCGTACGCCTTTGCCGTGAGCGCCGTGCTGGCGGGAACGGCCCAGGGCTTGGCCCAGGGCGATACATCGGTGACGTTTAGGCAGGATACCTCCGCAAAGCCCAAGGGCTTGACCGATGCCAACGGCGGTTATCGCTTCATGGGCTGGTTCCGCGAGTCCGGAGTCAATGTGAACCGTATCGATGCCGATAACGCCTGGTTTAACGGCAAGACCGATGCCGATGCCGTTAAGGCTGGCAAGCAGGTCCAGAAGAACGAAGCGCACGAGATAACGTCGACCTATACCGCCGATAACGCGAAGGGGGCCGAGGCCTTTAAGGGCAACGACCTGTTTATTGCTTCGTACGAGGCGCAGGTACTGTTCTATAACGTCAAGGGCGAGACGCTCGCGTGGCAGAGCGGCGAGGCGCACGACAAGTCGACGGATTGGTACCGCTATGGTGTCGGTTTAACGCCGGTTGCCCCTGCGGACCGCGGCACTCTATCTGCCAGCGCCACCTTTATTGGTTGGACGACGCAGCCGAGCGGCGAGGCCGGGATGCATGGCGGTTACGCGGCCATCACCTCGCCTAAGCTTGCCGAGCTAAAAAACGCCGGTGCGTTCTATCCTGCCGGCGCTGAGATCACTGTGCTTGGCCCTACCGATTTTTATCCGGTGTACACCGACTATGTGTCGAACATCATGACGGTGTTTGAGGGCAATGAGCAGGATGCAATCGACGATCAGACTCGGCGCGATGGTGTGGGCAAAACTGACGTTAAGGTTGAGACTGCCGAGGATGGCACCGGTGTGTACACGGTGCGGGTGTGCGACGTGGACAACAAGCCTTTATCAGAGGACGGTGCGCTGCCCGACGGCTACCGTTTCCTGGGCTGGTATGAAAACAAGGGAACCGAGGATGCCCCGCTTGAGGTGCGCGTAAGCCGCGATCCCAGCTATACGCTCCCCACCGATGTCGATTTAACCGCGCCGCATACCTACATCGCCCGCTTTGAGTACCGAGTGGATTATTACGTTCGGGCTTATACCAACCATGAGTTTACGGACAGCAAGCTACTTTGTTCCGTTTGGAATCGCTATCAAACGCCCTTTGAGGAAAACGTCGGTAGTACCTTCGTGCGTGAAAACGTCGTCCACTGGGGCCCGGAGCATGTTGACCACGGTATAAAGGATAGTTATGAAACGTGTGGCACGCGCTTCACGAAGGAAACCCTTGTCGTGAGTCCCCTTAACGCGTACTCGCACAACGTTAAAAACGATACGGGAGCCGATACTCTAAAAAACCTCTATGCCGATACCGATTTTCCAGGCGCTGCAACGCTAAGCGATACTTGGACTTCGGCTTCGCTGAACGTAACGGTCAAACCGGTGAATGATCGCTATCGCCTGAATTTCTGGACGCTTGAGCGCGATGGTGAATATTGGACATATGTGAAAAATCCCATCGAGAGCATGGTGCGTACAGATAAGAAGTACTACGTTCGCGCGATGATTACCACGGACGTTAATTTCTACAACAAGGGCGATAATGTCGTGAGGACTGCCACGCGGCGCTATGAGAGTAACTTGCTGCAGACCAAGGTGAACGGGGCGGATCCGACGTTCACGTATTACTACCCGCATGTTAATAAGTCGGTTAAAGTGGCCGAAAAGCCAGAAGATGGTGAGAAGGGATCGTATGAGAGCCCCCTGACCCTCGAGTCTTCTCCGACCGATGCGGAGATGGCGGTGCCGGGTTATAAGTTCCTGGGCTGGATTTCGACCGCCGAGGTCCAGATGGGTTCTCCCGTCTGGAATTATATCTACGATGTCAAGGGTGATTCCTTCACTACTTCTGACCCGGATAAGGCCGAACCGTATCTGGTGAAACCAGATTTCAAGGTCACCCAGTACCAGGATGCCTATCCGGTGTACGCGAAGTACGATGTTAGGTACACCACCAACCTGTATCGCGCCGGTTTTAAGGGCACGGACAAGGTCAATGTGCCTAGGTACGACATCGATCCCGTTATCAACGCGGGCACCGACCCTGCTACGGCAACGGTGACCCCTGACGTCACGACTCCGGTTTATAAAGCAGGCGGTGAGCTGTATAAGTTGCAGAAGGTTGAGATCGAGCTTCCGAATGGCGAAGTTGAAGAGATCGAACCTAACGGCGATAACTCGTATTCCCATCAGGTGGAACCCGGCGGGGCCTATACATTTGTGGCGTACTATTCGCCGTTGGCGGTCGTGTACCATCTCAATGCCAAAGATGTTGACGGCAAAGTTGCTCAGCAAGGCGATATGCTCGGCAACCTTGATGGCGGCATCCCGAAGCCCACTTATGACGTCAGCGCTATCGATAGGGATACAGGAGGTGCGTTCAACGCCTTCGTGGGCTGGACGGAAGCCAAGCCGGCACCTGGCAAGGGCTATGTCGCTTGGTCGGAGGGTATCCGCATGGTGAGTGCTTCTACCGTGGTCAGGGCCCCCATGGAGCTGTACCCGGTCTACCGTCCCAGCCTGGTTACCGTTCAATCGAGCATCGACTCAAATCTCGCGAATCCTGCTCTTGTCCGCGGTCTCGGCCGTACTGATTCCGGCGACCAGATTTCTCTTGAGGTCAAGGCTGTCAAGGAGGTTGTGGGCATTGACGGCACCAAGTACGACTTTGTCGGCTGGTCGCGCGACTACGAACCCGATGGCAAATACACCCTAATGACCGGTGACGATAAGTATCCCCTCGAGGGTAATGAGCCCTTTGAGAGCGTGACCTACACCGCGGTGTACAAGATCGCGCCGTATAAGGTTCGCTATCACGGTGTCGACGGGTCGGTCGTCTTTACGGCGACGGTCGACTCGGACGGCGAGCGCGCGACGGGCGCCGGCTTTGTCCATAACGTCGATGTTCCCAAGGTGGATGAGAGCGGCAACCCGGTCTATGACAACGACGGCAATCCCGAGATGGAGAAAAAGTCCGTGGCATACGACCCGGACGGCCACTCCAAGATCGTCGCGCTGCTCGATGAACAGACGACTACTAGCGGTGACGTACGTGAGCTCTTCCTGGAGTGGCGATATGTGCCTGCCGATGGCGATGCGAAGTCTTGGAATGAGTTTAAGGGCGAGCCGGTCAAGGGAGACATGGACCTGTATCCCGTGACGTATCGTGTGACTACCAACGACACATCCGATTCCACTAACCCTAAAACAATGACCGCGCGGCTTAAGTGGCTGCTCGATCCCAACGCCGCCAACACAGTCGAGAACAGTGCCGACCAGGCACCCTTTAAGGTCTGCTTTGCCGAGCCGTTTATGGGAACGCAGCTGACTGTTACCGTTAAGCGGGCGAGCTACGGTCCTGATGCGTCCATGACGGAGGAACCCGTTAACGACCAGTATGTCTCGCTCTACAGCTTGGGCCCGGGCAATGGCTCGTTCGACCTAGCCAATCGTCTGGAGTCCAAGAAGACGGGTGAAGGCGAACAGGGCCCCGGTAATGCCGTGTTCAAGTTCGCCCAGACTCACGCATTGACAATTGTAAAAAAGACCACCGATGCTAGTGCCATGGGACAGACATCCCGCTTTAAGGTGGCACGGAAGGCGTCGAAGGATTCTCTTGCCGAGACGCGCATGGTCGAAGTGAAGGTCGATAAAACGCAGCAGGAAAACGGCGAGACCTGGTATGTCGGCAGTGTGCAATTTGCCGCGCCGGCGGGTTTCTATACCGTCGAGGAAGATACGGCTTGGGCATGGCGCTACCAGGGTGAGCTGAGCACGCCTGGTAAGGCGCCCGGCAAATCTGCCGAGCTGACGATTTCGTCTGCCTCGAGCGCGGGCGATGCGGTGGTGACGTGCGTTAACACGCGCGCGAAGGACAAATGGGTCGATGGTGGCTCGCGTGCCAAGAATGTTTGGGAAAACGGCACGCTGAAGAAGGAGGACCAGGATGACTAAGCGCAAGCAAATCGTCGCCTTCCTTGTCGGCGTTCTTCTTTTGGCTGGCGCTGCCGGCACCTTTGCCTGGCTTTCGGTTACGGGCGTGCTGGTCAACGAGTTTGGCTTTGGTACGGTGGCGCCCTCGGTAGACGAGACGCTCAAGGACAACGTGAAAAGGGATGTCTCGGTAAAAAACACGGGCTCGGCTCCGGCATACCTGCGTGTCGCGGTGGATATCTACTGGCAGGATAAGGATGGCGCGCGCCTGTGGGATGAGCCGGTTGCCGGCACCGACTACACCATTGAGTGGGGCGATAAAGGCGATGCCGCCGCCACTAACAGCCCTTCGTCTTGGGTTCTTGCGAGCGACGGGTTCTACTACTGGACGTCTTCTGTTAAGCCGCTCGACAAGACGGGCGTGCTCATCAAGAGCGTGTCCGAGAAGAAGACAGATGGTAAAAACCTAGTCGTCGACATTTCGACCCAGGCGATTCAGTCCACGCCCGACGATGCGGTCACCGAGGCATGGAACTGTACGGTCAAAGATGACGTGCTGGTGCCGCCGCACGGAGGTGCGTGAGCATGGCTTTACCGATTTTCAAAGACGTTGCGCGTTCCTTGCGTTGTGTGGTCGCGGCCATTTTCTGCGTGGCCGCGCTTGCCGTTCCTGCCCGTGCGTTCGCCGATATCGCCGATACGCCAGCGATTGCGTATGACGGAAATACGCGCCAGCTGACGGTCTCGGGGGCGACGGGCTCCTCATGGGAGCCCGATCTGTTTCCAGCCTTTAAAGATCTAATGCCCGGCGATGTGCGCGAGCAGCAGATTGAGGTTTGTGCCACGGGCGTAAAGTCCCAGGTGCGCGTGTTTGTGCGGGCCGTTGTCGATCACGAGACGGCACGCCTGTTGTCGCCCATTACCTTGACAGCGTCGGCGGGCGATGCGTCTGCCGGTTGGCTCCAGACGGGAACGCCGGGCAGCGTATTTGCCTATCCCACGCAGGTCGCAACGTTTACGAGCGATGGCAGCGCGGTGCTCAATCTGCAGCTAAGTGTCCCAACGTCGGTAGGCAACGAGCTTGCCGGCGCAAACAAGACCATTCGCTGGCAAATCACCGCCGAGGACGATGGCGAGAAGATCCCCGTACAACCTGCTGGCAGCAAGAAGCCCGGCTTGTTTGGTCTCGTGGCAACGGGCGACAGCACGCTCGCGTTGCTTTTGGTGTTGCTGGCGCTTGCCATCATCGCTTTTATAGCCGCGCTTCTTTTGTCCCGGAGGGATAAGCGCTAGGTCCATCTTCTAAATGAAACGCCCTCCCGGGCGGCGGGCACGAAGTTCCCTGCTCTACAGTCCTGCGCAAGACGAAGGCCACATTAAGTGGCCTTCTTTGCGTGCGGAACTC
>UQKM01000015.1 GCA_900541685.1 uncultured Collinsella sp.
CGCTACGCCATCGACAGCACGAAGCTCCAGCGCGAGCTGGGCTGGAGGCCGACGCACACCGACTTCGCCGAGGGGCTCAGGGCCACCATCGACTGGTACGTGGAGAACGAGTCCTGGTGGCGCCCCGCCAAGGAGGCCACCGAGGCCCCCTACCGCGCGCGGGGGCGGTAGGGGGTGTGCTGCTGGCGTATGGGATCTGGCTCATGTGGCAAATAGCGTGTTCGCATTGGGGACATCGGCGCAGGTTGACGCCCCCTATTTTTGGCTGGTTAAATCGTGCATGCATTTGTCTTTGCGGACTGTTTACGCGTTTGGCTATCGGATTCATGGGATTCAAGGCGCGCTAAGTTCATGTCCGCACCGGCGCTTAAAATCTAAACGGAACAGCATGAGCGACTTGCTGAAAGTCTTGTGCTGTGGATTCGTTGATGAATTGGTTTCGAGGGCGAGGTGAACATGAAGGGCAGAAATCAACACGTTACAAAGCGGGCGGACGGAAGTTGGCAGGTTAAAGGCGAAGGGGCGAGTCGCGCTTCATTCGTTACGACGACACAACGCGATGCTATAAATCGCGGACGAATCATTAGCTCTAACCAACAGTCCGAGTTGATTATCCATCGCCCTGACGGCAGAATTCGCGCAAGGGATTCCCATGGGTTCGATCCCTTCCCTCCGCGAGACTAAGGGTTCGGGCTCATTTCGGCTGTAGGCGCGGGATATCGTGTCTACAGCCGATAAATGGTTCTGTACTGCGATTAATTGTGAACACGGGATTTATCCATTCTGGTTATTGGAGGATTATGTAATGAAGACTCAGTTATTGGTATATAGAAAACAGGGTTGTGGATTCGCGGAAACAACCGACCTTACGATAAGAGAATTCAGCAATGCGAGCGCCTTTGATGCCTTTGAGCTAACGGTCATTGACTTGCAGGATGACAATTTATGGAAATGCGATCCATGCGATGTGTCATTATTAAAGGACCATGCAGATATTGCTTCGATTAGTCAGATGGTGCTGCAATCAAAAAAATCTGAATGCATCATCTTGCTTCCGCAAAACTGTTTGTATTCATATTCCTACGAATATGATTCACGCATTGACGCTAAGAGATATAAGCGTAATAAGCTTCTGAAGGATTTTATTAAGGATTTTGCCGACTCTCCGATATGCGAATTGTTTCCTTTTCCGCTGCCCATTTGTTTTGGAGAATCGAAAACGGCACTTGCAGACAGAGAGCTTCATTCGGATTTTTCTTTCAGTTCACCGATACTGCATCCTATTAAGCCCCTTCTTTTTTCGAACGCATCAACAGTTTCAGCCGTTCTAATCTCCGAGGCTTTTGCCGCTACAACTCTTCAGGTAAATGACAATGAGGACCTATCGGCGGTTATTAATGGAATTTTTCCAACTGAAAGCCAGCTCACTTGCGTTCCTGATTGGCTGGATGAAGTTGAATTTCATGATGAGACAGTACAAAGAGCGCGAGTAAAAGAAATAGATGAACAAATGGCTGTTCTGAACGAGGAGAAGAAAGGGATTGAGAAAGTCCTTTCTAGTTATCGGGATATTAAGTCAGTCCTTTGTACCAAAGATTTTGATCTTGAAAATAATGCTCGGCACCTTTTGGCCGAGATTGCTGAGGTTGATGAAACCTTTGAAGACAATAAGGAAGAGGATTTCAACTTCTCTTACGATGACACTTTCTATTTGATTGAAATTAAAGGCAGCGGCCGCGGGCTGAAGCGACAGCATATTTCAAAGACATACGATCATGTCCAAATTAAAATGGATGAGATGGAGGCCGAAGGCGACTCCCGAAAAATCAAAGGTGTTTTAATATTTGCATCTCAAATTGAGTTAAGACCCGAAGAGCGCGATCCATTCCCTGAGAAGCAGATTTCTATTGCACAGAGAACTGAAATCGCAGTTCTATCAACTGAGACATTGCTTCGTTGTTATGAAGCCTATATTGAAGGCCGCCTGACTTCAGATGCGTTCAAGGGGACCCTGCGCCAATCGTCTGGCTTGATAAGCCCGGATGCGTTCGGACTGCATGGCTAGATAACCGTTGGCGCCCCTATGAGCTGCAACTTTGATTTGAAAACTAAATTATCAGCTTCTATTAACATATTGCTTGCAAAACAATAATTGCTTTTCCTGTTGGATGGTATTGCGATGGGTTACAACTACGAAGCGTTGGATAGTTTTGAATTCGAGAAGCTCGCGCGTGATGTTACCGAGAAAATCGTGGGCATTAAGGTGCCGTCAAGATTCTTTCGCAAATTGGTTTAGCCGTCCTCGGTCCCTTTCCCTTCTTGCCCTCCGCCTTTCCCTTCAGCTTGTCCGTCTTTTCCAGCTTGGACATTTCCAGGTACCTCCTCTTGCCCCATTCGCGCTCCACTGTGTACTTCAGCCTCGCCGTCGCCAGCCTGAGGGGTGAGTTGTCGTCCGGAAAGGTCCCGACGACCCTCGCTCTCCTCCTGATCTCGCGGTTGATGCGCTCGATTCCGTTGTTCGTCCTGATCCGGCGCTAGTGTTCCGGCGGGAATTCCGTGTAGGCAAGTGTCTCGGCGAACCCGTCGCGCACCGTCCTCGCGCCCGCCCCGCGGAGCTTCGGCACGCTGAGCTCGACTTCCTCGGCGCCCGTGACGAGCCTCCTCGCGCAGCGACCGCTGCGGTAGGCCTCCCGGCCTGCCGTCCTCCCGTAGCGCTCGGCCCCGACAAGCTCGGACGCCTCCTCTTTGGGCAGCGCGTCGAGCGACCCATCGTCGATCGATACGATGTTCGCAGACGGGGCTCGTGCCCCTTTCGTCGATGATTTGTTGTTTGGTCGCCTGAACTCATATGACGACGCGTGAATCGTGTTCCTCTATGTGTTTGTCAATTTGTGAAAGAAATTATGCGTCACCTCCTTATGCGCAACTACTTTCCCCATGGGTTATTAAGACTGCCCAAGACGGATTGTTGATCGTTGGAGATTGGTTTGCCCAACTGGGCTTAAGGTCCTTGATCTGGATTTCCCAGTCGCCCTATAACGTTCTTGCAATGAGTACTGTAGTGGTCATTGCAAGAACGTTTCTGGCAATCTATGCGCTGTTTAGGAACATGAACTACTACGACATGAACGTACCGTTTCTTGAGAACTTCTTCAACGCCGTTAAGGGTGCGGCGATGAAACTGTCCACGGCGATCTTCGGCGAACACGCGATACATGCGTTGTGCAAGAAGAAGGGGGAGTGACAACGGGATGAAATCCTCCGCGAAGAGCAGCCAGGAATAGGCCGAGAATGGGCGACTCGCTGCTCAATAGAGTACATTTTGCAGTATAAACTTGATGCGGGACTAGCATGCTTTCTATTTATAGCCGGCTAATATCAAGCCTTAGACACTAATGTGATGGTAAAGTTACTTGAGACAAGGTCGCAGCTAGTCATTGATCGCCCCGATTGGAGCGAGTCCTCTGTCAAAGATGGACTGAGACGTTTTTACCAATTCGGGTCCGTGCATATGGTTATTCCATAGCCACGGACCCGAAACCGTGCCTACGGAATAACCATATGCACGGCCTGTGCGGCCTTGTCCTTATTGGAATCGAGGTGCAATGCTCTGCGACTGTATCAGTAAAACTGATTTGAATATCCTGAGAAATCATCTGAGGGTTTATCGTGACGTCAATAAACTGCCCTTGTTTATCTTTCCCTGCGGCGGTGATCAGAGCCTGCATTCCTCTCGACGATTCTTTAGAGCTTATGTGTCCAACAATCACACCGAGGCTTTAAAAAACGTTTTTTGTCTTACTGCCGAAGACGTAGCGGCGGAAATGGACGGTTCGAGACTTAATTTTCTTCAGCAAGAGGCCATGCTTGCCGACATATCTGACTGGATATTGATTTTTGCAGAGAGCTGTGGATCTTTTTGCGAGTTGGGTGCTTTCTCCGCTTTGCCTCATGCTGCTTGGATTACCTCTGTTGCCGTTGGAAAGCAATATAAGGGCTCTCGGAGCTTCTTGATTGATGGGCCAGTGAAAGAAATAGCCACGGGCGACTCTTCGCTTAACAAAGTCTTTTACTTAGACTTAAATAACCCGATGTCTTCGCCTGACTTGTGCCGCTTTGTTTCTGAACTAAGACTCCTTATTGGTGTTAATGCTACTAAGCGGGGCAAGGCTGGCTTAAAGGCCGCTAGAAAGAAGATCAATCGAGACGAATCCGAGATTAACGTGGGCTCACTCGTCCATGAGTTACTTGATTTGCTTCAAATATTGGGGCCCATGTCAGAGACCGATTTACGAACGATATACTGTGCGGCCAAAGGTTTCCGTGCTAGTAAGCTCAAAATATACTCACCCATTTTAAATGCGGATATGAAAAATGCCGGCGTTCCGATATCTTGGTCGGATGTTTGCTGCATGATGAGAGCTACCGGTCTTGTTTCTAAAGTGGGATGCAACAAGGGTTCGGACTCCCTGATTAAAAGCACGATACACCTCGATTCCTATTTCATGTTTAAGGGAAGCGAAGACCAAGATTTCTCAAACATGAGGGCGCGGGTAATCCTTCGCAAGAGATCAATGGGGTATGGAGGCGTTGCCGGTGTCTATTGCGGATAGAATTTGCTTCGATCTTGGAATGACAAATCGCCAGCTACTGGACCTTGCGAGCTCAACGACAGATAAGTATCACTGTTTTTCTGCCGGCGGGAGAAAGATCGTTGCGCCTCAACCAGATTTGAAGCTCGTTCAGTGTTGGATATCGGACTATATAAATACGGAGTTTGATATAGATCTTCCTTACGCTACAGCCTACGAAAAGGGCTCAAGTGTCTGCCGTAATGCCGGGCTCCATGCTAAGAGCAGTCATTTTCTTCTGCTTGATATTTGCCATTTCTTTGAGTCCTGCACTCAGCAAATGGTTAGGAATTTGTTTTCAGGGGGAACGTATCGGTCGACAAACGCTGAATCTCGCTCGCGTCTTACTGCAGACGATATCGATCTTCTCGTAGCTTTATCATGTTATCGGGGTTCTCTTGCAACGGGTTCTCCGTGTTCGCCCTTTATTGCCAATCGCATAATGGCTTCGTTTGACCAAGAGATTGCAGCTAGACTAGGCGAAGGATTCGTCTACTCACGATACTCTGACGACATCTGCATTTCATCATCTGAATGGATAAACTCTGCGGAGATTTCAACTTTTGTTGGTAATCGCCTACGGCAAAAGGGTTTTGATTTGAATAATGACAAAACTCGTTGTTTTGGGCGAGGGCACCTTCGTAAAATCACGGGTATCTATCTTGACTGCGATGGCGTCCTTCGACTGGGGCCTCAAAGAAAAGCAGAGCTAAAGCGCTTGTTATACCAGGTGCTTATGCGCGAGTGCGATCCTAATCACGCCCATCGCGTTTTATGCCATCTGAGCTTTTGCAAACAGGTTGAACCGGATTATTGCAATGCACTTTTAGCCAAGTACGCGAGCTATGGTAAGGCTGTGTCCAGCGGAGGCGTTATGCCTGCACTAATGGAGCTCGCCTATGGGTGATGGATGGCGGTGTCGCGAAAGACGTTCCAATGGTTGCCAATCCGCGCTTTCTTCTCTCTCGTCTCCATCGAGAGGGGCTTCATGGGCATAGCTTCTCTTGCGCTTACATTTCCCCTCGGGAACCCGTCTCGCTTTGAATTCGGACGTTCTGTTGTCGCTGCGTGCCCTGATTATGTCGATGCTGCACGGTAGGTTGTTCGCTGCCGGTTTGTTTCACGGCTATAATTACGTCCAATTAAGGAGGAAAGATATGTTTGGCAAAGTCAGGAAAACAAGAAGCGATTGTACGGTTGGTACTTACGAGAAGAAGCATGACCTCCCAACAGGCACACTTAGGAATTCTGATGGGCGTAAGGCTAGGAAGGATAAAACTCTGAAATCCCTTCGAAAAGAAACTGGAAGTGACTATCGATAGCTTCTGAAACTTAAAGATTGGGGTTCTGCCATAATAAAGTCTCAGTAATTTTCGTTGATCACATCGACTCGATTAACCATCGGGCCGTGGAACAGGCGCATGGCGATTTCCTTCTATATATTCGGAATGATGAGTTGAGCCATGATTGCCCCTGTCGATATCCGTTGCCGTTTCCCGCATGCTGTTTCGTTCAGACGTCCGTGAAGCATGCCTATCTGGCGTTCGCTCGTCCGTGACGAGCGAACGCCAGATAGCAATATTGATTTGTGTCTAGTCTGCGGCGAAGCAATGATTTTTTGCACGCTATGTGAACTCTGCCTTGAGATCGAGGGAGAGCTCGGATGAGATGTCGAGATTGTCGCTAGCCCGCCTGAGCACATGCGCCCTGCGTCTCGCAAAGTCATTGAATAGGATGAAGTGCGTCTCTATGAAGCAGGATATAAGGACGTGGAGTTCATCGAGGTCATCCTTTCTGATTGCGAGATTCTGGCTAAGCGAATTAATCGCTTCGATGATACGGAGGCTTTTTCGTTGGTGATTTGAGCGAGGAAGGCGAGATTGTACCGTTTGGTAAGGTAGTGTCGAGAAAGTTGGTGTAGCGCCCGATTCGTAGCGAACCGGCCTGGCGTCCGGGGGCATGGCCCTGTTTGGCAGATTACCGTTGTGATGCATGACTTATGACACGATCGCAAACCAGTAGAGGGCAGAGTCGGCTCGACTTGACGTCATGAATAAGGTTGATGCCGAGCAGATTCCTTGAGCGCAATATGGAACGATACTTCTTAATCTTACGTTGATGGCCGGCGCCATCATATTGGGCTGTTTGGATAAAACAACCGTTGCCTGTTCTCTTGTAGGCGGGCTTGCGGCGATTAATGTTCTCAATCTATTTGTGTCCAACCGCTCTTCGAAATAGTGATGCTGCGCTATGATGTCCTAAATGAAAAACGAAGGCGTGCTATAGGCCATCGTTTTGCAAGGGGGTTCCTTCCTAAGGGAGGGCATCCCCTAGTTTTATTTAGATGGAGATTTTGGGGAGCGGACATCTGTATTTCTGATCGTTCCTCATTAGTGCCCTATTGGGTTGATGGGCGTTACGGTAAGAGGTTCTCGGTGATACTGTCGTCGTGCACTCTACGTGAGGCGATGACCAAGAAGGGTCGTTGTTCGGTTTTCCGGTAACGACCCTTTGACGTTTCCGCGGCTACTAGGTGTTGTCGTGGATGCCACCTTTGTTGTTAGAACCCTCGATGCGGAGTCGTTATTTCGGAAGTGCGGGGAAATCGAAAACCTCCGAGCACAACTCGAATTTTGACGACAAAACCGCAGGTCGTGGAAGGGTAAGACCAAGGTCTGGTCCCCAGATCTCGGTCTTACCCTGCACTTCCGGATAGACGCAAAAAAGGCGTTAATGCGCCCGATGCGGACCGTCATATAGAGTTGCCAATTGGCAACAAGACGAATATAGTTAGCATTATGCTAACTAAGGGGTGGTTATGAATCGAACCAAGCTCCGACCGACATATTCACTTGACGAAGCGAAGTCTTTGGCTCGCTCGGGAAAGATGATTGTAAATGGTAGGGTGCGCAGACACCTGATGAATCAGTTTGGTTATTTGGACATCGATCATTTCCTTGCTGACCTATTTGATTATCTGAAGCCTGATGATTTTAGAAAATCCATCGCGCTCGATATGGATGGGCCTCTGCATGATGTTTACGCAGATGTCTACGTGTGCCGAGGTTTTGAATGCGAGGATTGGTACGTTAAGTTTTCAATTGATTCCGAAGGAAATGCACATTTAAACGTTTTGTCTGCGAACATCGATGGATACATTCATTAAAGGAGGAGTCATGCGTTGCATGGAATGCGGCAAAGAAATGCAATTTACCACGGCGCCAATGACTGAAATTTACCGTGGAGAGAAAATTACCGTAAAAGGAATTGAGCATTATGTTTGCGAGTGCGGCAACGATGAAATGACTGTTGCAGAGGCGACTAAGCTCGCCCATGCACTTGCCGCGCAATACGCCAAGGCTCATGAGCTTCTATCTCCCTCGGAAATAAAGCATTTGCGCTCAGATCTCGGCTTAACACAGCATGATTTTGAGTCGGTCTTAGGTGTTTCGAAGCCCACGGCCTCTCGTTGGGAGAACGGCGCATCGCAACAATCTATTACTGCCAATACCCTTATGAGGCTCATTCGCGATGTTCCTGAGGTCCGCAGATATCTCGGCTTGTCTCCTCATGAGAGGAGTGCAAGTCTTAGCTCGTCGCTTTTGTCTGTAATACCAGGAGGAAAAGTTCCTGCTTATAGGGATTCTGATCCTTTGGTTGATGAGAATCTCTTCCGATTGGAGATGTAAATGGACTCTCTGAAGAAGCAGCGCATTGAGTCTTCATCGATTACATGCATGTCTAAAAAAGTCGACAGGTTTTCATTTGATGGCGGAATGACCCCTAAGGAGGGAGTTAATAAGTCAGACGGTGAGTTTAACGTTAGAAATGACATAACGAATGCCTTCACTGATGAAAATGGAGCTAGATTTCGGCAGCTCAACCTCGTCATAGAGCTCATTCCCAGCGATGAGGGGCACTATTACCGTTCCGAAATATCCGTGTCCGGTATCTATCGTGCTCCGTCTGATTTAGACGACGAAGCATTTGATAGGGAGGCTCTTAGCTTCGGCATGCAAGACCTGTATTCCTACGCAAGGGGCATTATTGAAAATGTCGCTGCTGGTGGAGTATGGGGGCCGCTTTATCTGCCACAGATTGGATTCACTATTTAGTTCTCATGGCCCCCACATCCTCTAAAAAAGTTCTTAAAACAGCCTTAAAGGCGCTCCAGCTCGCGTTGACAGCGTAAAATACGCATGTTTGACTATGACAAAAGTGGATTTTAGGGGAGGGGTACGCCATGGAGGTGCTGGTTGTTGGCAACACCGCATATGTTGACGATGACTTTTGTGCCAAGGCGTTCCCCGGGGACCATGTGCAGGTCGTAGCCGCGCAGGACACGCGCCGCGACGAGTCGTCGCCCCATGCCTCGTGGAAAGAGCTGCTTCAGCACTTGGAGCAGGCCTACGAGTTCGACCGCGTGGTCTACCTGTCTAATTACCTAACCCCGCATACCGATACCGTGGGCGATATCGAGCTGCTGCGCTCGGTCTTTCGTACGTGCGCGGGTCGCCGGGTCCAACTGCTGTATGTAGCGGGGCCCGCGGGTGCCGAGGGTGCCGCCGATGCCGCGGGGCGAACGGGCAAGGGCATTATCGCGCACGCAGCCAACGACCTGTGCCGCTACTACGCTGCTCGCGAGGGCGTTCAGACCAAGATCCTGCGCGTGCCGTTCCTGTATACCGCGTCTGCCGCGCTGGAGGACCCGTTTTTGGTGCCGATGTTCGACGCGTGCTCAACCGGATCGGCCGCTCTGCAGGGCGCGCAGGATGCGGCGTTTCCTCTGCTGTGTGCCGAGGAGCTTTCGGTGCTGGTACGCCGTACCTTCGACAGCTGGGATGGCAACTTTGAGACGCTCGACGTAGCCGATACCTTCCATCACACGGTGGGTGAGGTGGGCGAGGCCCTTCAGGCGCTGTTTCCAGGGCTCTCAGTTGCCTATGGCGATTCTGCCGGCTACATCCTGCCCGCCAGCGACGTCGCTCGCGTGCGCTATGGCTGGTTTCAGCGCTACGACTTGCTGCGCGACCTCTCGACCATTCAGGCTCGCTGGGATGCTGGCCGTGCAAAGAAGGTCAACCCCTTGCGCGCCGCCATCGACCGCATTCAAATGCGCACGCTGCCTGTCAAATGCCTGGAGACGGCAGCCGCCTGGGTGCTCTTTGAAGTGCTGGAGCGCTTGTTCTCCCAATCGACCCAGCTTAACGTGCTCGATTATCGCCTGCTCTACGTGGTGCTCATCGGCACGCTGTATGGCTTGGACTTTGGCCTGGTTGCGGCGCTGCTGGCGTCGGTGGGTTTGGCCGCGAGTTACTTTACTCTGTACGGCTATACCTTCCAGGGTCTCTTTTACGAGCCGTCTAACTGGCTGCCGTTTATTGCGTACTTTGTTGTAGGTGCCATATGCGGCTATGTGCAGCTGCGCAACAGCGAAGCCATTAGGGCGGAGCGCGATCAAAACGAGCTCGTGCGCAACCGCAATACTTTCCTTACGCAGCTCTACCACGACGCGATCGAGGACAAGCGCGCGTACAGGCGCCAGATCGTGGGTCGCCACGACAGCTTTGGCAAGATCTTTGCCGTGACGCAGGAGCTCGATGTACTCAACCCGCGCGACATCTATCGCAAGTGCTGCGAGCTTCTGGGCGAGATCCTCGAGAACGATTCGGTGGCAATCTACCATGTTTCGGGCGGGGCATTTGCACGCCTGGTGGCAGCAAGTCCCGCGATTGCCGAAGATGCCGCACGCTCGCTCACGCTCGAGCAGCTTGCGCCTCTTTTGGGCGACGGGGGTCGTTCGAACCTGTGGGTGAACCGCGAGCTGACGCCGGGGCTTCCCATGTTTGGATACACGATCGAGCGCGACGGGGCACCCGCCGTGTTGATCTTTGTGCGTAGTGCGGCCGAAAACCAAATGACCCTCTATTATCAAAATCTGTTCCGTATCTTGTGCGGGCTGGTCGAAAGCGCGCTGGGCCGTGCCTTTGACTATGAGGCGGTGGCGCAGGATAAACGCTGCGTTGACGGCACTTGCGTGCTCAAGCAGGCGGCCTTTGGCCAAGAGCTTGCGGCTGAGCAGGCGCTGGCAGATAGCAAGATGGGGAGTTTTTTGCTCCTTCGCGTGGTACCGGGCATGGAGCCTGTCGGCGAGCTGGTGGGCGCAATTGGGTCAGCAATCCGCGAGAGCGACGCGGCGGGCTTGGTCGACGGCAACGTGCTCTACCTGCTTATGCGCCAGGCAAAGGCGTGTGATTTTCCCATTATCCGCGAGCGCCTGAGCGCAAAGCAGATTGCGGTGGAGACCGTCGATGGCGAGGACATCGTGGCGTTGCTGCAGCACATCTCTTACACCGGTGACGGTGAGGGGGGTGCCGCTTGATCTCGCTTGTCGTTGCTGCCGTCTTGCTGCTGATTCATGCGCTGGTTTGCCTGATGCTGTGGACGCTCATGAAGCTGGGCCTGCTGCCGGCGCGCGGGCACATGCTGGCTGTGATAGTGCTGGTGCCGCTGTGGGGCCCGTTGCTGGTGGTTCTGCTAGCGGTCCGCAGCGCGGTGTTTGGCGAGGGACTGAAAGAGTCTGCGCTGGAGTTGCTGCGCTTCAACGACGACCTGCATCGCAGCATCCTAGTGCACGAACGTGATGCCGATGCAGGCGTAGTGCCGCTCGAGGAGGCGCTCATCGTCAACGACCCGGCATACCGGCGCCGCCTAATGCTCTCCATGCTCACCGAGGAGCCCGACGCGTACCTGGCGCAGCTGCAAGCGGCTAAGCTTAACGATGACGTTGAGGTGGCGCACTATGCCGCGACGGCGGTGGCGCAGATATCCAAGGAGTCCGACCTTAAACTGCAGCAGCTGGAGCGTGCTTTTAAGACCGACCCGAGCGCGCAAAACCTCATCGAATACTGCGATTTTCTTGGTGAATACCTGGGCTCGGGCTTGGCCGAGGGGCGCGTGGCTCAGATTCAGCGCCAACAGTACGCGCTCCTGCTTGCGCGTCGCTGCGAGCGCGAGGATACCCTTGAGCTGCGCATTCGATACGCGACGGCGCTGGCCGATGTCGGACAGATCGACGAGGCGCAGGCCGTGACCGACCAGCTGGTGCTCGACGTGCCCGAGGAGCAGGAGGTTTGGATGCTTTGCCTGCGCCTGGCCGCGATGCGTCGCGACGGTGAAGAGGTCCACCGTGTGATCGATGCGATTGACAATCAGCATGTGAATTTGAGTGCCGCTAACCGCGAACAGTTGGCGTTTTGGCGCGACGGGGAGGAGGCCAGATGAGCGTGGTGCAACATATCCGCGACCGTGCAGGCCGCTTTCGTTGGATGGGGCTGCTCGTAGTGTGGGCTGTTTTTATCGTCATGGCCGCCGTGCTGCTGATCGAACGCGCCGGCGTGCAGTACAGCGCTGGACAGCACAAGCTGGGCATGCTCGCCGCCAACGACGCGGTGCCGGCCTCCTCGGCAATCTTTGGCCAAAAGCCCACGTGCCTGGTCATTACCGATTCCGATCAAGCTGGCGTCGAGGACGTAAAGGAACAGTTCGACCAGATCCTGCTCGACATGAAGATCGCGCACCGCGACGTGGACCTTGCCCTGGATGGTGCGGATGCCATTCCATCGCTGACCTCCTTCGATCGCGTGATTTTGCTCATGCCGTCGCTCGATGGGCTCGGTACGCACCTGAGCGACATTATGAGTTGGGTGAGTGCCGGCGGTTCGCTTATGCTCGCCATGCCGCCGGATAACTCGAGCTATCTGCAAGTGATTGCCTCCAGGCTTGGCATTGAATCGGCCGGATATGACTATGTAAAAGCCGAAAGCATTGTGCCGAGCGAGGACTTTATGCTGGGCGGGGGAGAGCGCTACGAGCTCTCGGACCCCTTCGATTCTTCGCTCTCGGTTTCATTGCGCGAGACGGCGCACGTATGGGCAAAGACCGGTGACAAGGGCACGCCGCTCATTTGGTCTAACGCTTGCGGCAGTGGTCACACCGTGGTTTGCAACATTGGCATCTACGACAAGGTTATGCGTGGGTTCTATGCATCGGCCATAAGCTTACTGGGTGATGCCACGGCCTACCCGGTCATCAACAGCGCCGTCTTCTATCTAGACGACTTTCCCAGCCCCGTGCCCTCGGGCGACGGCACCTACATCAAGCGCGACTACGGGCTTTCCATCGCCGACTTTTATGCCAAAGTTTGGTGGCCCGATCTGCAAAAGCTCGCGCAAAAATACGGCATTCGCTATACCGGCGTGATGATCGAAAACTACGAGGACGCGGTCAACCAGGCCGAGCCCGCGCGCCAGGCCGATACCACGCAGTTCCGCTACTTTGGCGGCATGCTGCTGCAGATGGGCGGAGAGCTGGGCTTTCATGGCTACAACCATCAGCCGCTGGCGCTTTGGGACACCGACTACGGCACGCTCTACGACTACAAGACGTGGAAGAACAAGGAGACGCTCGTCGCGGCGCTCAACGAGCTTATCGCCTTTCAGGACGAGGTGCTGCCCAACGCGCACGGCTCGGTCTACGTGCCGCCGTCAAACATCCTTTCGGCTCGCGCGCGCAAGATTATCGGCACCGATGTTCCGCGCATTAAGACCATCGCCAGTACGTATTTTGAGGATGGCACCGACCTGCCCTACGTGCAGGAGTTTGGCGTGGCGAGCGACGGCATTGTGGAGCAGCCGCGTATTGTCTCGGGCGGCATGGTCGACGATTCCTATATGCGCCTGGCTGCCGTGTCCGAGCTCAACATGCACTATGTGAGCACGCACTTTATGCATCCTGACGACCTGTTGGACCCCGATCGCGGCGCTACGGAGGGCTGGGAGGTCTACAAGGGCGGCCTGACCGACTACCTGGACTGGCTTACCAAGTCTGCGCCCGACCTGCGTCGCCAGACCGGGTCGGAATGTTCGGGCGCCATTCAGCGCTTTTCGTCCGTGACGGTGAGTGTGGATACAAGCGAGGAAGCCTGGACGCTCAGTCTGGGCAACTTCCACGATGAAGCGTGGCTTATGTTCCGTGCCAACGGCGGTGAGCCGGGGACGGTCACGGGCGGCGAGATTGCGCACCTGACGGGCGATCTGTATCTGGTCAAAGCCACGGACAAGACGGTGACCATTGCGCGCAAGGAGGGTGGCGACCGATGAGAATCTGCTTGGTGCTCGAGGGCTGCTACCCCTATGTGCACGGTGGCGTGTCCACTTGGATGCACGGCTATATCCAGGCCATGCCCGAGCACGAGTTTGTGCTGTGGGTGATTGGCGCACATGCCGAGGACCGTGGCAAGTTTGTCTACGAGTTGCCCAAAAACGTGGTCGAGGTGCACGGGGTGTTCCTGGACGATGCCCTGCGGCTTTCGGGCGAGCAGGAAGAGGTCGACTTTAACGACCGCGAGCGCGAGGCGCTACGCCGCCTGGTGTTGCTCTCCAACCCGGACTGGGACGTGCTGTTCGATATCTTCCAGCGCCGCCGCGTGCATCCGATCTCGTTTTTGCAGAGCCGCACGTTTATGGATATCTTTCGCGACGCGTGCCTGGCCGAGTACCCCTACACACCTTTTGCCGACGCTTTTCACACCATGCGCTCCATGCTGCTGCCCGTGCTCTACCTGCTGGGCAGCGAGGTGCCGGTGGCCGATGTGTACCACGCCATCTCGACCGGCTACGGCGGCCTGCTCGCCTGTCTGGGCTCGAGCGTTCACCATGCGCCGGTGCTGCTGACCGAACACGGCATCTATACGCGTGAGCGCGAGGAAGAGATTATTCGCGCCGACTGGGTGGTGCCGTCGTTTAAGGACCGCTGGATTCGCTTTTTCTACCTGCTTTCGGAGGAGATCTACCGCCGCGCCTTCCGCGTGACGAGCCTGTTCCATAACGCTCGCAAGACGCAAATCGATATGGGTTGCGATGCGGACAAATGCCTGGTCATTCCCAACGGCATCCAGTTCGATCGCTTTAAGGACATTCCCTTAAAGCCCGATGACGGCTGGGTGGACATTGGCGCGGTGGTGCGCCTGGCGCCCATCAAGGACGTCAAGACCATGATCTATGCCTTCTTTGAGCTGCACGAGCGCCTGCCCAAGGT
Organism: uncultured Collinsella sp.; assembly: GCA_900541685.1. Taxonomy (GTDB): domain Bacteria; phylum Actinomycetota; class Coriobacteriia; order Coriobacteriales; family Coriobacteriaceae; genus Collinsella. The sequence continues at coordinate 14,730 of UQKM01000015.1, forward strand.
GCGCCTGCACATTATGGGCGGCGTGGACGACGAGGAGTACGGCGCCGAGTGCCACGCGCTGGTCGATACCCTGGGCGTGCGCGACCTGATCTTTACCGGTCGCGTCAACGTGGTCGAGTACATGGAAAAGCTCGACTTTACCATTTTGACGAGCATCTCCGAAGGTCAGCCGCTCAGCGTGCTGGAGTCGCTTGCAGCGCGTCGTCCCTGCGTGACGACCGAGGTGGGCTGCTGCCGCGAGCTGCTCGAAGGCGCCCCGGGCGACGACTTTGGCGTGGCGGGTTTTGTGACGCCTCCTATGTATCGCAAGGGCTTGGCCGATGCCATGGAGCGCATGTGCGCAAGCCGCGCCCGTCGCATTGAGATGGGGGAGCGCGGCCAGCGTCGAGTTGCCACGTACTTTTTGCACGAGCAGATGCTCGCCAACTATCGCACGCTGTACGACGAGACGGCGCGTGCGTTTGACCTGCCCAGAGAGGGGGAGTAGCCAGTGGCCGGAATCGGTTTTGAGCTCAAACGCCTGTTTAGGCGCAAGGGCCTGTTTGCCACGATGCGCGCCTATGGCTACGCCGGCATTGTGTGCACGGGCCCTATGTTGCTGGGCGTGCTGCTTCAGGTGGGTATCTTGGTGCTGTGCGGTCTGTGGGGCGTGGGACGCGCCAACCAGGATCTGCTGGTGTGCATGGTGACCTATACGCTGCTGGCCTCTCTTACGCTCACAAGCTTTTTCTCCATGCCGGTCACGCGCTTTTTGGCGGACATGCTTTTCGCTGAGCGCGAAGATGAGGTCTTGCCCCCGTTTTGGGGCTCCAACGCCATCATGCTCGTTGCGGGCACCGTGCTCTACGGCATCTTTTTGCTGTTCTCGGGCGCCACGCTGCTTCAGGGGCTGCTGTGCCTGTGGCTGTTCAACATTATGATCGTCAACTGGAACGGCATGAGCTACCTCACGGCCATCAAGGACTACCGTGGTATCCTGTGCAGCTTTGCGGCTGCCATTGGCGTGGCGTGTCTGTGCGCCCTGGCCGCGCTGGCGTTGGGGCTGCCGCCGGTCGAGGGCCTGTTGGCATCAATCGCCCTGGGCTACGGCGTCATGCTCGTCTGGGACGTGGTGCTGCTGTACCGGTATTTTCCGCAGAGCGACCGCAGCCCCTGGCTCTTTTTGCAGTGGCTCGATCAGTTTATGCCACTGGCGCTCACGGGCCTGTTTACCAACTTGGGGCTCTTTGCGCACCTGGTGATTATTTGGGCCGGTCCCATTGGCATGCAGGTCAAGGGCTTGTTTTATGGCGCGCCCTACCACGATGTGCCGGCGCTCATCGCGTTTTTGACCATTCTGGTCACGACCGTCAACTTTGTGGTCTCGGTCGAGGTCAACTTCTATCCGCGCTACCGCGACTACTACAGCCTGTTTAACGACGGCGGCGTAGTGGGCGATATTGTGGTTGCCGAGGAGGAAATGCTCGCCACGCTCAACCGGGAACTGCTTTTTTGCGCCCTTAAGCAGCTGTTTGTGACCGCGGCGGTCATCTCGCTGGAGACCACGGTGCTCTCGGCCTTGCCGCTGGGCTTTAACAGCCTTATGCACGGTTATTTTCGCACGCTGTGCGTGGGCTATGGCCTGTATGCCGTGGGCAATACGGTGATGCTCATCTTGCTGTACTTTACCGACTACAAGGGAGCCGTGCTAGCCTCGGGCCTGTTTGCCGGTGTGGCAGGGCTGGCGACCGCCGTGTCGCTGCTTTTGCCGCAGCAGTTTTACGGCTTTGGCTTTTTGTTGGGTGCGGCGGTGTTTTTTATCGTGGCGCTACTCCGGCTCGATACCTATACCGCCAACTTGCCATATCGTATCCTGAGTCAGCAGCCCATGGTGGCGACCGACAATACGGGTCGCTTTACACAACTGGGCCGCTTGCTCGACCGTGCCGAGCAGCGCTATGAGGAAGGCCGCCATAAGGGCGAGCCGCATGGCTGGTTTGAGCGTACGGTGGTCCGTGTGTACCGCAACCATTGGGGAGGTTCTGATGATCGATAGGATGATGTCTCGCCGTCGCCTGATTGAAGCGGCTGCCGGCGCGCTGTTGCTTTCGGGCTGCTCGGTGCAGGAAGACTCCTCGACCAAGAAGGTCAAAAAGCAGGACAAGATTAAAAAGGCCGAGGCCTCGAATGGGGCCAAGCACCTGCGCGACAAGGACGAGCTCTACGAGGTCTACGACGACTCGGGCATTGTGACCATGTACCTGACGGTCTCACGCGGCAACAGCTCCGAGAACACTGATCATAGCTGGGCCGAGATCAATACGTACTCTGTGTATGACTACGCCGACATGGGCGTGGCGCGCTATCAGGTTATGGGCCTGCTACAGGCGGGAGACGAAGACGGCCCGGTGGCCGGCGAGGTTGGCTATGGCGAGGAAGCGCCCAATGCTACCGTGCAGGTGCGCGGCCAGACGTCGAGCTCCTACACGCAAAAGAATTACAAGGTGGAGCTCAAAAAGGGCAAGGGTACCTGGCGCCAGCAGCGCGCGATTGCGCTCAACAAGCACATGGGCGAGGGTATGCGTTTTCGCAACAAGATGGCCTACGACCTTATCCGCGGGATTCCCCAGATGATGAGCCTGCGCACGCAGTTTGTGCATCTGTGGGTCTGCGACCAGACCGAAAAGTCCAACGATACCTTTGAGGACTACGGCCTGTTTACGCAGGTGGAGCAGCTCAACAAGACGGCGCTTAAGGCACATGGCCTGGATAAGAGCGGGCACCTGTACAAGGTGAACAGCTTTGATTTCCATCGCTACGAGGACACCATTAAGCTTGCCGATGATCCCGACTACAACCAGGCAAACTTTGAGGGCATGCTCGAGATTAAGGGCGATTCGGACCACACCAAGCTCATCGAGATGCTCGATGCGCTCAACGACGAATCGCAAAAGATCGATAACGTGCTCGACACCTACTTTGATACCGAGAATCTGGTCTATTGGCTGGCGTTTCAGATCCTGACGGGCAACTGCGATACGCAGAACCGTAACTGCTATCTGTACAGCCCTCTCAACTCAAATACCTGGTACTTTTTGGATTGGGATAACGACGGCATGCTGCGTAAGCTGGAGCTTTCTCTTACCGGGTTTTCGGACTACGCGAGCTGGGAGCGCGGCGCAAGCAACTACTGGGGCAACGTGCTGTTTAACCGCGCGTTGCGCAGCAAGTCGTTCCGCAGCGAACTCGACCGTGCCGTCAAGGACTTGCGCTCGTATTTGACCGAGACTCGCCTGACCAAGATGATCAAGCACTACCGCGAGGTGACTGAATCCCTGGTCTTTGCTTCGCCCGATATCGACAATCTGCCTGTCACCAAGGACCAATACGAGCAGATCGCCGCGGCGATTCCCTCCGAGATCGAGGAGAACTACAAGAGCTTTCGCGAGAGTTTTAAAAAGCCCATGCCGTTCTACATCGGCGTGCCGCAGATCGATAACGCTAAGCTGCGCATTAACTGGGATGCGTCCTACGACTTTGAGGCGCGCGACATTCGCTACACCGTAGAGCTTGCGCGGGATTATGCCATCAAGGACGTGCTTTTTAAGGCCGAGGACGTGCTGCTTCCCGAAGTGACCTGCGATGCGCCCGATTCCGGCCAGTATTTTGTGCGCGTGCGCGCCACCAACTCCGACGGCTATACGCAAGATGCGTTTGACTACTATGTGACCGACGACGGCAAGCACTACGGCATGAAGTGTTTTTACGTGCAAGACGGCGGTAAGGTCGTGGAGGACACGTATGAGGAGGGCTAGCGCGCTGCTTGAGCGCTTGGCGGCCCCGCCTGTCCGTACCACGCAGGAGCGTTACCGCCACGAGCTCAAATATCTCATTAACGAGGGCGAGCACGCCGCGCTTGCCTGTCGCATGGCGCCGGTGTTTAAGCTGGACAAGCATGCGCGCTCGGGTGGTTACACCATTCGCAGCCTGTACTTTGACGACTACTGCAACTCGGCCTACGAGGAAAAAGACGCCGGCATTCTCATGCGCAAAAAGTATCGCGTGCGTATCTATAACGGCAGCGACAAGGTGATTAAGCTCGAACGCAAAAAGAAGTACGGTAGCTGGATCTATAAGGAGGACGCGCCGCTTACGCGCGGCGAGTTTGAGCAGATCCTGGCTGGCGACTACGACTTTTTGCTGAGGAGCCCGCACCAACTCTGCCGCGAGTTCTACATCGAGTGCATCTGCAACATGATGCGCCCACGGACCATTGTGGACTACGAGCGCGAGCCGTGGGTGATGGATGAGGGCACCGTGCGCATTACGTTTGACATGAACGTGCGTGCCGCGGTGGGAAGCTTCGATATCTTTGACGCGACGCTGCCCGCGTTGCCGGTCCTGGAGCCCGGTAAGCTGGTGATGGAGGTCAAGTTTACGGAGTTTTGTCCGCAGCTGGTGCGCGATATGGTGCCGCCGGGCGCGGCCGAACTCACGGCGGTCTCTAAGTACTGCCTGTGTTATGACAAGACCGCCTACCTGCGCGGATTTAACTACTGGGAATCGGATTTTGAGAACCGAGGGGATATTTAGACCATGAGCACCAGGGACTTTTTTAAGAACTCCGTTTTGGAGGCGTTTGGTCAGGTCGACCCTGCCAAAATTGGCCTTTCGCTGCTCGTGGCGCTCGCCATGGGCATCCTGATCTATTACGTGTACAAGCGCTTTTTTACCGGCGTGGTGTATTCGCACAGCTTTGCCGTGACGCTCGTGGGCATGTGCGTGCTCACCTGCATGGTCACGCTCGCGATCTCGACGAACGTGGTCATCTCGCTCGGTATGGTCGGTGCTCTGTCTATCGTCCGCTACCGTACGGCGGTCAAGGACCCGCTCGACCTCCTGTATCTGTTTTGGGCCATTACCACGGGCATTACGGCCGGCGCCGGCATGTATGCGCTCGTGGGGCTCACGGCGGTGGTGATCGTGGTGATGATCGCCGGCTTTGCGAGCCACCAGGACAAGGCGCGCGTGTACATGATGGTCATCCACTACACGGGCCAGACCACCGGCGACGATATCGTGCGCGCATTTGGGCGCACCAAGTTCACCGTCAAATCTAAGACCATGCGCGGCGACAAGGTCGAGATGGCCGTCGAGGTGTTCTCAGACGGCGTGGATATGCCCTATGCCGACGCCATCCGCGCGCTCGACGGCGTGGAGGACCTCACGCTCATCCAGTACAACGGCGAATACCACGGCTAACTATGTTCCGGCGTTTTAACAAACGCCGGACCGCTCGACGCTGCGCGGACATCTGCCGGGCGATCTGCCGCTCAAACCGTCGCTCGCGTACATAAAGTACGCGTCGCTCCTCTTTCGCGGCACCTCGCCACGGCAGCTGCCCGCTCGCTGGCGTACGATCTTCATGGATGGTTTATTCGGTTCGGTTTTTGGGGACGGTGTTGCGTGGACGTGCAACAGTTAGAAGAGGACTGGGCTGTCAGGGCTGGTGCGCGTGAGGCGCGTCTTGTTGCGGCCTCGCATGTGCCGGCGGCGCTGTCGATGCTGGGGATTGTGCAGCCCGGCGATCGCTTGGTGGCCTTTGCGGACGACTTTGCCGATGCATTTGCCTGCGGCTTTGATGGCTGCGATGTTGCGCTCGTGGGGGAGCCTGCGGCTGCGGCGTTTGCTGCTGCGTCCGAAGGCTTTGATGCTTCGTTTGATGCCGAGGGGCCGCACCTGTGGTGGTTCGTCAACTCCATCGGCGGGTTTGGTCTGCGTGTGCCCGACCTTCGCGCTCTGGGCCGCGCCGCTCGTGAGCCGCATGCGCTGCTCGTGGTTGATAACACTGCGTCAGGCGTCTTTGGGTGCAACCCGCTGCGTCTGGGCGCCGTGCTTTCGCTCGAGGCACTCGACCGTGTGTGTGCCGGCGTTGCGCCGCGCAAACTCGTCGCCGCTTCGGTGGCGCGCTCGCAGCTTAAGCGCCATCGCGTGGATGCCGCCGCCGAGTGTGCGTATGCGCTTCTTGCGGATTGCGGTGCGTCTGCACTCGACCTTTCTGTTAATGAGGCTTGCATGCTGGAGCGGGGGCTGTCTTCGCTCGACGCTCGCATGCAGGCCCACTTCGACCGCGCCCGTGCGCTGGCCGAGTATCTGGCCGCCAACGAGATGGTACGCAACGTGCGCTATCCCGGGCTGACCTCGCATCCCGACCATGCGGTTGCAACGGGAATCCTCGAGCACGGCTTTGGCCCCGCAGTAGAATTTGACCTAATCGAGCGTAGCGCGGGCGAGCTGTTCGACGCTTTGCCGGACGAATTCCGCACATCACCCGCCGGCGGCTCAACAACGCGCCTTTCGGCCCCGCGCGGTAAGCAGGGGAGCGCCATCCGCCTCTTCGCCGGCACAGACGACCCTCTGCAGGTGGCTGCCACTCTCGATAACGCCCTTCGCAAGTAGCTAATCGGGGTCTGTGTCACGAAAACGGCCTATTTACTACGTTTAAGCAATAGGGGTCGACCACACCCGCCTATTTTGAAAATTACCAAGCTGTTTACCAGCGGTTTTAATTTCATAATGTCCGGTATGGTCGTGGGTATTCAACTAAACGTAGTAGATGGGCCCGTTTTGTGGCGCGAGCCTCAACCCGAGGGCGCTGTGGGCTAAAAACCGCCCAAAAGGACTACTCCGCGTTGATGTTGGCGATGAGGGCGTCGGCCTTGGCAGCGATGACGTTGTTGATATCGGCCTGTAGCTCCTCGTAGACCGCTATGGCTCGCTCGCCGGCCGGCGTGAGCGTGGATCCGCGGGCGCCGTCGCGCTCGATGAGTTTGCATCCCAGCTGCCCTTCGGCCTCGTTCACGATGCGCCAGGCCTTAGAATACGCCATGCCCATGCTCTTGGCGGCGCGGTTGAGCGAGTGCTCGCGGGCGATGCCCTGCAGCAGCAAGACACAACCGTGGCCGAACACGCCCGGCAGATCTTTGTCGCACGCTTGAATGACCAGCTTTGCCGTCGTCTTGTACTCCATGTGCTTCACGTCTTCTCGCTAAAGTGTTTGCTGGGCAAACGCAAAGCCTGCGTCAAACCCTCGTGTGCTCTTTCTAAACCATGCATTGTAGCAGTCAAAGTGCGTTAAGATACATCCCCAGTATTGGGCGCCCAAGGTTGGGCTGGGTCCTACGAGGCCTGCAGCCGACCGGTCGCATGGAAAAAGGAGAAACATGGCTACGTTCTTTCCCGGTGAGTCCCACACGTTTTCGGAGTATCTGCTGGTCCCTGGTTACTCGTCTTCGCAGTGCATCCCCAACAACGTCTCTCTTAAGACGCCGCTAACCCGCTTCAAGCGCGGTGAGAAGCCGGCAATCACCCTGAACATCCCCATGGTTTCCGCCATCATGCAGTCCGTCTCGGGCGTCGACATGGGTGTCGCGCTCGCTACCGAGGGTGGCCTGTCCTTCATCTACGGTTCCCAGAGCGCCGAGTCCGAGGCCGCTATGGTCAAGGCCGTCAAGGATCACAAGGCCGGTTTCGTTCAGTCCGATTCCACGCTGACCCCCGACATGACCATGGAGCAGGTCATTGAGCTCAAGGAGAAGACCGGCCACTCCACCATGCCGGTTACCGACGACGGCACTCCCAAGGGCAAGCTCCTGGGCATCGTCACCAGCCGTGACTACCGCCCCAGTCGCGATGACCACCAGACGAAGGTCTCCGAGTTCATGACCCCGCGTGAGCAGCTCATCGTGGGCGACAAGAACATTAGCCTCAAGGTTGCCAACGACGTCATCTGGGACAACAAGCTCAACGCTCTGCCTATCGTCGACGACAATGATCACCTTATGGGCATCGTCTTCCGCAAGGACTACGACAGCCACAAGACCAACCCCAACGAGCTGCTCGATAACGACAAGCGCTACATGGTCGGCGCCGGTATCAACACCCGCGACTATGCCGAGCGCGTGCCGCTGCTCATCGAGGCCGGTGCCGACGTTCTGTGCATCGACTCCTCCGAGGGCTTCAGCGAGTGGCAGAAGCGCACCATCGAGTGGATTCGCGCCAACTACGGCGAGGACGTCAAGGTCGGTGCCGGTAACGTCGTCGACGCCGAGGGCTTCCGCTTCCTGGCCGACTGCGGTGCCGACTTCATCAAGGTCGGTATCGGCGGCGGTTCTATCTGCATCACCCGCGAGACCAAGGGTATCGGCCGTGGCCAGGCCACCGCGCTGATCGACGTCTGCCGCGCCCGTGACGAGTACTACGAGGAGACCGGCGTCTACGTGCCCGTGTGCTCCGACGGCGGCATCGTCTACGACTACCACATGACGCTCGCCCTTGCCATGGGTGCCGACTTTATGATGTTGGGCCGCTACTTCGCTCGCTTCGACGAGAGCCCGACCGAGCGCGTCAACGTCAACGGCCAGTACATGAAGGAGTACTGGGGCGAGGGTTCTGCGCGTGCACGCAACTGGCAGCGTTACGACCTGGGCGGCGCCGCGAAGCTCAGCTTTGTCGAGGGCGTCGACTCCTACGTTCCCTACGCCGGCTCCCTCAAGGACGGTGTGGGCGGCACGCTCTACAAGGTCAAGTCCACGATGTGCAACTGCGGCGCCCTCTCGATCCCCGAGCTCCAGGAAAAGGCACGCCTGACCCTGGTCAGCTCCACCTCCATCGTCGAAGGCGGCGCCCACGACGTTGTCGTGAAAGACTCTCAGCAGTCTGTGTCTTATCGATAGGATAAGAGCTGCACATAAAGGTTGAGTATCAACCACGTTATTTAGATAAAGCGAGATGCCTGCAAGTCGCAGGCATCTCGCTTGTTGTATTTGCTATCATCAGTCAAGTTAACCTTAGGGTCGGGCGGCTTAGCTTTGTTCGCTACAAGTTCCGCACGCAAAGAAGAGCACTTAATGTGCTCTTCGTCTTGCGCAGGACTGTCCGCAGTAGCGAATAAAGCTAAGCCGACCGACCCCATTAAAGATTAAAGGAGCTGATATGTGCGATTGCACAGATCATAAGGATGAGATCCCTGCCTACGACGCGCAGGCCATTGAGTCCAAGTGGATGAAGGCCTGGGAGGACTCCAACCTCTTTGCCGTCGACACCGACGCCAGCAAGCCCAAGAAGTACGTGCTCGAGATGTTCCCGTATCCGTCGGGCGACCTGCACATGGGCCACGCGCGCAACTATACCATCGGCGATGCCATGGCCCGTCAGGCCCGCATGCGCGGCTACGATGTGCTGCACCCCATCGGCTTTGACGCCTTTGGCCTGCCCGCCGAGAACGCCGCCATCAAGCACAACACGCAGGCTGCCGCCTGGACGTATAAGAACATGGACCAGGCGCTCGCCACGATGAAGCGCATGGGTTTCTCCTACGATCTGGATCGCATGGTCAAGACCTGCAGCCCCGACTACTACCGTTGGGGTCAGTGGATCTTTGAGAAGATGTGGGAAAAGGGCCTGGTCTACCGCAAGAAGAACCCTGTCAACTGGTGCCCCACCTGCAAGACCGTTCTGGCCAACGAGCAGGTCACCGAGGGTAAGTGCTGGCGCTGCGGCACCGAGCCCGAGAAGCGCGACCTTGAGCAGTGGTACTACAAGATCACCGAGTACTCTCAGGAGCTGCTCGACGATCTGGAGAAGCTCCCCGGCTGGCCCGAGCGCGTCAAGCAGATGCAGGCTAACTGGATCGGTCGCTCCGAGGGCGCCGAGGTCGACTTTACCCTGTGCGACAAGGATGGCGAGCCCATCGAGGGCGACGAGGGCAAGATCACCGTCTTCACCACGCGTGCCGATACGCTCTTTGGCGTCTCCTTCTTTGTCCTAGCTCCCGAGTACGCCGGCCTGCATGAGCTCGTCGAGGGCACGGAGTACGAGGAGGCCGTCACTAAGATCGTCGAGGACGCCAAGCATATCTCTGCCGTCGAGCGTGCTCAGGGCACCCTCGAGAAGCACGGTGCCTTCACGGGCCGCTATGTGGTAAACCCCGTCAACGGCGAGAAGGTCCCCGTGTGGGTTGCCGATTATGTCGTTGCCGACTACGGTACCGGTGCCGTCATGGCCGTTCCCTGTGGCGACCAGCGCGACTTTGAGTTTGCCCGTAAGTACGACCTGCCGATCGTGCCGATCATCCTGGACGATGACGATCGCGCTGCCGTCGAGGCCAGCGGCGAGACCATCGATACCTTCCATGCCGAGACCGTCGACTGGGATTGCGCCCACGCTGCCGAGGGCACGCTCGTTCAGTCCGGCAAGTACACCGGTATGCGCGGCGGCAAGCACTCCGAGGGCGAGGCTGCCATCGTGGCCGACCTCGAGGCCATGGGCTGCGGCCGTCGCAAGGTCGAGTTCCGCTTGCGCGACTGGCTCATCAGCCGCCAGCGCTATTGGGGCAACCCCATCCCGGCCATCCACTGCGAGCACTGCGGCATCGTGCCCGTGCCCGAGGATCAGCTGCCGGTGACGCTGCCCGAGAACCTGGACCTGGGCGCCGGCGAAACCCTCGCCGAGTGCAAGGAGTTCTACGAGACCACCTGCCCGGTCTGCGGTCGCCCGGCCAAGCGCGAGACCGATACCATGGACACCTTTACCTGCTCCAGCTGGTACTACCTGCGCTATACCGACCCGCACAACACCGAGCTGCCCTTCTCCAAGGAAGCCGCCGATCGTTGGATGCCCGTCGATAACTACATCGGCGGCATCGAGCACGCCATTCTGCACCTGCTCTACAGCCGCTTCTTTACCAAGGCACTGCGCGACCTGGGCCTGCTGAGTGTGGACGAGCCCTTCACCAACCTGCTGTGCCAGGGCATGGTCAAGGACGAGAACGGCGACACCATGTCCAAGTCCAAGGGCAATGTCGTGCCCCCGAGCTCGGTCATCGAGCCCTACGGCGCCGACACCATGCGTTTGGCGATCCTGTTTATCGCCCCGCCCGAGAAGGACTTCGACTGGGATCCCAAGGCCGTTGAGGGCGCCAACCGCTTCATCAAGCGCGCCTGGCGTATCGTTTGGCAGCTCGTCCAGTCCGGCGACGCCAACGTGGTCTTTGACAAGTCCGCACTCGACGAGGTTGCGATGAAGCTCTATCGCGAGCGTCACCGCACCATCGCCAAGTGCACCGAGGACTTCGACCGCGGCCAGTTCAATACCGCCATCTCGGCCGTCATGGAGCTCGTCAACGCGGCGAGCGCCTACCTCAACGCCACCGAGGGTACCGCCCGCGACAAGGCGCTGTGCTACGGCGTGGCTAAGGATATCGTGAGCGTCCTTGCCCCCATTTGCCCGTTCTGGGCCGATGAGCTGTGGCACGAGGCACTCGGCTGCGAGGGCAACGCCTATACCGCCGCCTGGCCCGAGTTCGACCTGGCCGAGTCCGTTGAGGACACGGTGCAGATCGTGGTCCAGGTGCTCGGCAAGGTCCGCGGCCGCGTCGACGTTGCCCGCGATGCCTCCAATGAGGATATGCAGGCTGCCGCCGAGGAGGCCGTTGCCAAGTGGCTCGAGGGCAAGACGGTCGTCAAGGCCATCTGCGTGCCCGGCAAGCTGGTCAACCTGGTGGTCAAGTAAGCACTGCGCGCTTAACTGACGCATAAAAGACGGGGGGCGATCCGGCTGGGTTGCCCCCCCCCGTTTTGTTTTGTCTGCCCAAAGCGCCTGCGGTCAATTGTCCTATTCTTGTGGAGAAGCTGTGCGCACGCTGACCTGCAGATTCGTACTGTGCTTGCACGTTTCCGCAGCTATTGGTATAGTTTGCTTGCAAATGAAGTTGTAATTGAAAGAAGTGGGGTTTCGGCCCCGCTTCTTTTTTGTATGGATGGAGGTGCCGCAATGGTCAAGACCAAGACCGAGCAGGCGATCATCGACGCGCTCGAGGCCGTCGCTCCCCAGCACGATGTCGACATCGTCGACGTCGAGCTCGTGGGCGCCACCAAGGCCCCCTGCGTGCGCGTACGTATCGAGGGTGCCGAGGGTCAGAGCCTGTCGCTCAACGACGTCACGGCCAACACCAAGTGGGTCGGCGATGTGATTGAGGAGCTCGACCCCATCTCTTCGAGCTATACGCTCGAGGTGTCGAGCCCGGGTATGGCGCGCCCGCTGCGCCGCCCGAGTGACTTTGCCCGCTTTGTGGGCGAGAACTGCGAGCTCACCTCCACCGCCACCGAGGGCCGTCGCAAGTACGCCGGCAAGATTGCCGCCGCCACCGAGACCGACGTGACCCTCGAGCTCGAGGACGGCGAGTCCGTCACCCTCGATTTCTCTGATGTTAAGAAGTGCAAGTTGAAGCCGACCTACGACTTCAAGCCCGCGAAGGAAGGAAAGTAAGATGGCAGCATCCGACATGATGTCCGCCCTGATGGAGCTTTGCCAGGAGAAGCACATCGACCAGCTCTACCTGATCGACCGCCTGGAGCAGTCGCTCGCCAAGAGCTATGCCGAGATCCTGCATCTTGAGTGGGGCGCCAAGGTGACCATCGACCGCACCACCGGCAAGATCTACGTCTACCGCCTGGAGCCGATCGACGATTCCATGGACGAGGAGGGCAACTTCACCGAGTTCGAGGAGATCGACGTCACCCCCAAGAATACGAGCCGCATCGCTGCCCAGCACGCCAAGGCCGAGATCAACGCAATCGTGCGCAACTCCGCCCGCGAGCAGATCTACGAGGAGTTCTCCGGCCGCATCGGTGACCTCATCAGCGGTACCGTGCTGCAGTCCACGCCCGACTTCACGATCGTCAAGATCCGCGAGGGCGTCGAGGCCGAGCTTCCGCACTTCGATCAGCGTCGTTACGAGAACGAGCGCAACGAGCGTCCGATGGGCGAGCGCTACCTGCATAACCAGCACATCAAAGCCGTGATCATCGACGTTCGCGACCCCAATTCCAACCTGCAGCCGGTTCGCGGCGAGCACAGCCGTCCGCCGATTGTCATCTCCCGTACCCACCCCGAGCTCATGCGTCGCCTGTTTGAGCAGGAGGTGCCCGAGATCTATGAGGGCACCGTCCAAATCAAGTCGATCGCCCGCGAGCCCGGCCAGCGCTCCAAGGTCGCCGTCCACTCGCTCGACGACCGTCTGGATCCCGTGGGCGCCTGCGTCGGCCCCAAGGGCAGCCGTGTTCGCGCCGTCGTGGGCGAGCTCCGTGGCGAGCGCGTCGACGTCATCCTGTGGGATGCCGATCCTGCCGTCTACGTCGCCAACGCCCTGTCGCCCGCTAAGGTCACCCGCGTCCTCATCGACGAGGAGAAGGCCTACGCCGGCGTCATCGTGCCCGACGACCAGCTGTCCCTCGCCATCGGCAAGGAGGGCCAGAACGCCCGCCTCGCCGCGCGCCTGACCGGCTGGCACATCGACATCAAGTCCGAGACGCTTGCCGCCGACATCCTCAAGAACGTTCCCGTTCATGAGGAGCCCGCCGCCGACCTGATCGGTGACGAGGAGGACGAGGACGTCCGCCGCTGCGAGTACGTGTCCGAGGACGGCATCCAGTGCCGCAACCAGGCTCGTCCCGGCTCCCGTTTCTGCGGTGTCCACGACACCGACGCCTTCGATGATGCGGAGGACCTGATCTAGCGCGCGGTCGCGCCGGGCGGGTCCCGGCGCATCTCCCACGCTCGTTCAGTCTCTAGGCACCCAAGGTGCCAGAAAGGGTAGGTGAAGTCATATGGCAAAAGTCCGTGTGTCCACCCTGGCCAAAGAGTTCGGCATGACCTCCAAGGAACTGATGGGTCATCTCGCCGATATGAAGATTCCCGCTAAGTCCGCTTCCTCCACCTTGGAGGACGCCTACGTTGCCATGGTCCGCAAGCAGCTCGCCTCGGTGATCGAGGCCCGCGCCCAGGAAGTCGAGGCCGCCAAGCAGGCCGAGGAGCAGGCAGCCGCCGCCGAGGAGGCCGCACGCGCCGCCGAGGCCGAGCGCGAGCGCATCGCCGCCGAGAAGGCACGCGAGGAGGAGCGCCGCCAGTTTGCCGCAGCCCAGGCTGCCGAGGAGGCTGCCCGCGCCGAGGCCGAGGCCAAGAAGAAGGCCGAGCAGGAGCGCCTTGCCCGCGAGAAGGAGGAGGCTGCCCGCGAGGCCCAGCGCCGCGCCGTTCCCGCATCCGACTCCGGTTCGCGCTTCCGTTCGCTGCTCGACCAGATCGCCGCACAGGAGACCGTGCTCAAGGAGAAGAAGGACGCCGAGGACAAGGCCAAGGCCGAGCGCGCTGCCGAGCGCGGCAACCGTCGTGGCGGCAACAACGATCGTCGTGGTGGCCGTCGAGGTGACCGCAACGCATCCGAGGGCAACTCCGAGCGCAACGCCTCCGAGAGCCGTCCGCACAGCCATCGCACCAATGCCAGCAACAACGTCGCTGCCGGCATGGACTTCCCCAACCCCGATAAACAGGGCAAGGGCAAGAAGCGCAAGGGCGGTCACAACAACGAAGAGGACCACTACAGCCGCATGGCTCGCGAGGCCGAGGAGTACAGCCGCGAGAAGGTGCTCGAGGAGGCTCGTGCCGCCGTCGAGGAGGCCTCTCGCGAGTCCACCGGTCGCCGCAAAAAGCGCAAGGAGAAGCGCGAGCGCGAGGCTGCCAAGGCTCAGGAGGAGCGCAAGATAGAGGAGGCGCTGGCCCAGGGCGTGAACCCCGAGGACCTCGACGCCATCAAGGTCTCCCAGGGCGTTACCGTCCAGGAGCTCGCCGAGGCGCTCGACGTTCCGGCCAACGACATCATCAAGCGACTGTTCCTGCTGGGCACACCGCTTACCATGACGCAGTCCATGTCCGACGACCTTGTCGAGCTCGTTGCCGACGACCTGGGCCGCCAGATCAAGATCATCACCCCCGAGGAGGAGAACACCTTCTCGTTCTACGACGATCCCGCCGACCTTAAGCCGCGCGCCCCGGTCGTCACCGTCATGGGCCACGTCGACCACGGCAAGACGAGTCTCCTCGACGCCATCCGTCACACCGGCGTCGCTGCCGGCGAGGCGGGCGGCATTACGCAGGCCATCGGCGCTTCGCAGGTCATGATCAACGACCGCAAGATCACCTTCATCGACACCCCCGGCCACGCCACCTTTACGGCCATGCGTGCCCGCGGCGCCAAGGTGACCGACATCGTCATCCTGATCGTGGCTGCCGACGACGGCGTCATGCCCCAGACCATCGAGTCGATCAACCACGCCAAGGCCGCCGGCGTTCCCATCGTCGTCGCCGTCAACAAGATTGATAAGCCGGGCGCCAACCCCGACCGCGTGCGCCAGGAGCTCACCGAGTACGGCATCATTCCCGAGGAGTGGGGCGGACAGAACATGTTCGTCAACATCTCGGCCAAGCAGAAGATCGGTATCGACGACCTGCTCGAGACCGTCCTGCTCCAGGCCGATGTGCTCGAGCTCAAGGCCAACCCCGATACGTTCGCTTCGGGCAACGTCCTCGAGGCTAAGCTCGACAAGGGCCGCGGCTCGGTTGCCACGGTGCTCGTGACCCGCGGTACCCTGCACGTGGGCGATACGCTGGTCGCCGGCCTTACTTACGGCCGCGTCCGCGCCATGCTCGACCCCAAGGGCAACGCCGTCACCGAGGCCGGTCCCTCCGACGCCGTCGAGATTCTGGGCCTGCAGTCCGTCCCCAACGCCGGCGATGAGTTCCGCGTGTTCGAGGACGAGCGCGAGGCTCGCGCCCTTGCCGACGAGCGTTCGCTCAAGGCCCGTATCGAGGAGCAGAGCCGCGTCAAGCACGTCACGCTCGAGAACCTCTTCGAGACCATTGCCGACGCCGAGGTCAAGGAGCTCAACCTGATCATCAAGGCCGACGTCCAGGGTTCTATCGAGGCCCTTCAGGACTCCCTCGACAAGATGGACCAGTCCGAGGTGCGCATCAACACGATCCACTCCGCCGTTGGCGCCATCAACGAGACCGACGTCGTTCTGGCCGACGCCTCCAACGCCATCATCATCGGCTTTGGCGTCCGTCCCGACGGCAAGGCCCGCTCCGCCGCCGAGCGCGAGGGTGTCGAGATCCGTTGCTACGACGTCATCTACAAGTGCCTCGAGGACCTCGACGCAGCCCGTATCGGCATGCTCAAGCCCACCGAGGTCGAGGTTTCCACGGGTACCGCGACCGTTCTGGACACCTTCAAGGTGCCCAAGGTCGGTATCGCCGCCGGTGTCCGCGTCGAAGAAGGAGAGATCGCCGCGACCGATTCCGTGCGCCTGGTGCGCGACGGCATCGTGGTCTTCAACGGCAAGATCGCCTCGATGCGCCACTACAAGGATGAGGCTAAGAGCCTCAAGAGCGGCTCCGAGGGCGGTATTGGCCTGGAGAACTTCCAAGACATCAAGCCTGGCGACACCATTGAGGGCTACCGCATCGACCAGGTTGCCCGTACCGAGTAGGGGGTAGCGCTATGAAGCAAACGCAGGCAACCCGCCGTTTGGGCGAGCAGCTTCGCGAGAAGCTCGGTTATATCCTGCTCTTTGAGGTTTCCGATCCGCGTCTCGACCTGGTCACCCTGACCGCGGTCGAGGTGGCGGTGGACCGTTCGTTCGCGCGTGTGTATGTGTCGTGCGACGCGAGCCGCTACGACGAGGTCATGGAGGCGCTCGCCAGCGCCAAGGGCCGCATCCGTAGCCTGTTGGCCCGCTCGCTCGATTGGCGCGTCACGCCCGAGCTCGATTTTCGCATCGATCGCTCGACCGATGAGGCCGAGCGCATCACGCGTGCGCTGGAAAACGTTCCTGCCACGCTTGCGATCGAAAAGGACGAGGACGGCTATCCAATTGCGGATGCCGCCCAGGAGGCAGCTTTAGATGAGTAATTCCGCCGACCTTGCATCGTGCGAGTCTGCAGATATTCAGCGACGCATCCTTGAGCTCATCGAGGGTGCGTCCTCCATTGCGATTTCGGGACATACGTCTCCCGATGGCGACGCCCTGGGCTCCGTGCTGGGTCTGGGCCTCTCGCTTAGGAAGTTCTTTCCCAACAAGGACATTGCGCTGCTGCTGGCAGACGATGACCCGGTTCCGCGCATCTACCGCTTTATGGAGGGTGCCGACCGTTTGGTGCCCGCTTCGAGCTATACCGGCAATCCGGACCTGTTCATCTCGGTGGACGTGCCGGTCGTCGAGCGTCTGAACAACTCCGCCGAGGTGCTCCGCCGCTCATCGCATGTGGTGTGCTTCGATCACCATCCGGCGCGCGAGGAATTTGCCGAGCTGAGCCTGAGGTGCGTCGATGCCGCGGCCTGTGCCATGATCATCGACCGCTTTTTGGACAATTGTGGCATTGTGGCTCGCGATGGTGTCGCGACCTGCTTGCTGTGCGGCCTGGTGACCGATACCGGTCGTTTTCAGTATCAAAACGCCGATGCCGCCGCGTTCCATGCCGCCTCGCGCCTGGTCGCTCACGGTGCCGATCCGGCGCGCGTTGCGCTCGAGGTCTACCAGAGCATGCGCGTCGAGTTCTTGCACCTCAAGTCCATCGTTATGGGCCGCATTAAGACAGTGGCCCACGGGCGCGTTGCGTATAGCTATGCGTACCAGAGCGACCTTGAGGCCTGCGGTGTCACCTCGGATGAGTGCGACGGCCTTGTTGACGTGGTGCGCTCGGTGATGGGCGTGGAGGTCTGCCTGTTCCTGAAGGGCATTGAGGGCGATACCAAGGTGCGTGGCAACCTGCGCTCCAAGGGCGACCTCAACGTGTCCGAGATCGCTGCTGCCTTTGGCGGAGGCGGACATTCCGCTGCCGCCGGTTTCTCCAACAACGGAACGATTCTCGAGACGCTCACCGTGGCACTTCCCATGCTGGCCGAGCTGGTGGGGGAGGATTCCGCTTCGGTGACCGTCGAGCTTTAACTTTTTGGATGGTACATGGCTCGTCGTACACCTTCTCAACTGAATATGCTGCTTGCTGTCGATAAGCCAGTGGGCTGTACGTCCCACGATGTGGTTTCGCAATGCCGGCGCGCCCTCCATGAGCGGCGCGTCGGCCATGCCGGCACGCTCGACCCCATGGCATCGGGTGTCATGGTGGTGGGCGTGGGCCAGGCCACCCGTCTGCTGGGTATGCTCACGCTCGATACCAAAAGCTACGTCGCCGACATCTCGTTTGGCGCCGAGACCAATACCGATGATGCGGAGGGCGAGGCGGTCCGCACGGTGGCTGTTGCCGACGAGCTCCGCGATCCTGCCTATGCCCGTGAGCACTTGGCCGCTATGCTGGGTCCGCAGATGCAGGTGCCGCCGGCGTTTTCGGCTATCTCGGTCAATGGCGTTCGCGCCTACAAGTCTGCTCGCGAGGGCAATGCGGTGGACCTACCTCCGCGCCCTGTCGAGGTCTATGCCGCCGACCTGATCGCCGTAGGCGGCGAAGGTGATACGTGTGTGTGGACCGTGGCGTTCTCGGTGAGCAAGGGCACCTATATCCGTGCGCTCGCTCGCGACCTGGGCCGCGCCTGCGAGAGCGCCGCGCACATTTCCGCGCTGCGCCGAACGACCTCCGGTGTTGTTTCCATTGGCGCCTGTCATGCGGTCGAGGAGCTTTCTCCCGAGTCCGCGGCTGACTTTGCCCTGGATCCCATTGCGGCCCTGGGCGCCACACGTGTTGACTTGCCGGGCAATCTTGCCGACGACCTGCTCTGCGGCCGACGCATTCCCGTTGAGCGTGCGCTTGCCGATTTCGATGCCTCGAAGGCGCCGTTTGCGTTGGTGCTCGATGGGGGACTCAAGGCGCTCGCCCGCATTGAGGGTGGCCGCTTTGTCATGGAGCACGTGTTTCCGCAGGCAATCGGCGGTGTTCGATGATGTTGTCCGCACGCGAGCTCGCGCGTATCTTTTTCGCGGGCGAGTCGGACGAGGCTCGCATCGTTACTGCCGATGTGTTTGATAAGTGTGAGCACCTGGGTGCTGCCTCGATCGCTATTGGCGTGTTCGATGGCGTGCACCGTGGACACCAGGAGCTCATTGCGGCGCTTGTCCGTGATGCCCGTGCCCATGGCTGTAAGGCGGTCGTGGTTACCTTCGATCCCGACCCGGACGTTGTGGTGAGCCCTTCGCCCGCTCAAAAATTGATGACGACGGCCGACCGTCTGCACGCCTTGGCTCAGACCGGGGTCGATGCGGTGGTGGCCGTTCCCTTTACGCCAGACGTTGCGGCACTCGACCATGTTGGTTTTCTCTCGCTGGTGTCGCGTCTGGTCGACATTCGATCGATTCGCGTTGGCAGTGACTTTAGACTGGGTCGTGGCGGTGCTTCTGGTGTTGCCGAGATGCGCGCCTGGGGTTCCGAGCACGGCGTTGACGTGTATGGTCACGACTTGCTTTGCGAGGGCGGTGAGGCCATTTGCGCCACCCGTATCCGTCATGAGCTGGGACAGGGCCATGTGGAGCTGGCTGCTGAGTTACTCGGCCGTCCGTATATGGTGCGTGGCGGTGTTATTCGCGGCCGTCACGAGGGTTCTGGCATGGGCTTTCCCACGGCAAACCTGCAGGTTCCCGACGGTATTCAGGTGCCTGCCGATGGCGTGTATGAGGGTCTGGTGCTGGTCGATGACACCGCGTGGCCCGCTGCCGTTAACGTCGGCCTGCCGCCGACGTATGCCGACGATGCAGCATCTGCGCGTCTCGAGGCCAATTTAATTGGGTATACGGGCGACCTGTACGGCGCTTCCGTTTCGCTGGCGTTTACGCGCTGGCTGCGTCCGTCGCGCGTGTTCGATTCGCTGGATGAGTTGATCGCGACCGTCGAGGGTAATATCGAAGATATTCGTCACAACTTGGGCGAGCAGGGGGTGAGCATCCGTGATTAGCGATGAGGAAAAAGACCAGGTACGCGCTGCGTCCGACCTAGTCGCCATCGTGCAGGAAACGGTTGAACTCAAGCCCCGCGGCCATGAATTTTGGGGTTGCTGCCCCTTCCATGGCGAAAAGACGCCGTCTTTCCACATTATCCCCGCCACGCAGGTGTGGCATTGCTTTGGCTGCGGCGAGGGTGGCGACGTCTTCACCTATATCATGAAGCGCGAGAACCTGAGCTTTCCCGAGTCAATCCGTTATTTGGCCGATCGCGCGGGTATTGAGCTGCACGACACCGGAGACCGCCGTGAGCGCGGTACTAAGCGTGCCCGCATCTACGATCTGTGCGCCGAGACCGCCCAGTTCTACCACACCATGCTTATGCGCGGCAAGGACGGCCGTCCGCGCGAGTACTTTGCCAGCCGCGGCATGGGTGGTGACGTCTGCCGCCGCTACTGCCTGGGTTTTGCGCCGGGCCGCAATATGCTGGTGTCGCACCTGTCTCAGGCGGGCTTTACCCCGCAGGAGATGATCGACGCCAATGTTGCCGTGAGCCGCGGGCGAGGGCAGCTTGCCGACCGCTTCTACGACCGCGTAATGTTTCCCATCTTTGACGAGCAGGGTCACAACATTGCCTTTGGCGGTCGCATCATGGGTGACGGCCAGCCTAAGTACCTCAACACCGCCGAGACGAGCGTGTTTCACAAAAAGCGAAACCTCTACGGCTTTAATTGGGCCAAGGAGTTTATCGTTGCGCAGGATACCGCCATTGTGGTGGAGGGCTATACCGACTGCATCGCCTGTTGGGAAGCGGGGATTAAAAACGTTGTCGCCACGCTGGGCACCGCGCTCACGGAGCATCACGTCAAGACGCTCACCCGCTTTGCCAAGCGCATCGTGTATATGTTCGATGGCGACGCCGCTGGTCAAAAGGCCGCGCGCCGCGCGATTCAGTTTATCGAGCAGGATTCGATGGACCTGCGCTGCGTGGTGCTGCCCGACGGCAACGATCCCATGGAGTTCATCACGGCGCATGGTGGCGAGGCACTGCAGGCGCGCATCGACGCTGCCGAGCCGCTTATGGACTTTGTGTACCGTTCGCTGCAGGAGTCGAGCGACATCACCACGCCGGGCGGTCGTGCCAAGGCGCTGGAGGATGCGCTGACGCTCATCTATCCGCTGCGCGACAGCTATATGATCGACACGTACTTTATCCAGATTGCCGATCTGCTGGGTTTGGATCTGGAGACAGTGCGTGCGAGCTCGGGCCGTGTGTTTCGCGATGTCGCCAAGCGCGAGGATGCGGAACGACGTCGTGAGCAGAACTATGAGCGCCAGCGGGCGCAAGCCGAGCGATCTGGTAGCGCGGGCGCTCGGTCGTCTGGTTCGCAGGGGACATCTCGTGGTGCTTGGGCGTCGGGCGCGACGCCGGCAGTAGCGGCGCCGGTCGAGGAAGAGCCGTACGACTATGTCCCGCTCGATGCTTACGGTGCCGCGCCTGTGGAGGTCGTCGACGACCTGCCGCCGATCGACGTGCCTGATGGTATGGGCTCTGCGCCCGCCGGTTCCCCGACAGACGCCTCGGCCACTATGGTTTTGACCGATCTGGAACGCAAGTCCTTGGCAGGGGAGCGCGAGCTGCTGACCATGCTCACGAGCTACCCCGACCTGTTCCGCACGTATGCCGATCGCATCTGCTCCATCGAGTGGGTCGACCCACGTCACGAGTCCATCGCATGGGCCGTACTGGCGACGCCGCCGGGCACCGATCCTGCGGCCTGCATGGATGCGGCGCGCTCGGTGTGTCCCGAGGCGGCAACGCTTGTGAGTGCCGGGCGCATCTCGGCAACGAGCAAGCACCCCACCGAGACGAACATCGTGTTTATGCTCGATACGCTCGAGCTCTACACCATCAAGCGCCGCATGCGTGCCGCACAGGCCAAGCTGCGCCAGGATCGTTCGCTCGACGATGAGGCCCGTCGCGCGCTGACCGTGCAGGCCGCGCAGGATTCGCAGCGTCAACGCGAGCTGCAAAAGTCGATCGGCGGCGTGGCGGACCCGTTCCGTTTGATCGGCCTGGAGGCCGCAGGCACAGAACAAGCCTAGATGTTGTGGTCAACCAGCGTATTCTCGCCTATATCCAGTCCTCTTTTTGGGTATAGACGTCAATGTGTGTGCTAAAGTAATGAGTCCTGTGGACTATGAAGGGAGAATCTGTGCCAAAAAAGACTGAGAGCACGGGTACTGGGCTGGAATCCTACGTTGCAAAGCTCATGGGCAACGGCTCAAACAGGACTTCGGTAACCGAGGACGAGATTCAGGTCGCCCTGAAGGATATCGATGTAACTGATGAGCAGCTCACCGCGGTGTATTCCGCGCTGCGCAACAGCGGCATCCAGATTATCTCCGCGAGCGGTAACGACGACGCCCCCATGGACGTCGACGATGACGATAACGATACCGATACCGACGATTTCGATGACGACGACGAGCACGATTCCGGCTCGCTCGACGATCATGAGCTCAAGATGGCCCGTCAGGCCGACGCCGAGATGGGTTCTTCCAAGAGCAAGAAGAAGCGCACCGTGCGCACGTCCCGTTCACGCTCCCGCGTGCGTGGCATCGATGCCTCCACGGTTATGCTGACTGGCGATCCGGTTCGTATGTACCTCAAGGAGATCGGCAAGGTCGACCTGTTGACCGCCTCCGAAGAGGTCGATCTGGCTATGAAGATCGAGGCCGGTCTTGAGGCCACCGAGAAGCTCGAGGCTGCCGATGCTGGTGAGCTCGAACTCACGCGTGCCGAGATGCGTCGTCTTACGCGCATTGAGAACGTGGGCCTCGAAGCCAAGCAGGCGCTCATCAGCGCAAACCTGCGTCTGGTCGTCTCCATCGCTAAGCGCTATGTCGGACGCGGCATGCTGTTCCTGGACTTGATCCAGGAGGGCAACCTCGGTCTGATCCGCGCCGTCGAGAAGTTCGACTACCAGAAGGGCTTTAAGTTCTCCACGTACGCCACGTGGTGGATCCGTCAGGCCATCACGCGCGCTATCGCCGACCAGGCCCGTACCATCCGTATTCCCGTGCACATGGTCGAGACCATCAACAAACTCGTCCGCGTGCAGCGCCAGCTTCTTCAGGACCTTGGTCGCGACCCGACCCCCGAGGAGATCGGTGCCGAAATGGACATGAGCGCCGACCGCGTCCGCGAGATCCAGAAGATCTCGCAGGAGCCCGTGTCGCTCGAGACTCCCATCGGCGAGGAAGAGGATTCCCAACTGGGCGACTTTATCGAGGACTCCCAGGCCATCGTTCCGCCCGATGCGGCCAGCTTTTCCATGCTGCAGGAGCAGCTCACCCAGGTGCTCGACTCGCTTGCCGATCGTGAGCGCAAGGTTATCGAGCTGCGCTTTGGCCTTGTCGACGGACATCCCCGTACGCTCGAGGAAGTCGGCCGCGAGTTTGGCGTCACGCGTGAGCGCATCCGCCAGATCGAGTCCAAGACCCTGGCCAAGCTCCGCCACCCGAGCCGCTCGAGCAAGCTGAAGGACTATATCGAAAGCTAGTCAAGCAAGAAGCGCCCTCAGGCACATCCGCTTGGGGGCGCTTTCATGTAGCCATTGGGGACGTTCTTGAATGACTAGTCGTTTAACACTCATTGGGGACAGACTTAAATGAGTGCCCGCAAAATGAGAGTGAACCTGGCAGTTGGGGACGTTCCTTTTTTTGCCGGCACTTTGGGACACTCCTTGCCGCAACGGTTGGGTCGGAAAATTTCTCAAAAAAGTTCTTGCCCTTCGCCCGATCGTCCGTATAATAAACTTCGTTGCTTGAGAGCACGCACCTATTCCTCGGTAGCTCAATGGTAGAGCACGCGGCTGTTAACCGCGCTGTTGTAGGTTCGAGTCCTACCCGGGGAGCCAGAATTTTCAGCCCATTCCGTTGGGCTTTTAAATTCCTCGGTAGCTCAATGGTAGAGCACGCGGCTGTTAACCGCGCTGTTGTAGGTTCGAGTCCTACCCGGGGAGCCAGGTTGTAAAACCCGTCGCTTATGCGGCGGGTTTTTTCATACCGCGATCGCCGGTCGCGAACGTTACCATATCAACATTTCGTGTCGAGGATGTAATCCCGCGACCCACCACCTCAACATGGCGCGCTCGTTGTAGAATATTGCAATGATTGCTCCCACGAGATGGTGCCGCGAGCACCAGATAAGGAGATTCTTGTGTCTGAGACCATTAACGGCAGCCTGAGCGTCTCGAACGACGTTATTGCCGATATTGCCGGTTATGCCGCGATGACGTGCTATGGCGTCGTCGGTATGGCTGAGCAGCTCCAGGGTGCCGAGAGCGTGCGCCTGCTTGCCGGTCAGCGCCTCCGCAAGGGCGTGCTTGTCTCCGCCGACGAGAACGGCCTTACGGTCGATCTTCACGTCGTGCTCGAGAACGGCGTCAACATGAAGTCCGTCTGCCACAATCTTTCGAGCT
This sequence comes from uncultured Collinsella sp., assembly GCA_900541685.1. Lineage (GTDB taxonomy): Bacteria > Actinomycetota > Coriobacteriia > Coriobacteriales > Coriobacteriaceae > Collinsella. The sequence continues at coordinate 38,974 of UQKM01000015.1, forward strand.
CCGTTGCCTTCACTCTGCAGGAGATCGCCCAGATCGATCCCGCCAGCCTTAAGATCGGCATTCACATCGACGCGCTCAAGAGCCGTCTGAACTAGCATCCGAAAACGGAGATTCAAATACCCATGATTGCAAAGACCATTCGCACCTGTTTTCCGATCGCTGCGGCTGCCGTTTCCGACAAGGCCGAGGAGATCAACAAGCTCAACGTCTTCCCCGTACCCGATGGCGATACCGGCACCAACATGTCGCTCACGCTCGCCTCGGTGACCAAGGAGCTCTCCGCCCTTCCTGCCGACGCCGACATGGAGGCCATCGCCGGTGCCATCACCCATGGCTCCCTCATGGGTGCCCGTGGCAACTCCGGCGTCATCACCTCGCAGATTCTGCGTGGTGTGGCCGAGGGCCTTGTCTCTGCCGATGAGCCCATCACGTCCGCCAACATCGCCTATGCGTTCCGCCGAGCCGTCAAGGTTGCCTTCCAGGCCGTCCGCAAGCCCATCGAGGGTACGATCCTCACGGTGCTGCGCGACGTTTCGACCAAAGCTGACGAGTGCGAGAAGAAGAAGTTCTCGGCCGAGGACGCGCTCGACGCCATCGTCGTCGAGGCCTATCAGTCCGTCGCCCGTACGCCCGACCTGCTGCCCGTTCTGAAGGAGAACGGCGTGGTCGACTCCGGCGCCTTTGGCTTTGCCATCTTCCTGGAGAACTTTGTTGCTGCCGCGCTTGGCCGCAGCACCGTTGTCGAGGATTTCTCCGCCACGTTTGATTCCGCTGGCTCTGCCCGCGACGCGGCCCTCGGTCGCGTTGAGATCGAGGCCAACGACGATTGGGAGGGCTCGGAGTTCCGCTACTGCAACGAGTTCCTCTTTAAGGCCGACGCTCCGTTTGACGAGGACGAGTGCCTTAAGTTCCTGGGCTCCATGGGCGACTGCGAGCTGCTCGTGGGTGCCTACCCCGACTACAAGATTCACGTGCACTCCAACACCCCCAACCTGGTGCTCGAGCACATGCTGCAGCTTGGTCAGATCTATGAGGTCTTTATCCACAACATGGAGATGGAGGCCCATGACCGTACCGCCAAGATCCACGAGGACCAGGAGAAGGCCGCCGAGCCCGCCAAGGCTCTGGGTTTTGTCGCCGTTGCCGCCGGTTCCGGCGAGGCCGACATCCTCAAGTCCCTCGGCGTCGACGTGATCGTGTCGGGTGGTCAGACTATGAACCCCTCGACTGCAGATCTGCTGGGCGCCGTTGACCAGGTCAACGCGACCTCGGTCATCATCCTGCCCAATAACGGTAACATCCGTATGGCTGCCGAGGCCGCTGCCTCCGCCTGCACCGACAAGAAGGTCGCCGTCGTTCCCACCAAGACCGTCCCGCAGGCCTTCTCCGCGCTGTTCGCGGTCCTGCCCGATTCCGAGCTCGAGGATGCCGTCGCCGCTATGGTCGACGCCATCAGCGAGGTCCGCGATGGCGAGGTCACCCGTGCCGTGCGCGATTCCAGCGCCTCCGACGGCTCGCCGATTCACTCCGGTGACGTCATGGGTATCATTGCCGGTTCCATTGACGTGGTCGGCTCCGATGTGAAGCAGGTCACGCTCGATTGCATCAACCGCATGCAGGAGGAAGAGGAGGGTGACGCGCTGACGATTCTGGCCGGCGAGGAGCTGTCCGATGAAGCCTTCCAGGAGATCGTCGACGCCATTGAGGAGGCTCAGCCCGATTTGGAGGTCGACGCCCATCGTGGCGAGCAGCCGCTCTATCCCGTGATCTTCTCGATCGAGTAGGCAACTGCCCATGTCCGAGCTGTGCTCCGTGCCGCGCGTCTCGGAGCGCCTTGCCCAGAGCAATGCGCTCGACGAGGATATCGCGCGACTCAAATATGTTTCGGGTAAACGTGAGGAGGCCCTTCGCCGTCTGGGAATTCGGACGGTGGGGGACCTCCTTCTCCATATCCCTCATCGATACCTCGACTTTACCCGTTCTTGGTCTATCGAGATGGCACCCATCGGTACCGTGTGCACCATCATCGCCACGGTCGACCGCATCGTCCAAAAGCAGCCGCGTCCGCGCATGCAGGTGACCGAGGTCTCACTCGTTGACGAGACGGGCGTGCTGCAGGTCGCCTTTTTCCGCCAGCCATGGATTGCCCAGCAGCTTAAGCAAGGCGACCGCCTGGCCGTGATGGGCAAGGTCGAGTTTACCTATGGTTTTAAGCAGATGGCCTCTCCGCATTTCGAAAAGCTCGAGGAGGGACGTGCCGCGGGAACTATCCTGCCGGTCCATTACGTGAGTGATGGCGTGAGCCAGGCGTGGATGCGCCGCATCGTTAGCGGCGCGCTCGAGGTCGTCGGCAATCCCTTTGATCCCATTCCGGCACCGCTGCGCGCAAAGCGGAAGCTCATGAGCAATGCCCGTGCTTTGCGCTCAATCCATTTTCCCTCGAGTATGGCTGAGCGTGATATCGCGCGCGCACGGCTTGCCTACGAGGAGTGCCTCTATCTGCAGCTGGCGCTGCGTCTGCGCAACGACGGCGGCCTGGTCGATGTGGTGCCCTATGCCCACACCGCGGGCGAGCACCTGGCCGTGCTCAAGCAAGCCCTGCCGTTTTCGCTGAGCGACGAGCAGGAAGCCGCGTTCCAGGATATCCTGCGCGATATGTGCGATGGCGGGCGCGTGATGAACCGCCTGCTGCTGGGTGACGTCGGTACCGGTAAGACCGCCGTTGCCGCCTGCGCGCTGGCTGTGGCTGCCGATAGCGGCACCCAGGCCTGCGTTATGGCGCCCACGGGCGTGCTGGCGCGCCAATATGCCGATAAGACCGGCCCTCTACTCTCGCAGGCCGGCATGTCCTGGGCGCTTCTTACGGGTGCCACGCCGGCCTCTGAGCGCGAGCAGATCCATGCCCAGCTGGAATCGGGCGAGCTTGATGTACTCTTTGGAACCCACGCGGTCCTTTCGGATGACGTTACGTTCAAGCATCTGTCGCTCGTGGTCATCGATGAACAGCACCGGTTTGGCGTCGGCCAACGCAACGCCCTGCGCGCGAAGGGCCCCGGTGCCGATCTGCTCGTTATGACGGCAACGCCCATCCCGCGTACGTTGGCGCTTTCGGTCTACGGCGATCTGGACACGAGCATCATCCGCCATCGGCCCGTCCCTGGCGCTGGCGTGACGACACGCGTACTCACCGAGTCGAGCCGTGACCTCGCCCATGGAGCCATCCGCGAGGCGCATGAAAAGGGTCAGCAGGCCTACGTGATTTGCCCGCTCGTGGAGCCGAGTGACTCGGCCGATGAGCTGGAAGACGTGCCCGGTATCGCCCGCGACGACGAGGGCCGCGTGACGGTCCCCGTGCCGCTGCACGATACGGCGACCGAGCTCGATCGCCTACGTCTGGTGTTGCCGGGTCTTGCCATCGAGCGCCTTCACGGCCGCATGCCGGCGGGGGAGAAGGATCGCGTGATCGACGCCTTTAAGCGTGGCGAGATCGATGTGCTCGTCTCGACTACGGTGGTCGAGGTGGGCGTCGACGTGCCTAACGCCACCGTCATGGTCATCGAGAACGGCGAGCGCTTTGGTTTGGCTGCCCTGCACCAGCTGCGCGGTCGCGTGGGCCGCGGCAGTGTGTCGGGCACGTGCCTGGTCATGACACACTCCAAGGGCAACGGCGGCGCGTCGGCGGCGCAAGACCGTCTCCAGTCGCTCGAAAAAACTTCGGATGGCTTTACGCTCGCCCAGATGGACCTGCGTCTGCGCCACGAGGGCGAAATCCTGGGGTACCGCCAGCATGGCGGTGTGACCCTGCGCTTTGTCGACCTGGATGCCGACGAGGAGCTGATCGAGTGGGCCCATTTGGACGCGGTCGAGCTCTTGCGGTATGCTTGCACCCTTGACTCTGTGGCGACGCGCCCCCTGCGCGATGCGGTCGCCATGCGATATCGACACATTTTTAAGGAGGTCAGCGGAGGATGAGAATCATCGGCGGCGAATGGCGCGGTCGTAAGATCGAGGAGCCCCGTGGTCGCGATGTCACCCGCCCCACGACCGATCGCGTGCGCGAGGCATGCGCATCAATGGTCATGTCGGCATTCGACTTCGATCTTGACGGGGTTCGCGTTCTGGACGCCTTTGGCGGCTCCGGTGCCTTAGGGTTAGAGATGCTCTCTCGTGGGGCCCGCTCGCTCACGACGTTCGAGATTGATCGGAATGCCGCGCGGCTCATTACCAAGAATATCGAGTCGCTCTGCCGTGACCGTGCGCGTTGGCGCGTGGTCACGGGCGACATGCTGGCGAGTGCCTCGCGCGGTCGTGTACCGGGCGGCCCCTTTGATCTGGTCCTGCTCGACCCGCCCTATGCTTTTGGTGCCGAGCCGGTCGAGGAACTGCTGCAGAATCTGGCCCAGCAGGGTCTGCTTGCACCTGGCGCTTATGCCCTGTTTGAGCATGCCTCCGCCGATGCGGGCGCGCATCCGGCAGGCTTTGAGACTGTACGTGAGAAGCGCTACGGCATCACCTCGGTCGATCTGCTTCGTTGGGTCGGCTATGACGATGGCGAGGGTGATAGCGCCGGCACCGATGCTGACAACAACGATGCCACGACGTTTCAGGAGGACGCCCATGAGTGACACCATTAACCGCGTCATCGTTCCGGGCACCTTCGATCCCATCACGTTTGGCCATATCGATGTGATTCGCCGCGCCCGCCGCATCTTTCCCAGCGTGATCGTCGCTGTTGCCGAGTCGCAGGGTAAAAACGGTGTGGGCACCACGTTTATGCTCGATGAGCGCGTGGCGCTGGCCCGCGAGGCGCTCGGCGATATCGACGGCGTCGAGGTCCTGCCCTTCACCGGCCTCTTGGTCGACTTCGCTCGCGAGCAGGGGGCGGGGGCCGTGGTCAAGGGCCTGCGCGCCATGACCGACTTTGAGTACGAGCTGCAGCAGGCAGATCTCAACTATCGCTTGGATAGCGAGCTGGAGTCCATCTTTGTCATGAGTGCGCCGCAGTACGGCTATATCTCGAGCTCGGTCGTTCGCCAGATCGCCTCGCTCGGCAGCGATGTATCGACGTTTGTCCCGTCCAACGTGGTCGAAGCGCTCAAACATCGCTTTTCGTGACGTTTCTTATTGCCTGGTGGCATGTGGTAAACTAGCACGATGATATGTTACCTATGAAAGGAGACCGGATGCCGGGCGAGAATTTTCCTGGCGATAGGATCGTCAGCTTGGTCGATGAGCTCGAAGGGCTGATCGAGGAAGCCAAGCCGCCTTTCGGCAAGAACGCTCAGTTCAAGGTCATCGACGCCGACGTGTTCTTCAACATCCTCGACGAGATCCGCATGAGCTATCCCGAGGAGTGGCAGAAGTCCCGCCGTATCCTTAAGGAGCGCGAGGAGCTTATGGCTTCCGCCGCCGCCCAGGCCGATTCCATCATCGCCGACGCTCAGCAGCAGGCCCTCACCATTGCCGGTGAGCAGGAGATCGTTCGCTTAGCGCAGCAGCAGGCCGACGACATCCGTGATCGTGCCCAGCAGTACGAGCGCGAGACGCGTTATGCTGCCGAGGACTACGCAGAGCAGGTCTTTACGCACCTGGAGGAGAACCTTAAGAGCCTGACCGGCACCGTTACCCGTTGCCGTCAGCAGCTTAACGAGGGTGCCGCCCAACAGAATGGTCAGTGGTAATGGCTGAGTTCCCGAGCGTTACCGTCGATCTTTCCGAGCAGCTCGAGTTTCCCGGAGATTCGTATCCGCTGACCGGTAAGGTCGATGTCGCCACCTACACGGTTGGCGAGAAGGAGTACCAGCTACAGGACGGCATCGACTACGACGTTGTCTTTACCAACGCCGGTACTGGTGTCTTGCTCACGGGCATGGTCCGCGCGCACGCCACCGGCGAGTGCGACCGTTGCTTGGAGCCCGCTTCGTTTGATATCGCCGGCGAGATCGAGGAGTTCTACCTCTTTGAGGAGCCCGAGGATCCCGAGGCCTACGAGGACGGCTACGAGCTCCTGGGTGAGGACCGTATCGTCGATCTGGGTGAGCCCATCAATGACGCGGTCGTTATGGACACGCCGTTTGTGGTGCTCTGCAAGCCCGATTGCCGTGGTCTGTGCCCCACATGCGGTTGCAATCTCAACGTCGAGCAATGCGATTGCGCCGCCCAGGCAGAGGCAGAATGGGCCGCTGCCACGGAAAATCCATTTGCAGCATTGAAGAATCTCAAGCTCGATGAGTAAAACTGTGGTAGTATCGTTACTTGCGCGTAATCGCCACACTGGATAGTTCATAAGGAAGGTCACTATGCCCGTACCTAAACAAAAGCAGGGTCGTATCCGCACTCACACCCGTCGTTCCGCCAACATGAAGATCTCGGCTGCGGCTCAGTCCACGTGCCCCCGTTGCGGCGCTGTCAAGCTTCCGCACCACGTGTGCCCCAGCTGCGGTTTCTACAAGGACCGCGAGGTTATCGTTACCGAGTAACGGTATACTCTGGATGCGATGCCGTTCCAAATGGAACCACAATGGCCGGCTCAATGAGTCGGCCATTTTTGTATAAGGAGCATGTTTATGAGTAACGTTCGCGTTTGTGTAGACGTTGTGGGCGGAGACGAGAAACCTCAGGTTGTTCTCGATGGTATCGAGGCTGCGCTTGCCGCCGATCCCGATATCGAGGTCTTGGCAGCTGGCCCCGCCGAAATCGTCAATCCCTTTGCAGCTTCCCATGCACGTGTTGAGGCCCTTGAGGCACCCGACGTTATCGCCATGGATGACGATCCCATTCGCGCCGTGATGACCAAACGCAAGTCCTCGATCGTGCTGTCGTGCCGCGCCATCAAGAAGGGCAATGCTGACGCGTTCTTTTCTGCCGGCTCGACCGGTGCCATGACCGCTGCCGCCACCGCCTATGTGACGCCGTTTAGGTATCAGGCCGAAGGCAAGAAGCAGCCGGTGCGCCCCTGTCTGACCAATGCGCTGCCCAATCGCGCCGGCGGTCTGACGGTCCTGTGCGATATGGGCGCCAACCCCGATGTCGAGGTCGATGACATGGTGCGTTTTGCTCAGATGGGTAGTGCCTATGCCCGCGTTGTCCTGGGCATTGAGCATCCCCGCGTGGGCCTGCTTGCCAACGGCACCGAGGACGAGAAAGGTTCCAACTTTACCAAGGCCTGCTTCCCGGCCATGAAAGCCGCCGTTCCCGGCTTTGTTGGCAACTGTGAGGGAACGGACATCACCTCCGGTAACTTCGATGTCGTCGTTGCCGATGGCATGTCGGGCAATATTGCGCTCAAGGCCACTGAGGGCGCTGCCAAGTTTTTGCTGCAGGAGCTCAAGGGCGTCTTTATGTCTTCGCTTGGCACCAAGATCGCCGCGCTGCTCATTAAAAAGCAGATGCGCGAGATAAAGGCCAAGCTTTCGGGCGACGCCAAGGGCGGCGCGATTCTTTTGGGCTTGCGCGGCGTGGTCCTGATCGGCCATGGCGCCACCTCGGTCGAGGCTGTTAAAAACGGTACGCTCGCGGCGGCCGAAGCCGTGCGCGCCGGGCTGGTCGAGAACGTCGCCAACTCTATGGACGGTATCGTTTTATAACAGCGGCGTTATGCGTCTCGGGGCGTGCGTCGTGGGGTAGAATCAGAACCGCGTCTTGGTACCGCCCGGGCGGTACCATTCTTTTGGTATTCATGCACTATGAGAGGAAGCGCTATGGACCGCTCCGAAATCTTCGACAAGATCGCCGAGGTCGCTGCTGACGTTCTGGGCGTCGATGTTGCCGAAATTAGCGATGAGACCACCTTTGACGACCTCGATGCCAACTCGCTCGAGCGCCTGCAGCTGGTTACGGCTATCGAGGACGAGTTCAACCTCGAGATCGATGACGAGACCCTGCTCTCGCTCAACTCTGTCGCCGACGCCGTCGACGCCATCGAAAACGCCAGGGAGGCCTAGGTCTTGGCTTTGTCTGAACGACTTACGCGCGCCCAGGAAATTCTGGGCCACGAGTTCAATAATAAGGTGCTGCTGCGCGCGGCCCTTACGCATCCCTCGGCAGTCGAAGGCCAGCCGGTTTCTGCCAGCTATGAGCGCCTTGAGTTCTTGGGCGATTCCATTTTGGGCGCCGTGGTCGCACGCTCCCTGTTTGAGTCCTATCCGGAGTTTGACGAGGGCAAGCTCACACGCCTGAAGGTGTCGCTTGTCTCGGGCGCCACGTTGTCGGAAGTGTCCCACGAGCTGGGCATCGACGACATCATCATCTTTGGTGCCTCCGAGACCGGTACCGGTGCGCGCGGCCTGCATTCGGCGCTCGAGAACGTCTACGAGTCGCTCGTGGGCGCACTGTACCTGGATGCCGGCTGGGATGCCGCAGCGGAGTTTATCCATCGTACGCTTAAGCCGCATTTGGCTTCCGAGCGTGCCGAGCACCCCGCGAACCCCAAGTCGTTTTTGCAGGAGTGCGTGCAAGCCGACGGTCACGAACCCCCGGCTTACAAGCTTGTTGGCTCCGAGGGCCCGGCGCATGCGCCCACCTTTACCGCCGTGGTTTTGATCGATGGTATTCGCCAGGGTCGCGGCTCCGGCTCTTCAAAGAAGGAAGCCGAGGGAGCCGCCGCGCTCGAAGCGCTCGACCGCATGGGTTACACCACCAACGGCGTGATTCTGAACAAGAAGCACGTGTAAGCGAGGAACCGTGTATCTCAAGTCCCTCACGCTCAAAGGGTTCAAGTCGTTTGCCGACCGCGCCCATATGACGTTTGAGCCGGGCCTGACCGTCATCGTCGGTCCCAACGGCTCGGGAAAATCGAACATCTCCGACTCGATTCTGTGGGTCCTGGGCGAGCAGAGCGCCAAGCAGCTGCGCGGCCAGGCCATGGAGGATGTTATCTTCTCGGGCTCGTCGGCGCGCAAGCCGGTGGGTGTTGCCGAGGTCACGCTGGTGCTCGATAACTCGGACCATATGCTGCCTGTCGATTTTGACGAAGTCGCCATCACCCGTCGCATGTACCGCTCGGGCGAAAGCGAGTACCTCATCAACTCGAGTCCGTGCCGCCTGATGGACATTCAAGACATCCTGCACGATTCGGGCCTGGGCAAGGATACGCATTCCATCATCAGCCAGGGCAAGCTCGACGCCATTTTGCAGAGCCGCCCGGAGGAGCGCCGCGCCCTTATCGAGGAGGCCGCCGGCATCTCCAAGCACAAGCGCCGCAAGGAGCGTGCGCTCAAAAAAATTAAGTCGATGGACGAGCACCTGATGCGTGCCCGCGACATCAATAAGGAGATCGCCCGTCAGCTGCGACCGCTGGAGCGTCAGGTCGATCGCGCGCGCAAGTACAAAGAGCTGTCCTCGCGCGCGAACGAGCTTACGCAGATGCTGGCCGTCGACGAGCTGCGTTCGCTGCAGTCGCAGTGGAACGACCTGGAGAGCCGCTCCAAGGAAGGTGCCGCCGAGCTTGAGCTTGCGCAGTACCGCTTGGGCGAAAAGGAGCGCGAGCTCGAGAAGCTCCAGGTCATGCTCGAGGAAAAGGGCCTGTTTGTGGGCGACCTGGGCGAGCAGCGCCGTCATATGCAAGATGTGGTCGGCCGCATTAACTCCGACATGCGCCTGCTCGAGGAAAAGGGCCACAACATGGTGTCGCGCCTGTCCGACATGCGCGGCCAGATCTCGAGCTCCGAGCATCAGCGTCGTCGCGTGGTCGAGGAGCTCGAGGACGCGCGCGCCCAGCTTGAGGAAGTGACCGGCGCGCACATGCAGGCCCAGGAGGACGTTGACGCCGCCGGTCCTGCCGCTGCTGAGCTCCACGAGCGTCGCGTGACGCTCGACAATCAGATTTCGCAGCTTACGCGTGAACAGCGTGATGTGCAGCGCGTGGCCGATAACGCCGCGCTCGAGCTCGCTAAGGTGAAGGATTCCTTGAGCAATGCCGAGGTCGAGGACAACATGTATGCCTCGCGCCTGGAGCAGATTGACGAGCAGCTCGAGGAGGTCACGGCCTCGCTCGAGAGCCGTCGCGACCGCGCCGAGGAGCTTGAGGGCGCTCTTGAGGAAGCGCGCCAGGCTCAGGTCGATGCGCGTGAGGCCACCGAGGCGGCACGCGCGGCCCTGAAGGACCTGCGTGCCCGCGAGAGCGAGGCGCGCAACAAGTTATCCGAGGTGCGCTCGGAGCTTGCCAGCCAAAAGAAACTCGATGCCCGCATGGCCGACAGCTCGCCGCTCGTGAGCCGTCTGGTGGGCGCGCTCGGCGACGATGTCTTGGGCCGTCTGGGTGACGTGCTCGAGGCCCCGCGCGAGCTTGAGGGCCTGGTTGAGCAATTGCTCGCCGGCGATATCGATGCGCTGCTGTTTGACGATACGTCCTCGCTTGAGCGTGCCGGTCGTGCCGCTCTGGACCAGAAGAAGGCCTCGGGTGAGGCGCTGCTGGTGGCGCGCGGCGTGAGCGGCTCTGCTGCCGCCGAGGGCGCTGCCGGTTCGCGTCTGGTCGATCGCCTTTCCGTGCGTGCCGGTTATGGCCCGATTGTCGAGGCGCTGCTTGGCGGCTATTACGTGGTCGATGACTTGGCTGCCGCGTTGGCCGCGCCGGTCGTTGACGGCGTGACTTACGTGACCCCCGATGGCGCCCGCGTCGCCTGCGGCGGCCTGGTGCGCGTGGGCCTCGATGCCGGCGAGGCGTCGGGTGCCTTGGAGCGCAAGCGCCGTATCCGCGAGCTGGAGGGGCTTGAGCCCGATTTGGCCGCTGTGTTTGAACATGTGTCAGGCCAGCTCGTTGAGGCTAATGCGGCCGTTGAGGAAGCGCGTGCCGCCGAGGGCGATGCCGCCGGCGAGATTGCCCGTCTTGAGGGCGAGCGCCGCTCGCTGCTTTCCGAGATCGGCCGCCTGGAGCAAAGCGCCAACAATGCCGAGGTCGAGCGCGTGCGTATCTCCAAGCGCCGCGAGCAGGCCGCCGAGACCGTTCGCGCTGCGCGTCCGCGCGTTGACGAGCTCACCCGTTCGCGCGACGAGGCCCGTGCGCAGACAAGCGATTTGGGCTTGCAGATTGCCGAGGCCAACGACGAACTCGATCGCGTGCGCCGTGACGATTCCGAGGCTGCCGGCAAGCTCGCCGATGCCAAGGTGCGCCTGGCCCAGACGAGCGAGCGCCTGCGTTCGCTGAAGGGCCGTGTGCCCGATCTGGAGCATCGCCTGGAGGGCATCGACCGCCGTATCCGCGGAACACGCCAGGCCTCGCGCTCGCTCGAATTGCTGCGCCTGCGCGTCGATCCCATGCACGAGCGCTATTCGGCCCTGCTGGAGCGCGCGTCGGATTGGGCCGTGCGTCTGCGTGACCAGGCAACGCTTGAGGAGGCGGACTCCGCTTCGCTCAAGAAGACCATCGAGGATGCCAAGACAGAGGTTGCCCGCGCTAAGGAGCGGGTCGACACCGCCTCCACCACGCAAAATGAGTTCAAGGTCGCGCACGGCAAGCTCGAGGTGCAGGTAGAGGCCGCCATTAAGGCCATTACCGCCGATGGCACCACGGTGCTCGAGGAAGCGCTCATGCTTCCTGCTCCCACCGACCGAGATGCCGCCGAGCGTGAGCTTAACCAGCTCGTGCGCCAGATCAACAACCTGGGCCCTGTGAACCAGGTTGCCATGGAGGAGTACGAGCAGCTCAAGCGCCGCGCCGATTATATCGAGGAGCAGCTGGCCGATCTGGAGAGCGCGCGCAAGGCGCTCACCAAGATCACCGTGGCCATCGACCGCAAGATGCGTAAGGCCTTCCTGGTGACCTTTGAGAAGGTCGATGCGAACTTCCGCGAGATCTTCGCCATGCTGTTCCCGGGAGGCCAGGCACATCTGGAGATGACCGATCCCGAGCATCCGGCCGAGACGGGCATCGAGGTCGTGGCGCAGCCGCGCGGCAAGCGCATCACTAAGATGATGCTCATGTCAGGCGGCGAGAAGAGCCTGACGGCGCTCGCCCTGCTCTTTGCCGTGTATCGCACGCGTACGGTGCCGTTCTATGTGCTGGACGAGGTCGAGGCGGCACTCGATGACGCCAACCTGTCCAAGCTCATCGGCGCGCTCGATGTGTTGCGTTCCGATACGCAGCTCTTGGTCATTTCGCATCAGCGCCGTACTATGGAGGACGCTGACGTCCTCTATGGCGTCTCGATGCAAGCCGACGGCGTCAGTCGCGTCGTCTCGCAAAAACTCGATCGCGAAACCGGAAAGGTCGTGAATGCATAATGGGATTCTTTGACGCTCTCTCGCGCGGACTTGAGCGCAGTCGCGAGGCCCTCAACGAGGTCTTTTACTTTGGCGGCGAGGTCGACGAGGATTTTTGGGAGGACCTGGAGGACACCCTCGTCATGGGTGACATGGGCGCCGAGGTCGCCATCAAGGTCTCCGATGACCTGCGCGATGCCGCGGCCAAGAAGAACCTTAAGACCGCCCCGCAACTCCGTCGCGCCCTGGCCGAGCAGCTTGAGCAGCACTTTGTGACCACCGAGCGCGATCCGTTCTCCGATACGCCGAGCTGCGTGCTGTTTGTGGGCATTAACGGTGCCGGCAAGACCACGACGGTCGGTAAGATCGCGAGCGCCATGGCCGCCCGCGGCAAGAACGTCGTGATCGGCTCTGCCGATACGTTCCGCGCCGCCGCCATCGAGCAGCTCGATGTGTGGGGCCAGCGCGCTGGTGTCCCCGTCATCAAGCGCGACCGCGGCTCCGACCCGGCAAGTGTTTGCTACGACGTGCTCGACGAGGCCGACAAGCGCGGCAGCGACCTGGTGCTGATCGACACCGCCGGTCGTCTGCACACGAGCCCCGAGCTCATGCGCGAACTTGCCAAGGTGGTCAACGTGACGCGTAAGCGCGCCGCCAATATGGCCGCCGGCCCCATGCCCGTCTCAGTCGTGCTCGTGATCGATGCCGCCACCGGCCAGAACGGTCTGAACCAGGCGCTCGAGTTTAACGAGGCACTGGGCCTGGACGGTATTATCATGACTAAGCTCGACGGCACGGCTAAGGGCGGTATCGCCATGGCCGTTGCCGAGAAGCTCAAGCTCCCGATCCTGCGCGTGGGCGTGGGCGAGCAGGTCGATGACCTGCAGGAGTTCAATGCCAAAGATTTCTGCCGCGCCCTGGTGGGCGAGTCCAATTAAGGAGTGACTAGTGTTTGATTCCCTGAGCGATCGCCTCAACGACACATTTGACCGCCTGCGCGGCAAGGGTAAACTGACCGAGGCCGATATCACCTCGGCCATGCGCGACATTCGCATGGCGCTGCTCGAGGCCGACGTCAACTTCAAGGTCGTTAAGGAGTTCGTCGCCAAGACCAAGGAGCGCTGCATGACCGCCGAGGTCATGGAGTCGCTGTCGCCGGCACAAAACGTCGTCAAGATCGTGCTCGATGAGCTCACCGAGATGCTCGGCTCCACCGAGAGCAAGCTCGTCTTTAGCAACCGCATTCCCAATGTCATCATGCTCGTGGGCCTGCAGGGCTCCGGTAAGACCACGGCGGCCGTAAAGCTGGCCTACCTGCTCAAGAAGCAGGGCCGCTCGCCGCTGCTCGCCGCGTGCGACGTCTACCGTCCCGCCGCTGCCGACCAGCTGGCCACGCTTGGCGGAGAGATTGGCGTGCCGGTCTTCCGTGGCGATGGCGAGCACCCGGTTGACATCGCCAAGGGCGCCATCCAGGAGGCCGTTGACCACCTGCGTGACGTGGTCATCGTCGATACCGCCGGTCGTTTGCAGATCGACGAGCAGATGATGCAGGAGGCCGTGGACATCAAGAAGGCCGTCAAGCCCGATCAGGTGCTGATGGTCGTCGATGCCATGACCGGCCAGGATATCGTCAACGTCGTCTCGACCTTCGCCGAGCGCACCGACTTTGACGGCGTGATTATCTCCAAGCTCGACGGCGACGCCCGTGGCGGCGGCGCACTTTCCGTGCGCCAGGTGACCGGTAAGCCCATCAAGTTCGTGAGCATGGGCGAGAAACCCGATTCGCTGGAGCCGTTCTATCCTGATCGTATGGCCAAGCGAATCTTGGGCATGGGCGATGTTGTCGGCATTATCGAGAAGGCCCAGGAGGCGGCCGACGCCGAGCAGCTCGAGGCCGCCGAGCGCATGCTGCGCGAGGGCTTTACCATGAACGACATGCTCGACCAGATGAAAGCCGTCAAGAAGATGGGCGGTATGAAGGGCATTCTGGGCATGCTCCCCGGTGGCCAACGTGCGCTCAACCAGATGGGTGGCAACCTGGACGAGGGCATCTTTGACAAGAACGAGGCCATCATCATGTCGATGACTAAGGAGGAGCGCCTGCGTCCCTCCATCATCAACGGCCAGCGTCGCGCGCGTATCGCCAAGGGCGCCGGTGTGACCCCCACCGAGGTCAATAGCCTTATGAAGCAGTGGGGCGAGATGAACAAGATGATGGGCCGCATGCGCACGATGGCCAATCAGGCACAGGCCGGCGGCAAGAAGGGCAAAAAGGGTAAGAAGGGCAAAAAGATGCGCATGCCCAATATTCCCGGTCTGGATGCCATGGGCCTGGGCGGCATGGGCGGCCTTGGCGGTCTTGGGACGGGCGGCCCTAAGTCCGATATGGATCTGCTGCGTCAGATGGAAGCGCAGATGCGCAATAAGAAGTAACGGCTGGTTGAGTCGTGTGTGGCGAAGGCCGCCTGGATGGTACTCCAGACGGCCTTCGTCGTTGGTGCGTTATATGTAGTGTGAGCAGACGCGTGATGGCATCGATTGCCTGCTGTTAGTGGCAGCTGCAGCCCTCGTGACCCTCGTTCTCGTGATGGCCGTGGCAACCGCAGGATCCGCCGTGCTCATTGGTGTGCTCGTGGTCGTGGCCGTGGCCATGGCAGTCGCAGGTGGCCTCGCCGGTCTGCGCGAGCGTGCCGGCAATGAGGGCCTCGACGCAGGCGTCGCAGTTGCCCTGGGCGCCTGCATAGACCTTGATGCCTGCCTGGGTGAGCGCGTTGATGGCGCCGCCGCCGATGCCGCCGCAGATGAGCGTGTTAACGCCACCGTTGGCAAGCAGGCCCGCTAGGGCGCCGTGACCGGTGCCGCCGGTGCCTACGACCTGCTCGTTGAGCACCTTGCCATCCTGGATGTCGTAGATTTTGAACTGCTCGCTGCGGCCAAAGTGCATAAAGATGTTGCCGTTGTCGTACGTCGTTGCCACCCTCATGGTGCCGACCTCCTTTGCTGGCCATGCGGCCGTCGTCGTGGTGATAGGGGAGTACGCGATATTGCCGCCCTCGATGATGAGCGCCCGACCATTGACCAGCGCATTTGCCACCTTGCGATGCGCTCGGCTGCAAATTGCCGCCACCGTGGCGCGCGCGATGCCCATGTGCTTTGCGACGGCCTCCTGATTGAGGCCTTCCAGGTCGCATAGCCGCAGGACCTCGAGTTCGTCGACCGTCATGTCGATGGCCTCTCCGCTGGCAAGGCCATCGGGGGTAAAACCGCGATATTCGGGGATGATCCCGACGCGGCGCAATTTTTCACGTCTTCCTGCCATACACTCTCCATATCTGACATATGTCAACAATAGAATAACGACCGTGCGGATTTACGCAAGGAATTTCTGGCATATGTCAGAAAATGAGGGCTTATGTTAGGGCTGTGGGGCCGCTTGCGCCTGTGCTACAATGAATCTCGCTTATAGGCGACTGACAGGAGGGTCAATGAGCAAGGCTGATCAACAGTTTGTAGCCATGTGCCGCGATATTCTGGACCATGGCACCACCACCGAGGGCCAAAAGGTCCGCCCGGTGTGGGAGGACGGCACCCCTGCCTATACCATTAAAAACTTTGGCGTCACGGCACGCTACGACCTGCGTGAGGAGTTTCCGGCGCTTACCCTGCGTCGTACGGCCCTCAAATCTGCCATGGATGAGATCCTGTGGATCTATCAAAAGAAGTCCAATAACGTGCATGACCTCAACAGCCATATTTGGGATGAGTGGGCCGACGAGACTGGCTCCATCGGCAAGGCCTACGGGTATCAGATTGGGCAGAAGAGCCATTATGCCGAGGGTGACTTTGATCAGATGGATCGCGTGCTGTACGACCTTAAGAACACGCCGTACAGCCGCCGCATTATGACGAATACCTACGTGTTTAGCGACCTGTCCGAGATGCACCTGTATCCGTGCGCCTACAGCGTGACGTATAACGTGACGCAACGCCCGCAGGATGATAAACCGACGCTCAACATGATTCTCAACCAGCGCAGCCAGGACATTTTGGCTGCGAACAACTGGAATGTGTGCCAGTACGCCATTTTGCTGATGATGGTCGCGCAGTCGGTCGATATGATTCCCGGAGAGTTGCTGCATGTGATTGCCGATGCCCACATTTACGACCGTCATGTCGATATCGTCCGCGAGCTTATCGAGCGTCCGCAGTTTGCCGCGCCTAAGGTAACGCTTAACCCCGATGTGCATGACTTCTATGCGTTTACGACCGACGACCTGATTGTCGAGGGCTATGAGCACGGCCCGCAGGTCAAGAACATCCCCATTGCGGTGTAGGTGACGTGCATGACGTGTAAGCTTTCTGCCATTGTCGCCGTGTGCGATGACTGGGGTATTGGGTGCGAGGGCGACATGGTGGTGTCCAACCGTGCCGACATGCGTCATTTTGTGGCGTGCACCAAAGGTTGCCCGGTTATTATGGGGCGCAAGACCCTGCTGAGTTTTCCCGGCGCACGGCCGCTCAAGAATCGTCGCAATATCGTGCTCACGCGCGACGAGGATTTTTCGCCCGAAGGTGTCGACGTGGTGCATAGTATCGGCGAGGCGCTCGCCGCGGTTGCCGATGAGACCGTTGCGTGGGTGATTGGCGGCGGCGAGGTATATCGACAGTTTTTGCCGTATTGCGTGGAGGCCGAGGTTACGCATGACCATTGCGTGCATGACGTGGATACGTATTTTCCCGATTTGGATGCCGATCCCGCGTGGGAGATTGCGCGGCGTGGCGGTGTTGCCACGATTGCCTCGGGCGAGGGCGACGAGGGTGTCGATTATGAGTTCGTAACGTATCGTCGCGTTGAGGCGTAAATCGTCCGGCGTGAACGGTATCATCGGATTGTTTGAATGCATGGGGCGGCGCTTAGCGTCGCCTCGTTTGGTATAGATGCGCTGTAAAGAAAGGTGCGGGCTGGCTGCTATGACTGATGCCGTTGAGGTGCTGCGAATCGATTCGCTCGAGGACGAGCGGCTTGATGCCTACGTGCGACTGACCGAGCGTGAGCTGCGCTGCGTGCTGGAGCCGCAGAAGGGCATTTTTATCGCCGAGAGTGCCAAGGTCATCGAACGTGCGGTTCGCGCCGGATACGAGCCGGTGAGCTTTCTTTTGGGCGAGCGCTGGCTCGACCAGATGATGCCGCTGTTTGAGCGCCTGGCGGTACGCGAGGGCGCGGGTCCGGTTCCCGTGTTCGTTGCCTCGATGGAGCTTATGGAGCGTCTGACGGGTTTTAACGTGACGCGCGGTGCGCTCGCGGCATTTCGTCGCCCGCGACAGATTCCGGTTGATGAGTTCTTGGGCGGCGTCGTCGAGGCGGCGGGGGAGCGCCCGGTGCGCGTGTGCGTGCTCGAGGGCATTGTCGACCATACCAATGTGGGCGCAATATTCCGCTCGGCGGCCGCGCTCAACGTTGACGGCATTTTGGTCAGTCCTACGTGTTGTGATCCGCTGTATCGTCGTTCGGCCCGCGTGAGCATGGGCACGGTGTTCCAGGTGCCCTGGACACGCATTGGCAGCGAAGCGCGCGTATGGCCGCATGATGGGCTGGCGGTGCTACACGATGCCGGCTTTTCGTGTGCCGCTATGGCGTTGACGGATGATTCGGTGTCGCTGGACGATCCCGCGCTCCAGGAGATTGACCGCCTGGCAATCTTTATGGGCACCGAGGGTGCTGGCTTGGGCGCCAAGACCATTGCAGGCTGCGACCGCGCCGTGCGTATTCCGATGGCGCATGGGGTCGATTCACTCAACGTGGCCGCGGCAAGCGCTGTTGCCTTTTGGCAGCTGTGCCCGCATGTGAGCAACGAGTACCACTACCAGCCGGGGCTGTATCACTAGGCAGATAGTTAGCACCGGGCTCTGGTTCGGGGCGTTTCGGCCGACGTCGGTCGGTGCTAAGCTGGTATTGGCTTTGGTCTTAAATTGCCGTTTTGTTGTTTGACGTACGCTGGTGGGGAGGGCGTGTGGCTAAGAAATCTACGGCTATCGATGTAACGCAGGGTGTCATTTGGCAACAGCTGCTGTCGCTGTGCGTCCCTATCTTCTTTAGCTCGTTTTTTCAGCAGGCTTACACGCTTATTGGTACGTATATCGTCGGCCAGTTTGGCGGCAAGCTCGCGCTGGGTGGCATTCAAGCCACGATGGTGCTCACCGAGCTCTGCATTGGCTTTTGCGTTGGCGTTGGCGCTGGCTGCGCGGTCATTACCGGTCAGTATTTTGGTCAGCACGATGATGAGCGATTGAGTCGTTCGGTCCATACGGCCATGACGCTCGCGCTGGTGGGCGGTATCGTTTTCTCGATTCTTGGCATAGTGTTCGTTGAGCCCATGCTGGTACTTATGAACACGCCGCATGAACTATTGGCCGAGGGCGTGGCCTATGCTCGTTGCTATTTTGCCGCCATGGTTGCGGCGCTGCTGCTCAATATGGGAACGGCGCTGCTGCGCGCCGTGGGCGACACACGCGGTCCTGCTGTGATCATTGCTTCCGGCTGCCTTGTTAATGCGGTGCTGGATGTCATCTTCGTTGCCGTGCTTCATATGGAGGCTCTGGGCTGCGGCATCGCGGTGGCGCTGACCATTTGCTCCAACGCCACGATGATCGTGATTCGTATGATGCACGCTCCGGGTGCGTGGCGGCTTTCACTGTCCAAACTCTGCATTGATCCTGGCATTTGTAAGAGCATGATCTCGTGTGGTCTGCCGCTTGGCTTTCAGTCTGCTGCGTATTCGATTTCCAACGTTTTGATTCAGGTGTCGGTCAACTCGTTTGGTGCCGATGTCACCACGGCGTGGGGTCTTTCGGGCCGTTTGGATGGCATTGTCTGGATGGTTACCGAGGCGCTTGGCGTTTCGATCACCACGTTCTCGGCACAGAACTTTGGTGCGCGCAATTACGATCGCATGCGAAAGGGATACCACACGTCGCTCGTGCTTTCATTTGTGCTTATCGGTGGCCTGTCTGCCGTGCTGCTGGTATTCTCGGGCCCGCTTTCGCGTCTGTTTATCGACGATGCCGCAATTTCGGCCTACACCACGACGATCCTTCATTTCATTGCACCGTTCTACGCGATCTTCTCGATTATCGAAAACGCGTCCGGCTCCATCCGCGGCGCTGGCGTGAGCTTCCAGCCTATGATGCTCACGATATTCGGCACGGTCGTGCTCCGCGTGGCGTGGGTGTTCGCGATTATGCCGCTCGACCCCTCGCTCGAGCATCTGCTGCTGGTCTACCCCGTAACCTGGGTAATAACCGCCACGATGTTCACCATCTACCACCACAGCGGCAACTGGCTAGGCCGCGCCACTGCCTAATGATCCCTGGGGGGACGGAGGAAAACGGCTCATTGCTCTCCGTCGTGATGTCGATGATCCGTTTCCCTTCGTCCCCTTCGGATCAATTAGTATTCGATGCCTTGGCGGGCCAGGAGGCCTTCGTCGAAGTAGTGCTTGACGAGGCGCATTTCGGTGACCAGGTCGGCGAGGTCCGCGATGGGCAGCAGGCCGCGGCCGGTCAGTATGAGCTCTGTGGTGTCGGGTTTCATCGCGATCAGTTCCTCGACATCCTCGCGCGTCACGAAGCCGCGGCGCATGGCCTCGCCGAGTTCGTCCAAAATCAGAACGTCGACCTGTGAGATCTGCTCGCGTGCGAGCTCCATGATCTGTGCGGCGCAAGCCTCGGGCGTGTCGCGGTCGGCCTGTACAATTCGTAGCCCTAGGCGTGGTGCCGCATCATGCTCGGCGCAGTGCAGCTTCTTGGCAAACTGAAGCATGAGCACGTTAAGTCCATAGCCCGTGGCGCGCAGCGCGAGCCCCAGCGCAGCCGTCGTCTTGCCCTTGCCGTCGCCCGTATAGATCTGAACCTTGCCGACTTCGAGTGATGCCATCTCTATCCTTTCGTGCCCGGCGTCGGTTTATCGCCGTCCGGGTTGGGTATTCTAGTTAGCATTATCAACCCCAGTAGATGGAGTTCAAGCAGATGGAGATGGATGACAACAAACGTAGACGGAATATGATCCTCTACGTGCTCATCGCCTTCGTCGTCTACCTCGTGCTCTCGACCGTTCTGTTCCCTAACATCGGTCACACGCAGCAGATTACGAAGACCGATTACTCGACGTTTGTCAAAGCGCTCGATAAGAAGAGTGTCGACAAGGTCGAGTACAACACGGACGATTACACGATTTATTACACCAAGAAGGGCGAGGACGAGAACATCGCCTATAAGACGACCGGTGTGCCGAACGATGCGGGCTTTACCGATCGCGTGCTTGAGTCTGGCGCTTCGCTGGAGTCGGTCGTTCCCGATAAAAACTCGGGTTTGATGACCTACTATCTGCTCACACTCATTCTTCCCATGGCGATTTTCTTCCTCATCGGTTGGTGGCTCAACCGCCGCATGAAGAAGGCTATGGGCGATGACGGCCCGTCGATGAACTTTGGCGGCGGCGGTTTTGGCGGCGGCGGACTGGGTAAGTCCGGCGCGCGCGTGATCGCCTCCAAGGACGTGGGCGTGACCTTTAAGGATGTCGCCGGCCAGGAAGAGGCCAAGGAGTCCCTCAAGGAGGTCGTCGACTTTCTGGAGAAGCCGCAGCGCTACGAGGAGATCGGCGCCAAGCTGCCGCGCGGTGCTCTCCTTGTTGGCCCTCCGGGTACCGGTAAAACCCTGCTTGCCAAGGCTGTGGCCGGCGAGGCGGGCGTGCCGTTCTTTAGTATTTCTGGTTCTGAGTTTGTTGAGATGTTCGTCGGCCGTGGTGCCGCTAAGGTTCGCGATCTGTTTAAGCAGGCCAAGGAAAAGGCCCCGTGTATCGTCTTTATCGATGAGATTGATACCATCGGCAAGAAGCGCGATGGCGGTGGCTTTAGCGGCAACGACGAACGTGAGCAAACGCTCAACCAGCTGCTGACTGAGATGGACGGCTTCGATAACCATAAGGGTATCGTCGTCCTCGCTGCGACCAACCGTCCCGACAGCCTTGACCCGGCCCTGCTGCGCCCCGGTCGCTTTGACCGCCGCATTCCCGTTGAGCTGCCCGACCTGACCGGACGTAAGAACATTCTTGAGCTCCATGCCAAGAGCGTTAAGACGCAGCCCCCGATCGATCTGACCGCGATCGCCCGCGCCACGCCCGGTGCCTCGGGTGCCGATCTGGCCAACATCATCAACGAGGGCGCCCTGCGCGCCGTCCGCGAGGGTCGCAAACGCGCGACGCAGGATGACTTTGAGGAGTCAGTGGAGGTCGTTATCGCTGGCCAGCAGCGTAAGTCGACGGTGCTGTCCGACCACGAGAAGCAGGTTGTTTCGTACCACGAGATCGGCCATGCAATCGTTGCCGCTCGCCAGAAGGGCTCTGCGCCGGTCACGAAGATCACCATCGTGCCGCGCACGAGTGGTGCTCTGGGCTACACCATGCAGGTCGAGGAGGATGAGCGCTTCCTGACCACACGTCAGGAGGTCCTGGACAAGCTCGCCGTCTATTGCGGTGGCCGTGCTGCCGAGGAGCTCATCTTTGGTGAGATGACGACCGGTGCGGCCAACGACATCGAGCAGGCCACCAAGCTCGCCCGTAACATGGTGACGCGCTTTGGTATGTCCGATGAGTTTGGCATGATGGCGCTCGGTACCGTTCAGAATGCGTACCTCAACCAGGACACGTCGCTTACCTGCGCTCCCGGTACGGCCGAGCGCGTGGACGCGATTGTCGCCAAGCTGATTGAGGATGCGCACGATCGTGCCCTGCAGATTCTCAAGGAGAACAAGTTTAAGCTTCACGAGCTGGCTCGTTATCTGTACAAGAAGGAGACGATCACGGGCGAGGAGTTTATGAATCTTCTCACGCGCGAGAATCCGCTGATGCCAAAGCAGCAGTAAGGCTGCCTGCGCAGTTTCGAACGCCCCATTTGAGTGTCCATCTCAAATGGGGCGTTCTGCTTGAGGGAGATGCAAATGAAGATCGTGGTGAGTGCCTGCTTGATGGGCGAGAGCTGCAAGTATAACGGGCTTGACAATTACCATCGCAAGCTGGTCGAGGCTTGCGAGCGTACGGGGACCGAGGTCCTGCTGGTGTGCCCCGAGGTTTTTGGCGGTCTGCCTACGCCGCGCAAGCCGTCCGAGATTGTGGACGGTGAGGTCCGTACCTGCGAGGGTGTCTCTGTCGATCGCGAGTTTCGACTAGGTGCCCAGCGTGCGCTCGATATGTGCGAGCACTTTGGCGGCCCGTCCGAGATCGCTGCGTGCATCTTGCAGGACCGTAGTCCCTCGTGCGGCGCGGGCCGCATCTACGACGGAACATTCAGCGGTACGCTCACCGCGGGCAACGGTGTTTTTGTCGATCTGCTGCTGCGTCACGGGTACCGTGTGATTCCGGCTAGCGAGTTCGATCCCAGCATGCTGGAACATTGTCCATAGCACTCGAACCCAACACTTCCTCACGGGTGACCGTTTTGGCATCATCCGTGAAGTTGATATTGAGTACGACCCGGTCATCAAAGACGTAGACCGAGTTGACAGGCGCCGTACCCAGGCAGCCCCTCCCCGCGGCCCTCGCGCAGGAACGCGCACGCGGCCTTCCCGTCTCTTGCGCCCCTCCCGGAACTGTCCACATCAGTGTAGCCAATCCAGTCCGTAAAGGGCTGCAGCCCGGACAACGCGGCGTTGGAGGGCTTCTTCGGCCTGCTCAAGAAGGAGTTCTGGCACGGCAGGGACTGGTCGGACTGGACCCCCCGCCCGCTTCATCGAGGAGCTCGGGGGCTGGATCGGTCGATATAATACGGAGAGGCGCAGCGATGCGCTCGGTGGCCGCACGCCGGCTGAGTTCCGCTCCGCGCTGGGAAGGGCCGCGTAACGGTCCAAGAAATCATCCGCAGTCCCCATTCTTGCCCCTTTGGGACAGCTTCCTGTTGGGGCGTGCCTGCCCCAAACCCTGCTAGGAACGAGTACAGCAAACTGGAATTTTCAAATTAGTCTTTGCAAATAACCTTTGAACCTTCACCATCAATTACA
>UQKM01000016.1 GCA_900541685.1 uncultured Collinsella sp.
CGGCCCTGCCGGGGCGCGAGGCATAGGGACTACCCACACGAACTCACGAAGGCTCCCATTTTGGGTTGATTTAATAAATGGCCGGGTCGCCCGCAGTGGGGGCGACCCGGCCATTTGAGCTATTTTGCAATATAGAGCTTGGGATGACTGCGACTGCTCTCGATCGCCGCCGTCATGATGCCCTCGTCGTCTCCATCAACGATGATGCCGTCGAGGTCATCGATCTGCGCGGACTGATAAAAACTGGTCTTATTGAACTTTCCCTGGTCAACCATCATGTAGCCCTGGTTTGAGTTGGTAAGGTACATATGCTTGATCATGGCCGAGAAGTCGTGCTCGACGGTAAAACCGTGGTCGGGGTGGAATCCGTCGGCACTGACAAACGCCTTGTCGGCATGTAGTTTGCTCATGCAGTCGAGCGTTAGTGCGCCCGCGAGATAGAGGTGGCCCTTGCGCACGGAGCCGCCCAGCAGCACTACCGAAGCATTGGGGAGATTGAAGCTGGCGTAGTTCGCGATTGCAAGATCGCCGGTGATAATGGTGATCTCACGCTTGTCCATGAGGGCCTTAGCGAAGTAAAAGCCTGTGGTGCCGATATCAATTACCAGAACATCGCCATCATCAACAAGAGTTGCTGCGGTTGCGGCGATGGCTTCCTTGGCCTCGACTTGGACATTGATGCGCTCCTCGGGATACGAGATTGCGTTGGAGCGAGAAAGCGATACCGCTCCGCCGCGTACGCGACGCAGCTTGCCTTCGGATTCCAGCGAGATGAGGTCGTGTCGTGCGGTGACTTCCGAAACCGAAAAACGGCGAACGATGTCGGATACCGAGATATTTGGCTTTTCGGCCAGCCAATTCATGATAAATCGCTGACGCTCGGCCGGTGAAAGGTCTGAAGTAGATGCCATATGCCGCTCCTTTTGAACAAAAGGTAAAAGATGCGCCTTTCGTAATCGAAATATAACGTATCGATATGAAAAGAACAAGGCAAATTCGAATGAATCAAAAGAACGGAATGGCATGTCACAAATGCATGCGTAGCAGATAGTTCGCACGTAAACGGGCTATAAAGAGTCTCATTCTGAAGGTGCCGCCCAAAAGAAGTACGTTCACGCCCGATATTCGACCGTTCACGGAAAGTTGACAATTGAGCTTTCGATAGCTTTTGAAATGGTTTATAAAAGAAAACCGAAAAGCTTTTGAAACAAAGAAGAAGGCTTTCGATAGCAATAGTGTTAGATGAGAAAGGACCGAACATGGCGATCAAGGTGTTTGCCGACGGCGCTAACCTCGAGGGTATGCTTGACATGCATGACAATGGCAACGTTCAGGGCTTCACGACCAATCCTTCCCTTATGAAGGCCGGCGGCGTGACCGACTACCGCGCTTTTGCCAAGACGGTTCTTGAGCACATTACTGATGTGTCGGTCTCTTTTGAGGTATTCGCCGACGACGAGGCGGGTATGGAAGCCGAGGCTCGCGAGATCGCAACCTGGGCAGACAACGTCTACGTTAAGATCCCGGCGCTCAACACCAAGGGTGAGTCCACTGCCGCGCTGGTCAAGTGCCTTTCTGCCGACGGCATCAAGGTGAATGTCACCACTATCTTCACGCCCGAGCAGGTCGACGAGTTTGTCGATGCCGTCTCTGCTGAGACCCCCTCTATTCTGTCCATCTTTGCCGGTCGCATTGCCGATACCGGCGTCGATCCGCTGCCCCTCATGGCGGAGTCCGTAAAGAAGGCTGCCGTTAAGCCTGCTGCCGAGGTTCTCTGGGCGTCTACGCGCGAGGTCCTCAATATCTTCCAGGCGGAGTCCGTTGGCTGTCAGATCATTACGGTCCCCAATGCCCTTCTTGCCAAGCGCAAGAATTTCGGGAAAGATTTGCTTGAGTACTCGCTTGATACGGTCAAGGGCTTTGCCCGCGACATTCAGGCGCTTGGTTTTCATATCCTGCCCGAGGAGTAGGGGACGAGCATGCTGACCGATCTTCTTAAGCCCGAGCTTGTTGCCTGCCACGTCGAGGCCTCCGACTGGGAGGAAGCGATCAAGGCATGCGGTAAGTTGCTCGTAGACGCTGGCAAATGCGACCAGAGCTATGTTGACGCCATGATTTCATCGGTTCACAAATTCGGCCCCTATATGGTCTTGGAAGAGGGCATCGCCATGCCCCACGCTCAGGCAGATGGCAATGTGAGTGAAGCGGGGATCTGTATCGTCACGCTTGACCCTGCCATTGCGTTTGGACACGAGGATTTCGATCCGGTTCACGTGCTCGTGGGTATTTGCGCACCCGACCCCAAGGCTCATCTTGGCTGCTTGGCGGAGCTTTCGCAGATGTTCGAGGACGAGGACTGCGTTGCCAAGCTCAGCGCATGCGATACGCCCGAGCAGGTTTTGGAGACCATGCGTTCATTCTTTTAGGCCTTAATGGCACGGCGATGCGTCGCCGCTTTTGGATAGACGGAAAACCGTCACGTGTAGGAGAGGAAAGTTGCCATGCATATCATCACCGTATGCGGAAACGGCATCGGGTCCAGCCTGATGCTCGCTGGCAAAGTCGAGGAGCTTTGCGAGGAGGAGGGCATCAAGGCCGACGTTGAGTCTATGGACCTGAACGGTGCTTCTTCCGCAAATCCGGATCTGTTCATCACCGTTAAGGAACTCGCTCCCGAGCTCCACGGCAACGTTGTGATCGTTCGCAGCTATGTGAACAAGAAGAAGATCCGCGAAGACGCCCTCGAGGCAATCAAGGCGGCCGCCGCTAACGCCTAAAGCGGCACAAAAAAGGGCGGTTCCCTGTGGAAGAGGGAAACGCGCCCACGTTAGAGAGAAAGGAAGCGCAGATGCAAGCCATCCTTCCCATACTTGAGTTTATCCAATCGATTCTGACCAAGCCAGCGTGGATTATGGGTCTATTTGCCTTTGTGGGCCTTGTCGCGCTTAAGCGTCCTGCCCACAAGGTGATGACGGGCACCCTGAAGCCCATTCTTGGTTACATCATGCTGTCTGCCGGCGCCGCTGTTGTTCAGGAGAACCTTGCTCCGCTGGGTACCTTCATCGAGACCGGTTTCCACATCACCGGCGTCGTGCCCAACAACGAGGTCGTCGTTTCGATGGCTCAGAGCGTCCTCGGCGTTCAGACCATGATGATCCTGATTCTCGGCTATGTCGTGAACATTATCATTGCCCGCTTTACCAAGTTTAAGTACATCTTCCTGACGGGCCATCACAGCATGTTTATGGCCTGCCTGCTGTCTGCCGTTCTGCAGGCATCTGGCTTCCAGGATGTCCAGCTTGTCATCGTGGGCGGCATGTTCCTGGGCCTCGTGAGCGCTATGCTTCCCGCCGTTGGTCAGCGTTTCACCGAGAAGGTTACCGATGGCGATGAAATCGCCATGGGCCACTTCGGTTCACTCGCCTATTACATCTCCGCTGCAGTCGGTACGCTTTTTGCTAAGGACGCCGAGGAGAACAGCACCGAGAAGATCGAGGTTCCCGAGAAGTTCGCCTTCCTGCGCGACACTACCATCTCCACGGCTCTTACCATGGCCTTCTTCTACCTGGTTACCGCTTTCGCCGCTTACATTGCAGATCCTGCGGTCGTTACCAAGACCGCTGGTGGCGACAACGTGATTGTCTATGCCCTGACCTGCGCTCTGTCTTTCGCCGTTGGTGTCACCATCGTCTATAACGGCGTTCGTATGATCCTTGCCGACCTGGTCCCGGCTTTCCAGGGCATCTCCAACAAGCTGATCCCCGGTGCCATCCCCGCCGTCGACTGCGCCGTCTTCTTCCCCTATGCTCCCACCGCCGTCATCCTCGGCTTTGTCGCTTCCTTTATCGGTGGCGTGGTCGGTATGTTCATCGTGGGCGCTACCCTGGGCATCTTCATCATCCCGGGCATGGTTCCCCACTTCTTCTGCGGTGCTACCGCGGGCATCTACGGCAATGCTACCGGCGGTCGCAAGGGCGCAGCTCTTGGCGCTTTCGTCAACGGCCTGCTCATCACCTTTGCCCCGGCCCTGCTCCTGCCCGTTCTTGACGTCTTTGGCTTCAAGAACACTACGTTCGGCGACTTCGATTTCTCCGTCATTGGTATTACGCTTGGCCGCGCTGCCGAGGCCTTCGGTACCACCGGTGTCTACGCGATTCTCGCTGTCCTTCTGGTCGTTGCCTTCGTCCCCAACTTCATCCACACCAAGGGTGCTGTGATCAATCACGTTGAGGAAGAGTAATCCAGGCATACGTTAAGCCCTAATCGGGCGGAGCTCCGATAACCGGTTCCTACACGGAAGCGGTGACGTCTCAATCGAGGCGTCACCGCTTTTTGCTTTGGAGCGATTGTGAATATGAGCCGGCGAGGCGCTGCTTCTGTTCCGTGAACGGAATCAAACGCAATGATCGGCAAAAACGTTTTGCCGCTGGGGCGTCGATATAAAAATGGTAAATCTGCAAAACCGTTCGCCGAGAAGATAAAAAACCGCAGTTCACGCCTTGATAAACGTAGATAAAGTGTTTAGCAGTTTATCGGCCGTATGCTAACGAAAGGAATCAGGCAGATGGCAATCAAGGTGTTCGCTGACGGTGCAAACCTCGAGGGCATGCTCGACATGTACGAGAACGGCAACGTCCAGGGTTTCACGACCAACCCGTCCCTTATGAAGAAGGGCGGCGTGACGGATTACCGCGCGTTTGCCAAGGAGGTCCTGGCCCACATCACCGATGTGTCCGTGTCGTTTGAGGTCTTTGCCGACGACGTCGAGACCATGGAGGTCGAGGCCCGCGAGATTGCTGCCTGGGCCGAGAACGTCTACGTCAAGATTCCGTGCGTGACCACCAAGGGCGAGTCCACCGCCGAGCTGGTGCACAAGCTTTCGGCCGACGGCATCAAGGTCAACGTCACCACCATCTTTGCGCCTACGCAGGTCGACGAGATGGTCGAGGCCGTTGACGCCGAGACGCCGTCCATCATCTCGCTCTTTGCCGGTCGCATCGCCGACACCGGCGTCGATCCCATTCCGTTTGTGACGGAGTCGGTCAAGACGGCCGCCGCCAAGCCCAACTGCGAGGTCCTGTGGGCATCCACGCGCGAGCTCATCAACATTTACCAGGCGCAGGCCTGCGGTTGCCAGATCATCACGGTGCCCAACAGCATCCTGGCCAAGCGCAAGAACATCGGTCGCGATCCGTACGAGGTCTCGCTCGACACCGTGCGCGGCTTTGCCAAGGATATCGCGGCGCTCGGTTTCCATATCCTGCCGTAACGCGAACACTGGCTGCGCCGCGGACTGCTCGCCCCGGCCTTTCCTTTCCCTATCGCTCACGCGCTTCGCGAGGGTCGCGCTAGGCAAAGGAAAGGCCGGGGCTGCCGACACGAACCCGTCGGTAGGTCCTGAGCTGAATCGCTACCTTTATTCCGATGGGGGTCGACAGTGCTACCCCGCCAACTGTCTCGGGCAGTAATGGGGCTGGGCTCGGATGGCAACGCCGCGTGCCACTGGCGGCTTCGTTCGCCGGATGACGATTCGTGTTACGCGGCCGGCGTCACCTCGGACGGCGGCGTGGGCTCCGACGGCATCGCGTGGACAATGCGGTTCCGCATTATGGATCAACCTGTAATCTAATGATCTTCTAATCCATATCTATCAAGTATCGAAAACGATCCGGCCCCGAGTTGGCAGTCATCGCCAAGGCAAAGGACCCTGCCGGCTATGTGTTCGGGGCGACGCGCAAGTCGCCCAAGACCCTTCGATTATCCTTTGTTCCGCGCATGCAAGATCTCATGCTTGACGTGGTTGAACAGCTCTACCGGGCAAACGAGGTCTTTGCGGCTCGTGCCCATAAGTGTCCCACCAACAGAAATCGAGATATTCGGCCTCAGAGTGCCGTCAAGATTGCCAATATGGCTGAAAAGCGTCCCGTACCGCACCTCTGCGGGTACAGATATGGGACGTTTGTGGAATATCTGATGCCTATTTGTTGAGCTTGCACTTTGAAGAAGTGTTATCGCGGCCCAGCGAGGCCGAATATCTCAAAAATTGCAGGTGATGATTAGCGGAAACGGCGTCTCGCACTTCGGGATATCGCCAAATCGTTTTAGAAGGAGAGGCGCTCGGCGGAATGGGGCCCGCCGAGCGCCTGCAGCGGCTTATTTGCCCCGCACCATGGTGAGGGAGATCTTTTTGCGGTCGCGATCGACCTTTTCGACCCACACCTTGACCGTGTCACCGACGCGCACCACGTCGCTCGGGTGCTTGACGAAGCGGTTGGCGAGCTTGGAGATGTGTACGAGGCCGTTCTGGTGCACGCCCACGTCGACGAACGCGCCAAAATCCACAACGTTGCGCACCGTGCCCTTGAGTTCCATGCCGGGCTCCAGATCGTCGATGGAAAGCGCCGAGCGGCTAAAGACCACCTCGGGCGCGTCGTCGCGCGGGTCGCGACCGGGCTTCTTGAGCTCGTTGACAATGTCGATGAGCGTCAGGGTGCCGCAGTCCAGGTCGCTTGCCAGTGCCGAAATACTGCCCAGGCGGTGCTCAATGTCGGGCACGCCGCCGCGGCTGAGCTCACTGGTCGCCACGCCGGCGCGTTCCAAGACGGACGTGGCCACCTCGTAGCTCTCGGGGTGGACGCTTGTCGCGTCAAGCGGGTTCTTGCCGCCGCTGATGCGTAGGAAACCTGCGGCGTTGAGGTACGCCTTGGGTCCCAGCTTGGGGACCTTCTTGAGCTGGCGGCGATCGGTAAAGGCGCCGTTTTCCTCGCGGTAGGCCACGATGTTTTTGGCTACGCTCGGCGTAATGCCCGACACGTAGCCCAGCAGGCTTGCGCTCGCGGTGTTGACGTCGACGCCCACACGGTTGACGACGTCTTCCACCACGTGGCCCAGGGTGCGCGAAAGCTCGGCCTGGTCAAGGTCGTGCTGGTACTGGCCAACGCCGATGGACTGGGGCGGAATCTTGACGAGCTCTGCCAGCGGGTCTTGCAGACGGCGGCCCAGGCTCATGGCGCCACGTACGGTGACATCCAGATCGGGATACTCCTGGCTCGCGAGCTCGGAGGCGGAGTACACCGACGCGCCCGCCTCGTTGACGATGGTGTAGCGAAGGCTGGGCGCCTGCTCGGTAATGAACTCCGAGACGACTTCCTCGGTCTCGCGGCTGGCGGTGCCGTTGCCGATGACGATGGTGTTGACGCCGTCCTTCTTGACGAGGCGGGCGAGCTCGCGCTTGGTGCCGGCGACGTCGTGGCGCGGCTTGGTGGGATAGACCACGCCGTGGTCGAGTAGCTTGCCGGTCTCGTCCATGACGGCGACCTTGCAGCCGGTGCGGTAGCCCGGATCGAGCGCGAGCACGCGGGCGCCGCGCACGGGGCGCGCCGAGAGCAAGCCCTCGAGATTCTTGGCAAAGACGTTGATGGCCTCGGTCTGGGCACGAACGGTGAGTTTGGCGCGGGCCTCGCGCTCCAGCAAGGGGGCCATGAGGCGCTTGTAGCCATCGGCGATGGCGGCGTCAAAGACGGGCGCGAAGACGCCCTGACGGCGGGGCCAGCGGCTGCCGAGGCGTGCCGTAGCGGCAGCGCCGTCGACGTTTACACGCACGCGGAGCTTGCCCTCACGCTCACCGCGGTCGATAGCCAGCACACGGTGGTTGGGGATGCGACGCAGCGGCTCATCATAGCTGTAGTACGGCTCGTAGGGGGTCTTCTCGGCGGGGTCGGTGGCCTCGACGACGATGTCGGCGGTGTTTTGCGTAAAGGCGCGCAGGTCGGCGACGTTCTCGGGGTCCTCGGCCACCGTCTCGGCCACGATGTCCGCCGCGCCGGCGAGCGCCTTTTCGGGCGTGTCGAAGCCGGCCTCCTCGTTGACGTATGCCGCGGCGGCGTCGAGTGCGCTGCCCTTGGCCGAGGCCTGCATGATGATCATGTTGGCGAGCGGCTCCAGGCCGGCCTCGCGTGCCTTCTGCGCGCGAGTCATGCGCTTTTTGCGGTAGGGCTTGTAAAGGTCCTCGACGCGCTGGAGCTGTGTGGCCTCGCGAATCTGCTGCTCGAGTTCGGGCGTGAGTTTGCCCTGGGCGTCGATGAGCAGAATGACGTCCTCTTTGCGCTGCTCAAGATTGCGCAGGTAGGACAGGCGCTCGTCGAGGGCGCGCAGGGCGACGTCGTCCATGCCGCCCGTGGCTTCCTTGCGGTAGCGCGAGATAAAGGGAATGGTGTTGCCCTCGTCGATGAGCTTGACGGCCGCTTCGATGTTGGCGGCCTTAAGGTTGAGCTCGCGGGCGAGCTGGGCGATAAGATCCATGGGACTCCTTGCGTTTAAGGTGCGTTTGCAGCACAGAGCTACCAAGGATACCACCTGCCACTTCGCCCAAAAAAGACTGTTTTGGCGCGGAACCACGAAAGCGGCCTATCTACTACGTTTGAACCGTGTGGGTCGACCATCCCCTGGTTTTCCGAAAATGCGCAACCCGTCTACCTGCGGTTTTTATTTCGCGAAATTCGGTATGGATGAGGGTGATTGGTTAAACGTAGTAGATAGGCTCATTCCGTGGCGAACGAATCAAGCCGAGGTGCAAAAAGGCCCCCCGTCTCAGAAAATCATTGGAAACGTAGCAAAATGCCCCGCGGGCAGGAGGCTGCTCGCGGGGCAAAGAAGAGGGGCTTATTTGTGGCGGACCGAGGGACTCGGCATGGGGTTTCTGCCGCGGCCGCTCTCAAGGCATTACAGCTCGACGAGCTGGCCGGTCTCGGCGGCCTCCTTGATGGCGTTGAGAAGCGTGAGCGTCTTGACGTTATCGGCGGGGGTCACGACGGGCTCAACCTCACGGCGGACAACCTTCACAAAGTGCTTGAGCTGCATCTTGTGCGGCAGCGCCGGGTCCACGGCCGGAATCTCCATCTGCAGCGGCTTGTGCCAGTTGGAGGCGCCGTCGTAGGAGAACTGGTGCAGGCGGGGCAGCGAAAGGGCGCCCAAGGTTCCGCCGATAAAGTAGGCGTCGGCGTCGAAGGGACGGTACTGCGGGTCCTCGCGAGCGGTGGCCTCCCAGTTCCAGGGGCTGGCGGTGGCATCGGAGATGGTCATGCTTGCGAGCGCGCCATCGGCAAAACGGACGTTGACCACGGCGGAGTCCTCAGTCTCAAAACCGCGGGCGGCGCTGGACTGCATACCCTGGACGGCAACGGGCTCGCCCAGCAGATAGCGGAGCAGGTCGACGTCGTGAACCAGGTTAACCAGGATCGGGCCGGCACCCTTCTTGCGGCGCCACTCGACATCGAAGTACTCGTCATTCTTATAGATCATGTAGTGGAAGCTCGACACGGTGAGCTTGCCCAGCTCGCCGGACTCGATGATCTCCTTGGCCTTGTTGACGAAGGGGTTGTGGCGACGGTGCTGGCCCACGAGCACGGGCACGCCGGCGGTCTCGGCCTCGGCGGCGAAGGCCTGGGCATCCTCGAGGTCATTGGAGATCGGCTTTTCGACCAGCGGCACGATGTTGCGCTTCACGGCCTCGCGGGCAACGCCCAGATGCAGGTCGTTGGGGGTGGCGATGATGACGGCCTCGGGCTTGACCTCGTCCATCATCTGGGCGGGATCGGTGTAAAACGGCACGCCGGCGGCCTCGGCCGTGGCGCGGGCGCCCTCAAAGGCGTCGGCGATGGCGACGAGCTCGGCTTCGGGCTCCTCGGTGACAAAGCGGATGTGGTTGCGGCCCATGGCACCGGCGCCGATAACGGCAATGCGGACGGGGTTGAGCTCAGACATTTCGACTCCTTAATGCTGGTGGCTGGTGAATGTGACAAAGGGGCTGTCCCTTTGTCACATCGATACGACTAGGCGGACTTCTTCTTGCTGTCGGAGACCATCATGTAGACGGTGAGCACGACGGCGATGGCGGCGATCACGATGGCGCCGTAGAAGGACTGCTGGTAGGCGGCGCTGCCGGCCTCGACGTGATACAGCACGGCGGTGATGGGCTGGCTGATCCAGGTAGAAGCGGCGTATCCCAAAAACATGATGCCGTAGTTGACGCCGATGTTGCTGGTGCCAAAGGCGCCACCGGTGAGCGGCGGGTAGATGACGAGCAGGGCGCCAAAGCTAAAGCCGAGCAGGGCGAGCGCCACAAAGAACATGCTCTGCGTAAAGCTCATCGACATGATGACGAGCGCGACGATGGTGACGACAAGGCTGATGAGCAGCGACTTGTAGGCGCCGAGCTTGTCGATGATCTGGCCAAAGGACAGACGTCCGACCAGGTTGGCGCAGGTGTTGACGGAGACCACCACGCCGCCGAGGGCGACAGCCGCGGCGCTCGTGGGGTCGGCGAAGAGCTGGACGGCGGCGATGGAGGCAACCTTGCCTACGAGCAGGGTACCCGCGGTGGCGGCAAAGGCGAAGGTGACGATGAGGACCCAGAAGCGCGGGGTCTTGACCATCTCGCCCGGGGTGAGGTCGCCGAAGGTGCCGGCGTGCGCGCCGCCCTTGGGGGCCTCGAAGCCCTCGGGCAGCCAGCCGGCCTCGGGGGCCTTCAGGAACAGGGCGGAGGCGGCGATCATCACAAAGAAGATGACGCCGAGTGCCTTAAGGGCGCCAAAGATGCCCAGGCTCGGGATGAGCAGCGAGGCGAGCACCGGGGACAGCACGGCGGGGCCGGCGGTCGAAGCGGCCAGGGTGATGCCGGAGGCGAGGCCCTTCTTGTCGATGAACCACTTTTGGCCCGTGGTGAGCGCGGGGTTGTAGCCCAGGCCGTTGCCGATGGCGGCGACGAGCGAGAACCACAGGTAGAACTGCCACGGCTCGGTGACGGTGCCAGACATGAACCAGCCCAGGCCGTAGCACACGGCGGCGGCGATCACGACGTTGCGGGGGCCGATCTTATCGGAGATGCGACCGGCGAAGATGCCCGTCACGGCCATGATGGTCTGAAAGACCGGGAAAGCCCAGGTAAGGGCGCTCGACCACTCGGGGTAGACGGCGAGCAGGTTCTTGCTCACGACGGAATACAGCGCGATGGAGCTGATGAAGAACATAGTGACGCACGCGGCGGAAAGCACGACGGCGCGACCCTTGTTGGAGTTGGTGGAAGCCATTGGACTCTTTCTAATCGATACGGGGGAGGAACGGTCGTGTCCGCGGAGCCTCCCTGTCGGGTTGGTTTACTGGTCAGTCGGCTTGGCGACGCCGGACTCGTCAGACCAAAGCTCGACACCCTTGTTCTTGAGGTAGTTGTCGGCAAAGGCCCGGCGGCCGCCGGGCTTGGCGGTGAGGTCGCCCATCATGTTGGAGAAGCCGCCGTCGACCTTGATGGCGTCGCCGGTGGTAAAGTCCGAGCGCTTGGACGCCAGGAACATGACGGCGTTGGCGATATCGCTGACCTCGCCGATGCGGCGCGTGGCGATCAGGCGGCTGCGGCTCTTCTCGACCTCGGGGTCGGCGTAAAAGCTCGCCGACATGGGGGTCTTGACAAAGCAGGGCTCGACGCAGTTGGAGCGCACGCCGTAGGGCCCCCACTCGGCGGCCAGCATCTTGGACATCATGTTGACGCCCGCCTTGGTGGAGCTGTACACGCCCGAGAACGTCTCGGGGGAGTGGCTGGCAACGGTCGAGATGTGCACCAGGCGACCCTGTCCGGCCTTGATCATCTCGCGACCAAAGCGCTGCGAGGTGATGAAGTAGCCGGTGAGGTTGACGTTGAGCACCTGCTCCCAGTCGCTCAACGGCAGGTCTTCCATCGCTGCGAAGCGCAGGATGCCGGCGGTGTTGACGAGGACGTCGACGCGGCCGAAGTCGGCGATGGTGGCATCGACGGCGGCTTGAACCTCGGCCTCGTCGGTGGCGTTCATCTTGTAGCCCTCGGCGTGGATGCCAAACTCGGCGGCGAGGTCGGCGGCCGCGGTCTTGACCTTCTCCTCGTCCAGGTCGAGCAGGACGACGTTGGCGCCGTTGCGGGCGAACTCGCGGCAGATCTCGACGCCCATGCCGCCGAGCGCGCCGGTCACGGCGCAGACGTCGCCCTCGAGCTTAAGCCAGTTGCTCATAGGAACTTCCCTTCTTATGCCTCCCTGTGGGCCGTTCCCATTAATCGACCCACGTGGTTTTCGCTGGTTATCGTATGCTTTGAATTTGCGCAGGTGAATTGCATATTTGTTAGAATGGCGTTAACCTGTGGTTTATAGCTTGTGAGACGATTTGTTCTTAATTGAGTGTGTGACCTGCCAAAACAACCCCCTTTGGCAACGCATGGCCATATGTCTGGAAACGGGAGATTGATGTGTACGATCGACGACTCGAGGCCATAACGGCCGCCGCGGAGCTGGGAAGTTTCTCGCGCGCGGCGGCAAAACTGCGCGTGTCGACCCCAGCGCTCGTCAAACAGGTGTCGGGATTCGAGGCCGAGTTTGGCATCACGTTGTTCGCGCGCTCACATTCGGGCGTCAAGGTGACGCCGGCGGGCGCACTGCTGGTGGACGATGCGCGCTCGATCATGCGCCAGTCCGAGGATGCGTTGCGCCGCGCCCGACGCGCGGCGGGCGATGGCGGCGCCGTGCGCCTGGGCGTGTCGATGATGTGCCCGGGGCGCCAGACGCTGTCGATGTGGACGGACGTGCACGAGCTGGAGCCGTCGTTGCGCTTCGAAATTGTCCCGGTGAGCGACCTCTATGACGAGCGTGAAACCGTCATGCGCAGCCTGGGTCGCGAGGTGGATGTGGTGCAGTCGAGTTTTTCGACTCCGCGTTGGGGCGACGCCTGCCAAAAGCTCCGCATTGTCAACGTGCCGTTTTATATTGATGTGCCCCGCACAAGCCGCCTCGCGCGCAAGACGCGCATCACGGTCGCCGACCTGGAGGGCATGCGTCTGCGCGTGCTTCGTCACGGCAACGACGCCATGGACAGCCTGCGTATCGATCTTTTGGCCGACGGCGGCGTGGACGTGATCGACGTAGACAGCTTTGACTTTGCGCTCTTTAACGATGCGGAGGAAAAGGGCGATGCGGTGCTCACCTGCGGAGCGTGGTCGGGCGTGCACCCGGCCTTTGTGGGCGTGCCGTTCCTATGCGGCCGCGAGGTGCCGGTCTTCTTGCACTACCCGCTCGAGCCAACCCTCCAAGTACAAAAATTCGTCAACGCCATGGCCCAGCTTCTCACCTAGCTCACCTGGGACGGGGCTCTTTTAGTTACTTCGAGGATGATTTTTCTGGGACGGGGATTAAATAATCATTGTGTACCGAATGATTATTTAATCCCCGTCCCAGAAAAATCATCCTTACAAAACGAGGCCCTGGCCAAATGGCCAGGGCCTCGCAAACTTTTATTCCGTTCTAAACGACGGGCTGATTGCGCGTAGGAGGGTGCCCCGGGGGCGGCGGGGTATTTCCTCCGCGCGCAGTTTCGCAGCGAAGCGAGAATGTTTGAGCACGGAGGTTACACCCCGGCCCGCCTGGGGGTCCTCCGTGAAACAAACCTACCTACTCCAGCTCAAACGCACCCGTGTACAGCTGGTAGTAGTATCCGCGCTTGGCGATCAGCTCGTCGTGGTTACCACGCTCGATAATGCGGCCGTGGTCCAGGCAGATGATCGCGTCGGAATTGCGCACGGTGGACAAGCGGTGCGCGATGACAAATGTCGTGCGGCCCTCCATGAGCTTGTCCATGCCTGCCTGCACGATGGCCTCGGTGCGGGTGTCGATGCTCGACGTGGCCTCGTCCAG
This sequence comes from uncultured Collinsella sp., assembly GCA_900541685.1. Classification (GTDB taxonomy): domain Bacteria; phylum Actinomycetota; class Coriobacteriia; order Coriobacteriales; family Coriobacteriaceae; genus Collinsella. The sequence goes on from UQKM01000016.1 coordinate 13,707, forward strand.
AATCATCGCCGGCGGATCGGCGACGGCGGCGCGCGCGATCGAAATCAGCTGGCGCTGGCCCTGCGAAAGCTGGGCACCGTTGCCGGTGAGCATGGTGTCGTAGCCGTCGGGCAGGCGGGTGATAAAGTCGTCGGCGCCGGCGAGCTTTGCCGCCGCGATGCACTCCTCGTCGGTGGCGCTCAGGTTGCCGTAGCGGATGTTATCCATCACGGTGCCAGTGAACAGGTTCACGTCCTGCAGCACCACGCCCAGCGAGCGGCGTAGATCGGCCTTGCGAATCTTGTTGACGTTGATGCCGTCGTAGCGGATCTTGCCGTCGGCAATGTCGTAGAAGCGGTTGATGAGGTTGGTGATGGTCGTCTTACCGGCACCGGTGGCGCCGACAAACGCGACCTTCTGGCCCGGCTTGGCAAACACGGACACGCCGTGCAGCACCTCGTGGTCGGGCGTGTAGCCAAAGTCGACGTTGTCCATGACCAGGTCGCCGCGCAGCGGCACGTACTCGATCTCGCCGGTTGCGCGGTGCGGATGCTTCCATGCCCACATGCCAGTATGGTGGTCGGCCTCCTCGAGCTCCCAGGTCTCGGGGTTTACCTGCGCGTTGACGAGCGTCACGTAGCCTTCGTCGGCCTCGGGCTCCTCATCGATGAGCTCAAAGATGCGGTCGGCGCCGGCCAGACCCATGACCACGGCGTTGATCTGCTGCGAGATCTGGCCGATCTGTCCGCAGAACTGCTTGGTCATGTTAAGGAACGGCACCACGACGGCGATGGACAGCGCCATGCCCGAGATGCTCAGGTTGGGCACGCCCAGCGCCAGGAAAATGCCGCCGGCAAGGGCCACCAGCACGTAGAGCAAGTTGCCCAGGTTCATAAGGATGGGCATGAGGATGTTGGCGTACATGTTGGCCTTCTGGGAGACTTCGAAGAGCTTTTCGTTGCGCTCGTCAAAATCGGCCTCGGCGGCAGACTCGTGGCAGAATGCCTTGACGACCTTCTGACCGTTCATGACTTCCTCAATATGGCCCTCGACCACGCCGAGTTCGGTCTGCTGCGCAATGAAGAAGCGCGCGGAGTTGGAGCCGAGCAGCTTGGTCATAAAGGTCATAAAGGCGACGCCGGCGATGATGACCAGGCACATCCACACGCTGTAGTACAGCATGATAAAGAACACCGTGACGATGATGATGATCGTCATGAGCAGGTTGGGCAGCGACTGACTGATCATCTGGCGCAGCGTATCGATGTCGTTGGTGTAGTGGCTCATGATATCGCCGCGCTGGTGCGTGTCGAAGTAGCGGATCGGCAGGTCCTGCATGCGGTTGAACATCATCTCGCGCAGCTTCTCCAGCGAGCCCTGCGTGACGATAGCCATGGCGCGGTTCCAGAACAGTGAGGACAGGACACCGACGCCGTAGATGCAGGCGAGGGTGGTCACGAGCTGCAGAATCTTGGGCTGTGCGGCTTCCCAATCGCCCGACTGCCACGATTCGCTAATAATCTGCAGGGCGCTCTGCAGGAAGGTCGCGCCGATGGAGTTGATGATGGCGCAGAGCACCACGCCGGCGACGACAAGGGGCAAAAGCACGGGATAGAAGCCAAAGAGCGTCTTGATGAGGCGCGACATGGTGCCGCCCTTACGGTTGAGCGCGCGCTCGGCGGTCGTTGCCTTACTCATGTGCCTCGCCTCCTTCCTGGGTCTGAGCTTGCGTTGCGGATGCCTCGGTGTCGGCCTCGACGGCCCCTTCGCCCTCGGCAGACATCTTGTTTTGCGAGGTAAAGGTCTCGCGGTAGATCTCGCTCGTCTTGAGTAGCTCGTCATGGTTGCCGATCTGCGCGATGCGGCCGCCCTCCATGACGATGATGCGGTCTGCGTCCTGCACGGAGCTGATGCGCTGGGCGATGATGAGCTTGGTCGTGTTGGGCAGATAGCTTGCCAGTCCTGCGCGGATCTTGGCGTCGGTCTTGGTGTCGACGGCGCTGGTGGAGTCGTCCAGGATCAAGATCTTGGGGCGACGCAGCAGGGCGCGTGCAATGCACAGGCGCTGCTTCTGACCGCCCGAAACATTGGAGCCGCCCTGTTCGATCCAGGTGCCGTAGCCCTTGGGGAAACCGTCGACAAACTCGTCGGCGCAGGCCAGATGCGCTGCCTCGCGGACTTCCTCGTCGGTGGCGTTCGGGTCACCCCAACGCAGGTTCTCGGCGATGGTGCCGCTAAACAGCACGTTTTTCTGCAGCACCATGGCGACCTGGTGACGCAGCGCGTCCAGGTCGTAGTCGCGCACGTCCACGCCGCCCACGCGCACAGCGCCTTCGGTGGTGTCGTACAGGCGGGCGATGAGGTTAACGAGCGTGGACTTGGCCGAGCCGGTGCCGCCGATGATGCCGATGGTCTCGCCGCTCGTAATGTGCAGGTCGATATCGTCGAGCGCCTGGCGCTTCGCATGCTTGGAATACTTAAAGCTCACGTGGTCAAAGTCGATGGAACCGTCGGCAACCTCGAGCACGGGCTCGGCGGGATCGGCGATCGTGGGCTCGGCGGCCAGCACCTCGGCAATGCGGTGTGCCGATTCGTCGGCCATGGTCACCAGGACAAAGATCATCGACAGCTGCATCAGGCTCATGAGAATCTGGAAACCATAGGTAAAGGTCGAGGAGAGCTGGCCCACGTCGAACAGCGTGCCCTGGCTCGTGATGATGAGCTTGGAGCCCAGGTAGATGATGACGACAAACGCGCCGTTGACGCAGATGTTCATCATGGGGTTGTTAAAGGCGAGCAGCTTCTCGGCGCGGGTGAAGTCCATCTGGACGTCGCGCGCGGCGGTCGCGAACTTCTCCTTCTCAAAGTCTTCGCGCACATAGCTCTTGACCACGCGCATGCCGGTGACGTTTTCCTCGACGGACTCGTTAAGGGCATCATACTTGTGGAACACGCGCGAGAAGATGGGGCGCACCTTAAAGATGAGAAAGAACAGTCCAAAGCCCAGCAGCGGAATGATGACCAGGTAGACCATGGCGACGCTGCCGCCCATGATAAACGCCATGGTAAAGGCGAAGATCAATACCAGCGGCGCGCGCACGGCGATACGGATGATCATCATAAAGGCCTGCTGCACGTTGTTGATATCGGTGGTCAGGCGCGTGACGAGCGAGGAGCTCGAGAACTCATCGATGTTGGCAAAGCTGAACGTCTGGATCTTGTAGAACAGGTCGTGACGCAGGTTCTTGGCGAACCCGCAGCTCGCATGGCTGCAGGTGACGCCGGCCGCGGCGCCAAAAGCAAGCGACGTCAGCGCGATGAGCACCAAAAAGCCTGCGGTGGGAAGCATCTCGGCTACGGTGGCGCCGTCTTTGATGGCGTCGATCAGGTTGGCAGTGATAAATGGAATCAGCATCTCGCAGAGCACCTCGCCAAGCACAAGCAACGGCGTAGCAACGGTGACTTTCATATAGTCGCGGATGCTGCCCATGAGGGTTTTAATCATCCAGTTCCTCCCAGGTTACGCGGATTTTATCGAGCATTTCGGCGAGGTCCTCGCGCTCGTCGTGGGTGAGCGCGCTAAAGGCCCGTTCTCTAAAGCGGATGCGGGCTGCCTGGTCGATGCGGGCGTTTTCCCGGCCGGTTTCGGTCAGGCGAATGGTGAGTTGCCGTCGATCCTTGGGGTTACGGCTGCGCTCGATGAGGCCGTTGAGCTCGAGCTTGGACAGGATCTCGGAAAGCGATCCCGGCTTGAGGTCAAAGTGCATGCCGAGCTCCTGCTGCGACATCTCGCCGCCGGGTTGCTTGGCTAGCAGGCAGATGATGGGCGCCTTGCCGGATACGCCTCCGCCATGAAAGTGCATGTAATGGCCGCAAAAGCCCAGATTATTGAGGATGCGCTTGGCAAGCTTGTCTTCGGCGCTGACCGCTTCGGGTACATCCGCAGGCTGTGACGGGTCGCCGCCGGGCTCATGCGAACAAAGGTTAAGAGGTTCATCGCACATGAATTAGTGTTGCTCCTTTCTTTAGTTAGGTAGTGGAATTGTTTTGTGCCTAACCAATCTAGGAGCATGAGAAATCAATGTCAAGGTACCAAACTTATTAAGTTACGGCGTTTTACCAAACGCCGTAACCGCTCGACGCTGCAAGCGTTCCTAAGCGGCAATCTGATCCCTTGGGGACGAAGGAAAAGGTATCGTTTTGGGCTGCGATGATGCCTTTCGAAGCGGCCTTGCCAAAAACTATGCCTAATTACTACGATGAATCCAGCATCGCTGGCCACAACAGCTGTTTCTGAAAAAACGCAAACTATCTACCTGCGGTTTTGTTGGAGAGAAATTCGTTGTGGTTGGAGGCGGGCGGTTAAACGTAGTAAATAGGCATAGTTTTGAAATGGCGCTATATGAGTAGCATCAACTAGGCCGCTATGGAGCAAACAGCCCCCATTTCCGAAACCTTTCCGCAACAATTTGACCTCCACGGCGCCACCGCCCGCCCACAACGCCTCCTGCGCTACACTTAGTCGCACTGTGGCGCTGCTGCGCCGTGCCCGAACCAAGGGAGACCCTCATGAAGAATACTCAGCTGCTGCTGATTAACGATATGTGCGGTTACGGCAAGGTCGCGCTTTCCGCCATGCTGCCGGTGCTGTCGCACATGGGTTACCGTATCCACAATCTGCCGACGGCGCTTGTGTCCGATACGCTCAACTATCCCAAGTTCTACATCCACGACACCACGGAGTACGTGCGTCAGAGTCTTGCCATCTGGGAGGAGCTCGGCTTTGAGTTCGACGCCATCTCGACCGGCTTTATCGTGACCGAGGAAGAGACGCGTATCATCTCGGACTTTTGCCACCGCCGCGGGCAAAAGGGCACCAAGGTGTTCGTCGACCCCATCATGGGCGACAACGGCAAGCTCTATGCGGGCGTGCCCGAGTCCACGATCGGTCTCATGAGGCACCTGCTCGAGTGCGCCGATTACGCGGTGCCCAACTACACCGAGGCCTGTCTGCTCACCGATACGCCTATTGCAGAGCAGATCACGCCCGATGAGGCCCGCGCCCTTGTGGACGCCGTGCGCGAGCTGGGTGCCAAATCGGTGGTCATTACGAGCGCCGTGGTCAATGGCATGAACGCGGTTATCGGTTACGACCATGTAGCGGGGGAGTACTTCACGATTCCCTTTGAGCTCATTCCGGTCTATTTCCCGGGCACGGGCGACACGTTTTCGGCGGTGCTCGTCGGCCGCGTTATGGCAGGTTGGAGTCTGCAGCGCGCGACGTCCGATGCCATGCGTGTGGTGGCTGAGCTTATCGAGCGCAATGCCGACCAAGAGGACAAGTCGGCTGGCCTTCCCATCGAGGCCTGCCTGGATGTGATTGACCATGAGTAATGCTGGCGAGGACGGCGTCAAGCCTGCGGGCGAGAACAGGCCGCTCGGCGCGCCGCGTGGCAAGCGGCCGCGTATCCGCGTGAGCTGCGTGGACCAGCTGGGGACGTGCCGCTGCCACCACGGTCACAAGCCGGGCGACGTTTTTGACTTCGACCGCGATCGCGGCAAGATGTGCTCCATGGCCTGCCACGTGGGCTTTCCCTATATCGATATCCTGCGCTACGGCGGAACCGTGCCTGGAAACGAGCCCGGTACGGCAAAGTTCTGCTGCCCCGAGGTCGATACTCTGAACGTCTGGCTTGCCGAGATCGTCGACGAGTAGTTGAGCGTGGATTATCTCCCGCCGAGAAAATGAGCGTGGATTTTCTCCCGTTTAGAGCGCACTTGAACGCTCAAAGTGGGAGAAAAACCACGCTCGATTTGTATATGGGAATTCCGACTTCGCTTATGCCTATGCTTAGGCGTTGTCGTCGTTGTGCTGTGCGCGAGTAAGGTCAAATTTCTACATTTCATCCGATTTATGGCTCTAAAAACTCTGCATTTCATCGATTACAGCTGCTCGAGCATAGCAGTGCAACCGTCGAGTACGCCGCGGTAGGTGGCATCGAAGTTGCCGGTGTACCAGGGATCGGCCACGTCGCCGGGGCGCTCGGTCCAATCGAGCAAGCGCGTAATCTTGCCGTCGGGGTCGTCGCCAAAGATGCGACGCAGGCCGCGCGCGTTCTCAGCATCCATATAGACAATGTGATCCCAGTCGCCATACTCCGCGCGACGCACCTGGCGCGCGCGATGTGCTACGACGGGAATCCCGACCTCGCGCAGCTTGGCGACGGTGCCGTGATGCGGCGGGTTGCCGATCTCCTCAGTCGAGGTCGCAGCGGAATCGATGACAAACTCGCCCGCGCGCCCGGCACGGCGCACCAGCTCAGTAAACACCGACTCAGCCATCGTCGAGCGACAGATGTTGCCGTGACAGATAAACAGCACGCGTTGCATACGCGGTTTCCTTTCGATCGCCATCATCGAGCTCGAGTATCGCATCTGCGCTTACGCCCTCGCCCGCCTGCGCTCCCAGCGAGCCAACTTAATCGTCACTAGCGTAAGCGCCCAGGCCACAAGCGAGAACGCGGCGCCCACGGCGCCCACGTACGCAATGCCAATGCTGCTTACCACGGCGCCGCCCACTGCAGTGCCAAACGAGATGCCGACGTTAAACGCCATGGGCTCAACCGAACTTGCGAGTACCATCGACTTGGGATGGCGGCTGCGTGCCACGTCCATAAAGTGCGTGATGCACGACACCGAGAACAGGTACATGAGCAACGCCAAGCTAAAGACAAAGACCAGCGCGAGCGGCATGGTGCCGCCCACGGCAAACAGCCCGAGTAACGCCGCAGCCTGCAGTACAAACGTCACAAGCAGTGCCTTCATGCCAAAACGCGCGTCGATCCATCCGCCTAAGATGTTCGAGATCAGGCAGAACACGCCGTAGGCCATAAGCGTGGTACTGGCTTCGACCGTGCCCATGCCCAGCACCTGCTCCAGATAGGGCGTCACGTAGCCGTAGAATACGTAGACCGACCCCACGCCAAACAAAAAGATGAGCATGCCGGTGATGATGCTCGGCTCGCGTAGAAGCCCCGCCTGCTCGCGAAAGGTGGCAGGCTCGTCGGTTTGCCCAGCGCGCGGCATAAACGCCACGAGCGCTCCGCAGATCAGAACGGCAAAGGTCAGCGTGCCGTACATGGCCACGTGCCAATCGAGCGTGTCGGCCACAAACTTGCCGATCGAAGTGACAAAGACCATTGCCACGGAAAACGCACCGTACACGACCGAGATGGCAAGCGAGGTTTGCTGCGGGGACAGCAGCTCGGGGATGTACGTCACACCCACGGCGAGCAGCGCACCCGAGACAGAGCCCAGGACAATGCGCGAGATAAACAGTACCTGGAAGTTGGGCGCCAACGCCATGACCAGGTTGCCGAGCACAAAGACGATGCTATAGCACACGAGCAGCTGGTAGCGGCGAAAACGCCCCGTGCTGAGCGCGAGCACCGGCGTCGCGATGGCGTAGACGAGCGCGAACACGCTGATGAGCTGGCCCGCAGTGGCAAGCGAGATGCCGAGCTCCGTTGCCAAGTCGCTCTCGATACCGATGACCACGAACTCCGAGCAGCCGAGCGAGAAGCCCAGCAGCACGAGCAGCGCCAGGCAGAGCTTGGTGCGCGCGGGGGAGAGCGCGGCGGCGGTTGACTTACTTTTAGGCGTGGTTGCGGCGGTCAAGATTGTCACTCCAATGTCGCATGAATAAGCGGGATTCAATCCCTGCAACTCTAGCAGAATGTGTCAGGTGCCTGCCCCCTTTGTCGCAGGCTGCGCTTGCCTGTATAGTCGCAATACAGGCGAAGATGGTCTCAGGTACATCGCGGGCGACAGGAGATCCCATGGGTATGCACACGACGAAGGTTGCGGTAGGCGAGGGCAAGTTTACGCTCGAGGCCCAGCTGACGGTGACGCCGCGCGGCATGGTGGTGTACGCCTGCTCGCCGGAGTACGCGCATCTGGGCGCCACGGCGCAGGCCATTCCGCGCCCTGAGCCCGGTCGCACGGCGACCGTGAGCATCCTGGCCGTTCCGTGCCATCGAGATGAGATCCCGGCGCACGATATCGCGGCGGCGCTGGCCACGCGCTTTGGCGTGCCGGTAGTTGCAAGCACGGGCTTTCATGTGGAGCATGCGACTGCGGACGATCTGCAGCGCGTGCTCGCTACCACCAAGGAGCTCATCGCCGCGCTCGAGGAGGCCGCCGCGCGCATCCTGCGCGCCGGCTGGGATGAGGGCGGTGCGGGCGCCGAGGTCGTGGCGGTCGATGCCGCGACCGGCGAGGCGCTTGGCCCTGTCGATCGCATCGAGGCACATGCCGGCGAGGGCATCCTGCATCAGGCATTTCTGACGCTTCTGGTCGAGGGCCAGGGCGAGGACGCGCGCCTGCTGCTCTGCCGCCGCAGTCCGCTCAAGCGCCTGTGGGGCGGGGTGCTGGCCGATAGCTGCGCCGGCCATCCGCTCCCCGGGGAAGACGTCGCGGCCGCCACGGCGCGTCGCATCAACGAAGAGCTTGGCATTGCGCGCGAGCCCGACCAGCTCAAGCACCTCGGTCACGTGGTGTATCGCGAGGATCACGGCGACGGCCGCTGCGAGTGCGAATGGTGCGAGGTGTTCGCAGCCCATGTTGAGCCGGGCGAGCTGCATATCAACCAAGAGGAGATCTCGGAGGTGCGTCGCGTGGCCCCGTCCGAGCTCAAAGGCTACCTGCAGGGTCACCCCGAGCAGCTGGCCCCCTGGCTCCGCGAGGCACTCAGCGACCCATCCATCCGTACGGCCCTCGCTATGTAACAAAGGTACAGTCCCTTTGCCATATCCAAACCGTCACAACATTCGATGAAAATCTCGAAATCGAGGAAAAGCGTCGAAGATTGTGACGGTTTTTGCCCAGAGGATCGCTTCTCATCCAAAAATCCCGCTTGACTGTATTGCCACAACACGGCGCAACGTAAGGGGCGTCCGATAACGGGCGCCCCTTTTTAAGCGGCAACGTGGTTGCGAATCCGGAGCGCCCCCAACAAGAAAGGTGGGGAGATGGAAGCGGAAAAGAAGGCGTTTAAGATCACCAAGCGCGAAATTGGCTTTGTGCTGGGTATCGTTGTCTTTTTGCTGGTGAAGTTTCTTCCTTTGGCGGAGCTGAGCTCGACGGTCGAGCTCACGGTCGGTGGCCAGACCTGTCTGGCACTGACGCTCGCCACGGTGGTGTTCTGGGCATGTGGCGTGGCGCAGCCGGGCTTTGTGGGCCTGCTCTACTGCGCGCTGCTCGTTCTGTTCAAGGTGTGCGTGGACGACACGGGCGCCGCGAGCATCTCGGCGACGGTCGCCTCTACGTTTAGCTCGTGGACCAAAGCCACCATGTGGCTCGTCATTGGTGCCTACCTCATCGCCAGCGCGGTCAAGGAGTCGGGCCTGGGCGAGCGCATCGCCTATGCGTTTATGCTCAAGTTCGTGCGCGACGCCAAGTCGCTCATCATCTCGATCTTCGCGCTCACCTTTGTGCTGTCGCTGCTGATCCCGCATCCGTTCCCCCGCGCCTTCCTCATCCTCGCCGTCGTCTCGGTCATCGCCGAGTCCGCCGGCTACGGTGACGACGACAAGGGTAAGCTCGGCTTCCTCGTGTTTGCCGCTGCTGCCCCGGGCTCCATGTTCTTCCTGACGGGCGACTCCACACTCAACCCGCTCGTTGCGCAGTACAGCGCCGAGGCCGGCGGCATGAGCCCGTCCTTTGTCGACTGGTTCCTGTACATGAGCGTGCCTATGCTGGTCGCGCTGCTGTGCACCCTGTTCTTGGGCCTCTTCCTCTTTAAGCCCAGCAAGGAGCTCGTCTACGATCGCGAGCAGATCGTGGCCAAGCAGGCCGCGCTCGGCAAGCTCTCCGTCAAGGAGATCCGCACCATCGTGTGGCTTGTCATCGCCATCGCGCTGTGGCTCACCGTCTCGGGCGACTATATCGGCTGGGTCACCCTGGCCATTGGCGTCGCACTCGCCATGCCCATCATCGGCGAGGTCCTCACTCCTGCCAGCTGGAACGCTGTCGACATCAAGTCCCTCATGTTCCTGACGGCCGCCATGGCCGTGGGTTCCGTGGGCGGCGCCACCGGCATGAACGCCTGGATCGCCGACGTCGTGCTTCCCAGCTCCGTGCCCGAGAACATCTTCCTGTTCGCCCTGCTCGTCGCCGCGCTCTCCATGATCATCCACATGTTCATGGGCTCGGTCATGGCCGTGCTCGGAGTGTGCGTGCCGGCGTTCATCAGCTTCGCGGCCGGCTCCAGCGTAAGCCCGCTTGCCGTGGCGCTCATCGTCTTCACGTCCATCAACATCCACTACATCCTGCCGTTCCACAACCTGCCGATCCTTATCGGCGAGGGCAAGGACGCCGGCGGCTACACCTCCAAAGAGGCCATGCGCATGGGCATTCCCCTCACCGCGGTCGTCTTTATCGTCGTGCTGGTCGAGGCCGCCTGGTTCCACCTCTTTGGCCTGATGTAAGCGGCCGAGCGCTCCATCTATGGGCGCCATGGCCCCACTACGTTCCCCAGTCCGGCGGCACTCCCGCCGCCGGGCACTCTCCCGAAAGGAGCACGCTATGTCCACTACCGATGCTTCCCAGATCCACGACCTGCGCTCCGCGCTCGACTTTTTGCGCAAGATGCCGGGCCAGCTGCTCGAGACCGACACCCAGGTCGATCCCGATGCCGAGGTCTCGGGCGTCTATCGCCACGTCGGTGCCGGCGGCACCGTTATGCGTCCGACCAAAGAGGGTCCGGCGATGGTCTTCAACAACGTCAAGGGCTTTGACGACGCCAAGGTCTGCATCGGCATGCTTGCCAGCCGCAAGCGCGTTGCCGCCCTGCTCGACCTGGATGAGGAGCACCTGGGCCTCGAGATCGGTAAGCGCTTCGAGAACCTGATCGCGCCCGAGCAGATCGCCGAGGGCAAGCATGTCGACTGCCAGGAGGTCGTGTACAAGGCGACCGACGAGGGCTTTGACCTGCGCAAGATCGTCCCCGCTCCCACCAACACGCCCGTCGACGGCGGCCCCTACATCACCATGGGCCTCGCCTACGGCACGAGCCCCGACGGCTCCCAGTCCGACGTGACCATCCACCGCTTCTCCTGCGTCGACAAGGACAAGCTCGCCATGTGGATCACTCCGGGTAGCCGTCACCTGGGCGCGTTCTTTGACGAGTACTGCCAGCGCGGCGAGGACATGCCCATCTCCATCTCCATCGGCCTGGACCCCGCCGTGTACATGTGCTGTGGCTTCGAGGCGCCCACCACGCCGCTCGGCTTTAACGAGCTGCAGATCGCCGGCGCCCTGCGCGGCCACGCCGTCGAGCTTGCCGACTGCGTCACCGTTCCGCAGAAGTGCATTGCCAATGCCGAGTACGTGCTCGAGGGCTACCTCATGCACGACGAGACCATCAACGAGGACGTCAACGGCCACGGCTACGCCATGCCCGAGTTCCCCGGTTACACCGGTGGCGCCAAGGTCTGCCCGGTGATCAAGATCACCGCCGTTACCACGCGCGTCAACCCCATTATGGAGAGCTGCATCGGTCCTTCGCACGAGCACGTGTCCATGGCCGGTATCCCCACCGAGGCCTCCATCTACAAGATGGTCGAGACCGCCATCCCGGGCCGTCTGCTCAACGTCCACGCCGCTCCCTGCGGCGGCGGCAAGTTCGTTGCTATCATGCAGTTCAAGAAGTCGAGCAAAAATGACGAGGGCCGTCAGCGCAACGCCGCCATGCTCGCCTTCTCGGCGTTCTCCGAGCTCAAGCACGTCATCCTTGTTGACGAGGATGTCGATATCTTCGATATGAGCGACGTGATGTGGGCCATGACCACGCGCTTCCAGGCCGACGTGGACCTCATCACCATCCCCGGTTGCCACTGCCACGTGCTCGATCCGTCCAACGACCCCGCGTTCGACCCCACGATCCGCGAGCACGGCATCGCCTGCAAGGCCATCTTCGACTGCACGGTCCCGTTCGACCTCAAGAAGAACTTCATCCGCTCGCAGTTCATGGAGATCGACCGTGACAAGTGGGCCGCGGAGCTCGCTTTCTAGTAAGTAACCCTGCCGAGTAACTAAGTAAGGAGTTGTCATGCCTGAGTCTTCTGTCCGTCCCCGTCGCATTGTCGTTGGCGTATCTGGTGCCAGTGGCGCTGCGCTGGGCCTCGAGTGTCTCAAATGCCTGCGCCAGGCCGGCGCCGAATCGGCGCTTGTCGTCACGCGCGGGGGAGAGATCACCATCGAGCAGGAGCTCGGCATGACGCTCGACGAGTTTGCCACGCATGCCGATGTGGTCTACGACAACAAGAACATCGGCGCCGCCATTGCAAGCGGCACCTATCCGGTCGATGGCATGATCGTGGCGCCCTGCTCCATGAAGACGCTTGCCGGCATCGCGAGTGGTTACAGCGAAAACCTGTTGCTGCGTGCGGCCGACGTGCAGATGAAAGAGCAACGCCGCCTGGTACTCATGGTGCGCGAGACGCCCTTCAGTGCGATCCATGTCGACAACATGGCGCGCCTGGCGCGTGTGCCGGGTGTCATGCTCATGCCGCCCATGCTCACGTTTTACAACGGCCCCGCAACGCTCGACGATGCGGTGCATCACATCGCCGCCAAGGCGCTCGAGGCCGTCGGCGTGTCATGTGCAAACTATAAGCGCTGGTCATAGATGTCTTTAGGGTAGGATACGAGTAGTGTTTGAGCCCGCTGCCCCTGTGGGCGGCGGGCTTTGGTGTGTCGGGAGGACCCATGCAGACAGGCATGTATGCGATTAGCGAGATGGCGAGTTTGTTTAACGTTTCGCGCCAAACGCTCATCTACTACGACAAGATCGGCCTGTTTAAGCCCGCCGTGGTTAACGAAAAAGGCTACCGTTTCTATTCGCCCACGCAGATCCCGCTCATGCGTCTGATCTGCATGCTGCGCGACCTAGGGCTCGAACTCGACGAGATTGACCGCCTGACCTCGACGTTCGACATTGGCGAGATGACCGATCACCTGCGCTCGCGGGTTCAGGCGCTCGACAAGCAGATTGCCGGGCTCAAGGCTGAGCGCGCGAGTGTGCAGGAGCGCCTGAGCTTTTACGACGAGGCGGTTTACTGGCGCGAGCGCGAGGGCAAGCCGGAGCTCAAGCAATTCGAGCGTCGCTACGTGGTCTTTGAGGAGTTTCCGGGCGATATAGAGCGCGGCCGCTCGATGCTTCACCCTACGCTCATGCGGGCAATCCTGCGCATGCGTACGTTGACGGGCACGCGCCCCATGCGCGGTTGGGGCGCCATGCTGCGTCGCGAGGCGCTGCATTCCGACGATCCCATCGCCGGCGCTGGCTCCTTTGCCGTGCTTCCGCGCGGTGCCGAGGAGCTGCTGCCGAGCGACGCTGCCGAGCTGGCAGAGATCGGCATCGAAGTGCTGCCCGAGGGCACATACCTGTGCATGAGCCGCTGGGGCATGCCGTACGAGCCCGAAGGCATCCGCGCCATCGTGGCCTGCATGGACGAGCACGCGCTCCGGCCCGTTGGCAACGCCTTCGACTTTTGCTACCTCGATACCACGAGCTACGACGAGTCCCACCAAGAGGACTTCTGCTGCATCCAAATCCCCGTCGCCCTCCAGATGTGACAAGGGGACTGCTCCTTCGTCGCATTCGTGGTGTGGCTGCTGCCCAAACCGTCACAACATTTGATGAAAATCTCGAAAACGAGGAAAAGCGTCGAATGTTGTGACGCTTTTCCTGTCTGTGCCGGCGAGCTCCCGTGTCATCTGGGGGTATAAGGCTAGCAAGTGTTTATTTGCGAGGCCAAGGGGGCGCCCCGTATGGATATCGATAACTTTGAATGGTGGTATAGCGAGGGCGAGGCTCCGGACGAGGAGTGGGACGAGCCCGCGCCGCGTGACGTGTCGAGCGACGAGGACGAGACCGGCAGCGATGCTGCTGTCGAGCCTGACGCCGCCTCCGATGCCGCCGAGCCTCTGACCTTTGAGCAGGCTTGGGCCCAGGCTGAGGCCGACGAGGCAAAGGCCGATGCCACGGCCACACTGGGTGAGCCAGCCGACATGTCCATCTCGCCGGCAAAGACCCCGCAGCCGCGTCACACTATCGATCCCGACAGCACGGCATCCTTCAGCATTCTCGACGTGCCCTCGCAGGGTGCCCAGGCGCCTGCGCCCACGCATCGCCCCGATCTGGCTCGCGAGGAAGATGCGGGACGTCGCTCTCCGCTTGGCCCCATCCTTATCGCCTTTATGGCCGGCGTTATCGCATGCTCGGTAATTGGAAACGTCTGGAGCCATGTTGAACAACAGCGCAAAGACGCCGCCAAGGTCGAGATGTCTGTCGAGCAATCGCTCAGCCGCACGCGCTCGGTGCATGTATCGGTCGAGGTCAAGGACGGCGCGACGTGGGACACCGCGCGCGGCGACAGCCAGATGCTCGTCCATATCGTGGGTCGCACGCTCAAGGGGCAAGCGATCGACGAGTACCAATACGTCAATTCCGAAGGTGACGGCATCGAGCTCAAGCCCGGCGACTACGAGCTCACGGTCGATGAGCCGCCCGTCGCCACCGACGGCACGTGTTACCGTGCCTCAAAGCGCATGGTTCCGGTGAGTTTTAATTCACAGGCGCCCGATACGGTCGATAGCACGCCGCAGGGCGGGTTTGACCTTTACGCTATTGCTCAATAACTGCACCTGTCGCTCAACCCCGCCGCCAAGAGTGGGACAATAGCCCTCGACACTGTTGTTGACTTTTGGAGGAAGTAGCATGTCCACCGTCACTACCATCAAGCGCGGTGGCCTCACCGCGGCCATCGATTCCATGGGCGCCCAGCTCACGAGCCTTGCCCTCAACGGCAATGAGTATCTGTGGCAGGGCGACCCGGCCTTTTGGGGCAAGCATGCGCCCATCCTGTTCCCCATCGTGGGATCGCTGCGCAACAACACGGCGACGTCTGCGGCCGGCACCTGCGAGATGGCTCGCCACGGCATCGCGCGTATCGTGGAGCACAAGATCGTCGAGGTATCGGAGGATGGTTCGTCCGTTACCTACGAGCTCACCGACACGCCCGAGTCGCTCAAGGCGTTCCCGTTCCACTTTAAGCTCAACATGACCTATGCCCTGACCGGCGACGCCACCCTCACGCAGACCTTTGCCGTCACCAACACCGGCGACGTGGGCCTGCCGTTCTCGGTGGGCGGCCACCCCGCATTTAACGTACCGGCTCCCGGTGCCGAGGACGAGGCGTTCGAGGATTACGAGTTGGCGTTTACCGGGGCTTGGACTAACGAGGCCCCCGTCATTACGCCCGACGGTCTTATGACGTTCGAGGGTAGCTACAAGGCTCCCGATAACTCGGACGTGCTGCCCATCACGCACCGCAGCTTCGATAACGATGCCATCATGTTCACCGATACCCCAGGCTCCACGCTCACGCTGCGCGGTCGCAAGTCGGGCCACGGCGTCAAGATCGACTTTGAGGGCTTTAAGTACATCGGCGTGTGGTCTGCCGCCAACGACGCTCCGTTTGTGGCGCTCGAGCCCTGGACCGGCCACACCACCATGGACACCGAGGACGACGTCTTTGAGCACAAGGTCAACACCATCGTCTTGGCCCCCGGAGCCACCGACAAGCGCTCCTTTAGCGTCACCCTGCTCTAAATGTGACAAAGGGACAGTCACTTTGTCACATTCTGCAGCGATAAGCCTCCTGCCACTCCCGGCAGGGGGCTTTTCTAGGTTAATCTTCTGCGAACGCCCCATCGGTGCCGCTGCTATACTATCCTGTTTTGCTGTTGATTAAACAATATAGGAAAGGCATCAGATGAAACCTCGACTACAGCGCGACGCGCAGACCCAGCCGGTGTGCAGTCGTCGCATCTTCCTGGGTAGCGCCCTCGCTGCGAGCGCTTCCGTCGTCGCCGGCGCGCTTGCCGGCTGCCAGCGCCCGTCCACGCTCAAAGTGGTCCAGCCCACCACGGGCGGCGGTCGCGACGACCTGTCCGATTCCGTGATCGGCAAGGACAAGATCCGTATCGGCATGGAGGCGGCCTACGCCCCATACAACTGGCAGGTCTCCGAGGCCAGCGAGTACACCATCCCCATCGACAACGTGCAGGGCGCTTATGCCGATGGCTACGATGTTCAGATCGCAAAGATCCTCTGCAAGGCCCTCGGCGGCGAGCCCGTTGCCGTCAAACAGAGCTTCTCGGGTCTCATCGATTCGCTCAACAACGGCCAGATCGACCTCATCATCGCCGGCATGAGCGCCACGCCCGAGCGCGAGGAGTCCGTCGGCTTTTCCGATCCGTACTTCATTGGCTACTTTGGTCTGTTCGTAAAAGAGGGCTCGCCCTACCAGAATGCGACCAAGCTCAGCGACTTTAGCGGCGCTACGGTCCTCGGCCAAAAGGACACCATGCTCGATACCGTCATCGACGAGATTCCGGGCGTTGTGCACAAGAACCCGGTCGACTCCGTCCCCACGGTATTTTCGAACCTGCTGCAGGGCACCTGCGACGCCGTGACCTACAACACCGAGAACGAGAAGGGCTATATGGCCCAAAACCCGGGCATCGTCCCCATTCATTTTGCCGAGGGCGAGGGCTTTAAGCAGGAGGTCGCGGCAAACGTCGGCTGCCGCAAGGGTTCGGACAAGCTCCTTAAGCTCATCGACAAGACGCTTAAGGGCATTAGCCAAGAGGAGCGCGACCAAATGTGGGACGCGTGCCTCGACCGTCAGCCGGCATAGGGAGGCAGCATGAAAACCATCAATCGTCTGGCCTCCTTTATCAAGGCCGACCACCGTTATGTGTACCTGGGCACGAGCGTTATCGCGGCGCTCGGCCTGGCGTTTAGCCAGCGCAACCCCACGCCGCTGAGCTTCTTGGCCCCCACCGGTGTCTTCCAGGATTGCCTTTGGGCAATCCTTTGGGCCTGGCTCGTCGTGTCGGCGGCGGCGCTGGTCACCAAGCTCATGCACTGGAACGACTATCGCGAAAAGTCGCCGTTCGCATCCGAGCGTTTCCGCCGCGGCGCGCGCCTGGGCAGCTATGTCGTGGTCGCCATCACGGCGATCTTTTTCGTGGACCGCTGCGTCATGTCGTTTATCGACCTGGTGCAGGTGAGCATTGTCTCGGACTCCAACCCCAGCGACTTTTTGTCGAGCCTGGTCTACATGACCTACAAGAGCGGGGGCTTCTTCATTCGCGGTATCGAGATCACCATCGCGCTTGCCACCTTCGGCACCGTCATCGCATTCTTCTTGGCGCTGCTCTTTGTGTTCTTGCGCACCCAGACCTTCGATCGCGTCGACAACGACCTGGTGCGCTTCTTTAAGAGCATCGGCCGCGGCTTTACGACCGTCTACTCCACCATCGTGCGCGGCACGCCCATGATGGTCCAGGGCCTGCTCATCTATTACGCGGGCTTCACCGTTTTGCGCGGCATGGGCTTCGAGACTGCCCAGGCCAACCAGATCTGGAGTACCTTTACCGCTGGCCTCGTGACCATCTCGCTCAACTCTACTGCCTACATGATGGAGGTCCTGCGCGGCGGCATCGAGTCGATCGATCCCGGTCAGGCCGAGGCGGCGCGCTCGCTGGGTCTGTCGCAGTGGCAGGCCATGCGCAAAGTTGTGTTTCCCCAGGGCATTAAAAACGCGATCCCGGCGCTCACCAACGAGCTCATCATCAACATCAAGGACTCGTCGGTGCTCTCGGTCATCGGCGTGTTTGACCTTATGTACGCTACTACCACGGTCGCCGGCGTGTACTACCGCCAGATGGAGGTCTACTGCGTGGCGCTCGTGGTCTACCTGATCCTGACGCTCGTGGCGAGCCGCCTGCTCGAGGCCTTTGGCAAAAAACTCGGTGCCGAGGCTCCGGCCACGCTGCCCAGCTCTAACTAGGCTCAAGACGAGGAGAATCATCATGGCAGATACCGCCACTACCGGCGTTGCGGCCGCCGCACAGACCAATGAGCCGCTCATCCGCGTCGAGGGCCTGCGCAAGAGCTTCGGCTCGCTCGAGGTACTCAAGGGCATCGACCTGTCCGTTAACCCCGGCGAGGTCGTCACCATTATCGGCGCCTCGGGCTCGGGCAAGTCGACCTTCCTGCGCTGCCTCAACCTGCTTGAGACCCCGGACGCGGGCCACATCTGGTTCCACGGCCAGGACCTTACGGCCGAGCGCTGCAATATCAATAAACTTCGCGAGGACATCGGCATGGTGTTCCAGGGCTTTAACCTGTTCAACAATATGGATGTGCTCGACAACTGCACGCTCGCGCCCGTCACGCTCAAAAAGATGGGCAAGGCCGAGGCCGAGAAGGTCGCGATGGAGCATCTGACCAGCGTGGGACTCGAAAAGTTCGCGCACGCCGCCGTGGGCCGCCTGTCCGGTGGTCAAAAACAGCGCGTGGCCATCGCCCGTGCCCTATGCATGAATCCGCAGATCATGCTGTTCGACGAGCCGACCTCCGCGCTCGACCCCGAGATTGTGGGAGAAGTGCTCGAGGTCATGCGCAAGCTCGCTGCCGACGGCATGACCATGGTCGTCGTCACGCACGAGATGGCCTTTGCCCGAACCGTGTCCGACCGCGTGGTCTTTATGGACAAGGGCGTAGTGCTCGAGGACGCCGCGCCGGCCGAGCTCTTCGGCAACCCCAAGCACCAACGTACTCGCGAGTTCCTCTCGCGTTATCTCGAGGACAAATAACCGACCGCTAACGCTTACGTGGCAGGGCCGCTCCGGTGGGGCGGCCCTCGTCATCACAATCGAAAGGATGTCATGGCCGAGGTTTGGCGCTTCTTTGCGCATGAGGATGATTTTGCCGATATAGACGAGGCTGACGCGTGCGAGCGCTTGGGCCGCGTGCTGTCGTTTCCGACTATCTCGAGCATGGATGCCGAGGCGGTGGACTGGCAACCGTTCGACGACCTGCGCACCTATATGCAACAGGCGTGGCCGCACGTGTTTGCGGCGGGCGAGGTCGAGCTTATCGATCACTCGCTGCTGGTGACACTTGGCGGTTCCGACCCTGCCCTCAAACCCGTTATGCTCATGGGCCACATGGACGTGGTTCCCGTGGTGCCCGGCACCGAGGCTGACTGGACGCATGCCCCCTTTAGTGGCCACGTGGACGACACCTACATTTGGGGTCGCGGCGCTATCGACATGAAGGACCAGGTCGCAGGCATTCTCGAGGCGGTTGAGTATGCGCTGGCGCACGGTTGGCAGCGCGAGCGCACACTGCTCCTGGCCTTTGGCCAGGACGAGGAGACGACGCAGTACGGCGCAGGCGCCATCGGCCGCGCGCTCGAGGAGCGCGGCATTGAGCTTGAGTACCTGATCGACGAGGGCGATTACCGCATCGCTCCGGCTGCCGAGTACAGCGCGGGCGAGGGTTGGCTCATGCACGCCGACCTGGCTGAGAAAGGTTATGCCGACATTGTGCTCAAGACGAAGAGTGAGGGCGGGCACTCGTCGAATCCTTTCGGCGGCACATCGCTCGAGGTGCTGAGCCGAGCTATCGCCGCAATCTGCGATATCGAGTGGCCGACGCATGTGACCGATCTGCTTGCCGCGCAGCTTGTCGAGTTGGGGCTCTACACGGCGGATGAGATTGCCGCCAACAAGGACGTCATCATGCGCGAGTGCCTCGCCAGCAAGAAGCTCTACCCGCTCGTGACCACCACCTGCGCACCGACCCAAATCGAGGGCGGCAGCACCGGCGCCAACGTGATGCCGCAGGATATGTGGGCCAATATCAACTTCCGCATGCTCGAAGGCACGGGCGTGGCCGATGTCGTTACCCGCTGCCGCGAGGCGGTTGCCGCGGCGGGCCTTGCCGGGCGCGTGGAGGTCGAACTCGGTCTCGGCAGCTCCGAGCCTTCGCCGTCCCCGCGCGTCGGCGGGCCGGGGCTCGAGGCCGTTCGCGCCATTGCCGCCCGCTTCTTCCGTGATCCAAAGGGGACGGAGGAAAACGGATCATCCGAGCCGTTGGCGATTGTCCCCTCGACTGTGATCGGCGCGACCGACGCTGCCAACTATCAGCGCATTTGCTCCGAGTGCATTCGTTTTTCGGCGTTTGTGGTCGACGATGACGAGTGCGAGCGCGGCGTCCACGGCACCAACGAGCGCATTACCCGCCGTGCCTACCTCCAGGGCGTTCGCTTTTTCATCGCTCTGCTCCACACGCTCTAGAATCCGACAAAGGGACTGTCCCTTTGTCGGATTCCGTGCGGGTTATATGCAGGTTTGCCTGCGCACGCTATCATGTATGGGTTAGACCGCAACTATGTACCCCATACGTGAAGGGATGCGCATGTATCTGAAGATCGACATGTTCTAGCTGGGCTTACCCCCGCAGTGGCACCATACGCCCCATCAATTCTGCCGATTTTCACCTTCACGCATATAAAGGAGTCCCGCCATGCGCGACAAGCTCGAAAAGATCATCAAGGCCTACGAGGAGCTCGAGAAGAAGCTTTCCGATCCGGCCGTCGCCTCCGATATCAAGGAGTTCACGCGTCTCAACAAGGAGTACGCGCACCAGTCCGACCTCATCGCCGCCTCGCGCGAGTACATCGGCGCGCTCGATGACATCGAGGCTGCCAAGGAAATGCTCCACGATACTACCGATGCCGATGAGAAGGAGATGCTCCAGATGGACATCTCCGAAAACGAGGCCAAGCTTCCCCAGCTCGAGGAAGACATTAAGTACATGCTCATCCCGAGCGACCCCAACGACGACAAGAACACCATCGTCGAAATCCGCTCCGCCGCCGGTGGCGACGAGGCCGCCATCTTCGCCGGCGACCTGTACAAGATGTACCAGCGCTTCTGCGAGTCGCGCGGCTGGAAGACCACCGTGCTCGATTCCAGCCCCAGCGAGGCCGGCGGCTTTAAGTCCATCGAGTTCAAGGTTGAGGGCGACCGCGTCTACTCCGTCATGAAGTTCGAGTCCGGCGTGCACCGCGTCCAGCGCGTCCCCAAGACCGAGTCCCAGGGCCGCATTCAGACCTCCACGGCTACCGTCGCCGTACTTCCCGAGGCCGAGGAAATCGACGTCCAGATCAACCAGTCCGACCTGCGCATCGATACTTACTGCGCTTCGGGCCCTGGTGGTCAGTGCGTTAACACCACCTACTCCGCCGTGCGTATCACCCACCTGCCCACCAACACCGTGGTACAGTCGCAGGAACAGCGCTCCCAGATCCAGAACCGCGAAGTCTGCATGCAGATGCTGCGCGCCCGCCTGTACGAGATGGAGCTCGAGAAGCAGCAGGCAGAGCTCGGTGCCGAGCGCCAAAGCCAGATCGGCCACGGCAATCGTTCCGAGAAGATCCGTACCTACAACCAGCCCCAGGACCGCGTGACCGATCACCGCATCGGCTTCAACTCCACCTATAACGGCGTCCTCCTGGGCGACCAGCTCGGCACTGTCATCGAGGCACTCGCCGCTGCCGAGCGAGCCGAGAAGCTGGCGCAGGCCGTGTAGGTTACGGCGTTTTACCAAACGCCGTAACGGCTCGACGCTGCGCGCCGCCCAGGGCGACAATTTGTCATTCAAAAGGCAAGGCATGACCAGAAGGTCTATGCCTTGCCTTTTTCATGCCAACTTGTTCGCCCTGGACGTCGCTCGCTGGCATTGCCAAAACAACGGCGTTTCCTTGGTTGTCAAATGACCCGTAGGGAGTCATTGTGGACATTGCCTTGATATTTTATTCAGTCGGCTGTGATGGCATTTGAGCTGCTTACCTGCTCGAAGTAATTAACAGCCTTCATCTGCGATCGAAAATAATACTCGAAAAATCGTCCAAGAAGTCGTGGGGCCCTTTTTGGTGCGTCGCGCGTCAAGCGATGTGGCAAGCGTTTGGTTAGATATTGGTCAGTTTAGGGGCAACCTTGCCAAAAGCTTGACGAATGCAAATCTAGACGTCGGCGAATGAACACTTTGAGCGAGCCCGGTGCAAAATTCTGGGCTGATTCTCGATAATCGCCTTCAATCGCCCCTTGCCAAGCGCTGGCCTCGCGTACAATCTGCTCCGACATTCGCGCGCCGCCTGGCGCTTAAGAGGGGAGGACCCCATGGCAAACGAGATCTGGACCATCAAGCGTTGTCTCGAGTGGACCAAGGAGTACCTGGCCGAGCGCGGCGAGGAACACCCCCGTCTTTCTGCCGAATGGCTGCTGTGCGCAGCCACGGGTCTGGCGCGCATTGACCTATATATGCGCATGGACGAGACGCTTAACGCAGCCCAGCTCGAGACCATGCACGCGGCCGTTGTCCGCCGCGCTAAGGGCGAGCCGCTGCAATACATTACGGGCAGCACGCAGTTCCGCATGATCGACGTCGCGTGCGCCCCCGGCGTGCTCATTCCGCGTCCCGAGACCGAGATGCTTGTCGAGGAAGTCCTCAATTATCTGGATGCCGAGGTGCTGAGCCCCGAGGCTGCCATCCGTCAGCGCGCTGAGCTGCCCTGGAACGACGAGGTCGAGCAGGCGCGCAAAGCCGAAGCCGCATTGGCCGACGAGCGAGCGACGGCCGAGCGCCGTGCCGCCAACCTCACAGCTGCCGACGAGGCGGCGTTGGGTAGCGATGTGCTGGGCAGTCGCGCCTATGCCGAGGAACTGGCCGATCGCGAGGCCGAGCAAGCCGCCGAGCAGGCAGCAGAGGCCGAGGCCGATGCCGAGGAAACCGCTGAGCCCAAGCTCGACGAATACGGCATCGCCATCGAAGGTGCCGACCAGGAGGCTTCCCTAGTGCAGGATGCCGCCGCGCCCGCTCCGGTCGAGCCCCGTATCGCCCGCGTTCTCGAGGTCGGCTGCGGCACGGGTTGCATCTCGCTTTCCCTTGCTTGGGAGCGTCACGGCCACGTTACCTGCACCGCCACCGATATCGAGCCGCGCGCCATCGATCTGGCCACCAAAAACCGCGACGCCCTCGGCCTCACGGCAGATGAGGTTGCCTTCAGCCTCACCAACCTGGTGAGCTCTATCCCCCGCGAAGAGTGGGGCACCTTTGATGTGCTCGTCTCCAATCCACCTTACATCCCGACTGACGTCATGCGCTCGCTGCCGCACGAGGTCAAGGACTTCGAGCCCGATTTAGCGCTCGAGGGCGGTGCCGACGGCCTCGATATCTTCCGCCGCCTGCTCAACGCGGCGCCCTATATGCTGCGCGCCGGCGGCCTGTTTGCCTGCGAGCTCTACGAGGGCGCCCTCGATACCGCGGCCGAGCTCTGTCGCCAGGCGGGTCTTTCGGACGTGCGCATCGTCCGCGACCTCACCGATCGCCCCCGCATCGTCCGAGCCATCGTCACCGAGCCCAAACAGCGTATTTAAGCTGAACAAATAGACACCTGCGTAAGTTTGTCCTTGCAGTATACCGTAAAACTTCTATTATAGAAGGAGAAGGGTATGTCAAATCAGCTGCATCGATACCGTATCGTGCTTGATTACATTGAACCTTGGCTTGATGAGCAGGATGAAGCTACACTGAAGCAGTTTTATGCAGACCTTTTGGTGCTTGAGAAGGAAGGTCCCAGCCTTGGTCGTCCGTTGGTTGATCGCGTAAAGGGCTCGAAGCTTCATCATCTAAAGGAACTGAGGGTGACGTCGTGTGGTCGGCAGGTGATTCGTATCCTCTTCGCTTTTGACCCCAAGCGCCAGGCGGTATTGCTGTTGGCGGGTGATAAGTCGCGAGCGAGATCGTCGAGGGCAAAATGGAACGGCTGGTATGCGATCGCCATTCCAAAGGCCGAGCAGATATACCGTCGCCACGTAAGGAGGCTCGATCGAGATGGAACTGCATGAGTATATGGAATCCCGCGGGATAACGCGCGACTCTATTGCCGTCGAGCAGGAGAGGACTCGCGAGCGTGTTGAAGCCTATAAGCTTGCTCAGATTCGCAAGCTAAAAGATCTAACGCAGGCGTCGATCGCCCAGTCGATGGGCGTTTCTCAAAAACGTGTATCTGAGCTCGAGCGCGGGGAGTTGGGTTCGATGAGGCTCGACACGCTGAACAGGTACGCAGAGAGCCTCGGCGGAAAACTGGTTGCAAGCATTGAGTTTCCCGATCGTACCGTTACACTTGCGCGCTAAAAACCTTCAATAACCCCCTCACTTTCACCGACTACTAGAGCCGCTCACCAAACCAACATGCGCTCTGGGCAAATAGGTTGAACGTTTCGTGCGAGAATGCCCCACAGTAAACAAACTTTCACCAGAGCGTAAGGGGCTGGCATACACATGCAGACGGTCTATCGGGTATTCGAGGGAGCGCGTGAGCCTCATCGGCTCGCCGTCGAGCGTACGGCCGAGGTACTCGGCTGTGGTGGCTTGGCCCTGATCCCGACCGAGACCGTCTATGGTGTCGCCGTGGCAGTCAATGCCTTCTCGGACGCCGTACCCCAAGATACAAGCGAATTCCCATCGTGGCCGCGCGACCCGCAGGCTGCCGTCAACGGCGCCGCAGTCCCTGCGCTCGGCACCGGCTATCGCCGTATCTTCACTCTCAAGCAACGTGAACTCACGCAAACCGTCGCCTGGCTGGTCGATGATGCCGAGGCTCTCGACCGCTACGGCGTTGATATTCCGGAAGAGGCTCGCGCGCTTGCCCGAAGATGCTGGCCGGGCGCCCTGACTATCGTGGTCAAGGCAGCCCCCTGCGTGCCGACCTTTATGCGCGCCGCCGACGACACGGTGGCCCTTCGCGCATCGGCCTCGCCCGTGGTGCAGGCGCTCATCCGCGCGTGCGGTAGTCCGCTTGCCTGCACCAGCGCCAATACGCACGGCGCGCCCGCGCCGGCAAGCTTTGCCGACGTTGAGGACCGCATTCTGGAGGGGGTTGATGTGGCCGTCGACGCGGGCGAGACGCCGTGCCGCGACGCCTCGACCATCGTGTCGTTCCAGCACGGCGGGCTCCAGATCCTGCGCCAAGGCGCACTTCCCGCATCAGAGATCGAGCGGGTCCTGTCCGACCCGTTGCATTAGAAAGGTGTTAGCGATGTCGTTGAATCTGGGCAGCCTGGGCATGGAAGATGCCTCGTTTGGCTTTGGCGGTTCCTACATCATGGCGCTCGACTGCGGTACCACCTCGGTGCTCGCGACCATTGTCGACGAATACGGCTGCATCGTTGCCCAGGCACGTCGCAGCATCAAGACCAGCTATCCTCGCCCTGGCTGGGTGGAGCAGGACCCCATGGCGGTGTTTGCCAGCCAAATCGCGGTCATGATGGAGGTCCAGTTTAAGAGCGGCATCCATTCCGATCGCATCGCAGCCATCGGTATCTCCAACCAGCGCGAGACCACGGTGGTGTGGGACCGCGTGAGTGGCCAGCCTATCTACAACGCTATCGTGTGGCAGTGTCGCCGCACCGCCTCGACAATCGATAAGCTGGTCGAGCAGGGCTGCGAGGAGTTGGTGCGTTCCCGCACCGGCCTTACGCTCGACCCGTATTTCTCGGCTTCCAAGGTGCAGTGGATCCTCGACAACGTCGACGGCGCGCGCGAGAGCGCGGCGGCGGGCGACCTTATGTTTGGCACCATCGATACCTGGCTCATCTATAACCTCACTGGCGGCCAAACCTTCGCCACCGACTACACCAACGCCAGCCGCACGGCGCTCTTCAATATTCATACGCTGGACTGGGACGATGACCTGCTGGCTCTCTTCGACATCCCGCGTGCCATGATGCCCGAGGTCCGTTGGAGCGCCGGTGACTACGGCCGCGTCGCGAGCGACATCATGACCAACATGCCGCCCATCATGGGTGTGGCGGGCGACCAGCAGGCGTCGCTGTTCGGTCACTGCTGCTTCCATCCCGGCCAGACCAAAAACACCTATGGCACGGGCTGCTTTATGCTCATGAACACCGGCGACGAGATCGTCGAATCCAAGAATGGCCTGGTCTCCACCATCGGTATCGCTGCGGACGGCAAGGTCAGCTATGCGCTCGAGGGCTCTATTTTTGCCGCCGGCTCAACGATGAACTGGCTGCGCGACAACATGGGCGTTATCTCCAACGTATCCGAATCGGCACAGCTCGCCTCCTCGATCGGCGATAACGAGGGATGCTACTTTGTCCCCGCTTTTGCGGGCTTGGGTGCACCTTGGTGGGACGCGCACGCCCGCGGCATCGTATGCGGTCTGACCGGCGCCTCGAGTCGCGCGACCATCGTACGTGCCGCTTGCGAGTCCATGGCCTATCAGAGCTATGACGTGCTGCGTGCCATGGAGCAGGACGTGGGCCTTTCGATCGAGCGCCTGTCCGTCGATGGCGGCGCCTCGCGCAACGAGTTCATCATGCAGTTCCAAGCAGACTTGCTGGATATCCCTGTACTGCAATGCGAGTCGGTGGAGACTACGGCAATCGGTGCCGCGTATCTGGCGGGCCTTGCGGTTGGGTATTGGGAGGATCTGGAGGAGCTGGAGCAAAACGCCCAGATTGTCAAGACGTTCCATCCCCATATGTCCGTTGAGCGTCGCGAGCGCAACCTGGACGGTTGGCACGATGCGGTCAAGCGTTCGCTCAGCACCGCTCAGTAGGGCTGCGACGGGGCACTCGATACAACAAACCGTTAAACTTATGCACGGCGCGCGGCAACAACATCGCCATGCGCCTTGTCAGCAAGGCCATCTTCCGGCCGCAACGAAAGGGGCAATCAATCCATGACCGTCACCTACGATACGTCCCGTGTGACCCTTGTCGATCACCCGCTCGTCCAGCATAAGCTGTCGATTCTGCGCGACAAGGAGACCGGCACCAACCAGTTCCGCCAGCTTGTGCGCGAGCTCGCGCTTTTTGACGGCTACGAGGCCATGCGCGACCTGCCCATGGAAGACGTCGAAGTCGAGACCCCCATCACCACCGCAACGTTTAAGCAGCTTGCCGGCAAAAAGCTTGCCATCGTTCCCATCCTGCGTGCGGGCCTCGGCATGGTCGACGGCATCCTCGACTTGGTGCCCTCCGCTCGCGTGGGCCACATCGGCATGGAGCGCGACGAGGTCACCCACGAGCCGCATGAGTATTACTGCAAGATGCCCAAGGATATCGACCAGCGCATCTGCCTGGTCGTCGACCCCATGCTCGCCACGGGCGGCTCGGCTGAGATGGCTATCAGCTATCTGCGCGAGCGTGGCGTCAAGGACATCCGCATGCTGTGCATCGTCGCCGCGCCCGAGGGTCTCAAGTCACTGACCGAAAAGGACCCCGACGTACATATTTATACGTGCGCCATCGATGACCATCTCAACGAGGCCGCCTACATCGTTCCCGGCCTGGGCGACGCCGGCGACCGCATCTACGGTACGCTCTAGTCGTTGGGCCTTGTCGGCTACGGTCACAAATACGAAGAAATGGTGCGCGCGGGCGAGCAAAAGTCGTCCACGCGCACTTCTGTTAACGGACGTTTTGCGCTGAGGGGTTCGAAAAAACGTATTACCGTACCTGCGGCATAAAGAAGGCCTTAAGAAAACGTACAGGTGCGTATTAACCGTTTGTTTTACGGTTGTACTTTAGCGATTGGCTCGTACAATAGTCACCAATGTTTGGCTGGGACTGTGCTGTGAGGCGTTAAAAAGGAAAGCGAGGAAGCCAGTGTTTCAGATAGCCGATCTGCTCGCTATCGTTGCAGGCGCCATCGCGGGCGCAATTGCCTTCCTTCCCTTTGTTTTTACGCTCAAGCCGGTTCTTGACGATAAGCAGAATGCGGACATGCTCAAGGGCATGGTGAGTCTGGCGGTCTCGGCAATCGCCCTGCTCGTCTTTACCTTGGTTGTGTTTGTGTTGTTCGGAGAGGCATTTCGCATGTTCCTCCTGGGCGAGGCGATCGGCTTCGTGGCCTTTATGGCCGCCTGCACGGTTCGTGTCGCCAAGGCGCTGCGAGATCCTCATGAGGTCGAAAGGTAAGTCGTGGAAATTTTTGAAAAGCTGCCTGATGAGATTAATCATCTGGTCAGCGAGTTCAGCTCCACCCCTGTCGTGGGCGATCTGAGCTGCGGCATCACGCAGTACTCGTTTTGGCTGATCGTCTCCACGATCGTGCTCCTGATCGTCCTGGCCGTGTTCAAGAAGAAGCAGACCCTGGTTCCCAAGGGCTTCTTCGTCAACGGTTTCGAGTACATCATCGAGTACGTCGAGAACGATATCGGCAAGGGCGTCGTGGGTGAGAACTGGAAGAAGCACTTCCCGTTCCTGTGCTCGCTTTTCCTGTTCATCCTGATCAATAACATGATCGGCCTGATCCCGGGAATGAAGCCCGGCACCGGTGCAATCGGCTCCACCGCCGCGCTCGCCATCTTCGCCTTCGTGTACTTCATCTACTACGGATGCAAGGCTCACGGCGTGATCGGCTACATCAAGAGCCTCGCCCCGCAGGGCGTGAGCTTCCCGATGAACGTGCTTGTGTGGGTCGTCGAGCTTTTCTCGACCTTCCTGCGCCTCATCACGCTTGCCGTCCGTCTGTTCTGCAACATGTTCGCAGGACACGTGGTCATGGGCTCGTTCGCCATTATGGCGAGCATGTTCATGCAGCCGCTGCTTCAGCAGGTTTCCGCGGCCCACGCCGTCGGCGCCCTGCCTTCGCTGGCCTGGCTTGCCATCCTCATCCTGATCTATGCGATCGAGCTTGTGGTCGGCGCCATCCAGGCTTACGTCTTCACGGTCCTTACCGCCGTGTATGTCTCCGAGGCAGAGGAGGTCGCGGAGGAGGAGTAGTCTTCCGTTCGCGCCTTAAAGGTAAGGCAATTCGTTAAACCGCCGGTGCCCGTACCCATGGAGCTCGGCAGTTATAAAAAGGTTATCCTGCGTGAAATAAGACACGCACGACAAAGGAGGAATCGTGGGAGTTATCGGTTACGGTCTCGGTGTTATCGGCGCTGGTCTTGCTATCGGCCTGTCTGCTCTGGGTGCTACGGGTGCTATGGCCCGTCAGCCTGAGGTCCAGGGCCGCGTGTTCACCGTCTTCATCATGGGCTCCGCCTTCGGCGAGGCTCTGGCTCTGATCGGCTTCGTTGTCGCGCTGATCGTTAAATAGCACGGAGCGTCAAGTATGAATCTTTCATCCCAGAAGAGCGCGATCGCACTCTCCGCGTCCGCGGCCGCGCTGCTCATGCCGGTTTCCGCGTTCGCCGAGGACGGCGCTGCCGGTGCGGACATCCTCATCCCTAAGATGGCGGAGTTCATCCCGGCGCTTATCGCCTTCCTGATCATCTGGATCGTGCTGGCCAAGGTCGCCCTGCCGGGCATCATGAAAACCATGGAGGAGCGCGGCAAGAAGATCGAGGAGAGCCTCGACGAGGCCGAGAAGACCAAGCAGGAGGCTATCGCCAAGCGCGCTGAGTCCGACTCGATCGTCACCGACGCCCGTCGTCAGGCTGCCGACATCGTTCTCGAGGCCCGTAAGGACGCCGAGTCCGAGCGCGCCCGTATCATCGAGGCTGCTCACAAGGAGGCCGAGGAGATCATCGCCAAGGCCCATACGACCGTCGAGGACGAGCGCAAGTCCATCTACGCCGGTGCCGCGAGCTCCATCGCCGACCTGTCCGTTGCCGTCGCCACCAAGATCGTGGGCGAGGCACTCGAGGACGAGTCAGAGCAGAAGAAGCTTATCGAGCGCTACATCCAGGAAGCAGGTAGCCTGAATGCCGACTAGCCGCTATCAGGACAAGGTGCTCGAGACCTACGCGCGCTCCCTTTTGGAAGCCGCCAAGGCCGAGAACCATGTGTTCGAGGACCTCGAGATGATCGAGCGCCTGGCTAGCGCCAGCCCCGAGATCATCGCCGTGCTCGACACCATGTCCAAGCGCGACCAGCTCGACCTTCTTCCCAAGGTGGCAGCTGCCTTTAAGTATGTTGCCGAGGAAGACGAGGATGTAGTGGGCGTGACCGTCACCACGGCGATCCCGCTCGACGACGAGCTGCGTCAAACCATCACTAAGAAATGCGAGCAGGACTTCGGCCGCAAGGTATTCCTTATCGAGCAGGTCGACCCGTCTATCGTGGGCGGCCTGGTGCTCGAGGCCCGCGGCGAGCGTCGTGACATCTCCGTCAAGACGCAGCTGCGCATCGCGCAGGAGACCCTCGCAAACTCTGCTAATTCGTACGGAGGTGAAGCCTAATGTCCGAAACCCTCAATGCCCAGGATATCGCCAAGAAACTGCAGGAGCAGCTCACGAGCCTCTCCGCGACGGTCGATACGCATGAGGTTTCAACGGTCGACGAGGTAGGCGACGGCATCGCGCGCGTCTCCGGCCTTAAGAGCGCCATGGCAGGCGAGCTTCTGGAGTTCAAGAGCTCCGATACCGGTGAGACCGTCTTCGGCCTTGCCCAGAACCTTGACCGTGACGAGGTCGGCGCCGTTCTGTTCGGTGCCGTCGACTCCATCAAGGAAGGCGACGAGTGCCGCACCACTGGCCGCATTATGGATATCCCCGTGAGCCGTGCCATGCTCGGCCGCGTCGTCAATCCGCTCGGCCAGCCCATCGACGGTTTGGGTGACATTGTCGCCACGCACCGTCGTCCTATCGAGTTCAAGGCCCCCGGCGTCATCGACCGTACCCCGGTGTGCGAGCCGGTTCAGACTGGCCTGTTGGCTATCGACTCCATGGTGCCTATCGGCCGCGGCCAGCGCGAGCTTATCATCGGCGACCGTAAGACCGGTAAGACCGCTATCGCCATCGACGCTATCCTCAACCAGCGTGGCAAGGGCATGGTCTGCATCTATGTCGCCATCGGCCAGAAGGCCTCCACGGTTGCCAACATCCGTGAGACCCTTGCCCAGCACGGTGCGCTCGAATACACCATCATCGTTTCGGCAACCGCTGCCGATTCCGCCCCTATGCAGTACATCGCGCCTATGGCCGGTGCCGCTATCGGCGAGTTCTTTATGTACAACGGCGAGGACGGTAAGCCCGCCAGCGAGACCAACCCTGGCGGTCACGTGCTCGTCATCTACGACGACCTGTCCAAGCAGGCCGTGGCCTACCGTCAGATGTCGCTGACGCTGCATCGTCCGCCCGGACGCGAGGCCTATCCTGGCGACATCTTCTACCTGCACTCTCGTCTGCTCGAGCGTGCCGTCAAGATGTCCAAGAAGAACGGTTACGGCTCCATGACGGCCCTGCCGATCATCGAGACCCAGGACGGCGACGTTTCGGCCTACATTCCGACCAACGTCATTTCCATTACCGATGGTCAGATTTACCTGCAGTCCGAGCTCTTCTTCCAGGGTCAGCGCCCGGCAGTCGACGTGGGCATCTCCGTGTCCCGCGTCGGTGGCGACGCACAGACCAAGGCCATGAAGCAGGTTGCCGGCAACCTTCGCCTGGACCTCGCTTCGTACCAGGAGCTCGCAGGCTTTACGCAGTTCGGCTCCGACCTCGACGAGGCCACGCAAAAGCAGCTTACTCACGGCGCTCGCATGACCGAGCTCCTTAAGCAGCCGCGCTACAAGCCGTTCGAGGTTGGCGAGCAGATCGTTACGCTGTTTGCCGGCAACGAGGGCTTCCTGGATGACCTGGAGATTGCCGACGTGCTGCCTTTCCGTGCCGAGCTCATCGAGTACATGGACAACGGTTTTGGCTCGCTGCTCGACAAGGTTCGCGCCAAGAAGATTGACGATGACACCAAGGCTGAGCTCCTGCGCGTTATCGGTGACTTTAAGCAGCAGTTCATGGCCAAGCACCATGCCGATACGACTGGATCAGAGGAGAACTAAGCCCCATGGCCAACCTTCGCGACATTAAGAAGCGAATCTCCTCGGTTACCACGACCAAGCAGATCACGCGCACGATGGAGATGGTCTCTACGGCCAAGATCCGTCGTGCCCTCGATCGCTCCAAGCAGGCCGAGCCCTATAAGGAGGCGCTGACCGACGTCATGTTGACGGTCGCCGGCGACGCTTCCTGCTCGGGCACCGATCCCATGCTGCAGAAGCATGAGAGCTTCAAGCATGGCCTGATTGTCGTTATTGCCTCGGACCGCGGCCTTGCCGGCGGTTTCAATACGACGGTGGAGCGCACGGCCGAAAAGCTCGCCGCTTCTTGGGCGAACGACGGCATCGAGTGCGAGATCATCGCGTGTGGACGCAAACCGGCCACGTATTTCCGCGACCGCGCAAACGTCGTCATGCACTTTGAGGGCAATTCCTCCGAGCCCGATTTCAATCAGGCCCGCATGATCTCCTCTCATATCTGCGATGCGTATCGTGCCGGTGAGCTTGACCGTGTCGAGCTTGTCTACCACCACGCCAAGAACCGCGTGGATCAGGAGCTTCGCGTCGAGCATTTGTTGCCGCTCGACCCCGAGATGATCGCTATGGCCCACGGTCCGCGTAAGAACGAGACCGACGCCCCTAAGCGCATCTCGTCCACGTTCGAGTTCGTGCCCTCTCCCGAGCATGTTCTCGGCAAGCTTGTACCGTCGTATATCCTGACGGTCATCTACCAGGCCCTGATCGATTCGGCGGCTGCCGAGCAGGGTGCACGCCGCAAGGCCATGCACTCTGCGACGGAAAACGCCACCGCGATCATCTCGACCCTTACCCGCACGTATAGTCGCGTGCGCCAGGCTTCGATCACGACCGAGATTAACGAGATCGTCGGCGGAGCCTCAGCATTGGAGGAACAGTAATGGCTAATAACACCGTAAAGCTTGCGGTCGAGGAAGCCACCAAGAAGACGACTGCCGGTGATGGTCGCATCGTGCGAATCATTGGCCCTGTCGTCGACGTCAAGTTTGACGGCGCGGTGCCCCCGATCTACAACGCGCTCACGGTCGAGGCCGAGACCCCGATCGGCCACCTGAGCACGATCCTCGAGGTCGAGAGCCAGCTTCCAGGCGGCGTTGTCCGCACGGTCGCCATGTCCTCGACCGACGGCCTGCAGCGCGGCCTCATCGCCACCGATACCGGTGAGCCCATGAAGATGCCCGTTGGCCCCAAGACGCTCGGCCGCATTTGGAACGTCATGGGCAAGCCTGTCGACGGTAAGCCCATGCCCGAGGTGGAGG
This sequence comes from uncultured Collinsella sp., assembly GCA_900541685.1. Lineage (GTDB taxonomy): Bacteria > Actinomycetota > Coriobacteriia > Coriobacteriales > Coriobacteriaceae > Collinsella. The sequence goes on from UQKM01000016.1 coordinate 46,719, forward strand.
AGTTCTATCCCATCCACCACGCAGCGCCCCGCTTCGACGAGCTCACCACCAAGACCGAGATCTTCGAAACCGGCATCAAGGCCGTTGACCTGCTCGAGCCCTACATCCGTGGCGGCAAGACGGGTCTGTTCGGCGGCGCCGGCGTCGGCAAGACCGTTCTGATTCAGGAACTCATTAACAACCTCGCCCAGGAGCATGGCGGCACCTCGGTGTTCACCGGTGTCGGCGAGCGTACTCGTGAGGGCACCGACCTGTTCCTCGAGATGAGCGAGTCGGGCGTTATCGACAAGACCTGCTTGGTCTATGGTCAGATGAACGAGCCGCCTGGAGCGCGTCTGCGCATCGGTCTGGCTGGCCTTACCACCGCTGAGTACTTCCGCGATCGCGGCCAGGACGTTCTGCTGTTCATCGACAATATCTTCCGCTTCTCCCAGGCCGGTTCCGAGGTTTCCGCACTGCTGGGTCGTATGCCGTCCGCCGTCGGTTACCAGCCTACGCTGGCTACCGAGATGGGCGACCTCCAGGAGCGCATTACCTCGACCAAGACGGGTTCCATTACCTCCGTCCAGGCTGTCTATGTCCCTGCAGACGACCTGACCGACCCGGCGCCTGCCACGACGTTCACCCACCTCGACGCCACCACGGTTCTTTCGCGTAGCATTTCATCGCTCGGCCTGTTCCCGGCCATCGACCCGCTCGCGTCTTCTTCGGACGCTCTCGATCCCTCGATCGTCGGCGAGGAGCACTACCGTGTCGCCGTCAAGGTCCAGGAGCTCCTGCAGGAGTACTCCGACCTTCAGGACATCATCGCCATTCTGGGTATGGACGAGCTGTCCGAGGAGCAGCGCCTTACGGTCAACCGTGCCCGTAAGATCCAGCAGTTCCTCTCCCAGTCTTTCCACGTCGCCGAGAAGTTCACCGGCAACCCCGGTGTCTACGTCCGCGTCGAGGATACCGTCCGCTCCTTCGCCGAGATTGTCGACGGCAAGGCCGATGACCTGCCCGAGCAGGCATTCCGCTATGCTTCCACGATTGAGGACGTGCGCGAGCGCGCCCGCAAGATGGGGGAGAAGTAGGTTATGCGTATCCGCATCGTGTGCCCCGTGAGCCTCGCCTATGAGGGTGACGCTGCGTTTGTGTCGATTCCGTCTACGGATGGCGAGTTTGGCGTTCTGCCTGCTCACTCCAGCGAAATCTGCACGATCGACCGCGGTTACGTTCGCGTTTCCGATAAGGCCATGGGCACTGTCGACCACACGTTTGCCGTGGCCGGCGGCTATGCCCAGGTTGCGGACGATGTCGTAACCGTCCTCGCCGAGCGCGCTTGCGATTTGGCGACCGTCGACGCCGACAAGGTTAAAGCTGATATTCAAGGTTTTGAAGAGAAGCTGGGTAATTTGTCGGAGGATGATGCACGCCGCGCCTACCTCTATAATGAAATCGCATGGTGTAAGCTCAAGCTTGCCCAATAGTCAAACGTTTTAGCGTTCGACCATTTGCGAACACATCATGCCCGGGATGGCCCAGCCACCCCGGGCATGCTTTTTGAAGGGGTAGACCTTGGATATTATCCGTGTTGAGGGTGGCCACGCCATCGGAGGACCCGTGCCCGTCTCGGGCGCCAAGAACTCCGCACTCAAACTCATGGCGGCAACGCTTCTGGCGCCGGGCAAGACAACGCTTCAGAACGTGCCCGATATTTCCGATGTCCACGTGATGGGCAAGGTGCTCAAGGGTATGGGCGCTACGATCGATGTTCTCGACGAGCACACGCTCGAGATCGATACCTCCCAGGTTGATTCCTGGGAGGCTCCCTACGAGCTTGTCGCCAAGATGCGCGCGTCCACGGCTGTGATGGGCCCCCTGCTGGGTCGTTTCCATCGCGCCAAGATCGCCATGCCGGGCGGCTGCAACCTGGGTGCTCGCAAGATCGATATGCATATCTTGGGTCTCGAGGCTCTGGGCGTCGAGTTCGACACCGCCCACGGCTACATCAACGCCAGTGCTCCCCAAGGTCTGAACGGCACCACCGTCACGCTCGAGTTTGCGAGCGTCGGTGCCACCGAAAACCTCATCATGGCTGCCGTGCGCGCGCAGGGCACCACGGTTATCGACAACGCGGCCCGTGAGCCCGAGATCGTCGACCTCGCCAACATGCTCAACGAGATGGGCGCCAAGATCGTCGGCGCTGGCACACCCGTCGTGACCATCGAGGGCGTGGAGGAGCTGCATCCCGTTACCCATTGCGTGGTGGGCGACCGTATCGAGGCCGGCACCTTTATCGTCGCCGGCGCCCTCATGGCCGACGAGCGCGGTGTCGATGTTACGGGCTTCTGCCCCATCCACCTGGGCATGGTGCTCAAAAAGATGGAACTTATGGGCATCGAGTGCGAGCGTATCGAGAACGGTGTCCACGTCAATCGAGTCGAGCGCATCAAGCCGGTCGATATCCAGACGCTTCCGTTCCCGGGTTTCCCGACCGACATGCAGGCACAGATCATGGTGCTTTCGGCCCTTGCCGACGGAAGCTCCGTAATTACCGAGAACATCTTCGAGAACCGCTTCATGTTTGCCTCCGAACTCGTGCGTATGGGTGCCGATATTCGCATCGAGAGCCATCACGCCATGATTCACGGCGTCAAGGGCTTCTCGGGCGCACAGGTCACCTCGCCCGACCTGCGTGGCGGTGCGGCGCTCGTGGTTGCCGGTCTTATCGCCGACGGTATTACCGAGGTCTCGGCAATCCATCACATCAAACGTGGCTACGAGCAGTTTGTCGAAAAGCTGCAGGCGCTTGGCGCGCATGTCGAGCATGCCACCGTTCCCGATCCCGCCATCTACTAATGCAGGTTGCCTATGTTTAACAAAAAGCCCCTTGCGGATAACACCCGAAGACCTTCGACTGGCGCGCAGGCTAAGATCTACAGCCGCGACAACGTTGCTCGCTATTCCGAGCGCGCCCGCCAGCGCCGTCGCGGACGTACGGTTCGTCGCGTAGCGCTTATCGCCGTGCTCGGTGTGTTGCTGAGCGCCACGACCGCTGCGGGCCTGTGGTTTGCCACCATCATGGGCAAGCTCGGCGACTCCAATGTCATTACCGACAATCTGCGCCGGGTTCTGGTCGATACCGACGAGGCAAAAGATCCGTTCTACGTGCTGCTTCTTGGTACCGATGGTCGTCCGGGCGAGGACACGTATCGCGCCGACTCAATTATCTTGGCCCGCATTGATCCTACGCAAAAACAGGCAACGCTTATCTCCATTCCGCGCGATACCAAGGTTGTCTATAACGGCTCGACCATGAAGATTAACGCCTGCCATACGTATGGCGGTGCCGAAGCCATGGTCCAGGCGGTCAACGAGCTGTGCGGCGTTCAGATTTCTCACTATGCCGAGGTCAGCTTTGACGGCATGCAGTCGCTCATTGATTCGGTCGGCGGTATCGACATCAACGCGACCGATGACGTTGACGATCCCGAGCACTTGGATATCAAGATCACGGCCGGCCAACAGCACATGGATGGTGCCACCGCCCTTACCTACGCCCGTTGCCGTTACACCTATGCTGACGGCGACTATACGCGTATGCGCCATCAGCGTCAGGTGCTCGGCGCCCTCGCCAACCAGATTCTCAACAACTTTGATCCCACCAAGATCTTCGATCTGGTCAATTCGCTGTCCGACATGCTCGTAACCGATATGAGCGTTCAGGATATCGTTTCTACGGTCAACGCCATGCGTGGCATGGACGTCGATGGCATCTACTCGGCCAACCTGCCTTCGTATGCCGACGACACCACCATGATCGACGGCGTGAGCTATGTCTTTGTCTACGAAGACGAGCTTAAGGAAATGATGGCCCGCGTCGACGCCGGCAAGGATCCCAAGGGCCCCAACACCATGGGCCTTTCCGACGGCTCCAGCTCCACGATCGGCGACCTCAACAAAAATACGTCCGAGGACTACGCATATGGCGCCGCGACCTCGTCGGGTGGCTCGGACAATTCCGACGATTCGAGCGACGGCTCCGATTACTACGAAGAGCCCACCGGCGACGGCAACGGCTACGAAGCCAACTACTAAGTTACGGCGTTTTACCAAACGCCGTAACGGCTCGACGCTACGCGCCGCCCAAGGCGACAATTTGTCATTCAAAAGGCAGGGCATGACCAGAAGGTCAATGCCCTGCCTTTTTCATGCCAACTTGTTCGCCTTGGACGTCGCTCGCTGACGTTGGCTCTACCTGCGGTGCTGACTACTCCCCTTGCACCAAAAACCGCCCCGTTCTCGGTTTTGAGGACGGGGCGGTTTTGCTTACCTAGATTGTTCGAGTTTCTTATGCGAAACGGGCGACGAGCTCTTGCAGGACGTCGGTCATCTTGACGAGCGAGCTGACCGGGACAAACTCGTTGACGCCGTGGTAGCAGTAGCCGCCTGTCGAGAGGTTGGGGCAGGGCAGGCCGCGGAACGACAGCTGTGCGCCGTCGGTGCCGCCGCGAATCGGCAGCACCTGGGGCTCGACGTCGCAAGCAAGGTAGGCTTCTTTGGCGACATCGATCAGCTCGGGATAGTCACGAACGATCTCGGCCATATTTCGATACTGGTGCTTAATCTCGACCGTTACGCGCTCCTCGCCCAGTCGCTGGTTGAGCAGTGCGGCGGCGGCATCCAACAGCTCGAGTTTCTGCTGGAACTTGGCGGCGTCATGGTCGCGGACGATATAGCGCGCCGTGGCATGGTCGACCGTTGCCGAGACGCCCTCAAGGTGATAGAAGCCCTCGTAGCCCTCGGTGTATTCCGGACGTTGCACGTAGGGGAGCAGGGCGTTGAAGTCGCAGAACAGGTTGCCCGCGTTGACCATGCGCCCCTTGGCGTCGCCGGGGTGAATGGACTGGCCCTCAAAGCGAACGGTTGCCTCGGCGGCGTTGAAGCATTCCCACTCAAGCTCGCCAACTGGACCGCCGTCTACCGTGTAGGCGTACTCGCAGCCGAAGGCCTCGATATCCAACAGCTCGGCACCGTGACCGATCTCCTCGTCCGGGCAGAAGCAAATGCCGAGCGCGGGATGGGGCAGGGAGGGGTCCTGTGCGATGCGTGCGACGAGCGCCATGATTTCGGCGACACCCGCCTTGTCGTCGGCACCCAGCAGGGTAGTTCCGTCGGTGCAGACAAGGTCCTCGCCCACCAGGTTGTTCAAGGCGGGAAGCTTGGCGGCGCTCATGGACACGGGCTTTCCGTCGACAATGCCGCAAACCAGGTCGCCGCCATCGTAGTGCACGATGTGCGGCGCTACGCCGGCGCCCGGCGCGACCTCAGTGGTATCGAGGTGCGCGATCAGGCCCAGGGCGGGCTTATTCTCGGAACCGGCGCTAGCGGGAATGTGCGCGCAGACATAGGCGTTTTCGGTTACATGGGCATCGGTTGCACCCAGCTCGCGCAGCTCCTCGGCAAGCACGTTGGCAAGGTCAAACTGGACGGTGCTCGACGGCACCTGGTCGCAGTTGGCATCCTCGGACTGCGTGTTGATCTGGACGTAGCGCAAAAAGCGCTCGAGGACATCGGGGCTCGTGGTGGTGTTTTCCATAAAGACCGCTCCAATCTTGGTCGTCGTGTGCAACAAGAACTGTAGCACGGTATGCCACGGCATACCGCGACGCTTGGATGGGGTAGAATCAGCCATTGAATGCAGAAGGGACGGATGTTCATGGATACGACAAATAGCTCGCGCGAGCTACGTCTAACGGTGGCGAACGAAGACTACTTGGAGTGCATGGTTCGCATCGAAAGCGAAGATGGGGAGACCAATGGCGTGCGGTCGGTCGATATCGCACAGCGCCTTGGCGTCTCGAAGGCATCGGTCAACAAGGCGGTTTCGGCTCTCAAGGCGTCCGGGCTTGTCGAGCAGTCTCACTACGGCAAAGTTATCCTGACTGACCGTGGGCGCGAGGTCGGCTCGGCTATCTGGTATCGCCATCGTCTGATTCGCACGTTTTTGGTCCAGGAGCTCGGCGTCGATTTTGAGTGCGCCGATGCCGAGGCCTGCATGATGGAGCATGCGCTTTCCGAGGACACGATGAATCGTTGGCTCGCCTATCTCGAAAAGCAGGGAATCAGCGTCGAGGAATAGCGGGATATATATGGATACGAGTTATTACAACCGCTTTGGCGGCGAGGAACTTATGCGCCGCTTGTCGAGCGAGACCTTGTTGGCTCAGGGCCCCATGGGCAGTGTCCTGTTGAGTGAGTACGATGCCGCCGACATTCCACCGGCGTTTTGGAATCTGGCAGAGCCGCAGACCGTTTCTCGTATCCATCGCTTGTATGTCGCCGCCGGCGCGCAGGTGCTCATTACCAACACCTTTCAGGCATCAAGCTATGCCCTCAAGCACGACCAGATTGCGCCGTCCGTGGCGGAGGTCAATCGCGGGGCCGTCGACGATGCTCGCCAGGCGCACCCTCAGCTGCTGCTGGGCTCGATGGGCCCGATCGGTATTGAGTGGTTTGCCGAGGACTCTGCCGAGTATCGTGAAATCCGAGGCATTGCGCGCGAACAGGCGCACGCCTTGCTCAATGCTGGTGTTGACGGTCTGCTGATCGAGACGGTGACGTCTATCCGTAATTTGCAGCCCATGCTTGCCGGCGCCCGAGATGCCGCCGACGGCATGCCTGTCCTGGTGAGTTTTGTCGTTGACGATAAAGGCGACCTGTTGGGCGATGGCCTCAACATCGAGGCAGCCGTTTTGTACGCCGAAAAACACGGCGCAAACTCGGTTGGTGTTAATTGCTGTTCGCTTGCGGCCGCGAACGCGGCGGTACCCAGGATGGCTGCATCGGCGACTACTCCCGTCACGGTGCGCCCCAACGTGGGCGATCTGGTCCAGACTCAGGATGGCCCCGTATGGCACGAGAACCCCGAAGCTTTCGCGCGCGCATGCATCGAATGGAGAAATGGCGGTGCCGCAATGGTGGGCAGTTGCTGTGGAACCACGGCAATCACTACGGCAGCGATGGCCGAGGCGCTCGATATATAAAGGGCAAAACCGCTCCATACGGGGCGGTTTTTTATTCAAGACTTTAGTCTGCTGGCCGCGCAGCGGCCAGCTTTAAACCACCCGCTACG